>PBHS01000011.1 GCA_002719575.1 Gammaproteobacteria bacterium | reverse complement strand
TATGCTTGGTAGGCACGACCAGATTCGAACTGGTGACCTCTACCATGTCAAGGTAGCGCTCTAACCAACTGAGCTACGCGCCTGTTGTTTTTTTGCCTAGTAAGCCGATGNANTCAATCGTGAATTTCCNAGATAGTGNNNTNGACGNTNANNACNTCAAATTATACGGAATTACTCGNACCCGTGTCGACGCATTTATCCACGGAAACATTTCAAGTCATTACCTAAGCATCCTTTGCTTAAGCTTTTCAATGTGATCACGNGTAGCTGCTGCTTCTTCAAAAGCTAGATTTTTTGCCTGCTCATACATGAGGGATTCATGCTGGGCAATTTCCCTGCGGATTTCATCCGGATCAGAGAAATCAATACTCGCATAAGTGTTCTCCTTATAAGCTACTAAGCGATTTGATCGCCGCGAGTCTGAGCCCTGCTTGGCGTAAGCGCCTTCCATGACATCAACAATTTGCTTGCTGACCCCTCTAGGGATAATGTTATGTTCGAGGTTGTAGGAAAGCTGCGTATCTCGTCTTCGATTCGACTCCTCCATGGCTCTTTTCATCGAGCCGGTAATTATGTCTGCGTAAAGAATTGCTTTGCCATTCAGATTTCTCGCTGCTCGACCAATAGTCTGGATCAGTGATCGCTCAGAACGGAGAAAACCCTCTTTATCAGCATCGAATACAGCAACGAGGGAGACCTCTGGAATATCAAGGCCTTCTCGCAACAGATTTATGCCCACAAGCACGTCAAAATGCCCTAGTCTCAGATCGCGGAGAATTTCAGATCTCTCCACTGTGTCGATATCGGAATGCAAATAGCGAACCCGTACACTGTGCTCCGCGAGATAGTCCGTCAGATCCTCTGCCATACGCTTGGTCAAAACAGTAACGAGGACGCGCTCTTGCTTCGCCACCACCCTGTTAACTTCGGACAATAAGTCATCCACTTGACTCGAGGCCGAACGCACCTCCAATTCTGGGTCAACTAGTCCAGTTGGACGAACCACCTGACGTACCTGTTGTCCTTCATGCTCACTTTCATAGGGACCAGGAGTCGCAGAAACATAGATAATTTGCGGGGCTAGGTGCTCCCATTCTTCAAATCGCAAGGGCCGATTATCCAATGCAGACGGCAAGCGAAAACCATATTCCACCAGGGTTTCCTTGCGCGAACGATCGCCCTTATACATTGCCCCTAACTGCGGTATCGAGACATGAGACTCGTCTGCNACAANCAAGGCGTTCTNCGGNAGATAGTCATACAGGGTNGGCGGNGGTTCTCCCGCAGACCTCCCAGACAGATAGCGCGAATAATTCTCGATACCATTACAGAATCCCAATTCCTGAATCATTTCAAGATCGAATTTAGTTCGCTGCTCGAGTCTCTGCGCTTCCACCAGCCGATTGTTGCTTTGCAACTGCGAGAGGCGCTCCTTGAGTTCAACTCGAATTTCATCCAACGTGCTAAGAAGTTTTTCACGCGGAGCTACATAATGAGACTTCGGGAAAACTGTGAGCCTCGGCACTTCTTTGATCAAGGCTCCAGTCAGAGGGTCAAAGTAAGAAAGCTTCTCGATCTCATCGTCAAATAATTCAATTCTGATTGCGTTCCGCTCAGACTCGGCGGGATAGATATCTATGACATCTCCCCTAACGCGATAAGTTGCCCTTCTCAGTTCCACATCGTTTCGGGTGTACTGCAGGTCTGTGAGTCGCCTCAACAATTGTCGCTGATCCATTTTGTCGCCCCGATCGAGATGCACAACCATTTGTAAGTAAGAGCTTGGATCCCCAAGACCATAGATAGCTGAGACAGTGGCGACAACTATGACATCTTGACGCTCTAGCAGAGCCTTCGTTGCGGAGAGCCTCATTTGTTCAATGTGATCATTAACCGATGCGTCTTTTTCAATGTAAAGATCGGAAGAAGGAACGTACGCCTCAGGCTGATAGTAATCGTAATAGGAAACAAAGTATTCCACGGCGTTTTTGGGAAAGAATTCTTTGAACTCACCGTAAAGCTGTGCAGCAAGCGTTTTATTTGGCGCCATCACCAGTGTGGGTCGTTGAACTGCCTCTATGACGTTTGCAATAGTGAAAGTTTTTCCGGAGCCGGTAACTCCCAGGAGCGTCTGAGCGTGAAGGCCGTCCGCCAAACCTTCCACCAGTTTGGCAATTGCACCAGGCTGATCACCTGCAGGTTTGAACTTTGATTTCAGGATAAATTGTTTCGACATGGCTCTTCTGTAAATAAACCCTCAAGACCAACCAATCGCCCTTATCTAGGGTGAAGCGCGAAGGCCGTCAGGACAAATAAATTGTGTTGATTTTGGCAAGAAAGACCGTTGAGGTTGACCGCTTTATATTTTCTCATTAGACTACGCGCCTTTTCCGGAATTCGGTCACCCTCTCTCTAGTTTTGCCTCGCAGTAAGTCCAGAGGGTGACAGTAAAGGTGACTCTGCTGCCCAATAGCTCAATGGTAGAGTAGGTGACTGTTAATCACTTGGTTCCTGGTTCGAGTCCAGGTTGGGCAGCCATTCTTTACTTGTTTTGTTGGCACCGCTCGCGCNCCGCTCACNCCTCAAGCNCTCTCTGCAACAAGCTTCTCTGAACTCATCTCACGCCAGCACAGCCTGCCGACAGAAAGGATTAAGTGGTTGGCATCCATAGATTTAAGGTATAGTAAAGNAATAAGCATTTGAAAAAACGGAGACACCTGAATGATTCGATCACTTTTTGCAGCACTGATTATTAGTTTTGGCACGTCAGCGATAGCGAAAGACGACTCGATTGTAGTGATGGAAACGAGTAAAGGCACGATTCGCATAGCACTTTGGGCAGATAAAGCGCCAATCAGTGTGGAGAACTTTCTTCGCTACACTGACAACGGGCTTTATGACGGCTTGATTTTTCATAGAGTGATCGATGGATTTATGATTCAAGGGGGCGGCTTCGACTCCGACATGGTACAACTTACGACCTTCGAGCCCATCAAGAACGAGGCAAAGACAGACGTGCCAAACAATCGGGGCACCCTGTCCATGGCACGGACCAATTCTGTAGACAGTGCAACCAGCCAATTTTTCATCAACTTAGTCGATAACGATTTCTTGAATCACACAGACGACACCCCCAGAGGATTCGGATACGCTGTGTTTGGCGAAGTTGTTGAAGGTATGGAAGTCGTTGACGAAATAGCAGATGTGAATACCGGCCGCAGCGGTCCTTATAACGACGTCCCCACTGAGCCAATAGTCATAATTTCGGCGAGACGGGAAGATTAGCGTCGCCCAGGGGTTCTTTTTGCCGGGGAGTTTTTTATTCTTTGAAAAGGCGAGTCACTGTCGCTGACTCACCTTCCACCGTTGCGATTGAGGCATCGCCACTTAGGCATGCTGCTGGGGCCACTTCAGACTGAATATCCCAAAGTGGATCACTAATTTTTTCCTTGGGTTCGAACCCATCCACGGCTTCGAGCAAAACCGCTCGAATTTCAGCCAGAGTCATTTCCTTACACGCCAGCTGCAGCCTGGCCAGTAAAACTTGAAGCTCCTCCCAAACCAAGAAATCTTCTTCAGCCCGCATGATTTTGGGATGCTCAGTTCCTGTTACTGACTCACCAATCAAAAGCTCTTCATAAAGCTTCTCCCCGGGTCGCAAACCAGTGTATTCAATGGCAATATCACCACGATAAGCGTTTTCATCTTTGACGTCATAGCCCATCAGGTGCACCATCTTTTTAGCCAAATCTACAATTCTGATTGGCTCATTCATGTCGAGAACAAATACGTCCCCGCCCTTCGCCATTGAACCCGCCTGAATAACCAACTGAGCCGCCTCCTGGACCGTCATAAAGTAGCGAGTCACTTCCGGATGCGTCACAGTAATAGGCCCGCCCGTGCTGATCTGCCGGCGGAATAACGGCACTACCGATCCTGAAGAGCCCAGCACATTGCCGAANCGAACCATACTAAATCGTGTATTGCTGGATCGCTGAGCCATAGCTTGCAGTACCTGCTCAGCGAACCGTTTTGTTGCACCCATAAAATTAGTAGGTCGGACCGCCTTGTCTGTCGAAATCAGAACAAAGTTTTTAACACCGAAATCCTCCGACGCTTGAGCAGATGTCAGCGTTCCAAAAATATTATTTTGCGCTCCTTCCACTATGTTCTTCTCCACCAAAGGCACTTGCTTGTAAGCAGCCACGTGATAAACAGTCTCCACCCCAAACGTTTTGATGGTATTNTCCATTAATGCNCGATTGCAGACNGATCCAAGCAAGGCAACAATCGAGATATTCTCACCGCCTTCAATTAATTTTAGCTTCTCACGTAGCTCAGCTTCGATTGCGTATAGACCAAATTCAAAGGCATCCAATATGACCAGACGAGACGGGTTAATGGTAACAATCTGACGGCAGAGCTCGGAACCAATAGAACCACCAGCGCCAGTTACCATTACCGCCTGCCCGGTAATGCAAGCACCCAACAGTTGAGGGTCAGGCGGCACAATTTCTCTTCCGAGGAGATCCTCTATATCGATATCCCTGATCTCATCTACGCCAACCTTTCCGGACACCATATCGAATAAATCAGGCACAGTTTTTACNTGAATTGGCAAATGCTCTAGCCGATTCAGAATCTCTTTTCTCTCNGCGTGAGTTGCGGANGGAATNGCCAACAAAATCTGACGANCCGAGTACGTTTCAATAAGTTCGTANAGCGAGTTGGGACTGTANACCCGGATTCCATGCACCGAACTACCAATCATGCGGTGATGATCATCCACAAAAGCTACCGGCAGAAATTGGTCACCATTTTGCAAAGCCACTACCAACTGCATCCCCGAGCTGCCAGCACCGTAAATGATAATTGGTTCTTTTGGCCGGAAATTCTGAATTAGGCCCTGAAGCAGTNCCTTCACAAAGANCCGGCTCCCGCCAATAAGAAGAAGAGATATCATCCAAAAAATTAGCAGAACAGAAAAATCATTGGCAGCGGCCGAGNTTGTCAAGAAATAGGTCGCCGCCAAAAGCGCAGTGGCAAATGTCACCGCCTGCAGGATCAGGAAACCAGCCTGCAGCCCCATGTAGAGCAAGACGATCCTGTATAAGCCAAGCCGAGCGAAAAACACGATACTCAGAGCCGTAGCCAAAGTGAAATAGCCATATATCCGCTGCCCCTGACCGAATGCATCACCGTCTAGCAACGCGAATGAAAAGCCAAGAGACATGAACAGCATAAGCGCATCAGCAAACATCATGAGCGCTTGCTTTAAAGATCGAGATAGAGGGATTGTATGGATCCGCATATTTTCTCCAGGCCAGTTAGTGCCGCCCCGCGCCAAAGCCGAGAGCGAGCATAGCCAAGGGCGCTGCAGCAATCAAACTGAAAAAGCCGCCGAGGCTTGGGTATAGTACGCTGGCTACTGCTAACGGGGTCAGCCAGCATAAGTTTATTAGTATTGTTGCTATCGTCACTTTACTGTGACTCTGGAACTTTCTGGAAGCATGCTGATAAGCATGAGTATTATGCCCTTCGAACCATCGCTCACCGTTCAAAAATCGACGACACAGCGTCATGGTCGCATCAATCGCAAAAATCGCTAACAAAATCAACCATGTCCAATAAGTCATGACGCCTGCCTGCACAGTAATTAGGGCCATCAGACCAACAAAAAACCCCGCAAAGCCACTTCCTACATCACCCATAAAAATTCGCGCTGGCTGCCAATTCCAGATCAGAAAACCTGACGCTGAGGCACAAGCCACTGTTAACAGCATAGCCCCTCCCATATCGAGCCCATTGATGCCTGCCAAAAGCGAAAACCCAGTGACGAAAATCAACTCTGCACCCGCTAACCCATCTATGCCATCCATGAAATTAAACAGATTAGTAAGCCAAACAAGTGCCACTAGGGCTAAAGGGAGCAGTATTGTCTGATCAAGAATAGTGAAAAACCCAAAATCGAGCGCTGGAATTTCTCCTAACCAGAATAACGACCACGAAGCTGCGCCAAAATGTAGCGGAATTCGCCAGAGCGCGTGGACGTTCTTCAAGTCATCAACCAGGCCTATCCATGCAATGGCGTATGCGCCGAAGAGCGAGAAAAAAACACTTTCACTAAGCTGACCTGTTAAAAATGAGTAAGCTGACGCCGCAAAAACCAGAAGCACCACGGAAAGCCCGCCGCCGACTGGCGTTGGCCTGGAGTGAGATGATCGGGCCACGGGTTTGTCGAGCATCTTTTTGTGATTCGTTACGGTCCTTAGCAGACCAGTTAGAATGACCGAAACTACAAAGCTTGCTGTCAGCAAAACCAGAGTATTCATAAACGCCGACCTTGTAGCCAAACTCATCTTGGGTGAGTATACCGCGAAACCAGTCGGAATTTTTCAATATTTTGGGCGTCTCTGTGTTACGCCAGAGCAGCGTGTACAGCTCAAATGTAATCTTTTGTGATCAGGATCATCTCGCTTTTTTGAAAAGTTGCCGCCGCGATACCACGAACCGCAATCAATTCCTCCAGGGCAGGAAACCTAAAAAAGATTTTCCAAGAGGCCACAGAGCTTTTAGCCTTGGTTGGGTTAACAATCAAAGCCAAGCATCTCCTGTTTTGAAAGTAGTTTAAATCTCAGTGAGCGCGAGCGACAGCGGAATTAAGCTCCTCTAGGGCGTGCACAGGAGAGGCCGCTCGGGTGACAGGCCTCCCGATCACCAGGTAAGTGCTGCCCATTGCCAATGCTTCAGTCGGGCCAACCACCCTCTTTTGATCGGATTTAGCGTCCTGGGTTCGCCTGATACCGGGCGTCACTAAGATGAAGTCATCGCCAAGTTTTCCTCTCAACAATGGAGCCTCTGCAGCCGAGCAGACAACTCCATCCAGTCCCGCTTCGAACGTCAATTCGGCCAAGCGATCAACCTGCTCTGCTGGACTACAATAGACATTTTGTCTAGTGAGTTCACTCTCATTTAAGCTCGTTAAAACTGTTACTGCGATCAACAGCGGACGATTGCTAGGGAACTCTTCCAGTGCTGCGCGAGCTTCACTCATCATCGTGACTCCTCCGGACGCATGAACATTTATCATCCAAACTCCCAACTTCGCAGAAGCTCGAACGGCCCTAGCCACGGTATTTGGAATATCATGGAACTTTAGATCAAGAAAGACGTCAAAGCCCTTCTCTACAACGCGCCGAACAAATTCTGGCCCTGCGGCTGTGAATAACTCTTTGCCAATTTTTACCCTGCAATTTGCGGGATCTAATTTAGACAGAAACAGTTCCGCGATATCGGCAGTTGGAAAATCCAGCGCAATAATTATCCTCTTCTCAGTCACGTGAGTCCCTTTTTGTATGCTATCTGATTCTAATTAAGCTAACCATTGAGCGCATGCGGCAGGTTGTGGGCAACTAAGTTATAGCCTGCATGCTCCCGTGCCTTACGGAAGGCCCTCGCAGTCTTTAAAATCCTTCCTCAAGCTTGGGCTGGATACTATCCCAACTCTGACACCCGGGACAAAGCCAATATAACTGCCTCGCTTCGTAACCACAGTGGTTGCACTGGTACCCAGCTCGCGTAGTCAATACATCCAATAGTACTTGGTGAATCTTCTCAAGATCNCCAAACACTTCATGATTCTCCCTATTGGAAATTGCGTCAAGTTCCAGCAGCTTAGCAGCTGCCGTTAGCGAGGGCTGCGCATCAAGTTGCTTACGCAGATAGCGAATCGCACTGGGAAGCCCCTGAGACTCACAGATGAATTGAGACATCAGACGCACAGCAACCGGATCCGCCTGCACTTCAACGAACCTATCGAGAAATTTGAAGAACTCATCTTCCCGACCAAGTTCGGAATAGCTAGTTGCCATCGCGTCGAGTAGTTGGGGAAAAACCCGAGGGTTTTGTTCCGCGATGCGTCTGCTGACCCTTATAGCTTTCTTGTGGTTACCAGATTCACACTCAAGCCGAACCATTAACAAACTTGCTCTTAGATGCTGGCGCTGAATTCCAGCACCTATTCGCAGCTGCTGCCTGGCTTCGCACAAAAGCCCCTGTGCGACNAGGTCTTCTGCTATTTCGCAGTGATAATGAACTGCACGTGCATTCCATTCCTTGCTCCTCCGAAACCGAGAATGCGTGAGGAGCTCTTTTGTGCAAATAATCGCACTGTGCCATTCTTTTTCTAGCTGGTAAATGCTTACCAGAAGCGGAAGGGCATCCCACTTGCTTTCAGTCTTCCCCTCCGATAGCTCTTTCAACAAGCGCTCAGCTCGATCAAGAAGACCTGCCGCAATGTAGTCCTTCGCAAGCTGAAGACGCGAAGCATCGGCTAACTGGGTCTCGAGCCCAGGGCGGGCCAACAGCGCCTGATGNACTTTGACAGCTTTGTCGACTTTGCCTCGGCGCCGAAGCAGCGCGCCAAGCGCGAGATGTGTTTGGATNGTCTCTCCATTAACCTCCAACGCTTTTATGAATGTGTCAATAGCTTCGTCGGGCTCATCATTCAGCAGGTAGTTTAGACCAGCGAAATATTCATGGAAAACATCTTGCGATCTCTTTGGNAAGGGTCTTTTATGGCGTAAGCTTATTCTTCCGAGTAGCCAGCCCGCAAAAATCGCTACCAACAGCAGCGAATAAATCCCAACTCCCTCCATCTATGTCAGTTTCCGTAAGGACAAATTGCGCAATTTTTTTATCTCCCGACGGGCATTTTCGAGCTCTTTGGTCAATCGTATTAGCTCAGCTCGTGACTTTAGCTGATAGAAAAATTTCAGCCCCAGAATCAAACCTAAAGTTCCACCTGAGACAAACGCGCCGATTATCAAGGCTGAAACCGGCAACGGTGAGAATACAAAATTACCGAAGTTGATACTGATTAATTCAGTGTTAAAGTGAGAGAACGTGATCGCACCAAAAAACACCGACAGCAAAAAGAATCCAGTCAGCAAGTTGTTTAGATTTCGCATGAATCGCAGCTTATCGCGCTAATCGAAGGTAAGGCAGGCATGAGTTTGGATTGTCCGCGTTCAGGTAGGTTGGGCGCTTGGAGACGATCAGCGCGCCAGTGCCAAGCTTCGACGCTTTGTTGCAACAAATAAAAGGCTTTCTTCAGTGAGCAGGCAAGGTCAGAACAAGCTCTCGGCCAGCATGCCTCCGTTAACTCTATCGCGAAGTTCCTTTCCGGGTTTGAAATGGGGCACATACTTGCCATTCAAAGCTACCGGAGTCCCGGTTTTTGGGTTTCGGCCAATGCGCGGAACCCGATAGTGCAGCGAAAAGCTACCAAAGCCCCGAATTTCTATCCGGCCGCCGTCAGAAAGAACCTGCGACATATATTCGAGCACCGCTTTGACCGCTAACTCAACGTCTTTAGAGGATAACTGACTCTGTTTATCCGCAATGCGATCGATTAGCTCAGACTTTGTCATCGTTATCCCCCTATCCTGGTGGCTGACTGCGTTACTCTAACCGAAGCGGTACCTTAAACCTAGGTTATCAGAACGTAAGCCATTGTAACAACTAGTTTTTATCCATTTCCGCCTTGATAAGATCACCAATGGTTCCTGGAGAAACATCAGCAGAATCAGAGTTCTTATGCTCTTGAATCGCCGCTTTCTCATCGTCAATCTCGATCGCCTTAACTGACAGGCTGAGAGCACGGTTTTTCCGGTCAACACTTACAACCTTGACCTCAACTTCTTCGCCTTCCTTCACCACATTTCGTGCGTCTTCCACTTTATTACGGCTGATTTCTGACGCGCGAAGGGTCCCCTCGACTCCGTCGGCCAGAGTCAGAACAGCAATCTTTGCGTCCACCGAAACAACGGTACCTTTAACGACACTGCCCTTCTCAAACTGACCAACATAGTCCATAAATGGATCTCCTTCGAGTTGTTTAATCCCCAGCGAAATTCGCTCACGCTCGGAGTCAATTGAAAGGATGATTGTCTCGATTTCGTCGCCCCTGGTGTATTTGCGCACTGCTTCTTCGCCCGTCTCGTCCCATGAAATATCAGACAGGTGAACGAGCCCGTCAATGTTGCCGTCGAGGCCAATGAAAATACCGAAGTCTGTAATTGACTTAATACTGCCAGAGATCTTGTCTCCTTTCTGAAACCTTTCGGCGAAGCCGTCCCAAGGGTTCTGAAAGCATTGCTTAATACCAAGCGAGATTCGTCGGCGCTCTTCATCAATGTCCAGCACCATTACGTCAATCTCATCACCCAGTTGTACTACTTTAGATGGATGTATATTTTTGTTTGTCCAGTCCATTTCAGAGACGTGTACTAGCCCTTCTACCCCTTCTTCTAACTCGGCGAAACAGCCGTAATCGGTGAGATTAGTGACCACTGCCTTTACCCTGGAATGCTCAGGATAGCGAGCCTTGATGGCAACCCAAGGATCCTCACCGAGCTGCTTAAGACCAAGTGAAACGCGATTACGCTCGCGGTCGTACTTGAGCACCTTGACATCAATTTCGTCGCCGACATTTACAATTTCGCTAGGATGCTTAATTCGCTTCCATGACATATCAGTTATGTGCAGCAAACCGTCTACGCCTCCTAAATCAACAAAGGCACCATAATCCGTAAGGTTCTTAACGATACCCTTCACAGCCATGCCTTCCTGCAATTTATCAAGCAGCGCATCGCGCTCTTCGCTGCTGACTGACTCAAGCACCGCCCGACGCGAAACCACAACGTTGTTGCGCTTGCGATCCAACTTGATCAGGCGGAATTCAAGCTCCTGTCCCTCAAGGTGTATCGTATCGCGAATGGGCCTTACATCGACTAGTGAACCGGGCAGGAACGCTCTGATGTTGTTGAGATCGACCGTGAAACCACCTTTGACCTTGCCATTAATCACACCGGTAACAATTGCATTCTTCTCATGCGCAGCTTCCAACTCCATCCAAGACTCTGCACGCTTCGCTTTCTCCCGAGACAAACGCGTCTCTCCGAAGCCATCTTCCACCGTCTCGAGTGCGACTTTTACCTCGTCACCAACTGCCAAAGCGAGGCTACCCTGCTCGTCAAGGAACTGATTGCGAGGTATGACCCCTTCCGATTTTAAGCCCGCGTGGACGGTGACCCAGTCACTGTCGATGTCTATTACGGTGCCGGTCACGATCGCACCAGGCGTCATATCGACCTGCTTCAGGCTTTGTTCAAATAGTTCAGCAAAATTCTCGCCCATTAAATTATCCACAAATTTGATCGGTCGGAAGCTCCGGTAACACGCCTCCTAACCGTTCCCGTGATCCAGTCATCATGGGGTTGTAAAAGAAAATCAGCCGCTACCCAGACTGGGAGAAGTAGAGCGGAGATACCAAAAAAGATTGCGAGAGGCCGGTTACCTTTTGCGCTGAAGCGCAACCGCCACCCCTTTGACAACCCTTGCCATCACCTCGTCGCGATTCAGCTCAGTGGTGTCGATAACGATTGCATCGTCGGCAGGCTGCATTGGAGAGACTGAGCGATTTTGATCGCGCGCATCTCGTTGGGCTAGCTCTCGCAAAAGGGTCGGAAATATAGCATCAATTCCCTTATCTAACAACTGCTTATAACGCCTTTTCGCGCGAGCCTCGATACTGGCTGTCAGAAAAAACTTAACACTGGCATCGGGGAATACAACAGTGCCCATGTCCCTGCCGTCTGCCACCAAGCCAGGGCTTTGCCGAAACTCCAATTGCCGATCAAGCAAAGCTTCTCGGGCGGCCGGAATAGACCCCACTTTCGATGCCATATCGCTGCCAAGATCAGTTCGTATCATCAACGAGACGTCTTCTCCGTCTAGCGCAACGCTGCCCGGCCCATGCAAACCAAATTTTATGTCCAGATTTCGCGCAAATTGCGCAATAGTCTCTGGTTCATCAAGGCTAACTCCCGCCCTCGCCACAGCTAATCCTAAAATCCGATAAAGCGCTCCACTGTCAAGAAGGTGGAACCTCATATGGGCCGCCAGCGAGGCCGCGAGTGTTCCCTTGCCAGTCGCTGAAGGCCCATCAATAGCAATCACTGGTATTTCGCTGAAAGTCAATCAATTAGCTCTTCTATNTTAAGTCCTACTTTGTTCGCAAGCTNCAGGAAGCCAGGAAATGAAGTTGCCACGTTTTGACATTGCTGTATGGTGATCTCGGATTGTGCTCGCAGTGAAGCTACAGCGAAAGCCATCGCAATTCGATGATCCCCATGGCTATGAATTATCGCCCCAGTAAATTCAGGCGCTCCCGCAATGGCAATTCCATCTTCGAAGGTCTCAACACTTACACCCAGCATCCGAAGTCCAGCCGCCATGACCTCAATACGATCACTTTCCTTTACCCTNAATTCTTCAGCNCCGCGAAGAATCGTTCTTCCCTCAGCACAGGCCGCGGCAACGAANAGCGCTGGGAATTCGTCTATCGCCAGAGGCACTAGCGCCGGATCAATCTCGACACCGGCAAGCGGCGCATGACGAATTGTGATGTCGGCCACAGGTTCACCACCAACTTCACATTCATTGTCNAGGTNCAGATCGGCACCCATTTGTNTGAGNATNTCAAGAACTCCTGTCCGTGTCGGATTGACCCCCACATGCTGCAATGTTAAGCGCGCACCGGGAGTGATAGCTGCTGCTACCAGAAAAAACGCGGCTGAGGAGATATCTGCAGGGACATCGATATTAGTGGCTCGCANCATGCCTCCACCATAGAGNGAAACATCCGGTTCCGGGTATCCACCCTCCAGTTCGTAGCCAAAGCCACGCAGCATCCGCTCAGAATGGTCACGACAGATCGCAGGCTCAGTCACTCTGGTAAGTCCTTCAGCAAAGAGTCCGGCCAGCAGCAAACTGGANTTNACCTGAGCACTGGCCACTGGCATATCATANTCAATACCCTTTAAATCAGCGCCCNTGATCTCGAGCGGTGCCGTACCCTCTTCAGACATCTTTATAGTCGCACCCATTTCTGTCAATGGCTTTACTATCCGCTCCATCGGCCGGGAGCTGAGTGATTCATCNCCGGTCAAACGCGACTCAAAAGGTTGGGCCGCCATGAGACCTGCCAATAACCGCAAGGCGGTGCCACTGTTCCCCAGATAGAGCGGTGCCCGAGGAGCTTTTAGCCCCTGCATACCTACTCCATAGATGGTNAATTCTCCGGCATCTGGCCCAACAAACGTGACTCCCATTTCTCTGAAGGCTGCCAAGGTGTTCATAACATCTTCGCTTTCGAGAAGCCCTTCTACTCGAGTNACTCCTTTTGCGAGCGCACCAAANATNACCGCTCTATGCGACATTGATTTGTCGCCCGGAACCCTTAGGACGCCAGAAATTGAACCTCCAGGTCTGAGTCGATAAGTTTTCGCGTCATTAGTCATTGTCGTCGCTCTTGAAAAGTTCTGGTGATTAACAAAAAAATTATCTCTGGCGTCTTTAGCTCGCTGAAATAGTAATTTCAAATCTTGTCCTCGCCGATGCTCAATAANCTGCTTTACTTNGCCGAGATACCGAATGTATTGCGCTAAGATNGCTTCTGTTGCGTCCGCGTTAGAGACAAAAATGTCTGACCACATCTGCGCATTGCTTGAGGCTATTCTGCTAAAGTCGGCAAACCCCCCTGCTGCGTAGNGAAATATCTCTTCGCTTGCATCCTGATGGCGCAATAAATCAACGATCGAATAAGCCAANAGATGGGGTAGGTGGCTTGTTNCCGCAAGAATTTCGTCATGCCTCGCCGGAGTCATTCCCAAAACCTCGGCGCCAAGAGCTCGCCACAATAGATGAACCTCCGCGACTGCTACCACACTGCTACCAGCGTNGGGAGTCAGTATAACCCTGCGACNNTCAAACAAATCGGCCCTCGCNGAGGCATAGCCACTTTTTTCAGATCCNGCAATTGGGTGTCCGGGAACGAATCGCGCTGAAAACCCAGTTTCAAAGTCGACAAGATTCGCGGTGATNTGGGATTTAACGCTACCCGCATCCGTAAAAACAGCTTCCGGCTTTCCAAGCTGCTGTAACTTCGGAAGGTAACTCGTCAACGCCAGCGGGGGCACCGCGAGCACTATTAGGTCCGCAGAAGCNATTAGCTCNTCAACATTATTAGCTCGAGTTAAGGTCCCCTCATTTTTTGCGGCTTGCAGGGCTTTCGTATCGGGATCCGCNGCGAGGATATNGAGATCGGGAAATANTCTGCGAAGACCCAGCGCGATACTTCCACCAATCATTCCGAGTCCAATAATNCCTACTGTTTTACTTTTTAGCGGAGCGAATCGAGCGCTTTCTTGCCTAATCTGGCTGCTTCGCTGCAGCGCATTCGAGACATTNACGGTTCGNTTTAAAGCACGCTGATTGTGAGCCGGATACGAGCCAAGAATTTTGATCTCCTCTGCACAGCACCTTAGCCNGTCGAACAACGTCACAATTTTCTTGTCGTCNACNTGGCCTTCAAAATCAATNAAGAATACATAGGCCCANGCCTCTTTCTTAGACGGACGCGAGTCGATTTTAGANAGGTTTATTTGAAGACGCTGAAATGGCTCGAGCAAACGAAATAGTGCTCCAGGTTCATTTGCAGTGTAGACCAGAATACTCGTCTTATCTTCACCAGAGGGTGCAGCTTGCTCTCGCTGNAGCAAAATAAATCTTGTGCGATTATGCTGCTTATCCTGGATACCCTGTGCCAAGACTCTGAGGTTGTANGCCTCGGCTGCAAGACTACCTGCAATTGCCGCAATGCCCTTTTCCGCATTAACACGGCTGGCAGCATCAGCNTTGCTTGCACACTCAAGCAACTCCGCTTCTGGGCAATTGCTTCGAATCCACTCCCGACATTGCGCTAGTGATTGTTTGTGAGAAGCAATCACCTTAACGATCATGTTTTCCGCTTGGTTTGGNACCAACAAATNGTGCTCGATTTCAATAACTTCTTCACCAACAATCGAAAGCTCTGTATCAANTAGACAGTCTTGCGTGTTGTTGACCGAACCCTCAGTTGAGTTTTCGATTGGAACGACGCCATAGTCGGCCCTCATCTGTTCTAAGGCGGTAAAGACATCATCAATTGAGCTGCAGGGTAGTTGCTCGCAATCAGCACCAAAACGATTGATTACAGCAGCTTGCGAGAAGGTTCCTGGAGGACCTAAAAAGGCGATTTTAAGAGGTTTATTAGTCATACTGGCTGAAGATTCATTGAAGCGCATTGGCCCTCTACAAATCTTTGGGAAGTAAACAACTACCCATCAGGCAATCCTTGCTTCTTACATAAATGATATTTACCAGGGATATTTGTGCGAAGCCGGGGCTCTGTTACTCTGGAGCGCTTCTGGTTTCATCCGGTTAACGATTTTCGCCACTGACCCGCGTGCTATCTGATTCACTGATCCCTGGAAGCGATTTCTCGGGGTCCTGAACAGCTTCCAGACCAACAAGTTTCTCACCGTCTTTCAACCGTATAAGTCTGACCCCTTGAGTGTTTCTGCCCTGAATTGAAACCTCGTCAACTCGCGTGCGTACCAGTGTGCCTTTATCAGAAATAAGCATAATTTCATCACCGTTTGCGACTTGGGCTGCCCCAACAATGGGCCCATTCCTTTCACTTGCTTGCATCGCAATGACTCCCTGGCCACCGCGACCATACACAGGAAATTCATCGCTTTCAGTCTGTTTACCATACCCGTTTTCACTTACCGACAAGATGCAGCGATCTGAATCAGGAATGATCAGCGCAATCATTCGGAAACCATCTGACAATTTGATTCCCCTGACACCTCTTGCAGTTCGGCCCATAGGCCTTACATCTGTCTCAGAAAACCTAATCGCTTTTCCGCTGCTGCTGACCAACATCACGTCCTGCTCACCATCAGTGATGGCGGTACCCACCAATTCATCTCCTTCGTCTAACTCAATCGCCCGCAATCCCACGCTACGTTGACGAGCAAAATTACTCAACGCGGTCTTTTTGACAGTCCCATTGGATGTGGCCATAAAGACAAAGTGTTCATCTGTATAGTCGATTACAGGCAACATGCTGGTTATGCGCTCTTCATTCTCCAATGGTAAGAGGTTTACCAGAGGTTTTCCTCGCGACGCGCGACTCGCTACCGGTATCTGATAGACCTTTATCCAATAGACTTTTCCAACACTGCTAAAACACAAAAGCGTGTCGTGTGTATTGGCTATCAAAATGTGCTCGACAAAGTCCTCATCCTTCACGCTTGCGGCCGCTTTCCCCATGCCTCCCCGACGCTGCGCAGTGTAGTCGGCCAGCGGCTGTGTCTTTGCGTAGCCGGCTTGCGAAATAGTCACAACGCGATCCTCTTCTGAGATTAAGTCCTCAACTGTCAGGTCCTGCTGCGAACCAATGATCTCTGTACGCCGCTCGTCACCAAACTCTGCGCTGACGCCTTCAAGCTCCTCTCTAACCACAGAAAGTAACCGCGGTTGGTGTTCAAGGATGTCGAGATAATCTGCAATCTGACCGAGCAGCTCCTTATAGTCGTTTATGAGTTTTTCATGTTCAAGCCCCGTCAGCCGGTGCAGTCTCAAGTCAAGAATTGCCTGCGCCTGCTCCGGCGACAGAAGGTACTCACCATCTTTAAGCCCATATCGCAAATCTAAATCATCGGGTCGACAGGCATTCGGCACCGCATCACCGAGCATCTCGAGAACGCTTTCAGAATTCCAGGCTCGTGCTAAAAGTTTTTCTCTTGCTTCCGAGGCCGAAAGGGAGGTTTTAATCAATTCGATTACCGCATCAACATTCGCTAATGCCACGGCAAGGCCCTCTAGTATGTGGCCTCGCTCCCGAGCTTTGCGCAACAAGAATGTCGTTCGTCGAGAGACCACCTCGCGTCGATGCCGGAGAAACGATTCAAGAACTTCCTTGAGGTTGAGAACTCTAGGCTGCCCATCTACAAGAGCAACCATATTGATACCGAATACNGATTGCATCTGNGTCTGCGCATAGAGATTATTAAGCACNACGTCGCCGATTTCTCCNCGCCGCAGTTCGATAACGATGCGCANACCATCTTTATCTGACTCATCTCTGAGNTCAGTGATACCTTCGAGTTTCTTCTCCTTTACCAGTTCGGCAATACGCTCGATCAACTTTGACTTGTTCAGCTGATAAGGGACCTCTGTGACAACNATTGATTGCTTGCCGTTCTTATCATCCTGAAATATNTCGGCTTTTGCGCGCACATAAATTCGACCACGGCCCGTTCGATAAGCCTGCACTATCCCTGCTTTTCCATTGATGATNCCNGCAGTTGGGAAGTCAGGNCCCNTGATNTGTTCCATCAAGGCATCANTCTCNCAGNCAGGATCGTCGAGCAAGGCGATCGCTCCGCTAATGACCTCNCGTAAATTGTGCGGTGGAATNTTGGTCGCCATACCAACCGCAATACCTGAGGAGCCGTTAACCAGAAGATTAGGAATTTGAGTGGGCAAGACATCGGGAATATCTTCAGTGCCATCATAATTCGGGGAAAAATNAACCGTCTCTTTATCAAGGTCCGCCAATAGGTCATGGGCAATTCTCGCCATGCGGATCTCTGTGTAACGCATGGCTGCCGCAGCGTCTCCGTCAATCGACCCGAAATTTCCTTGACCGTCGACCAGCGGATAACGCATTGAGAAGTCCTGTGCCATCCGCACGATCGTGTCATAGACAGCGTTATCGCCATGCGGATGATACTTGCCTATCACATCACCAACCACTCGGGCGGATTTCTTGTACGGCTTGTTAAAGTCGTTTGACAGGACTCTCATCGCAAACAGGACCCTGCGATGCACTGGTTTCAGACCGTCCCTGACATCCGGCAAGGCACGGCCGACGATCACGCTCATGGCGTAGGCGAGATAGGACTCCCGCATCTCGCTCTCAAGTGCGACCGGAGACACCTGCTTGGCAAATTCAGACATGCTTTAGAGATTCCCTAGAATTTCGCGCATTCAATGCGCCCGTTACACCAAGGAGGCGGTTGGCTCGGCTTCGACCTGATTCGCGGCGCAATGGCAAATCGCTTGTGGCCGGCCAAACAGGGGAGCACCCACGCTTATTAAAATACGCTGATGAACCAGTTTTTAGTCCGGGCTCGCACTTGATATAGCCAGAAGCGCGAAGCTTGACAGCCCGCCCGCGGGAGTTTGAAGTATACCACATTCCCACTCGTGATTGACACTCTTTGTCAGTATTTTTAACAATAATTACACTTTATATTTCAGTAGNTTAGCTCTATTACGAGCACAAAATTCTGAGCGCGCCTTTTTAACTGCGAATCGGTATAATCAATCGATCAACGATGCTAAAAAATCAACCCGATTAGGCATGCAAAGAACACGGAGGTTTGAGCATTGAACTCAATATCCCAGGCTGAGGCCGACCTAATTATTGAAGCTGCCTTCCTCATACCGGTCAATCCTGGCGGCCGCGTTTTTCGAGACCACTCTGTTATCGTAAACGATAAACGTATCACCGCAATCGTTCCATCAAGCGAAGCCAGAGAACATTCAGCCAAAACAAAAGTATGCTTGCCTAATCATGTTCTAATGCCCGGCTTAGTTAACGCGCATGGTCATATTGCGATGTCTTTATTTCGGGGAATGGCCGACGATATTTCCCTGAAGGACTGGCTAGAAACGCGAATCTGGCCTCTGGAAAGCGAGTATGTGAGCAGAGAATTCGTCCGAGATGGCGCAATGCTGGCTCTGGCAGAAATGATTTCAACCGGTACAACTTGCTTTGCGGACATGTACTTTTTTGCAGACGAAGTTGCCAGAATTGCGCGCGACTGTCATATCAGGGCGCAAATAGCTAGCCCTGTACTCGAATTTCCAAGCGTGTGGGCCCAAGACGCAGATGAATATATTTATAAAGCCATACAAATTCACGATGACTACCGCTCAAGTGAGTTGGTTAGTACTGCCTTTGGCCCGCATGCCCCATATACAGTGTCCGACGAATCGGTTGTGCGAATCGCCGCACTTGCTGAAGAGCTAGATGTGCCAATACATATGCACCTACATGAGACTGCTCAAGAGATTATTGACGCAGTTGCCACCGATGGTCGGCGTCCTTTANAAAGAATGCAGGATCTTGGAATCATTAGCCCGCGGCTACTCTGCGTTCACGCGACACAGTTACTAACAAAAGAAATGGCGTTGTTGGCTAAGCAAGGTGCCAGCGTCATCCACTGCCCCTCCTCCAACATGAAATTGGCCAGCGGTTTTTGCGAAGTCGGTCAACTTCTTCATCATCGAGTTAACGTCGCGCTGGGTACAGATGGCGCGGCCAGCAACAACGATCTTGATATTTTTGGTGAGATGCATCTAATGGCATTGATTGCCAAAGCAATTGCTAATGACGCTGCTGCGGTGAACGCCCANCAGGCGCTTGAAATTGCAACATTGAATGGCGCCAAGGCGCTTGGGCTTGACAGCGAAATTGGCAGTATCGAAACGGGCAAATTCGCCGACCTCTGCGCGGTTTCGCTTACGCCGCTCAGTATGATGCCGCTTAACAACCCGATTTCTCATCTTGTCTACGCGTGTAACGGGAGTTATGTGAGCCATGTGTGGGTTGGCGGAACTCCTCTGCTTTCTGATGGTGAACTGCAAACCCTTGATCTAGCGTTAGTAATGGCTCGAGCAGAGTACTGGCAAAAGCAATTTTCACTTCAGTCCAACATGAGTTTTGGGAAATGAAAAACGTCGACGATATCGAAATCAGTAAATTTGAGGCGCTTGCATCTCGATGGTGGGACCCCAACAGCGAGTTCAAACCGCTACATGACATTAACCCTCTGCGGGTCAATTACATCAGCCGACACATCAATTTGGCGGAAAAACAGGTATTGGACATTGGCTGCGGCGGGGGCATTTTGGCTGAAGCAATGGCGCATCATGGCGCTACAGTGACCGCTATCGACAAGGCTGAAGCTTCGCTTTCGGTCGCGAAACTGCACCTGCTCGAGAGCGACCTAGACATATCCTACCTGGACAGCACAGCGGAAGAGTTCGCGGAAACCCACCCCGAGCAATATGACGTGGTCACCTGTCTTGAAATGCTCGAACATGTACCGGACCCATCACTAGTGGTTGCCGCCTGTCAACGACTCGTTAAACCGGAAGGGCTGGTCATCTTCTCCACGATTAACAGAAATCCAAAGTCTTACCTGTTTGCCATTATCGGGGCTGAATACCTCTTGAACTTATTGCCTCGGGGAACGCATGAATACGCAAAATTTATCAAACCGTCAGAACTGGCTACCTGGTCACGAAACGCAAACCTAGCCCTCAAGGACCAAATTGGTATGGGCTACAATCCTTTCACCAAACGGTACTTTCTGCAAAATAATGTGGATGTAAATTATATAGCCTGCTACGAGAAACCTCCGGCTTAGCTATGTTTTTAGATACGTCCATTGAATGTGTGCTGTTCGATCTCGACGGTACTCTGATAGACACTGCACCAGACTTTATTGCGGTTTTGAAACGACTCTCCGCTGAAACAAATAGACCGCCAATATCCGACAATAGAGTTCAGCAAACTGTCTCCGACGGTGCTCGTGCACTAGTCCAGCTGGCATTTGAGATCGAGGAAAATGATTACCGCTTTGCTCCTCTCAATCAGCGTCTACTGGACTTGTATTTCGAGCAGTTAGTCAATACTCAAGCAAGTCTCTATCCAGGAATCTATTATCTACTTGATCAACTTGAGGCGGCTAAAATCCCATGGGGAATCGTCACGAACAAACCAGAGATGTATTCACTTCGGCTACTCGAAAACTTGAATCTTCTTTCCCGTTGCGGCGTTTTGGTCTGCCCCGATCACGTGAGTGCGCGGAAACCGCATCCCGAAGCCATTTTGTTAGCTTGCGACCGCCTGTCCTGCCGCACTGAACGCACCGTGTATATAGGCGACCACATCCGCGATATACAAGCCGCTAAAAATGCTGATGTGATCGCTGTTGCTGCCGCTTACGGCTATCTGTCTCCAGAAGAAAGGGTCGAAGAATGGTCAGCAGACTTCGTTTTACGATCTTCTGAGCAGGCGCTTCAGCTGCTAAATACATTAAAATTCGTCTGATTGACGTTAGCCAAGGGCTTCCCATATGCTCGCATACGATCCTTCCTCACAACACTTGGCAAGCAAAAAGAT
>PBHS01000010.1 GCA_002719575.1 Gammaproteobacteria bacterium | reverse complement strand
AATCGAACCGCGCTGATTATTTCTTTTGCTTCGTCAGCATGGATAAAAAGCTTGGCGTTTCCGCTAAACGCAGGCTGCAGGGCCTGAAGGTTCAGATTGAGCGGCTCACCTGTGTAAGTAGCCGCATCCTGAAACAGCGAGTGCAAAAGCTGCGTCTGGCCCTGGTAATTTTCGTTGATAACTCGCTCAAACTGACCAGATTCGGGATTTCGGCGCCGACGCTTCATACCAGGCCAGTGAAGGTGAAGCCCGACATCTTCGGAAAGCAAAGCATCCTCCCAGTTCCAGCCATCTAGTTTAAATACTGAAGATGAGCCTGATAGCAAGCCGCCCTGAGGCGCAACCTGCGCAGTGAGAATCCCGTTAAAGCGATTAGTAGGAATGATTTCAGAATCTGTGTTATAGGCGATCGCTGAACGCACACTTGCATTGATATCGCCCTCCTCCACTACATCCTGTGTCGCTCTCACGCTGTTAACCTCGACTAATCCCAGCGACGTATTAGGCAGAATTAATCCCGGATAGACATGCCGACCCTGCAGATCGAAAATTTCATGATTCTGGAGATCAATGGCGTCGTCAGCGCTGCCAACCACCGTAATGATGCCTTCATCAAAAGTGATCACACCATCTCCGATGATGTTGCCATTTCCGTCATGAATCACTGCGCCAATTAGTGCAATTGGTCCGCCCTGATCCGGCGCAGGCGTGGGAACAATACCAAATGAAGAACCGAAGCAAAGTACGGCCAAAAGACAGCAGCAATCCAGCCATTTGCGATACATGCTTTTAGCCTGATCAATACCTTTCATCGGTTGGCTGCTCCTCTGGTTATCTTAGCAATAATCCTTGCACGCTCGGCGGCGATGCGAGCTCTGAGCAAAGCATCCTCTTTTTTATCGTAATACGGAGTCCCCTCTATCCAGGTCGTCTCTGCAGCTGCGTAAATTGAAAGCGGGTGATCCGACCATAGGACAAGGTCCGCGTCCTTTCCCTCTCGGATGCTGCCCATACGATCTTCGAGATGCAGAAGTATCGCCGGATTTAAGGTGACCATCTTTAACGCATCAATCTCGCTCACTTCTCCGTATTTCACGGCTTTCGCAGCCTCCTGGTTTAGACGCCGTGACATTTCTGCGTCGTCGGAATTCAGTGCTACGATAACTCCAGCCTGCTGCATTAAAGCAGCGTTGTAGGGTATCGCATAGCGCACTTCCCATTTGTAGCCCCACCAGTCGGCAAAGGTGGACCCTCCAGCGCCATGGGCCGCCATTTTGTCCGCAACCTTGTAGCCTTCTAGGATGTGAGTGAAAGTATTGATATTGAAGCCAAAGCTATCGGCAACATTCATTAACATGTTGATTTCCGACTGAACGTAAGAATGACTGGTGACAAACCGTTCGCTATTCAGGACCTCCAGCATGGCCTCGTCGACCAAATCTCGCCTGGGCGATAAGGTATTGCGCTGCTGCGCGCGCGACAGATTTCTATAATCCTCCCAGGTCTTTCCGTACTCCTGAGCCTGACTAAACGCGTCTACGAAAACTTGCTCCACGCCCATTCGGGTTTGCGGATATCGAAATGAGAACGGATTACGAGATCGTTTTACGTTCTCTCCCAATGCGAATTTGATAAACTCCGCGGCACCTTCAATCAGCAGTCCGTCTGCGGGCTCACCCCACCGCATCTTGATGATTGCAGACTGCCCGCCGATGGGATTCGCCGAGCCATGCAGTAATTGTGCTGCCACTACGCCGCCGGCCAGATTCCGGTAAATGTTGATGTTCTCCGAGTCCACCACATCCTTCATGCGAACCATGCTGGAGTTAGTCTGACCCTCATTGATGTTGAACAGGGCAATATGGGAATGCTCATCAATAATGCCGGGGGTNAGGTGTTTGCCTGCACCGTCAATCATCTCGACTCCCGTGGCAGACAGGTTGTCGCCCACCTCAGCTATGCGGCCATCTCTGACTAGCACATCGGTGTTAACAATTCCCTCTGCCTCGTTGGTCCAGACGGTCGCACCTCGAACCAGGAAATCCTGCTGCCTGGGCAGCGTTTCCCTGCCATAGGCGGTGAACGGATACAAAACACCTGCTGGCAGATCCGCTGCAGCCAGCGCATTACGCGCCGAACTGGCTGAATCCGGGGCACCACGCTGGCCAAGAGACCAGCTTACCAGCTCTCCTGCCGGAGTGTAGGCATTACCCTGCCAACCCTGCTCGGTCGACCAGCCTGTCAGGCGCAGCTGATTTCCTTCCTCATCGTAGACAAAATTGAGGGTGATCAGATCCGAACCCAGCTCCAGATTGACCGGTCGGGTCTGGTCACCCGGCAACAGCAGCTCTGCACTGGGCTCGGCACCCTCAACAGTCAGAGAGAGTTCATAGGTCTCAGAGCCTACGTTCAGCTGGTAACGACCAGCCCGGCTGTCGAAATCTTCGTTGAGCAGATAGCGCTCGCCCGCTATCCAGTTTTCCAGCAGGACCGTTTCTTCATCCAGTAGCGGCCCGTTGGTAATCAGAAAATTCGCCAGTAGGTTTTCCCGCAGAGACCCGATCTGATCAGATACGCCGAGCATCGCCGCCGGCCCGCTGGTCAGCGCATTAATGGCGTCAGCCTCGGACAGACCGCTGGCNATGGCCTTTCTCAAATCGGACCAGAAGCCAGGATCGGCGCCACTGGTCAGCGCAAACTCTATACCGGCTTCGACGAGCAGGTGCGCGTTAAACGGCGCCAGTTCCCAATGCTTGAGCGCGCCCATAGAGACATCTTCCGCAGCAATCGGATCAGTCACCTCAGGCGCTTCCGGAAAATTAAGGGGCACGATCAGAGAGGCATCGGTTGCCGCAATCAGATCTGCGCGTTTGTAGCTGTCTCCGGCCGTTTTCAGGATATACTGGGTATCGAATTCATCCCCAACTTTGTCTGCAGTCAGCGCCTGCTGCCAGTTTTCTACTTCCATAATCTGGGGCAGTGATTGCGTCGCCTGCCACGCTTCAAGCGTGTCATCAGTGAACGGTCGCGGCTGCTGCTGCGTGAACCAGGCTGCATCNAGGAAGGTCTGCCTGATCAGGGCAAACGAGCCCATCAGGGAGGTTGGCATTGATTGAGTNGANCTGCCCTTATCCAGTGAATAATGCGCTGCCACATCAGGCAGGATAACGGCCTCATTAGCGTTCTGGTCACCCAGCGTGATCAGCGCGGATGTGCCGCGGGCAATGCCGTCCGCGCGATGGCTGAGCACCGTGGAAAACCCCAATTCACGGAAGTTGCGCACGGCGTTTTCATCGGTGCGATAGGCGGTGCTGGCGCGGAAATTGGCGCGAATCGCATCGTTGGCATTGAGCGCACCGTTGGAGGGAAACAGATTTTCAGCAGCACCATTGCCGTCGACTGACTCCAGTTCGGGTAAGCCTAAATCGGTGTAAATATCAATCAGACCGGGGTACAGGTACTTTCCGCCCAGATCAATTGCAAAAAAGCCGTCAGGAACCCGGTCATTGTCCTGCACTGAAAAAATGCGACCGTTCCTGATTAACAGACTGCCGTTGCGGTAACTGCCGTCTGACTGATAGAGCTGAGCGTTCGTCAGCGCGTACGCACCGGTGCGATTGTCGGCAATGCCGTTCGGCGTAGATGTTTCCTGAGCCGTGGACTGAACTGTCAGACTGCTCAGCAGTGTCACTGTGGCAACAGTGGAACCAATCTGAAACGTCAAAATGCGGATAATTCGCGTCATGGGTCAACCTCCTGCTCTTAACCTGCGTATGACTCTGGTGGCCGCGTCATCTGTTAAGGCGGCAGTGTATCGTTATCAAAGACCATTGATAAAGCGAGATCATTGATAACCCGGGACCATTGATAAAGTGAACACTTTGACAAGGTCAATTAATCAGTTTTAGTGAACAGTCAGCAATTCGGGGAGCACCCAAGCCAACTGTCCCGTGGACTTCGGGTATACTTCCGCCTCGCTCGACAAATGATGATTGGAGGAAAACATGTCATCGCCTGTGAAATTATTAGCAGCCACCTTCTGTGTGTCACTGGTTTCCTGCGGCTCTGAAGACACACCCACCCCGGAGGCCAGTCCTCAAGTCGCCGCTGCAGCAGCGCAAAGCGCCGGCTCTGACGGCGAGCCCGTTATTGCCGGACCCGAACTTGGTAGTTTTGGCGTAGACCTGAGCCATCAGGATCCGGACATTCGCCCGGGGGATGACTTTTTCCGCTACGCCAATGGCAAATGGCTGGACAGCTTTGAGCTGCCGGCCAGCCGCAGCAACTATGGGTCGTTTACGGTACTGAGTGACCGATCAGATAAGCGTGTTCGCACCATTATCGACGATCTTTCGTCTAGGGAGCCGGCAATGGGCTCAATCGAGCAGAAGATCAGCGATTACTATCAGAGCTACATGGATGTGGAAACACTGAATGAGCTGGGAATCAGTCCCCTGCTGCCGGGTCTGACCACGCTCGATCAGATTGAGACTCGCGAGCAACTCATTGCCGCCCTCGGTCGAGCTCAGATTGACAATACCGCCAGCCCTTTCGGCTTTTATATAGGCGCTGACCGCTCCGATGCAGACCGCCATCAGCTCAACCTCTCGGTCGGTGGTCTAGGATTACCTGATCGTGATTATTACCTTGAAGACACCGAAGAATTCATCAAAGTTCGTGAAGGGTATGTTGCACATATCACCCGGATTCTCGATTTCGCCGGCATTGAAGACAGCGACACCAAAGCGGCAGCGATACTGGCACTCGAAACGCGGGTTGCAGAGCATACCTGGCCACGGTCCCAGCGACGCAATCGCGATCTTACCTACAATCCGATGTCCTATGAGGATTTCAAGGCCGAGTATGCCGGCCTTGACTGGGAAAGCTATTTCGCCGCGGCAGGCATAGAGAATCTTACTGATCTCAACGTGTCCTACCCAAGCGCCATGTCTCCCATCATTGAGCTTGTTGCCTCCCGACCCGTGGAAGAGTGGAAGAGCCTCATGACATACCGCCTTATCGTCGACAGCGCGAGCATACTCTCAGAGGAGATTGATCAAGAGGCATTTAATTTCTACTCGACTGTGCTCAATGGCGTGCCTGAGCAACGCGAACGCTGGGAGCGTGGAGTGATGAGAGTTGGCTCCCTGAGCAGCCTAGGCGAGGCGATCGGACAGGTTTACGTCCAGCGTTACTTTCCCGAATATGCCAAGGCACAGATGGATGAGCTGGTGGAGAATCTGCGTGCGTCGCTGCGTCAGAGCATTGAACAGAACGACTGGATGAGTGCAGATACCAAAGAGGAAGCCTATAAGAAGCTGGAAGCCTTTAGACCGAAAATCGCCTACCCAAATGAATGGAAGGATTTTTCTTCCATCGCTATCAGCAGGGACAATCTGTTCCAGAACGCGCAGAACATCCGATTGTTCAATTATGAGGATGAAATTAGCCGGCTGGGCCAGCCGACTGACCGCGAGGAATGGGGCATGACGCCACAAACAGTCAATGCCTATTATAATCCCTCTTTCAATGAGATTGTCTTTCCGGCCGGTATCCTGCAACCACCGTTCTTCGACCCTGCTGCTGACCTTGCAGTCAACTATGGCGGAATCGGTGCAGTGATTGGCCACGAGATGGGCCATGGGTTCGATGACCAGGGCTCTAAATCGGATTGGCAGGGAGTACAGCGTAACTGGTGGACTGATGCGGACCGCGCCAACTTCGAATCACAAGCCGACGCCCTCGCTAAGCAATACAGCCAATTCGAACCGGTGCCCGGCTACTTCATCGACGGCCGATTTACCCTCGGCGAAAACATCGGTGACGTCGGTGGTCTGTCACTGGCCTACCGAGCCTATAGAATGGCGCTCAATGGCGAGGAAGCGCCGGTAATCGAAGGATTAACCGGCGACCAGCGTTTCTTTCTGGCGTGGGCCCAAGTCTGGCAGCGCAAGTACCGCGAGGATGCACTCATCCAGCGGCTGACGACCGATCCACATTCTCCGTCTGAGTTCAGAGTGAACGGCGTCGTGCGCAACTTCAATGAGTGGTATGAGGCTTTCAACGTACAAGCTGACGAAGCGCTGTACCTGCCGCCAGAGCAACGGATCAGGATCTGGTAGATCAATAGGCAGGAAAAGGGTAGCTTGTAGCTACCCTTTTTTTGCGCTCAAAAACCAAAGCTGTTCATGGGCATGCCAACACTATGAAAATGATACTGCATTCACTGACTTTTCTGGCAATCTTCACAGCGATGCTGCCCCTGTTTGCCTTCGCTCAGGAATCTTTTGACCTACTGATCAAGAATGGACGCATCGTTGATGGCACAGGCACGCCATGGTACGAAGCTGACGTTGGGATAGTTGGAGACCGGATCACTCGCGTTGGCAATCTTTCTGGGGCGACTTCCCCCCAGGTCATCGATGCAACGGGCTTGATCGTCGCACCGGGGTTCATAGACCCGCACACACACGCATTAAGAGGAATTTTCGATGTCCCTAATGCCGAAAGCGCGCTATTACAGGGAGTTACAACCCTTACCGAGGGGAACGATGGCTCTTCCCCCTACCCGATCGATAAACACTATGCTGACATTCAAGATTTACGAATAAGCCCTAACTGGGCGGTTTTCGTCGGCCAAGGCACCATAAGACAGAGGGTCGTCGGTTTCGGGCTCAGAAAGGCCTCTCCTCAAGAAATGGATCGCATGAAACAAATGGTGAGGGACGCCATGGAGCAGGGCGCACTTGGTATTTCCACCGGGTTGTTCTACGTCCCAGGAAGCTTTACTTCAACGGAGGAAGTTATAGAGCTTTCCAAAGTGGCGGCTGAATATAACGGCATATATATCTCACACATCCGCGAGGAAGCCGCACAGCTTATAGACTCGGTCCAAGAAACAATTCGGATCGGAGAGGAAGCTGGGATTCCCGTGCAAATTACCCATCATAAGGTTATAGGGGTGCAAAATTGGGGCGCATCAGTTGAAAGTTTACGATTAGTTGATGAGGCACGTGCTCGCGGTGTCGACGTTACAATTGATCAGTATCCTTATACGGCCTCACAAACCAGCATAAATGCGCTGATCCCGCAATGGGCACAGGTCGGCGGTCAGGAAGAAATGCTGACCCGAATCAACAGCCCTGAAACCTATCCAACTATCAAAAATGAAGTGGTAGCAAAGATCTTGTATGACCGCGGAGGCGGCGATCCAAAGAATGTTTTTATTTCTCGAAACAGCTGGGATCCCAACATGGCCGGCAAGAATTTGGCGGAATTGACACTGGAAGCCGGCATGGAGCCAACGCCCGAAAATGCAGCGGAGATAGTCTTCGACATCATACGCGGAGGCGGAGCGACCGCAGTTTACCACGCGATCGGGCCAGAGGATGTTGATCGAATTATGCGCCATCCAGCTACCGCTATTGGATCCGACGGGCCCGTCGGTGTGTTTGGCGAAGGCGCTCCCCACCCAAGACAATATGGGACATTTGCCCGGGTTCTCGGACACTTTGTCAGAGAACGTGGCGTCATTACGCTGGAAGATGCCGTTAAAAAAATGAGCAGCCAGTCTGCCCGAAGACTAGGCATTCACGATCGAGGACTCATTACCGAAGGCTACTTTGCCGATGTGGCAGTCTTTGATGCAGAGGAAATCATCGACCGCGCCAGCTTCGAGCTACCCCATCAGTATGCGACAGGGATGAAATTTGTTCTGGTAAACGGGGAGATGGTGGTAGAGAACGGGGCCCACACCGGGCGCAGGCCTGGANGGATTCTACACGGGCCTGGTTTCACCGTCAGATAAAGACGCGCAATCAGGCTGTCGGCAAGTTAATAAGCGATGGCGTAGGCTTCTCGTCTGGGGTCTGCTGCAGCTGTGAGCACTCCAGTCGCAGGGTCACGATGAATCATCTGCGCGCCGCCGAATGTCGCCGTCCACCCTTCAATGACATTCAACTCATGGCCTCGTGATTGAAGCTCAAGCAGCACTGCCTCTGAGATCCGGTTTTCAATCGCGAGCCGATTACCCGTTTGGGAACGGAACCGGGGGGCCTCGAGAGCCTGCTGAGGAGTCATGTCGAACATCAGCAAATTCTGCGTAATCTGGATGATCGTTTGCGTCTGGCTGTCGCCGCCGGGTGTTCCGAGCGTAAAGGCAAACTCACCGTTCGGATACAAAGCCATCATGGGTGACAGGGTATGATANGGTCGCTTTCCCGGGGCCACCTGATTAGGGTGACCAGTCTCTAAAGTAAACAGCGCGCCGCGATTGTGCAGCAGAATCCCGGTAGCTTCGTCCAGAAGCCCTGAGCCAAAGCCAGCAAAATTGGACTGTATCCAGCTCACTGCGTTGCCCCACTGGTCTACTGCAGTGATGTANACCGTATCACCCGCATCAGAGCGGCTGCTATTTNCCGCNGATNCAGCCAACTCTCCAAATCCCGGCTCGACTTTGACAGCGGCAAGAGCCATATCGACCGATAGAGCCCTTTGCTGCAGATAGACAGGGTCTAGCATTTGAGNCACTGGAACGGCAGCCAACTCCGGGTCAGCCACCCAGCGGTCACGGTCAGCGAATGCCAGCTTTTTCAATTCAATCAGCGTATGCAGATAATCCGCCGAGTTTTGTCCCTGCTGTTGCAAGTCATGAGACTTTGCCATTTCAAAAAGGGCGAGCTGCGTGACGCCCTGTGTATTCGGTGGCATCACGACGAACTCATGGTTAAGGTAGTCTCCACGGAGCGGCGTCACCCAAGTCGAGGTATGGTTGGCAAAATCTTCGGGTCGCAAGTAGCCTCCGTGCTCGGTAATAAACGCCGACAGCCTAGCGGCGATACTACCCTGATAAAAGCCCTCCTTACCTTGGGTAGCCACGATCTCCAGTGAATCTGCCAAGGCCGGATTACGCAGCAAACTGCCTATCGGAGGCGCTGCGGCATTCGGAAGGTAAAGATCCAGGCCCGCCTGATTGAGATTAGCTCCCTGCTCCTCAAAATCCTTTGCCAATCTTGTCGAGACTGCGAATCCATTGCGGGCATAGTCAATTCCTGTTGCCAGCAAGTCGTCAAAATCCATGCTTCCATATCGCCCATGAGCATCGACCCAACCAGCTACGGCGCCGGGCACACTAACCGACAGAGGCCCGGCTTCCGGAATTTGGTCATGACCCGCAGCCGCAAAAAATGCAGGCGTTGCTAGGGCTCCCGCCCGGCCACTGGCATTGAGCGCAGTAATCTCTCCGGTCTCTCCGCGGTAAAAAATCCCGAATGCGTCGCCCCCAATTCCGTTCATATGCGGACGCACAACGGCCAATACGCCTGCCATCGCAATCACGGCGTCCGTGGCATTGCCCCCGCTCTGCAGAACCCGAAGCCCGGCTTGTGCAGCCAGAGGATGTCCTGCAGAAACTGCACCAATTTGTCCTCTGACATCCGGTCGATTCTGCGGAGCATATTCGGTGGTAGCATAAGATTCTGCCTCTGCGAATGTCCTAGGCAACTCCACATCATTTAAATCTAGTTGCGTTTCTCCGCAGGATGCTAGAAGCAACGCAAATACGATGGAGGGCACAAGGAGACGAGTGGGTGTTTTCAGCATAAGGGACTTCCAGATAGCGATGCGGGCTGACGGGCAGTATAAACCGATGTGACTGAAAGCATAAACTGCCGCTCACTGGGACTATCCAGTTTGCTGACAGTGATGGTTTAATGCGTCGAGCCCCGGGCCGATGACTTGATAGCTGACGCCGTAAATCATCCTGAGTCCTACCATGGGAAGTGAGCTGGCACTGAACGCGTTCACCAACCGCATGGAAACGCCGATCATAATGACAATCGGCATGGAGAGAATGAAAATCTTCGGCTACAGAAAATTGGGATGCAATAATGGTTTACGTAGTCTTGCTCACTGAACTACGCAGGAACTGAGATACCAATGCGCGCTGTTTGGGCATCCCAAACACTCCGCAGGCAAGATGAATCGAGCACGCTGCGAGGATGAAGGCAGCGTCGCACTGACTCTGCATACCTGCGCCGACGAGAAATAAACTTTGAGCCAATTAAGCCAACTGCTTGACGAAAGCGCGCGAACTGCGGTGACACCAGAGGACACAGTGTCTGGCTGGTCTGTCGGGCTGGTTCTCTTCGGCATCTGCTTAACACTGCCCACTCTGTACACCGGAGCTATTACTGCCGAGCAGCTTGGCTTTGTCGATGCTGCTAAAGCAATCGCGCTGGCCTCCGCGATACTGGCCTTGATATCAATTCCTGCCGCAATTGTTGGCACACAAACCAGACTCAGCAGCTATCTGATCATAGAGTTCGTGTTCGGCAACAAAGGGGCTGTCTACGTCAATACCCTGCTGGCCTTGGCACTGTTGGGCTGGTTCGCAGTAACAGCGGGATTCTTCGGTCAGACACTCGCAATTGCGCTTGAAGAAATGTGGGAGCTTTCACCACCGACCTGGTCTCTNACCCTGATCTCCTCCGCGCTGATTCTCATAACCACCCTTTTTGGNTTCAAGGCCATTGACCGNCTGGCGTTGTTNGCAGTGCCTTTGCTNNTCTGTTTTCTTGCGTATGTGAGCAAGCTTGCCATGACCGACGTCAGTTGGCCTGCGTTGCTGAGCATCAGGGGCGCCAATCCGGACTACTTCTATACTGCCGTCTCGACCGTAGTGGGAAGCCTTATCGTCGGTGTGGTACTGATGCCTGATTTATCNAGGTACGCCCGCACCACGGGAGACTGCNTCTTCGCCTCACTGCTGGGCAATGGTTTGGGCAATTTCTTTTCNATGCTGATGGGAGTCCTACCCGCCATGATCACCGGCTTGCTGGATCCAATGGCCTATATGATCGCCNTGGGANTGACTGGCAGCGCATTCATTATTCTGGTGTTCGCGACCTGGACAACAAACAGCGTAAATCTGTACAGCACTACCCTGGCAGTGGCCGTCGTCCGNACGAAAACGCCGGAATGGCAGCTGATGNTCGCCNGCGGTGTGATCGGAACAGGCCTGGCAATGTTTGGCATTACCGAACATTTCATCGAATTTCTGGAATGGTTGGGCGTTATCGTGCCGCCGGTCGCGGGCATTTACCTCGTCGACTACTTCTTGCTCGGACAACGGNGNTTCTCANNGGAATTGCGCNNGTCCCTTCCCAANTATGATCGGGCAGCGATGGCTGCCTGGGTCATNGGCACCATGGTGTCCGCGATCGTTTTCGTCACCGAATTGTCGTTGTCAAATGTTCCGAGTCTGGACGCGCTAGTGGTGACCGCTCCCATCTATCTTTTTTGCNGCAAACGCTGGCCCTCCGTTCTCAACCGAANTTTGTCTGCNCTATGAGAATTGGNATAGACGTCGGTGGTACCCATACCGATGCCGTTNTGATGAATGGCATGGAAATTCTCTGCACCCATAAAGCACTGACCAGCAGCGATGTGCGTCAAGGAATCATNGAGGCACTTGACCAGGTGATCACTGANGGCCAAGTCGACATGACTGCCATTGAAGCAGTAATGATCGGCACGACCCACTTTACNAATGCCGTCATTGAACGGAAGCAACTGAGCCCGACGGCCATCATCCGAGCCTGTCTTCCGACAGGCTCGGGTCTTCCTCCTCTGTGCGACTGGCCGCCCGACATCACCTCCTCACTCGGTAATCACGGATACATGATCGGCGGCGGACATATGTTTGACGGTCGNCAAATCTCGCCCATCGATGAACCTGCACTCGACGAGGCAATTTCCAACATCATTTACAGCGGCGTAAAGTCAATTGCCATCTCTGCGGCGTTTTCTCCCGCCAACAATTCTCACGAACTCGAAATTGCCGCACGAATTAGGAAACACATCCCAGATGCCAATATTTCCATGAGCCATGAAATTGGCCGTCTGGGCATTCTTGAGCGGGAAAATGCAGCGCTGCTGAATGCCAGCCTCGGAGAACTTGCCACAAAGGTAGTCTCCAACATGGAGGCTGCTCTTGCTGAACGCGGCTTGCGCTGCCCATTTTATGTCAGCCAGAATGATGGCACCTTGATGTCCGCCCCATTTATCGCACGCTATCCGGCACTAACTTTTTCAAGCGGGCCAACCAACAGTCTTCGGGGCGCTGCGGTCCTGTCCGGCATGCAAGATGCCCTGGTTGTCGATATTGGCGGAACCACACTAGACGTCGGCGTGCTGGCGAATGGATTTCCGAGAGAGAGTAACAGCCATATCGCAGTTGGCGGAGTACGCACCAACTTCAGAATGCCCGACATTCTTCCGATCGGTCTGGGCGGCGGCAGCATAATCGCCGGCGGAGGCGCGGCGGTAGGGCCACAGTCCGTCGGCCACAGACTGGTAAAAGAGGCTCTAGTGTTCGGTGGCTCAACGCTAACGGCGACCGATATCGCCGTAGCCAATGGTTCAGTCAGCGTTGGCCAGCCTCATCGCGTTCAGACGCTTGATCATGCTGTTGTGGAACGAGCGACACAGCGTATCCATCATATGATCGACGAAGCCATCGACAAAATGCGCCCCAGCGAAGCGCCGGTACCAGTAATACTGGTCGGTGGCGGCGCCATCCTGGTGTCTCGCGAGTTGGCAACCGCGTCCAGCATCATCGTGCCAGAAAATGCGGGGGTGGCCAATGCTATCGGTGCGGCGATCGCACAGGTTGGGGGTGAAGTCGAGCAGCTCGTCAGCTTCAGCAAGCAAAGTCGTGATAGCGCGCTGGCAGACATGACTCGAGAAGCACAGGCCAAAGCGATAGCGGCAGGCGCCGAGCCCAAAACGCTTCGGGTGCTGGATATCGAAGAGACCAGCGTGAGCTATATGGATGATGACGCGGCAAGAATTCGGATCAAGGTTGTTGGGGACCTTCGTCACTCGCCATGAAGACGATCAGAGCGGAACACATCAAGGACCTTTGCACCGGCGCGGCGTTTCTCGCTACCGGCGGAGGCGGCGATCCCTATGTTTCCCAACTACTGGCTGAACGGATACTGCATCAGGTTGGTCCGGCTCGGCTTATCTCTCCAGGTGATCTGCCGGACGATGCGTTTGTAGTAAGCATTGGCATGGTTGGAGCACCCACGGTGACTCTAGAGCAATTGCCAACCGCCAATGAGGCAATCGGCGCTCTGAACTGCTATGAGACCATCACGGGTAAACATATCGATGCTGTTATTCCATTCGAAGTCGGGGGCGGAAACAGTACCATTCCGCCCTTCGTAGCTGCGATGAAAGGCATTCCCTGCGTCGATGGCGACGGCATGGGCAGGGCACTCCCTGAAGCCCAGATGATGACTTTTCCGATATATGGTGCCAAGCCAACACCTGCTGTCATTATGGATGCATTTGGTAACTCGGAACTGCTGCAATGCGCAGATGCAATGACTTTCGAAAAGGAAATTCGTGCTAAGGCCGTGGCCATGGGCGGCATGGTCACTTCCGCAGAACACGGTATGACTGGCGCTTTAGTAAAGCGCAGTGCGATTCCGCACACCCTTAGCTTCGCAACCAGACTGGGCAAGCTATTGCGACAACACAACGGCAATATTGATGCCATTGAGCCGAAACTTTTTTCCATGTTTAATGCGAGCGATTATGGGGTGATTAAGCGACTATTCACCGGCAAGGTGATTGATACCACACGGAAGATCGTGGGCGGATACGATGTGGGCACAGCGACGATTCAAAGCTTTGATGACGCCAGCCGTAAGATGGAGCTCCTGATAAAAAACGAATATCTTGTCGCCAACATTAATGGGCGGACAGTAGCCAGCGTACCGGATCTTATCTGCATCGTTGAGCAGGAAACGGCGCGTCCTCTAAATGCCGAACGAATGCGCTATGGACAAAGGGTTGCCGTTTTCGGCATCGGTTGCACCCATCACTATCGAACTGCGCAGGCACTCTCGGTAACCGAGCCTCGCGCCTTTGGTTTCGACCTCGATTACATCCCCATAGAAGAGATCGACTTTCCCTAGTTTTTATCTCGAGCTTAAATAGAGTCGCTCAATCTCCTCTGACAATCTGGATGGAGAGAGGCTGACATCGTTACATAGCAAGATAGTAGAAAATTGCTCATTGGGATAACGCGCATAAAAAGTGGTCACTCCAAGCCAACCGCCTGAGTGATGNATCCGCACTTTACCGTTTGCTCTGCCGATGTTTTGGCCATTGGCATACAGAGTATCCGGTGCTGACGGAAAGACGCTATTGGGGGTAAGAAACTGCGCCATCAGCGATTCGGGGTTTTCGCCTAGCGTCGGATTATAAAAGTGAGCATCCCAAAGGGCCAGGTCGTCTACATTGGTATGTAGACCACCATCCCCGACCCAGAAGAGGTTCGTCATATCAGTCACATAGCCATCGCCATCGGGGCGGTAGCCGCTGGCCCTATTCTTTACAATTTCGACCGGATCGTCACTGAAAAAAGTACTNGTCATGCCNAGAGGCTCAAAAATTCTTCTTTCGGCGTATTTACGCAAGGACTCTCCTGANACTTCTTCCACCAGCATTGACAGCAGAAAATATCCCAAATTGCTGTACATATAAGATTCATTCGGCGGTTGTCGCAGCGGTATCTGCTTTACCACGTCAAAGAACTCATCGATACTTAAGTAATCTTCATTGCCGAGGCGAAAAGGACCTCCGGCAACGGACTTCAAATTAAGCCCTCCATCTATCGGACCGTCTTCGCCCCCAGAGACNAAGTCGTAGTCTGCCANGCCGGCTATATGTCCGAGCACCGCGTTGATGCTGACCGGATGCCCNTAGTCGCGCAGCTGNGGCAAGTACATTNGAATGTCTTCTTCGAGGTCAAGCTTTCCTTCTTCGGCNAANAGCAAGACTGCGAATGCGGTGAATTGCTTGGACACCGAACCTATCCGATGCACCTGCGTACNATCTAGCGAAACTTCTAATTCTAGATTCGCCAAACCATAGCCTGAACGGTGAATCAATTCACCTTCCGNAATTACACCCACACTGCAGCCTGGATCAGTGACAACATTTATCTCGGCAAATATAGCATCTACCCTGTCATTGAATTCTNCNGCAACANTCGACAGNGGACTCAGTATTGCGACAANTGTNAANATCGAAAATCGCACGCGGTATGTAATCATAGTGAATTATCTAAACGTTTTCGCCAAGAGGAACTTTAGCCTACCGTAAGGCTACAAACTCGTAGCTTCTCTTCGTCAGGGTCGACGGTATGCTTGAGGAATTTGAATCACATTTAATTACCTAGATCAACTTACTGCATGTTTTACTGTAATGTTGCTAACCATATCAAAACCAAACCGAGCAGTTTGGCTTGGTCAAGGCACAAGGTCGCCGCGATGTTTGCTAGGCTTGTGTTCTAAATTTTTCCTCAAGCACTATTGTTTTCAACTTCTCGGATCCTTGCAAACCCTAGAGATAACACCGGATTTGGAAAATAGTTGGCCTCTTGGCTTGATAATGATAACAGCAAAAAGGNGGCAGNCACNTGAAAACATTANCACTGGGCCTTTACNNCGCAATTATTTTTGNTCTTCGGTTATTATTTGTNGCCTAACTACGCCGCCGGATTAGACCCGCTATGCCAATCATCGAAGTCTGTGACCTGCAAAAACAATATCCNCTACCNGGAAACNAGTCGCAAAAATTCTTCGCAGTTGATGGAGTCTCACTGATGATAGAGCGGGGTGAGGTATTCGGTATTCTCGGTCCTAACGGGGCAGGCAAGACCACAACGCTNGAAATGATTGAGGGATTAACGGATATTGATGGAGGAGAAGCCCGTATTGACGGCATCAGCGTCCGGACTAAGCCCTATAAAGTCAAAGAACGGATTGGCGTTCAGCTCCAGGCTAACGAGTATTTCGACAACGTCAGTCTCGAAGAGCTTCTCTCGCTATTTGGNACNCTATATCANAGAGCAATAAATCCCCANGCCCTTCTTNGAAGAGTTCAACTTGATGAAAAAGCGAAGTCAAAGCCAGCTGCCCTATCGGGCGGTCAAAAACAGCGATTTTCTATTGCCTGTGCATTGGTAAACGATCCCGAAGTCTTGTTTCTTGATGAGCCAACGACGGGGTTGGACCCGCAGGCAAAGCGTAATCTTTGGGATCTGGTGCAGGGCCTCAATGCCAGTGGAATGACCATTGTGCTGAGTACCCACAACATGGAAGAGGCCGAGGAGCTATGCGATCGAATCGCAATAATGGACCATGGNAAGATNATCGCAGAAGGCNCGCCACAAAAGCTGATACTTGAGTTTGCGCCCGATGCGCCTGAAGTCCCTCTGCACGGTAGCCTGGAAGACGTCTTCTTGTCGTTAACAGGCCAAGGCCTGAGAGAATAAACGATGATGCTCACCCCACTCCGGCGACATTTGACGTCTATCTTTTTAAAGATTTTCCTGCGAGACCGGCTCGCAATTTTTTTCAGCTTATTCTTACCAGTTATATTCATGACCGTTTTCAGTCTGGCGGATGACCGCAAACAAGAGCCAATCAACATTGGCATCGCCAACCTTTCGTCGACTGAAGCCGCCTCAGATTTTATAAATAGGATGGCTGACTCTCCTGTATTCAATACTGTTACCGGAGACTCTAGATCGCTCAGAGAAGCAGTGATCGCTGGTGATCATACGATGGTCTTGGAATTACCTGCCGATTTTGGTGAGTCACCCGATACGCTCAGCTCTGAGATTAATGTGGTTGTCGATGCAGCCCAAGTAAGCCAGTTAGGTTTGATTATGCCAGTGCTTGAGCAAACCCTTTTGTCTATCGAACGAGAATTTCGCGGCATAGCCCCGATGTTTTCAATTGCCATAGAAGATATTCAAGCAAGATCACAGCGCTACATTGATTTTCTACTACCCGGGATAATGGCATTGACGCTCATGAATTTGTCCATTGCCGGCAGTGGCTTCAACGTCGTAGAGTACCGACGAAAGGGAATCCTCAAGCGACTATTCGTCACCCCGATTGAACCAAAAGACTTCATCATCGCCATTGTTTTTGCACGCATGGCTATTGTTTTGGTCCAGCTTACAGTGCTGATTATCCTCGCAGTTGTGTTGCTAGATGTCCGGATTAGCGGCAACTTCTTCGCTTACTATTTTGTCATTATTATGGGGACCGTTGTGTTTCTATGCATCGGGTTCAGTTTAGGCAGTCTGGCGAAAACTCAGGAGACTATAGGTGCGCTTGGCAATATCGTTATCATGCCGCAAATCTTTCTGTCAGGTATTTTTTATCCTATAGATTCGATGCCCGCGTGGATACAACCGCTAGCAGAACTGCTGCCATTGTCATTCGTTTCCGCGGGAATGCGAGAGATCGCCAATGCCGGAGCAGGCTTGGCTGATGTTATTCCAAGTTTAGTGGGTATCGCTGTGTGGTTGACAATCAGTTTCTTGACTGCGACCCGGCTATTTATATGGAAAGAGGTTGCTAACTAATCGATCAGCCATGGCATTCGAATCGGACTAAACATCCAAAACAGGGCACCCGATATCACCAAGAATACAAACAGAAAAGGATTGCCGAGAGGCTATTCTTGCAAACAAGCACTTCTAGATCAGTTCCGCTAGCTGTTCCTTGTTGAAAGTCTGAAGTTTATCGATATCTCCCATACGAATCACCTTCGGCCAGTCGGGGTTCGCTAAAAGCGCGCGACCGACCGCAATCAAATCGAACTCATCCGCTGCCATTCGGGCGAGCAATTCTTCGATTCCAGCAACTTCTGCAGTGCCCTCCTGATAGGTGGCAATAAATTCTTCAGACAGCCCCACGCTACCAACACTGATAGTCGGTTTACCGGTAATTTGTTTCACCCAACCAGCCAGATTAAGCGGCGAGCCGTCGAATTCCGGCTCCCAGAACCTACGGGTGCTGCAGTGGAAAATATCAACTCCTGCCTCCGATAATGGCGCTAAAAACTGTGCTAGTTCTTCCGCAGTTCGAGCGAGCTTCGCGCCATAATCCTGCTGTTTCCACTGAGAAAATCGCAGGATAATCGGAAAGTCCTCGCCAATTTCTGCTCGTATCGATTCCAAGATATCTACCGCGAATCGAGTACGTTTGATCAGCGACCCGCCGTACTTGTCCTCACGAACGTTGGTTCCTTCCCAGAAAAAGTTATCAATCAGATAGCCGTGCGCTCCATGAAGCTCAAGCGCATCGAATCCCAGCTGTTTTGCATTAGCCGCTGACTGAGTAAACGCATCAATTATCTGATCAATTTCGGCTGTTGAAAGCGGCTCCACCACTTTTTTCTCTGGCCGCAGATAGCCAGAAGGAGAAACTGTAGGATAATCCGGATAAGGGCCCTGGCCTGGCTTCCGGATGACTCCGACATGCCAGAGTTGCGGGGCGATTTTGCTACCTGCAGCATGCACGGCCTCAACGACTGAAGCCCACCCTTCCAATGACTCATCATGAAATTTCGGAATCTTTACATGAGAAGAGGCCGCCCGATGGGGGACAGTAGTCCCTTCCGTGATGATCAGACCGACTTCTCCCTCTGCACGGCGCCGATAGTAATCACGCACTTCGAAATCCGGAATACCCTGTGGCGAAAACTGCCGCGTCATGGGCGCCATCGCTATACGATTGGGCAGTTGAAGTTTAGGGTGATTAAAAGGTCTGAAAAGTATGTCCGTTTTCATTTACGTTCCGTTATTGTGGCGCATAAAACTGAGTGATGTCAGTCTAATTAGTTGGACCACCGTTTGTCGAATTCTCTTCGATCTTGAGTGGACTCATTTCCCACTTAGAAAAAGATGGCTAACTGATCTTATGGAGAAAAAGCCGACACCGTGCAAAACTGAGCCAGTTTAATTATGACGGAACTAGTCAAAACAACCTTTGTCGGAGTTCGATGAGGGCAAAACATTGGGCGTGCTTCGTCTGGATTCAGTCCAGAGATTTAATGAACAAGAAGAATTACTGCGATACAAGTAACTCCATTTTTTTCGTTGAAATCGCTCCCAACGTGCAAAGCGGTTAAATGAGCGACATTTCAACTATTTTTCTGAGAGGACAGCCCCAAGCGGCGATTGATTGCAGGAACATTTACTGACCAAAGACAATTGGCCGGGCGCTGATGACGAGTCGGAATCCGATGGCATGGTTGCGAACGCTAGGGTCGACGCCACCTCTGACAGCAGTTCTAATGTTTCCTAGCCCATCTGCAAAGGACCCGCCACGCATCACCCAAAGCGCCTCGCCTTCTCGGGCGTCAATATCATCGGCCTCAGAGTAGGGATAGGGCTGCATCGGACTGGCAGTCATTTCCCAGACATTGCCCGCCATGTCAGACAGCCCCCACGCACATTCTGAGCAGTTGAAAGCATTTACGGCTCGTATTTCGCCGCCGTTGAAATTAATACCCTCAGGGGGCGGCCCCCTGCGCCAGGGAAAAATTTGCCCCTCCGTACCACGAGCTGCTTTTTCCCACTCCGCCTCTGACGGTAAAGTCACGCGACCACCGTTTTCAAGAAACGCTCTCAGCTCAACCGGCGTGTGGTCTGACTGCCGCAACGCGCTGTCAAGCCAGCGGGTATAGGCCAAGGCCTCTGGCCAGGTGATACCGGTAATCGGCAAGTCAGGCGACAGACCCTCGAACGCGCTCGAAGTCTGGCCAGTAGCATTTAGGTAAGCCACAAATTGTGCCACGCTCGTCTCATAGCGCGCGATATAGAAGGATGGCAGCTCCGGGCGGCCCTGTCGGCGCGTCAATGACCAGCGTTCGTTTCCATAGGCCATCGGATCGATCGCAGGATTACTGCCCATAGTGAAAACACCTGCTTGTATTTGGACAAACCCCAGAAAATAATCATCGGGCAAATACCAGTTCTCTGCCGAAAATCCCGGTAAATTTGTCGGCAGCGACAATGAAGGATTTTGATCTTTAGCGTCCTGACGAAACTGCTGCGCCTGCTGCGCCAGAAAGAGTGCCACGGCGACAATCACAGCGCTCATCAGCATAAAGCCCAGCGTGCGACTCGGCGCCGTAGTTTCGATTGAAGACCTGCCCTGATTCATCCAAACGGATCAACTTTTATTGCAAGCGAAGGCCCAGTCATGCTCACAGGCCCGCTTGTAAAGATCTGATTCAGGCCACTCCAAAAGGTTGCGGCTGCCTTCGCGCAACAGCAAGCGTAAGTCCAAGGGTCTGGGGTCAGCGCTAGCGAGGCGATCTTCTGCAAGTAAATTCAGACAGCCGGACTGAAACTTCAGTTCACAGGATTGAGAAAAATATGCGCTAGCCCGGTTTTCGTCTTTAGCCACAACAGCCCCGGAGCGGTAGAGGATACCAAGCTCATTGCAGGCCCAGCCNGCATTATCAGAGCAATAATTTGACTGTAGTTGGACAAGTCGATTGCAGCTGTTGGCAACTCCGTTTGTACACGCTTGCCGCCAGAACGGCAGGCTGTCTCCAGTATGCTTTCCGTCNGTCTTGCCGATAACACTCATGANGCCAAACACCAAAATCCAGACGCNCATGTGGGCCAGATTACCGCGTCCGCCGAACCACGAGCTCTTCCAGAGGTTCAGCGTGGACTCAGAATCAATCGACCTAACCGCTTTGTCAATAACAATAACGCTCAAGTTGAGCAACGGCACGCACAGCAACTTGTCATAAAAAGTGGGCGCGCCAACCAGATCCAGAAGAGTGTATAAGGAGAATACGCCAATTCCATAAAGCATACCGAACAGTAGCTTGCCAAGCGGAGTACGGGGCGATGTCGAAGGGTCAGTCACCAGAAGGTGCAGCCCAAGAAATACTGCTGCAGGAATGTCTGAATCGATGAAATAAGGCACACCTGCACCCAGCGAGTAAAACGTACTGAAACTGAACAGGGTAATTGCTGCCATTCCGGCAACCGGGGTGATGGAAAAGAAATACATGACCACCAATCCAATCAGAAACAGGAAAGTNTATATATTAGGCGCCAACGTCAGGGTAGACGCGATNTCCTGGCCCCANGTAATACTNGTGGTATCGGTCGCGATCAAAAGAAGCGAGAAAANTCCGAGTGCAAAAGCGGANGGATTNAAGATNTGCACATGNCGCCCTTCTCGNTGCCAGCGCACATACTCTTTNCCCATGAAGCCAACTGCTATCATCAAAAATTGGAGGTAGAACCAGTCATCGCGGAACCACATGAAAAGATTAGTGCTGAAGATGATCGGTATAGGGCCAAAGNCCATGGAATAATCGCGTTTGCGCGACCAAGACAGCAGAATGTCAAAGATGAGGGCGAAGAGTACCTGCGCTGCCAGTAGCCAAAGATGATCGTAGACCGGCCTCCAGTAATATCCCCAGTANAGATAGACGCTAAACTGGACCATCATCTGGATGTAATGCTGTCGACGCAATATCAGCTTGAAACCAAAAGCTTGTCCGGACCGTCGAGCTGCCATGATTTGGAAAATCTGCCACAGACTCATAACAATCGCTGAGCCGATCACTGACACGGCAAGCGTTTCATTACCTTGCACTCGCGGCGTAAATGCCAGTAAAAACAGTCCCGCAGTCAGAGCGGCGGTAAACTTAAAAGGGCTGAGATTGGCTCCCATTGAAGGGGAATCTGACGGATCTGTTGAATGCTTGATGTGACTTTGTATCAGGGTGGCCATACTGCTCCTCGTGCCCACTCGTAAAAACCACATGAAGCATAAACCAGCTATCGAGCCAATTCAATTTGGCCTAACAAACTCGGCTGGCCATAACCAGCCTTGAAAAAGCGTGAGAACAGGGGTAATTTCATTAATCTGGCCGTGCAAAAATGGCCATAACAAAAAAGATTTGGAGGTTGCCATGTGTGAGCAAAACCTGACCAAACTATTATTGGCTGTTGGCTGTGTCTTTCTGGCGCCGCTTCTGTCTGCCCAGAACACCGAGATATCTCGGACGGAATATGGTCACCCGGACTTTCAGGGTTTTTATACATTTCGGACCATTACGCCATTGCAGCGTCCTCGAGAATTAGAAAATCTGGAAGTCCTCACTCCCGAACAGGCAGAAGAGTGGGAAACGTACGAGAACCGGCGTCAAAATCGGGATCTAATTATTGACTCCGTTGGCGGCGCGGGCTATCCACCTGGCGTCATCTCCTACAATGAATTCTGGTATGAGCGTGGTAATGAAACGATTGCCGACCGCCGTACCTCATTGATCTACGACCCGCCCAATGGCCGCATACCTCGCTTGAATGAGGCCGGGCGAGAGCGACGGGCAGCCTATCAACAAATGGTTTTTAATAGTGCTGGCCCTGAGGGGCGCACGACGGTAGATCGCTGCATAACGGGTTTTGTCGGTGGTCCACCCATGATCCCGGGTTCCTACAACAACAACATGCAGCTCGTGCAAACCGAAGAGCACGTGATGATTCTCAACGAGATGGTGCATACCGCTCGCGTCATTCCCTATGCCGATAACTTCGATATCCGACAAAACAAGTGGGAGGGAAACTCCATTGCCCGGTGGGAAGGCAATACGCTGATAGTAGAAACCAAAGGTTGGTACCACACCTACAACCTGCGAGGCATGTCACAAGAAGCTCATGTGGTCGAGCGCTTCAGCAGAGCAGACGATAGTACGCTGGAATACGATTTCACCGTTACCGACCCATTATCCTGGAATGAGCCATGGTCGGCGCGAGTCCCCTTAAGAGCTTCACCAGACCCGGTTTTCGAATACGCCTGCCACGAGGGTAATCATGGCTTGATGGGAATCCTAGCCGGTTGGCGTCGCTACGAGGTAATGGGCTTTAACGGCGATGGTTCACCCAAATCTGAGACCGGTGTTGTTCCGACTGCTGAGTAAATCAGATTCGTATCAGCACGAACATGGAAAAGAGGCCGGACTTTGGTTAGTGCCGGCTTGCCACCGAGGCCCTATCAAGCGATAGGATTTTTTCTTTATCAAGCCCGACATGCCCAGCCATGGATAAATCGGAATAGGAGAATGTTCCAGTGGGGCCCTTCGGATCCGGGTTAAGTATGATCTGTGTCTTATTTTCGATTTCGATCCTGACGTCTAAGCGATTCTGTTTTTGATTGATTAGTCAAGAAAGGCGATGCGATAATTATTGTCACACTTCCTTGCTGCAGCTTTGAGAGATTCAAAAGGTGAAGAATTACATAAGGCTACAGGCCTTTATCCCCTTCAGACGACCATTGACTCCTCTCTTTGTTACACTATAGCAAATCGCAGGGCGATGATTGAACGCAGAGTGCCGCTGGTTTATTCTCCGTCGGAATATACACTATCGCTATGAGAGATAATTCAATGTTTAATCGTATGCATTTGAAAGCAGCTTGCATCGCCATGCTTGCAGCACCTGCCCTGGTATTGGCGCAGGCTGATATGCCTCCTGTCAATGATTTACCTAACCCATATGCTACTCAATCAGGCCACTTTAAAATGCCCACTGGACGCGAATGGGGATCTTCCAGCACGGTCGACGTTCATCCGGATGGCGAAAGCATTTGGATTGCCGAGCGCTGTGGCGGCAATATCAACGCCTGCGTAGAGCGCCCTGATACAAACATGATCATGCTGTTTGATAAGGATGGAAACATGCTGCGCAGTTTCGGCGCGGGCTATATCACGTGGCCGCATGGCATCGAAGTTGACCAAGATGGAAATGTTTGGATTGCCGATGCGCGTGGCACCAATCAAATCGAGGGCTATGACGGCGAACCGTTTGGCCATCAGGTCCACAAATTCAGTCCAACCGGCGTTCACCTGATGTCTATTGGTGTTAAGGGTGGGGGCACCAACGGAGAATGCTGCTATACCCCGAACGATGTGTTGATTGCGCCAGACGGCTCCATTTTTATTGGCGAAGGCCATTCCAGCGCCGAGGGCACGCCAAACGCCATGTACAAGTACGATGCAGAGGGCAACTTCATAAAAAAATGGGGTGAATGGGGAATGGAGCCCGGCAACTTCCGCCAGCCTCATGCTTTGGCCATGGACTCGAAGGGCCGGTTATTTGTGTCTGACCGCGGAAACGACCGAATCCAGATATTTGATCAAGACGGCAATCTGCTCGACGTCTGGTATCAGTTCAGCCGCAACAGCGGTATCTTCATCGACGACAACGATGTGCTCTACGCAGCTGACTCAGAGTCGGGCTCGGTAAACCCAGGCCATGCTGCGTGGACCCGCGGAATAAGGATCGGCAGTGCAATCACAGGTAACGTTGAATTCCTAATTCCTGACCCCCAGCCAGACTGCCGCGGTACCTGTACTGCTGAAGGCGTTGTCGCCGACAAAAACGGCAATATCTTCGGAGCTGAAGTGGGCCCAGTAGGAGGAATCAAGCGCTACGTTAGAGACTTTAATTAAGCAGCCTTTTCGTATAAAAAAGCCCACCTCTAGGTGGGCTTTTTTATTTTGGCATTAGTTTGTGATTAGGCATGACAAAATCAATTCAATCTTCAGTTTAGTTCCGCGTTGAGGCATCTGCCACTAGATATTAGCAATAATTGCGTTCAAGGTTGCGCTTGGTCGCATCGCTTTCGCGGCCAGGCATGGGTCCGGCTTGTAATAGCCTCCTACATCCACGGCAACACCTTGAACAGAGTTAAGTTCGCCAACTATCTTAGCTTCATTTTCTGCCATTGCAGCCGCGGCAGATACAAACCGCGCTGCTAAATCAGCATCATCAGACTGTGCCGCCAAGGCTTCTGCCCAATACATTGCAAAGTAGAAATGGCTTCCCCGATTGTCGAGCTCATTCACTTTACGTGACGGGGATTTGTTCTCATCGAGAAATTTCCCAGTTGCTTGGTCCAGCGCAACAGCCAGCACTTTAGCCCGCCCATTTTCCATGACGTTTGCCAGATGCTCCAAGGAAGCCGCAAGGGCCAGAAACTCACCCAGCGAATCCCAGCGTAAGTGGTTTTCGTTCTCAAACTGCTGGACATGTTTCGGTGCCGAGCCCCCGGCGCCAGTCTCAAACAATCCGCCGCCATTCATCAGAGGAACAACCGATAGCATCTTTGCGCTGGTGCCTAATTCAAGGATAGGAAACAGGTCAGTAAGATAGTCNCGCAACACGTTTCCGGTTGCGGATATAGTGTTTTTACCCTCCCCCATACGCCCCAGTGTAAATCGAGTCGCGACGGCAGGAGACATGATGTTGATCTCAAGACCGTCGGTGTCATGCTCAAGCAGATACGCATTGACCTTCTTGATGAGCTCAGCATCGTGAGCGCGATTTTCGTTTAACCAGAAAACGACAGGTGTCTCGCTTAAGCGCGCACGGGCCACGGCCAGCTTTACCCAATCCTTAATAGGGGCGTCCTTCACCTGGCACATCCGCCAGATATCACCTTTAGAAACAGTGTGTTCAAACACGGTTTTGCCCTCACGGTCTATGACTGCGATTTTGCCGTCCGCTGCTACCTCAAATGTCTTGTCATGCGAACCATACTCTTCTGCCTTCTGCGCCATAAGCCCGACATTAGGTACGCTACCCATCGTCGATGGATTAAATGCACCGTTAGCCTTGCAGTAGTCGATCACCTCCTGATAGACCTCTGCATAGCTACGGTCCGGTATGATTGCTTTCATGTCGTGGAGCTGACCATCCGGGCCCCACATCTTTCCGGAAGATCTCAGAGCGGCCGGCATTGACGCATCGATGATGATATTGCTAGGGACATGCAGGTTAGTGATGCCGCGATCCGAATCCACCATCGCCATTTCTGGCCGATTTTCATAGACCGACTGAAGATCCGTCTCGATTGAGGCGCGCTCCCCAGCAGAAAGCAATTGAATCTTAGAATAGACATCACCAATTCCGTTGTTTGGATCTACGCCAAGCTCAGCGAATTGATCGCTGTATTTTTGGAAGACATCCTTGTAATAAACCTCGACTGCATGACCAAAAATGATCGGGTCAGAAACCTTCATCATCGTGGCTTTCATGTGGAGCGACATTAACACGCTTTGGTCTTTAGCATCCTGAATCTGTGCTTCAAGAAACTTCCGAAGTTCGAGCGCGCTCATATAGGCAGCATCAATTACTTCACCGGCCTGCAGGGCAATATTGTCCTTGAGCACTGACGCCGTTCCATCGCTGCTGATGTGCTGGATCGTGACAGAGGTCTCGGTCGGCACAGTCGTGGACAGCTCGCTATCAAAGAAATCACCTTTCACCATACTAGCAACATGGGACTTGGAGCTTGGTAACCAGGCCCCCATCGAGTGAGGGTTTTTTTTCGCATAGTTTTTAATCGAAGCTGGTGCGCGCCGGTCAGAATTCCCTTCGCGCAACACCGGGTTTACCGCGCTTCCTTTGATGAGATCATACCGGGACTTGACATCTCTTTCTTCATCACTCAATGGCTCTTCCGGATAGTCAGGGAGGTTAAAGCCTTTCCGCTGCAGCTCTTCAATCGCTGCCTTCATCTGTGGAATGGACGCAGAGATGTTGGGCAGCTTAATTATATTTGCTAGAGGATCCTGCGTCAGATCACCCAACTCGGCCAGCGCGTCGGACTGCTTCTGGTCAGCGGTNAGATAGTCAGGAAATTTGGCTATGATACGGCTAGACAAAGAGATATCTCTGGTCTCAACATCGACANCAGAGGCGCGCGCAAAAGCTTTAATGATAGGCAGCAGGGAGTAGGTTGCCAGCGCAGGAGCTTCATCGGTCGTGGTGTAAATAATGGTGGATTTTTTCGCTGACATCATGTTTCCTTATCAGAACTTAGCCGACCAAATTATCGAAAAAAACAAAGCGGAATTATAGCAGCCAAGACATAGCGTTAAAACAAGTGAAGTTTGCGCGAACGTCGGGTCTTAGCCTCACACCAATACAACTTGCCTTAACGAGTAAGAAATGACCATAGCCACTCCACTACCTGACTTTATCTTACGAAAAGCAACTTCCAAGGACTGTCCCCTGATTCTGAGTTTTATAAAAGAGCTTGCGGAGTATGAGAAGTTACTACACGAAGTGATCGCCAGCGTTGATATCTTGGAAGAAAGCCTGTTCGGTGAAATGGCCTATGCACAGTCAGTAATCGGAGAGTATCAGGGCACTGCAGTCGGTTACGTCCTATTCTTCCATAACTTCTCCACCTTTACCGGCAGACCGGGAATCTATCTGGAGGACTTATATGTCAAGCCACACATGCGTGGCAAGGGTTTTGGTAAATGCCTGCTTGCCTACCTTGCTAAGTTAGCCGTCGACAAAGGCTGCACACGCGTTGAGTGGTCAGTGCTAGACTGGAATGAACCCTCAATCCAGTTCTACCGCTCGATCGGAGCAGTTCCTATGGACGAATGGACAGTGCAGCGGCTCGATGGCGACGCACTAGCCAGCTTTGCAAAAGAGTTCTGAATCCAAAAATCGGTAGGCTGTTACCTTACAGAGCCTGAGTGACGAGCGTCCGTAAACGCGAAAATATTTTTGATCGACCCATAAAGGATCCTGCTTTGACCAGAATTGTTTATCTAAATGGCGATTACCTGCCGGCCGATGAGGCAAAAGTGTCCATCTTTGACCGCGGCTATATTTTTGGCGATGGCATCTATGAAGTCGTTCCTGTTTTCGAAGGAGCAGTTGTCGACAAAACTTATTTTCTGGAGCGTCTTGAACGCAGCCTCGCCGAGATTCAGCTTGACTGGCCCTGCAGCAAGGAAGGATATCTTAACGTGATGGAAGAGCTAGTAAGCCGGAATAGTCTTCGAGAAGGAGTAGTGTATTCGCAGGTCACTCGAGGCATTGCCGAACGAGATTTCCCCTTTCCAACCAATACAGCTCCCAGCTTCGTGGCTTTTTCATCAGAGATGAACCTGCTCAGTAATCCAGCAGCCACAGAAGGAATCAAAGTTGCAACCACACCCGATTTACGCTGGAAGCGACGCGACATTAAATCGATCAATCTACTCGGGCAATGTTTGGCGAAACAGGACGCAGTTAGCAAAGGCGCGAAAGAGGGTTGGATGGTGGAAGACGGCTATGTCACTGAGGGCGTTTCCTCCTCGGCCTACATTGTTTTGGGCAACAAGATTGTCACTAGGCCATTGTCAAATTCTATACTGCCAGGTATACGTCGCAGAACTTTATTAGAGCTCGCTGCCCAGACTGGCATCGAGATTGAGGAGCGCCCGTTCTCTGTGGAAGAGGCCCTTGGAGCGGACGAGGCGTTTATTAGCAGTGCGACAACTATGGCACTTGGCGTTGTCTCGATCGACGGCATAAAGATAGGAAGTGGGACACCTGGTCCTATCACAATGAAGATGCGCAAGCTTTATGCGGATAAAGCATTACAGGAAGCACGCAGCAGCTAAACGCTCACTCTAAAGGATAGCTGATCACGTCGCGGATGTCCTCGCTTCGACCAATCTTCATCAATAAGCGATCAAGACCCAACGCAACACCTGAGCAACTGGGCAAGCCAGACTCCAAGGCGGAAAGCAGATCCTCATCAATGGTTATTGCCGGCAATCCCAGCTGGCTCCTTCGAGCCAGGTCGCGCTCGAACCGCGAACGCTGCTCTATCGCATCGGTGAGCTCAAAGTAACCATTGGCCAACTCCATTCCATCGACATAAAGTTCAAAACGCTGCGCGACGGGAATACCATCCGCATTGGGCGCTACAACCGATAATGCCGCCTGGGCCTGGGGGTACTCATACACGAAGCAGCAGTCCGGCAACGTCGGTTCGATCTTTCGATCCATCAACAGCTGCAAATAGTCGGTTTTGTCAAGATCCTCCCCACTTACATCAACCAGCTCGGCGCTGCGCTGCTGGAGCTCCTCTAGTGAGATTGAGTGGGGATCCATGTTGAGATTCCGTACGAATAAATCACCGTATGTATATCTTGGAATCTTTTGTCTACTGAGCAGGCGAGTTATGAACTGTTCAAGTTCATCCATGAGATCCACCAGCGAGAAGCCGGGACGATACCACTCCAACAGCGTAAATTCCGGATTGTGCAAGCGGCTGAGCTCTCCAGCCCGAAAAGCTTTGCTGATCTGATAAATTGGCCCCGAACCCGCAGCCAGAAGTTTTTTCATCGCGTACTCAGGTGAGGTCTGAAGGAAAAAACGAGGCTGCGATCGATCGTGGGCCCGGACCTCAAAGGATTGTAAATGCACGTCAGTTACAGTGCGGGTTCCGAGCAGGGGGGTTTCCACCTCCATCACCCCCCGCTCAGCAAAGAAGCCTCGAACCTCAGCCAAAACGGAGGCACGTAGCTTCAGTTTTTTTAGCAATGGCAAATACTCCATATCAGCCACACCAGCTCAACCCAGGGGGCAGTTGAACGATCTATTTGCTGACGCGATTCTGGTACTCCCCTGTGCGCGTATCGACGCGCAGCACATCGCCAATGTTGACGAACAGTGGCACTTTCACCACCGCACCGGAGCTCAAAGTGGCCGGCTTGGTGCCGCCTTGAGCCGTATCGCCTTTAAGGCCGGGGTCTGTTTCTGTGACCTCAAGCTCAACAAAATTCGGCGGCGACACCGAGATTGGGGCCTCGTTCCAAAGGGTTACTTGGTAGGCATCTTGCTCTTTTAGCCAGTCTTTCGCCTCAGAGATCGCGCTGGCGTCTGCCGCCACTTGCTCGAAGCTGCCGTCAGTTTTCATGAAGTGCCAAAACTCGCCATCCGCGTAAAGATATTCCATGTCGATTTCCATGACATCGGCAGCTTCAATGGACTCTCCGGACTTAAAGGTGCGCTCCCAGACTCTACCGTTACGCAAATTGCGAAATTTAACTCGATTGAAGGCCTGGCCTTTCCCGGGTTTGACCACCTCGTTTTCAAGGATGGCGCATGGCTCTCCGTCTACAAGCACTTTCAGTCCTGATTTGAATTCATTGGTTGCATAGTTTGCCATGTGCTGCCTATCTCCTTGCGCCTAAGAACGTTGGATGTCGCCGGATTTCCGGCGAAGGGTGTGCCTTTGTTTTCAACGTTAAACCTGTTTGTCCTCCGCATTGTTGCTATGATTGGGTTCACCAAAACCGTAACCCATTCTTAGCCACGCATAAACATCGCCCGTATTACGTCATGAGCAACCCTGCCCTATCGGTCATTACTTCTGATCTGCCTGAAAAATGGCAAGAGATATTAGCTGATCTCATCACAGATCCAAAGGAATTAACTCAAATTCTTCAGCTTGAAAGCGCAGGGGGCGCTCAAAGACGCCTTGCGCAATCTGGGCTTAACGCGTTTTCTCTCAAGGTGCCGAGGCCTTTCGTGCAGCGGATGCAGCCGGGTAACTGGAATGACCCGCTCTTGCGGCAAGTATGGCCCAGTCAGCTTGAGGACGACGCGGATTGTTCGCTCAGCGAAGACCCCCTGCAGGAAAAAACTTTCAATCAGGCTGAGGGACTGCTGCAGAAATACCATGGTCGTGTCCTTCTCACCGCGGCACCCCATTGCGCGGTGCACTGCCGATATTGCTTCAGGAGACACTTTGACTACGCGGCCAACACCCCTGGCAAGCAGCAATGGCATAAAACCTTGAGCCAGATCAGCAGGGACAATAGCATCTCAGAAGTTATACTAAGTGGCGGTGACCCGCTGGCCGCAGGAGACAAGCACCTCCAGTGGTTGTTGACTCAGATCGACGGCCTCAAACAGGTGACGACTATCCGCATCCATACNCGCCTGCCAATAGTAATACCACAGCGCATTACCAACAGACTTTGCCAAACGTTCTCGTCATTGAACTGCAAGCTGGTAATTGTAATTCATTGCAATCACGGGCAAGAGATTGACTCTTCAGTTCGGGTCGCCATGCAAAAGCTCAGATTAACGGGCGCGACTCTGATGAACCAAACAGTTNTGCTGCGNANTGTAAACNACGATGNAGAAACNCTGGTTAAGCTGAGTCATAAACTCTTTGACATNAATGTATTGCCTTACTACCTGCACCTGCCAGATCGGGTNACCGGAACTGGGCATTTTCTTGTCGANGANCAANAGGGCNTCAATTTGATAACCAAAGTCCGAGGCCTCCTTCCNGGCTATCTTGTACCTCGACTCGTCAAGGAGGACCCAGGCAGCGATAGCAAAACAAGACTTGGCTGACGACAATGCAGTCGAGAATAGTCAGCTTTCCCGTCTCGCGTCGAGCATCCGGCATCACGCACCTCCCTGAGGAAGTGTTTTTCTCATCTAACGGACCGAAGCACCAAGGTGAAGACAACTGTTTGGGACAATGCTGTGCTCCTGTTATTCTTGCCTTTGCNTTGACACATNGAAAAGACCATCTGGCTTGACAAAAATATCTGACAAAGACGCAAANGAACCTTCTCAGCGCAGGCTATCGCTAAGCCGGGTTTCGACCAAATTTACTGTCTCAGGATGTCTACTTTTGGTCCTCGCCATGTGCGCCTTCTGGCTAATAAGTAGCTATAGCAATCGCGGATTATTGGAGCAACAGGCCGATCGGCTTGGTCAGGCTCTTGCCGAACAGACCGCAATTCTGCTTACAGACCTTGTTCTGGCTAACGACCTCATCAGTATGAACGTGGCCCTCAGCGGCCTGACCGAAGCAACCGGTATTCAGCGTATCTCGGTGCTCAGCGTTGACGGTATCGTTCTTGCCGACGCTCAAGGCCGCGAAGAGAATATCCGCCCACTGGTACCATTGCCCGTTCCACTGGCCTTAATACGCGCAGAGTATGAAGCACCAATTACGCTAGACGATGCAGTTGCCGGAATAGTCCGCCTGGAACTGAATCTCGACTATATCGAAGCAGGTGCAGTGAACAGTCTCCTGCTGATCCTTGGCGCAACCTCCCTGTTGCTCACAGTCTGTGTATTACTGAGCGGTATCTATTTCCAATACGTGGTGAGCTTCCCATTAAATCTGCTGGCGTTCGCTCTGAGCAATATCCGTAAAGGTCAGATCGATACCTGCCCAGAGCCTAATGCCAATCATGAGCTCGGTGCCGCGATTCGCCAGTATAATGCGACTGCAAAATTTCTGGCGCAAAATGCCTTTCTGAAACAGCTCAGCATTCGGAAGCCTAATTCAGAAGATCAAAATCGAGAAATGGCGGCAGGAGAACATGCAACCACATTACTAGTAATCAGCATGGCCAACTACCATTATCTCGCCTCAACCTTGCGCAACGCGATTCTTGTTGAACTGCTAAACAAATTTTATTTTTATATTGACAAAGCTTCTCGCCTATACAACGGCAACGTTACTTTTTGCGCAGACGGTGAGGCTGTCATTCATTTTAGCGAAGTTCAGATCGACGAGGATCAGGCGTTTTTCGCAGTCTGTTGCGCTCAGTTGTTTTTACAAATCATCGGATACATCAATGACCTAGCGGGCGAAACGATACCGGCGAAATACGGCGCAGCCGTCCACAGTGGGCAGCAGCTCAACAGCCTCTACTCACCCATCAGCCAAACCAGCAACAACTTAAGCGGTAAAACACTTGATGAGGCGCGAACAATTTGCCAGAGCTGTCCAAACAATTGCCTGTTGGTCTCAGCGGCAAGTTTTGAACAGGCCGGTGGACCGAGCCGATTAAATGCAAATGAGCACGTTGGGATTGGCGAAACCGAGCAGATTTCCACTTTTCTTGTGCGAGGACCGATGTCGGAATATAAACTGCTAATCGAGCGACAAGCGGTTCAGCTGGTTACTCTGTTCGCAGACTAGAGGCTCAAAGGCAGCCCATCACTTTAGACTCCTCGCTCATGGCGATTGAGCCTGACTACGTCAGGACTTCGAGACGATCCACATTCTGAAAGCCGCGGGGCAATTTGTTCCCTCGCCGCCCGCGCTCACCCTGGTAGTACTGCAGATCCGCAGGTTTTAAATTGTGGTGACGTCGGCCAGCGTAAATCGTTAGGGTGTCTTCCACAGTGACAGTCGTCATAGCCACAACGAATTCAATACGCTCGGCGACGCGAGCGCTCGGAATATTGATGATCTTATTGCCCTTGCCCTTCGCCAAGCGGGGAAGCTCACTAAGCGGAAACATCAGCATTCGCCCCTCGTTGGTCACCGCGACAATCATATCGCTGTCATAGTCTTTGATCATCACCGCCGGCAGCAACACAGACCCTTTGGGCAAACGCAATACAGCCTTGCCCGACTTATTTTTGCTGATCAGATCCACGGTCTTGGCCACGAAGCCATAACCTGCATCGCTGGCCAGCAAAACGTCTCTGTCGTCATCACCAATCACCAACCCTTCAAAAGTCGCGCCCGATGGCGGGTTCACTCTACCGGAAACCGGCTCCCCCTGACCGCGAGCAGATGGTAGGGCATGCGCCGGCAGTGAATAGGCACGACCCGTGGAATCAAGGAAAATTGCCAGCTGATTGCTTTTACCTTGCGCCGCGGTTTTGAAGCTATCTCCTGACTTATACTGCAGCGCGCGAGGGTCAACATCGTGGCCTTTTGCCGAACGAATCCACCCGCGCTCTGACAGGATGACTGTGACCGGTTCTGTAGAGATCAGTTCCGTTTCGCTGAAAGCTCTCGCTTCTTCACGCTCTGCCAACCTAGAACGCCGGGCGTCGCCAAACTTCCCTGCATCGACCTTGATTTCATTTTTGATAAATTTTTTGAGGCGGGTTGCTGACTTCAGCAGATGCTCAAGATTTTTACGTTCATCACCTAGCTCAGTCTGTTCAGCCTTGATCTTAATCTCCTCAAGCTTGGCCAGCTGCCGCAAACGCAGCTCAAGGATCGCTTCTGACTGACGCTCGCTAATTTTGAATGCCTTCATCAGCGCCGGCTTGGGTTTGTCCTCCTGACGAATGATCTTTATGACCTCATCAATATTCAGAAATGCAACCAGCAATCCATCAAGGATATGCAAACGATCAAGAATCTTTTCGAGGCGGAACTGAAGCCTGCGCATGACCGTGTCGGTTCGAAACTGCAACCATTCTTTCAGCACGCTTATCAAGTCTTTCACCTGAGGGCGCTTGTTGATACCGATCATGTTGAAGTTCACACGATAGTTCTTTTCAAGATCCGTTGTTGCAAACAGGTGCAACATAACGCTGTCGATATCAACCCGATTCGAGCGCGGCACGATGACAATGCGCGTAGGATTCTCGTGGTCCGACTCGTCTTTCAGGTCAATTACCATGGGCAGCTTCTTTTTCTGCATCTGTGCAGCGATCTGCTCAAGGATCTTTGCCCCGGAAACCTGATACGGCAACGAGGTAATAACAATCTCACCGCTTTCTTTCACGTAGGTAGCGCGAGCCTTCATGGTGCCTCGACCGGTGCGATACATCTCCTCAATTTCGGACTGAGGGGTAATAATTTCAGCCTCAGTGGGAAAATCCGGGCCCTTGATGTGCTTTAAAATATCCTTGAGCGTTGCTTTAGGATTATCGAGCAGATNGGTCAGGGCATTCGCGACTTCGTGGAGGTTGTGCGGTGGAATGTCTGTCGCCATCCCCACAGCAATGCCGCTACCTCCGTTGAGCAACACATTGGGCAGACGCGCGGGAAGCATTTCCGGCTCGTCCAGTGTGCCGTCAAAGTTTGGCTTCCACTCGACGGTGCCCTGGCCTAATTCACCCAGGAGTGTGTCTGCATAATTGCGCAGCCGGGANTCCGTGTAGCGCATCGCCGCAAAAGACTTNGGNTCGTCCTGCGAACCCCAGTTACCCTGTCCATCTACCAATGGATATCTGTAGGTAAATGGCTGTGCCATAAGAACCATAGCTTCATAGCAGGCGGAATCACCGTGGGGGTGGAATTTGCCTATGACATCCCCGATNGTTCGAGCCGACTTCTTGAATTTTGCCGAAGTCTTGAGGCCAAGCTCAGACATGGCATAAATGATTCTGCGCTGCACCGGTTTAAGCCCGTCACCGACACTNGGCAAGGCACGGTCATTGATGACATACATCGAGTAATTCAGATAAGCCTGCTGGGCGTAGCTGCGCAGTGATATCTGTTCGACGCCTTCATCACTTAGGCTGATGTCTTTGTTCATAGGTTTGCTCGCTAGCAACCGTTGGTTGTATCGTCACTATTCAGCATAGTTAGCCAGGTTCCCGCTTTCTTCCAGCCAGGCTCTCCGGTCCGATGATCTGTTTTTCGCCAACAGCATATCCATCACTTCCAGCGTGTTTTTCTTCTTTCTACTGGTCGCGGCTTCGAGGGTCAGCTGTACAAGCCGACGCGTGTCCTTGGCCATAGTGGTTTCTCGCAGNTGCATCGGATTCATCTCGCCGAGCCCCTTGAAGCGCTGAACATTGATCTTGCCGCTTTTTTTCTCAGCGGCGATACGATCAAGAATGCCGTTCTTTTCATCTTCATCCAGCGCGTAAAAGACTTCCTTGCCCACATCAATACGGAACAGCGGCGGCATAGCTACATAAACATGTCCAGCTTCCACCACCGGCCGGAAGTGCCTGAAAAAGAGGGCACACAGCAGTGTCGCGATGTGNAGTCCATCCGAGTCAGCGTCTGCCAGAATNCAAATTTTACCGTAGCGCAGGTCATCGACCTTGCTTGAACCGGGGTCAACACCGAGCGCTATGGCAATATCATGAACCGCCTGTGAAGCAAGAATCTCAGCCGAGTCCACCTCCCAGGTATTGAGAATCTTGCCCCGCAGCGGCATGATCGCCTGAAATTCGCGGTCCCGCGCCTGTTTGGCAGAACCACCTGCCGAATCCCCCTCCACCAAGAATAGTTCGCCTACCATCGCGTCTTCAGTCGAGCAGTCTGCCAGTTTTCCCGGCAGCGCCGGACCGGCTGTTACCTTCTTGCGAGCCACTTTCTTGCTGGCCTTCAGCCTTCGCTGCGCATTGCTGATACATAGCTCAGCGATAGCCTCCGCTTCTGCGGTATGCTGATTCAACCAGAGGCTAAATTCGTCCTTTATGACGCCGGAAACGAAAACCGCGCACTGACGAGAAGATAGTTTTTCCTTGGTCTGACCCGAAAACTGAGGGTCACTCAATTTAGATGACAGTACATAGCTGCACTTTTCCCAAACATCTTCTGCCGTGAGCTTAATTCCGCGCGGCAGCAAGTTACGAAATTCGCAGAACTCGCGCAAAGCCTCCAACAAACCGGTGCGCAAGCCATTGACGTGGGTACCCCCCTGCACGGTCGGTATCAGGTTGACATAGCTTTCCCCGATAGCCTCACCCCCATCCAACAACCAATGAAGAGCCCAATCAACGGCCTCATCATTTCCTTTGATAGAGCCGACGAAAGGCTCTTGCGGGACGCACTCGCAGTCATCGGTTGCCTGCAATAGGTAATCAGTCAGACCTTCTTCAAAGTACCACTCCTCACTTTGCGCCTTGGCCTTGCTTACTGTGCTGTCAACAAACGTCACCCGTAGGCCGGAACACAAAACCGCTTTTGCGCGTAGTACATGCTTGAGCCTGGGAATGGAAATCTTTACCGAGTCAAAATACTTTTCATCCGGCAGAAATGTCACGGTAGTCCCGGTATTTCGTTTACCTACCTTGCCAGTGACTTTCAACTCGGAGGCTTTCTCTCCGCCCTTAAACTTCATTGAGTAGACTTTTGCATCACGCTTAACCGTTACTTCAAGCGTTTTTGACAGCGCGTTAACCACAGAAACACCTACCCCGTGCAGCCCGCCTGAGTACTGATAATTCTTCTGGGAAAACTTTCCGCCAGCGTGAAGGCGAGTCAGTATCAATTCAACGCCCGAGACCTTCTCGTTTTTATGATTATCAACTGGCATTCCACGACCATCATCGCTGACTTCGATCAGCCCGTCTTGATGCAGAGTAAGCGTCAACTGCCTTGCAAAGCCAGCCAGCGCCTCATCAACACTGTTGTCGATAACTTCTTGAATCAGATGGTTAGGGCGGGTTGTATCGGTATACATTCCCGGGCGCTTGCGAACTGGATCAAGGCCAGTAAGTACTTCAATCGCATCGGCGTTGTAGTTATTGGACATCGAAAATGAGTTCAGAAAGGAGGCATTAATGAGTGCAGATTAATAATAATCTATCGCACAGATTCAGCAATTCTTGATAGCAAAAAAGCCTCGATCGTGGGTAATTCCTCTGCATAACCCTCGTAGCTGTGATTGCCGCCTTGCCGGATCACAAGTTCGGCGTTGCTGAACTTTTCAGCGGCGAGACGATAGTCAAGAGTCTCATCACCGGCCTGCACCATCACCCTGAAATTACGGGGGCGCATCAGAGGCGTGCAATCAAGCACTTGCAGCTCACTGATATACTCCGGCGTCACCGAATGAATGTGATTGGTATAGTAATTCTGGTGATCGCCAAGATAGGACTCCAATCTGTCAAAAGGGCCAACCGCCGGATTAATCAGAACCGCCGGCAGATTGAATTTCTCCGCCAGATAGGTTGCATAGAATCCGCCAAGGCTGCTTCCAATCAACCCCAATCTGCCAACCGGCAGAGTATCAACCAGCGCCATGAGTTCTGCCATCGTGGCCGCTGGTCCGTACTTCAAAAATGGCACATGAATGCGATCTGAAAATCCCCTAGACTTGCAATAGGCCAACGTCTGCCTGGCTTTAGATGACCGCGGCGAGCTCAAAAACCCGTGCAAATATAGAATGTGAAGATCAGGTGACATGACAGTTTCTCAGGATTGCGGCGGCAAGCCGTGCAAATAGCATTACTTAAGAAGGGACATAAGCAGCAGATCAATAACCGGCGCTGCTGAAGTCAGCCTCTAATTGCTCCCCTGCAATGCGCACCACCTGTGTTTCGATTGAGCCGTCTTGATGAAGTGACAAGCGGCGGTAACCTGGGTTCATCTTATCCAAAGCGAAGTTTGCTACCTGGGGTTTGAATTGAATGCAGGTGGACGGAGTACATAAGCATCGGATGTCCTCAAACACGAAGTCAAGCTCCTGATGGATATGACCAAAAACTACCGCTTTGAGCTCGTTGGATTTTTTAGCTATCTCCCAGAAATGCTGCGGGTTTTGCAGACCAATGTCTTTCATCCAGCCGGCGGTGACCTGGTTAATATTGTGATGCATGCCGATCACAACATGGTCTATTGAGTCGTCAAGCTCCGAATACTTGAGCTGGTCACTAAGAAACGACAGNTCATCGACTGAGAGAACACCTTGCACCTGTCCCTCAACGCTCGTATCGAGCGTGACAACCAACCAGTTGCTCAGCTGCACGTGTTTGTCCGCCGCCGATGTACCCTCCGCCAGAGACTGCATAAGCAGCGCGTTGTCATGGTTCCCCGGCAGCCACANGAAAGGTACATTCAATCCGCCGATGCTGGACTTGAAGTAATCATAGGCTGCCGCAGAAGCATCTTGCGCAACGTCACCGGTAGCCAATATCAGATCGAGCGAACCCTCATGAAGCTGAATCAACTCAAGTACCTGTTCAAAGCTGTGCTTGGTGTTCATTTTNAGCAACGTANCAGACCCNTCACTGTACAGATGAGTGTCAGTAAGCTGAACGACTCGAATCGGACTGTCTTGGTCTTTCGCCATTTACTACTTCTTTTTCGATCTCAAGAAAGTGTGAGATTAGGCGCTTTCTCACTAATTCCGGATTTAAGGCAGTGCGTCAGCCATTCGCCCAAGAACTGATTAACCTGCATTTTTNCATCAGCATGATACATATCAGGATTCGGTCTTTCATATCGAAGCTTGAGCTTGCGGTGCCCCTGACAGGAAATCACTTCTGCAGTGCTGGCGTCATGGTAAACGCGCACGATCATGGACGGGTTAGTCATCCAATGTGTTAGCTCAGGCTTTTGCACGATTTCCAGAGTGCTGGTGTATTTGAATGCCTCAAGAATCTTAATCTCTACCGTAATCGGTTCATTCACTTCGTCAAAACCTGAAAGACAAAAACGCGTGATTCGGCCTTCAAGAGCTTTCTCCGGCTCTTCACCTGAGATCGCCCGAGCCTGAGCCTCTTCCGCAGGAACAATTTCTGCAAACGAGCGATCAAGGTAACAACCCAGCTCTGGAACCAGCTTCAACAAGCGGATATAGTTGGCATCGCATTCGGCCATCTGCTTGATTAAGTCAACACTGTAAACGGTTTTTGGCATCGATTCTTTGCTTACGTTTTACGATTTCGTTGGCTGTTCGCTAATCCAGGGCAACACTTTCCACCTCTCAAGCCTCAGTGTGGCGATCAATAGGCCGCGTGCAACGACCCGGAACTGACAAACTCAGCACATCAATTTCTTAATTGCCTTCCAGCTTTAACATTACATTCTATCCAACCCACCAGGATTGTCATCGTAATTTTCACAGACCACTTTGACTCACAGATCACCAGACCCATGATTTATAGAGAGCATTTTGATTAAGCTCCAACCACTGCAGCGCAATCACCGACATCGCATTGTTGATCGCACCCGATCTTACCCCCTCCAGCGCCTGATCGCGCGGTATCGCGATGACTTTAATGTCTTCGTGCTCTTGNTCGAGACCATGAACACCGCCTGCCCCACGAGCGTCTACTTTCGCACAAAACAGAGTGACCTTTTCGGTTGAAGCACCGGGGCTATTGAAGTAATCGCATATTTTGACCAACCCGCTAGCCGCCAGGCCGGTTTCCTCGCGGGTTTCTCTCAAAGCAACGGCCTCCAGCTGCTCTTCGTTGTCTACCATTCCCGCCACCAGCTCCAGCGGCCAAGGAGAGTCTGGCTGCCACAGCATCCCTACCCTGAACTGGCGCACCATGACCACCTCGTCCTTCNCCGGATCAATCAATAGAACGCCGACCGCCTGTTCCTTGATCAGAAGATCGCGCTCGAGGCGCTCACTCCACCCTCCCTCAAACAATTGNTGTTTCAGATGCAACCGGTCAACCTTTAAAAAGCCTTTGTAAACCGAAGACCGACTCTCGACTTTCACATCGCTCTGCTTAAACAGACGCTCGTCTGAGAGCCGCCCAGTCGACATTTGCTGATCTGCAATGAGTTCGTGAATCAAAGTCTCGATGGCATCGCGAATTTTGCAACACACCGACTGGTAATAGGCGATGATGTCAGCTTCCGTCCCCGTTGCCTCCTCAGGATCGGCAAAGTGCAAATGGAGCTTTGCAGTCGATGATGGCAGCAAAGGGCAGTTGGTTTCAGCAGAGGAACACACCGAAACCACCATGTCTGCGGCTGCCAGCATATCGTCTGTAATAATGTCAGAAGTGTGCGCACTAATATCGATTCCGTTTTGTGCCATAACAGCTACAACTCGAGGATTTAACCCGTGCGGTTCCAGCCCGGCCGACGAGAAGGAGAAAGTGCTTGNATCAGAAAGCCGCGCCACAGCGGCGCGCGCCCAGCCCTCTGCCATTTGTGATCGACAAGAGTTACTCGTACCAAGAAANAGGATGTGCATGGCACATTAGCTGCGGCTGGTCACTTCCAGCAGGTGATAGCCAAATTGGGTTTTTACTGGGCCCTGCAGGGAATTCACTTCCGCGCTGAAAACCACCTCATCGAATTCTTTTACCATCATGCCGGGTCCAAACTGACCAAGATCTCCGCCCTGCGCTTTTGAAGGGCAGCTGGAGAACTGCTTGGCAATGTCTGCAAATTCTTCACCGTTTTCAATCTTCTCTTTCAGTTCGAGGCATTTAGCTTCTGTATCCACCAGAATGTGGCGCGCTGTTGCGGTTGTCATAAACTCTCCTTGACTAGTGAAGTCGTTGACGTCTNAAAATTAAAAGTCAAATTCGGCTAGGAGCGGAATTATGCCCGATTGGCGGGAAGAGGTCACACAATGCGCTAAAAGTCGACGCCGAGTAGCTTCAACCCACAAACATACTAAAAACCGTGCGATCGATTACAGCAGCTGCGGATGGTGAGGCTGTCTCTTGGACATGACGGATACCAAGGCCGACAAGTAAACCCCTAAAAAGCCTTGCTTGCTGCCGGTCGGGGCGCCGATGTACGAGGTGCTGCTGCGCTTCACCATCAATGGTTGCTTGGTAGTTCAGGTTATTTTCGCCTTCAAGGAATACGGCCTCTTTAAAAGTGTCCTCCAAATGTACCTCCTGAAAAAAGCTGAGCGTCTTACTTGTAAAAGAGTGGAATCACAACTGTGATGGTGACCCCTTCCTGATCTTGCCGGTTATCTGCACGGATCCGGCCACCATGGAAATCTGAAATCAATCGCGCTATATGCAGTCCCATACCAAGATGCGGCTGACGCTGTTTTTCTTGTGGGCGCACCGAAATCATCGAGTCAAACAGTCTGTCTTTCATTTCTTCCGGTAGTGAAGGGCCAGCGTTGCTTACTCTGATTACCGCGTGATCCCGAAGCGCCCGACAGTCAACCAGNATCGGTTGATCTGGATAGGTAAACTCAACCGCGTTGGCGATGAGCTTGTCCAGCAGCTGAGCAATGTATTCCGGTACTCCGGCCACATGGATTACACTGTTAGTCGCATCAAGCTCAAAGTTTGCGTAAGGATAAGCCAGTTTGTAGCCCTCAACGCAGCCACTCATCACTCTAACCAGATCGATCTTCTCTTTTTCTGACGTCTGCAGCATCTGCTCAAGTCGTGTTGCCTCGCTCATGTTTGTCAGGATCAGGTTCAGGCGGTTAATGCCTTCTTCNGCTCGCTCGATGTATACGGCAGACTCCTCGCTCTTTTCTGTCAGACCAAGATTTTCGATAGAANNGCGCACCACCGTGACCGGNGTGCGNAGTTCATGAGACAGTCTTGATGACATGTTCTCCAGATAATTNGTGTATTGCGTAAGACGCTCAACAATGCTCGAAAAACTGCGGGAAAGGTCACCAATCTCATCAGAGTTTCTCGACGGCACAATAGTGTTTTGTACCCGACCTGCGTCGTCAATAATAGCCTCNGCCTGATTTCTGAGCCCGAGAATACGTGTCGAAATACGTGAGGCAAAGAAAAACAGCCCCAGAACCACGATNAGCATCACCGCAATNAGCGTATTGAATAACTGTTCTANTGCTTCGTTGCGAAAAGTTCGCAGGCCATTCATNTTCTGATCGACCACNACCGCGCCCATGACTTCATTGTTNGCCATAATCGGATGCGCTGCTTCCAGCAACCTTGTCTGGGAGTCGGATAGCGTGCGGAACTGGGTCAGAGGAGCCCCCCTCAAGGCAGAGGTGATATGAGCACCCTCCCGTGTCACCTCGGAGTACAATTCGTCNATAAAATCATTACTTGGCTTCGTNAGGATCTGGTAGTACAGCGGNTCAAGAANCTTNTTCTGCAAAAAAAGCCAGTATTTATTGGCCTTCTCGCCGTCAGCAATCGGTGCCAATTGAATGCCAGTGGCAGACTGAATATCCCCTGCAGTGAGCAATACACGGCCACTTCGATCAAAAATCTGGATCCGCGAGTTGTTGTAGCCCATGCCTGCNACAATNCGATCGATCTCCGGTGTCGGTAAGCGTAGGGACCCGAGTCTCTCCGCGTCATCGGCTCGGTAGGTTGCAACAACGGTACTAACGTTGCGTGACTCAGGGTCATCGACATCGAATACGGCGAAGCCTAGACGGTCACCGAGCATTTCCATGGGTATCCGAAGTTCAACAACATAACCTTCACTGGTGTCATACCACTGTCCAGTGATCCGCTCTTCATAAACGGGGTTTGAATAGTCGTCCTCAACTCGAAACGGATAGACCGGCTCCGCCTGATAAGGCGCAATGACATATCGAGTCACTTCATTGCCTTGCTTTGAGAGCATGGAGACTTGAAGAAAATCCGACCGATGGACCGTCAAGGCGTCCTGATCGCGATAAATCACTTCGTCGTCGGTCACTTTGAAATACGCATAGAGATTGCCGTTGTATTCACCCAGCATGATTTCAAACCGCAAAGAATCATCATCGACATAAAGACGAGCAGGGTTTAGCGCAGTCGCCAGGAAGTCGCGATTGTCATGAAGAACCTCATACTGATGATAGGCCCCCCAATCATTCAAAGAGGAATCCACGAGGGACAACGGAGAGTAGATTGGATAGACGTACAAGTCTTCGCTGCGAGTTGCCAGGCTGTAGCTGCCCTCGTTGAATAATTCTGGTCGCTCGTTGAGAGCGGTAGCCAACGCCTGGGCAGTTCCCAGAACTGTTTGCTCTTGACCACGACGAAGGTAATCCTCCATTGCCAGAATGTATTGGTAGCCCAGCCAGGGAATGACTAACAGAAAGCTCGAAAGAAAGACCAACTTGGAGCGAATGCCGAACGGGTTTTTCAGAGTAAGGGGCATAGGCTAACTACCGGTCAGGGACGCCGATTTGGTGCGCTCAAGCGCACTGCTCCGACGAGGCCGTTTCCACATTCCAGCGGTAACCCATGCCGTACACCGTTTCAATGCAATCGAATGCCCCGTCGAGCTGGAAAAACTTTTTCCGAATCCGTTTGATGTGGGAAGTAATCGTACTGCCATCCACAAATATCTTAGATTCCTGCATTAGTACCTGCCGGCTTTTCACGTGTCCGGGAAATTTAGCCAGCGCATGGACCATCCAGAATTCTGTTACAGTCAATGGCACCGGCTGCTCTTCCCATTGCACGGTCAGCCGGCCAATGTCGAGAGCCAGCTTACCTCTTTTCAGTAAGTTTTCTGGAGACGTCGGCTGATCAATCACGTCAAGCCGACGAAACAACGCAGCGATTCGTGCGGTGAGATGAGGCAGGCTGATGTCTTTGGTGAGATAATCGTCAGCGCCCATGCGCAACCCGGAGACGGTGTCGAAATCGTTATCACGCGCAGTCAGAAAAATAATCGGCAGCGTGTCGGACATCGACCGTAGCGCCTGGCACAGCATAAAGCCACCATCGATCTCATTTTCTAGACCAATATCAATGATGGCCAGATTGGGCAGGCGAATGTCGAAAGCGGCCATCGCGTCTTTCCGGTTGGCATAGGTTTGAACTTCGTAACCCTGCTTGCGCAGCACGTCAGCATAGTTTTCGCGGATCGCTGCTTCATCTTCAACTATCGCTATTCTTCGGCTCATTTTTATTCCAAGACCTTTCGGCTTGTCAGTTGACCAAATCGGATATCGATAAATCTGACGCCATGCATCAGTCGCTTTGGGAGCGACTATACTGTATCGGCCCCCGAAAACAGAGAGGTGTTTCTGCCTTAGAGTGGTTTGCCATCATTCTGCCATATTTAATCACCACATGGCCACAAAAGGTCCCTCGGCTGGTAATAAAACTTGTGTTTAATACTCTCACCGAAATCGCCAGCGTGATGCTTATAGCCTTCCTGCTTCAAACGCTAAAAGTTTCGGCTTTTTCCGAGTCGCAGCTCGAACCATTAAAAATTTAGGATTTCTACCATGAAGCATCACCTAGTTTCCCTTGTTTTAGTCCTCGCAATAACCGTGCTTGCCGGCACGCTGTCTAGCACCGCCAATGCGGACCCCAATGATCTTCTGTTCCCCAGTAAAGAAGAGACCGCCGGTTTGATGAGTGGAGCCCTTATTGGGGCTGCAGCCGGAGGTCCCCCGGGCGCGGTTGTCGGTGCAGCACTGGGCGTATTTGTCGGTGACAGTTGGATTACCAAGCGCCAATATCGGGAAATTGAAGCGGCATGGATTACACTCCAGCTCCAAGCCGAGCAGGCCAGAGCCGAGCTCGCTGCGATGCAGCTGAAAAATCAATCCGCAACCAATGAACTGGCGAGGCTCCGGAACGCACCGGAACAAGTCTTGTCTACTTTTATACACAATTCAGCTAAAGCGAGCCTGTTTGAAAACATAGCAATTTCTCTTCATTTCCGCACCGGGTCAAGCATGGTAGAAGATCATTATCGGGAACAGCTCACTGCACTTGCGACTATCGCTGATCAACTGCCAACGAGCGCCATAGAAATAAGCGGGTATGCCGATCGTAACGGAGATACTTATGCCAACCTGAGACTGTCAGAGAACAGGGCCGCCAACGTCAAGTCATTNATTACAGGTTTAGGTTTTGACAACATTACAGCTACCACCGTCGCGTATGGCGAATCGAGGCCTTTACATAGCACTCAGACAATGGAAACCGATTTTTTTGATCGAAGGGTGACTGTTCGTCTGGTTGACAATAGCCAGCAGTTGCTGACCGACTCCAACGAAAACTGAGCCGATCGATAACGGTAATCGAATGGAGATATTTTGATGAAAGATGTAAGACTCGTCATTGGCAACAAAAACTACTCGACCTGGTCTCTTTGCCCGTGGCTACTACTGAAAATGTTCGATGTCGAGTTTGAAGAAATTCAGATTGCATTGTACCAGGACAACACTGCTGAGAAGCTTGGCCCTTATTCGCCTTCACTAAAGGTACCAGTCCTACTNCANAAAGATACCACTGTTTGGGATTCTTTAGCCNTCTGTGAATACATCTCGGANCAGTTGCTCGGNGGCTCTGGTTGGCCGGTCAGTCCNAAACGTAAAGCCAGTGCGCGCTCTATCAGCGCAGAAGTACACTCCGAATTTNCCCNGCTTAAACAAGAGTGGCCNATGAACTGTAAAGCAAGCTATCGACTCACNCCCTCCGACAAACTGATNAATGAGATTGCGCGCATAGANGCCATCTGGAGCTACACACGNCGNCGNNACGGGNNAAATGGNAACTATTTATTTGGCCGATTTTCTATNGCCGACTGCATGTTCGCCCCAGTNGCAATNAGCTTCGACGCTTACAGNGCCGAACTAAGCGAAGACGCCCANACCTATATGCAGAACTTGCTGGACAACCCTTTCGTCCATCAGTGGAAAACCTTAGGCCAGCGTGAGAAGGAAAAACTTGCCGTGGCCTTTGCTAGCTAATCATGAACCCGTTCAGGTAGATCGATATTCTGTGGAGATCTTTGGGGCTTCTGGCCGCTTTTTGTGTCAAAGCCAAAGCGAAATTGTTGGTATAGCGCGACTGACATATCGGAAAATCTAGAAGATCTTGGCGCAGATCAAAGCAAGGCTCTTGAATTCGAAATTTGGGAAGCTTAACCAGAGCCCGATTTAGTTCAGTGAGTTCGGTTTCGCTTGAACACAATGGTGGGCAATTCCACTATAGCCGTCCAGGTAAAACCGATCTTAAGCTGTCGGCCATCTCTGTCAGCGCGCTTTCTGTCATATCCCAATTCATACAGGCGTCGGTTACGGATACGCCGTATCTCAGCTCCTTTAGATCAGCCGGTATTGACTGATTGCCGTGATGAATATTGCTTTCTAGCATAGCTCCAATAATCGAGCGGTTTCCTTCCAAAATCTGGTGCGTCATGTCCTTCAGTACCAAGGGCTGTCGATCAGGGTTCTTGCCAGAGTTAGCATGGCTGCAGTCGATCATTATATTCTGGCTAACGCCTCCATGCTCTAAAGCCTGTTCACACTGAGCCACGTGAGCGCTATCGAAGTTAGGCCCCTGACTGCCACCGCGCAGGACCACGTGAGCGTAGGGGTTGCCACGAGTAGTCACCACCGATACTTGGCCGTCACCGTTGATACCCAGAAAGCGGTGAGGGCTTGAAACAGACTGCATTGCATTGATCGCCACCATGAGGCCGCCATCTGTTCCATTCTTGAACCCTACCGGAGAAGAAAGGCCGGAGGACATCTCACGGTGAGTTTGCGACTCAGTGGTGCGCGCACCAATCGCTGACCAAGCAATCAGGTCCTGTAAATACTGCGGTGAAATTGGGTCTAGTGCTTCTGTTGAGGTTGGAAGCCCTAGGTTGGCAACATCTAAAAGCAACCTGCGTCCGATTCTCAGCCCCTCTTCAATTTGGAACGAGTCATCAAGGTGCGGATCGTTAATCAGCCCTTTCCATCCGATTGACGTTCTCGGTTTTTCAAAATAGACGCGCATCACCAAATATATAGTGTCAGCCAGCTTAGGCACCAATACTTTCAGTTTGTGCGCATAATCGATCGCGGCTTGGGGGTCATGAATGGAACATGGCCCGACCACGACGAAGAGACGGTGATCTTTCCGATCGAGTATATCAAAGATAGTTTGCCGAGCCTGCTGCACGGTTTCCAAGGCATGCCCCACCAGCGGTAGCTCGGCTTTGAGCATTTGCGGTGTGATAAGTGGATTGTTGGACTGTACGTTTAAATTTTCTGTCATCACGGTCATGACTAGTATCGTAACGCCTCAGTTCGTTTCTGATCGCCTGGCCAAAAATCGCGGCATATCTTGCGTTTCTGATCTGGAAAACTGTTCCAGCTGACGCTTTTTTGCGCGATCCTCAAGCAGGAGAAACGCAAAAAGGCGGCAATGATAGCAGAATGTTAATTACGAAGTCATTTCGTGGATAATGCCAATAGAAAAGTTAACGCTTGGCAAGGAGCAGACTCCAAGATGCAGATTACTCAAGAGTTTGATGGCGGCAACATCGTCGCCCTAAGAAGCAAAAACGCTGATGAAATATGTCTAGAAATCCGACACGACCAGTTTTCTAGCTTCTATCAGTGGTTCTACTTTCGGCTCAGCGGCGCGAAAGATGCGCCTTGTCGGATCAAGATTCTGAATGCAGCATGCGCTGCCTACCCTGATGGCTTCCGAAATTATAGGGTTTGTTACTCTTACGACCGTGAACGCTGGATGCGGCATGACACTTGCCTGGTCGATGGCGTCTTATCAATTGATTTTGTGTCCAAACACGATGCCGTATACTTCGCATACTTCGCCCCCTATACGATGGAGCGCCACCATCGACTCATAGCCGAAGCCCAGACCGTCGAGCACTGTTCTCATCAACTCCTTGGACAAACGCTGGACGGACAGGACCTTGATCTTCTCCGCTTCAGTCTGGAGTCTGAAGCCAGCAAAAAAGCCAAAAAAAAACAGTGCTGGTTAATAGCGCGTCAACATCCCGGTGAAACCATGGCAGAGTGGTGGATGGAGGGCGCCATCAGGAAAATGCTAAATGATCAAGACAGCCTCACCCAGAAAATTCTCCAGTCGTGCGATCTCTATCTCATTCCTAATATGAATCCTGACGGAAGCCGACGTGGGCATCTACGAACGAACGCTGCTGGTCGCAACCTCAACAGGGAATGGGAGAGCCCCTCAATGGAATCAGCGCCGGAAGTATTTCTAGCTAAACAGGCCATGGCGCACACCGGCGTTGACTTTTTTCTCGACGTCCACGGTGATGAATCGCTGCCTTACTGTTTTATAGCTGGCACTGAAGGGCTANCCANCTGGACTNTGGCACATCAGGCGAAGCTTGATTATTACCGAGAACANCTTGCCACATTGAATTCNGATTTTCAGACTGAGTATGGCTATGCGNCTAAGAANCCGGGCGAGGCGAATATGAGCATGAGCACCGCCCAGACGGCCTTACTGTACGGCTGTCTNGCGATGACCCTGGAAATGCCGTTCAAAGACACAACCGCAACGCCCGATCCGATTTTTGGCTGGTCGCCTGCGCGGTCAAGCAAGCTAGCAGAGTCTTGCTTACAAGCCATGATTGATTATCTGCGCTGGAACGACAACGCCTCGACTTAGTGACGTCTTAGGAGCTCGTCAGACCNTATGATCGAACTTGATATCTAGCTCGTGAGACTCATGCGCCATTACATTAATGGAGTCGTCAATAGCCAAGTTATCATTTCCCGCATCGGCACCTTGAGATCGGCCATGCTTCGTGCGGCGTATAGCTACGAAACCCTGAGCCGAGTTGTCGATCGTTGGGATCCGGATGGCTAATTGCTTCCAAGGGATAATCTGGCATGGCGCTCGAATGGGAGTACTCTGCGCCAGCGACAGCAGGTTCGAGCTTCGTTTAAGACTCTGCTGGTTTAATGTTACAGCGAAGGGCGCGCCCACTAGGCGCAACACTATCACCTTCATTGTGAAAAGGCCCCCGGGCAGCCGGGGTCCTCGTGACAGGGTATAGACCAAATACGGAGTGCTATTTTGGCAATTCACAGTGAAAACGCCTCGATCTATCGCATCGGTGAAACCAAAATTGNNGCATTTAGTTAAAGTGTGTAGAACCCAGNGCCCTAAANACGACAGTTTAAAACAAACTGCCTTAATAAGGCTCACGTTANAGCGAGCCGTCGACNCTCAAAGCATCAAGGCCAACTATATGAAACGACTCACCCGGAACCTTATACTGGTTTTTCTTAGCAGCTTGCTCAGCTCACTGGCTTACCCGCAGGATCTTTATACGATTCTNGAGTTGGCCCTGGAAAATGATCCCACATTAAAGCAGGCCGAGGCNCAATATCGNGCAAATCGCGAGAACCTCAGCCAAAGTCGTTCCGCGCTGTTACCCAACTTTGGTGCCGGGGGCAGTACGTCNCGNGTGACTTCAGGTCCAGCCAATGACGTCTTCCGAGACTTCCCCGACCCAATTACTGGCGCTATCAGAAGTGTCTTNGCGCAGCCACGCCATAGTTACGGGAATGGCCTNAATAATCACGGATGGGGGGTGAACCTTAGCCAAAGTGTGTTGAACCTCGCCAGCTGGTATACCTTCCAAAGCGCCCAAGCCAACGATCGCGCNGCTGCGGTGAATCTTGCCGCACAGGAGCAGGACTTGATTATGCGTGTGGCCATGGCCTACTTCGATGTGCTTCGCGCTCAGGAGCTACTAGCCACTAACTTGCAGGAAGAAGAAGCCGCGCTGCGATCACTTGAACAAACAAGGCAACGTGAAGAGGTTGGCCTGGTCGCCGTTACTGATGTATTCGACAGCCAAGCCGCCTACGACCTCGCTCGGAACACTACTATCCTGCAGCGAGACCAGTTGCGAGCCCGATTTGAGGCACTTGAGGCTATTACTGGGCAGCCACATGGTGACATCGACGAATTACGTGCTGACTTCCCAATTNTCGAGGTCGACGGCAGACTGATCGAATGGGAAGATCAGGCCGAAGAAAACAGCCTNGCTATTGCCGCNGCTAGACACAATCTTGAAGCCTCGCGGAAAAANTTGCGCGCCCGGAAGGCAGATCGACTTCCTACGGTAGACTTCCTCGGACAATACGGCCACAACGTAACCGCTCCAATTGTCAGCCAAGGTATTCAGATTGGCGGCGGAGCGTTCGACAGGACCTCACTAGCGTTAAGCATCAATATTCCGATTTATAGCGGTGGCGCCGTAAGCTCACGCCGCCGACAGGCCGAGCAAAATCTTGTTGCGGCGCAAGAGTCGCTTGAACTAACAAAGCGTCAGCTGACTCAGAATATTCGCAATGCTTATCGGCGGGTTAACACCGATGTGCTCGTTATCGCGCAGAGACAGCAATCCATTGATTCAGCGCAGCTGGCCTTAGATGCAACCGAACTTGGTGCGGAGGTTGGCACCCGNAACATTGTTGAGGTTCTGCGAGCCCGAGAAAACCTTTACCGTGCTCTCAGACAATATGCCGACGCACGATTCAATTATGTGCTNGACACACTNGTTCTNAAGCAAGTTGCCGGCATTCTGACCCCTGACGACATTATTGCCTTAAATGAGTGGTTACAGTCTGAAGGCTAGCAAGTCTGAAAGCTTACCCGTGCTTGAAATCGGTTTGAAAATAGGGCCACTGAATCGCCCTTTTTAGTTGCCGGCATCATAAAAGGCTCACCAGCGCGGTCCACCGTGGCTTGCTCTATAGTTTTTGCCAAACCGACACCTGCGCGATGATATATTCGTACTTTCTTCGGTGCTCTCGGATCATGAAGGGCAGATCCTCTTCGTGCACAAGCTCGAAACCAGGAAGACACTCCCCAAGCGCCGCAAGCGTCGCCGCGCTGTCAGCGCCATCTAGAAAATTCCCCGGATCGGTGTACTGCGCCATCCAAGTGTTGGGAGAACTGATAACCAGAATTCCGCCTGATCTCAGGTAACGATCAGAGCCAGTNAATTGCTGCAGGCAATCGNAAGGCGCCGACAAGCGGCACATCANATTACTGAGCAAAATGGCGTCGAAGTGCTCNTCGGTNTTTATNGCAGNCACGCGAGCNAGGTNACTCGCATCACCTTCCACAAANCCAATTCGCTCTCGGTCGATCTGGGCNTCAATAGTTACATCCAATGTTGTGTAATGTGCACCGGTTTCCCAACGACGGTATTCCAAAGATTGTTGCTGCCTCAAGTGTTCAGCGGTGCGAACAAAGACATGACTGTAATCAAGTCCAATTACAGATTCAAAAGTCCTCGCCAGTTCAAAGGTAGAGCGGCCCACCGCGCAGCCAAGATCAAGCGCCTTCACTTTTTTTTGAGCAAACTGATTTATCAGTTGAACAGTGCGGTCAATTAAGTTCACCACAGACGGAAACTCAACACGCGTCGCCAAGACCTCGTCCTGTTGTTCTGCCTGGGAGCCAAAGTGGAACAACAGGTACTGATCCACTAGTTCATCGGTGTCATACTTGTCTTCTTNCTTACGTTCGGTACCGTTGTCGAGCACAACTCTGAAACCGGCATGCTGAAAGAAATGAGGCCGAAAATGAAATCGCGACCAAATGCTGGCCTCGTCACCCGTGCTGATGAACGAGCCTCCGAGGATCATCTGGTGCTCTCCNTCNAAACAGGGTGTACTGAANTCAGTGTAGNANGGNTGAATCTTAAATTCCGGCAGGGGGTGAAACGGATCTTCGCACCATTGCCAGACATTTCCAAAAGTATCGTGAAACCCACGCTCGTTGGGGCTGAGCGCGTCAACAGCACCCTCACTCCCAAAACACAAGTTATGATTGAATNCGGGGCTTCGGCTTTGCGCCATTACCCTATCGAGCTCAACCTGCTCCGTCGCGCCGGACTCCCATGNGACAGCCGCCCCAAGATCCNAGTCTCGAATCGCAAGNTGCTCGCTCTCTTGCAACAGACGNTAGGCCATCTTTAANTNGTCATGCTCGGTGAGCCAGGCACAGTAAGCTTTTGCCTCGTAGTAATTGACNACAGCTGGCCAACTCCACTGCATGGGTATCTCACTGAAGGTAGTGCGCAGTTTGTAGCGATTAGACCCAGCCGGGCCATCCTGCACCCAAAAAGTTGGCCACTTCACATTTCTGAACTGACGCCATCTCCAGCCGGATTCGGACCAATAGCGACGCTGCTCATAACCTCCGGCTTTGACAAACCGGTAATACTCCCCGTTGCTGATGAGATACTTACTGGCCTTGAATGGGCTAACTTCACGCTGGTCCTGCCCATACTCGTTGTCCCAGCCGAAAGTTGGCCAATCGTTCGGCTTGCCGAGACTGACACGGGTCAGTTCCACCTCTAGTAATTCGTTTTTCGGGTAATCGACACTTTCGATAGGGTCATAGTTCTGCGCTTTTGGCGCTGATAACCAGTTTGGCCAGATGTCTGGCTCCTTAACGTATTCCAGCGGCAACTCACGAATCAGAACCGATGAGGTTTCCAGATGGATCCGCTCATGTTCAAACCCCATGGCCAATGACCATGCTGGCGAGGCCATGGTGATCGGCTTGTCCAGCGAGGGATGATTCCGAATTACATGCCGCACCAGGTTATAGACCGCACTGCGGTATTGTCTAACCCGATCCAGTTCCGGCCAGAGATCCTGTTCGCCATCATGCANATCATCCCAGGTCATTTCATCAACGCCGGTTTCAAACAGCAGTTCGAATTCCTGATCCACAGGATCTTCTATTAAGCCACTAACCAGCATTTTGTTNACGTAAAAACACACCGGATGNGCGTAATAAAAAACCAGTGGATGGCGTGTTTTGTGATAAGGCCTGACATAATAAGCTTCGTCTCGAGCCAGGCTAGAAAACAGCTGTTCGGTCAANGCCCAGGTGTTCTCAAAATACTNAAGCACGGCCTCGCGACCGGACGCNAGATTGAGCAGGGGAAGGGAGCCGGCATGGGAAGAANCTGAAGCGGGGCGGGTGTAGTTTTGCCGCGGTTCCCGCAAATGNTGNTGGATAGACATGATTCACCTTCGGAAGACTGTCTTNGTAATCGTTGGTGCTCAGCGTGTGGTAATGCCGCCAATCAAACTGCGACTGAAACCGCATCTATNCACTCTGTTAACACATNCTGCGNGCGNGCCATATTCGGTTAGAATACNAACCTGCTGGGCCACAATGCACGCCCAGAGACACGCACCATAGGGGATTCGCTGTGCAAAGTAAATTACCGGGCACCGAGACAACAATATTTACNGTCATGTCAAGGATGGCCCANGACTATAATGCCATAAATCTTTCTCAGGGGTTCCCAGATTTCGATTGTCCCGCGCGATTAAAAGATCTGGTGTCTCACCATCTCCAAGATCAAAAGAATCAGTATCCTCCGATGGCCGGCATACCGGCTTTGCGACAAGCAATTAGNGCNAAAGTGCATACGCTTTATGGCTTTGCTGCGGATCAGGAGACTGAAGTCACNGTGACCTCNGGNGCAACCGAAGCGCTGTTTGATGCAGTGCAGGCGNCCGTTCAGGCCGGCGACGAAGTCATTATTTTCGATCCGGCGTACGATTCCTATGAGCCAGCCATTCTGATGGCGGGCGGCAAACCCGTTCGTATACCNCTGANATTACNGGACTACTCGATTGATTGGGACCGGGTCGCGGACNCNCTGACGCCTAAAACAAGACTCATCATCATCAATACTCCCAATAATCCATGCGGGGTGACGCTTGCGCANCNCGATCTGGACTCTCTTGCAGAAATCATCANAGACACCGAAGTTCTTGTGCTATCCGACGAGGTTTATGAGCACATGGTGTTCGACGAAAAGCAGCATCTCAGCGTGTTGAGCCATCCACTGCTCAAAGAACGGAGCTTCGCCGTATTTTCATTTGGTAAGACCTATCACGCNACCGGCTGGAAGCTGGCCTACTGCATTGCCAGACCCGCCCTNACTGAGGAGTTCAGAAAAATTCACCAGTTCGTCACTTTCACGACGACCAGCTTTTTGCAGTATGCCATTGCCGATTTCATGCACGAGTGCCCNGAACACGCAGTTGAGCTGTCCTCCTTCTATCANGCAAAACGAGATTACTTTTGTGCTNTGCTGCAAGACTCAAGGTTCAGCTTCACNCCCTCGAAAGGCACCTATTTCCAACTCGTGGAATACAGTGAAATCAGCAACAAAAATGACATAGCTTTTGCGAGAGAATTAACTCAAGAGAAAGGCGTGGCCGCGATTCCACTCGCTCCTTTTTACGGCGAGGCGCCCGACGCACGAATCGTCAGGTTCTGCTTTTGCAAGGAAGACAGCACNCTAGAACGCGCCGCTGAAATTCTTTGCGCGCTTTGAAGATGTCGGAGCAATATTACAAAAACCTCGCCGNTACCATCAAAACATGGGGCCATGAGCTCGGCTTCGCACAGCTCGCAATAAGCGACATCGANCTTGGCAGCTATCACGATAGCTANCGACAGTGGCTTCGCGAAGATTGCCATGGCGATATGGCATACATGGCCAACAACATCGATAAAAGACTTTACCCACAGCAACTNGTTGAAGAAACCTGTCGTATCATCTCGGTTCGCATGGACTANGCAANNGTNANAGATAANTCACTTTCTCCACTCTCCGAGACCAANACAGCCTACATTGCCCGTTACGCNAGNGGCCGGGACTACCATAAAGTCATGCGCAAGCGTCTGCAAAAGCTTGCAAATAAAATTAATTCAGAGGTTGGCCAGTTTGGCTACCGCGCGTTCGTTGACAGTGCGCCAGTTCTTGAGCGAGCGTTGGCGGAGAAGGCAGGCCTAGGATGGATTGGCAAGAACACAATGCTGATCAACAAGAACGCGGGCTCCTGGTTTTTCCTTGGCGAGCTATTCACTGATCTGCCCCTGCCTGTCGACAAGGCTGCGACGAATCATTGCGGCAGCTGCAACGCCTGCCTCGACGTTTGCCCCACCAAAGCCTTTATCGCACCCAACAAAATGGATGCGAAGCGATGCATCTCTTATCTTACCGTTGAACTCCGCAGCAGTATCCCAGTCGAGTTTCGCCGGGCGATGGGAAATAGAATATTCGGCTGCGATGATTGTCAGCTGGTCTGCCCATGGAACAAATTTACCCAAGTAAGCCATGAAAGCGACTNCTCACCCCGACATGCTCTTGATCGTACGGCTCTTCTGGACCTGTTTCAGTGGAGTGAACAAGAATTTCTGGAACGCACTGAAGGCTCCCCGATCCGACGAATTGGCTACGANTGCTGGCTGCGNAATCTGGCGATCGGCCTGGGTAACGCAGAATATTCGCCAGAGCTGGTTGCTGCTTTGCAAGCCAGGAGAGAGTCAGCGAGCCCNATGGTTAGAGAGCATATTGACTGGGCGCTGGAGCANCATGCGGAGACCAAACCGCAAACTACACTGCCAGAAAATGCTCCCGGTAGTAAATCAGCTCGTTTACAGAGTCCTTGATGTCTTCCATGGCCTGATGTGTGNCCCTTTTTTGTAGTCCGGCCTGAATTGNGGGCTTCCACCTCTTGACCAGCTCCTTAAGTGAACTTACATCNAGATTGCGATAGTGAAAGAACGCCTCCAACTCTGGCATATAGTTCGCGAGAAACCGCCGGTCCTGACAGATGCTGTTGCCGCACATCGGGGACGCATTTTTTTCTGAGTACCGCGATAGAAAGTCGAGGGTCTGCTGCGCAGCGACCGCTTCGTCCATCGTGCTGCTTTTTACGCGATCAATCAGGCCAGATTTGCCATGATGATGCTGATTCCATTCATCCATAGCCGCCAAACTTTCATCACTTTGCTTAACTGCGATAACAGGACCTTCAGCCANAATGTTCAGCTGGACATCGGTGACCAGCGTCGCTATTTCGATGATNCGATCAGTGCTCGGTTCCAGTCCTGTCATCTCTAGGTCAAGCCAAATCAGATTCTGAGATTTATCCATGTGTGTTTCCTTGGGCCTAGCGCCGAGAGGACAGTGTATCAAGCTCACCGGGCNCCAGCGATGACGGCCTGCAAGTTATATGTTGAAAGACATTTCAACCATAGCGTCTAATCGCCNGCCGTTCGGCGTCATGCGCCGACAATAGGTCAGCTNGGCATGANACCGCGTTTCTTGCGGGCCGACTGATTGATGGCTTGTTTATAAGATCTTCCATCATTCTTGTCNCGGGCNCGCCGCTGCCCCAATTTCGTTGCATTTAGTGCCTGCTCACGCATCAGCCTGTCATAGTTCTGTAGNCGGCGTANTTCCAGCGTCCCNGCAGNAATTGCGCCCTGCACCGCGCATCCCGGTTCAGAACNNTGGCAGCAATCGTTNAACCGGCACTGTCCAGAGAGTAACCCAATGTCAGCGAACGTNGCGGCGATGCCATCTTCCATATCAACCAGCTGAAGTTCGCGCATACCCGGAGTATCCAGCAGCATAACACCGCCTGCCATTGGTATCAGCGAACGTGCCGTGGTGGTGTGACGACCCTTGCTGTCGTCTGCGCGTANTTCTGCGGTAAGCTGTCGTTGCTCGCCCAATAGGGTGTTTGTTAGCGTGGATTTGCCCGCTCCGGAAGAACCCAGCATCACAACGGTGTGGGATTGCCTGCACCAGCTTGACAGGATCTTTCGAGTTTCAGGATCCAGGCAGTTGACGCTTTCCACAACAAGGCTTGGCGATAAGNCCCTNACCTGCGCAGACNGCTCANCAACATNTCCNNATAAATCCTTTTTGGTCAGAACCACAACTGGCTCNACCCCGGCGTCATGNACCATGACCAGATAACGTTCTATACGATTCAGGTTAAAGTCATCGCTGAGGGAGCAGACGATAAAAGCAGTATCGACATTTGACGCAATCAGTTGCTCCTCCTTTGNATGGCCTGCAGCGATGCGCCGAAAGCAACTACTGCGNTCGAGCAGGCGCTCAAAGCCGCCTTCACTGTTNACGAGCACCCAATCNCCGACNACCATATGTGGCATGGAGGCTAACAAAGACAAACTGCAGCAACCCTGCTCTCCGATCAGCGTNACCTCATGACGAGTTTGCNCAACCAGCCGCATCGGTTGCCACCGGCTAAGCTCCTCAAGAGCCAGTTGCTGCCAGAAAGTCGACTGCCAGCCAATATCGGCNAGGGAGTATGAGCGCTTTTGTTCATCGGTCATGNCAATTNCCGGATACAGCCGTAATGCAGGCCTCNCGTACCCAAATGGCGAGCGCAGAAAACTTANAGTGCAAACACAGTAAGAGCGAAATACGGGCGACGCAAGAGCGCAGNGCGCCCGCAAGACTGGNAGTCAGTAGCGCNGAAGTCAGCTGCCTNCCCGCCTTGCACCTGATGCAAAATTAGCGCTGACACGGGGTCTTGTATTCGCTGGCTTAAAAGGCCTTTTCATAACGCGTGTCTAACGAAGCGTTTTATCNTGGACGCATNTCATTCNCCGATNATAACACTGCAGGCAAATGNGGGTCAGCTGAGTGCTAACTTTCGATTTCGTCTATCAGTCGANCCAGGGGACGGAGTAGAATAGNNNTACCTGCGANTTGGGAACTCAGTTTGTCGNGTCTTTTTATACTCCTGCAATACGCTTTGCCACAACATGCGCTNTCTCGCCTGGCCGGTAGACTGGCCGAAAGCTCTTGGGCCAGTGNGTGGCTGATCAACTGGTTTATCCGCCGCTACAAGGTCGACATGAGCGAAGCTGACGTTCAGGACCCGACNNCGTTCGACAGCTTCAATGCTTTCTTTACCCGAGCGCTAGCACCCGGCACTCGCCCCATTGACGACTCTGATGGTGTAGTGGTGTGTCCGGCTGACGGTGCAATCAGTGAACTGGGCCTCATCGATGAGGACAGGATTCTGCAGGCCAAAGGAAAGCACTACACTGTCACTCAATTGCTAACTGATGTGAAGTCCCATCGGTTTGTCGGTGGCACCTTCGCGACCGTATACCTTTCGCCGCGAGACTATCACCGGGTCCATATGCCGCTTGCAGGAAGGCTCCTTCGAACGATTTATGTTCCGGGCAAACTGTTTTCCGTCAATCGCGTCACCGCCGATTNTGTGCCCGGGCTATTCGCACGCAATGAACGCCTGGTGTGCATGTTCGAGACTGATCGGGGCCTGATGGCTGTGGTGCTGGTCGGCGCGATGATTGTCGCANGTATCCAAACGGTATGGTCGGGTCNGGTCTGCCCANGGCCGGAAAACNCGCGCCAGCTAATTGATTATTCCAAGACAGCNCCAGCGATCGAGCTAGTCAAGGGGGCTGAGCTCGGCAGATTCTGCCTAGGGTCGACGGTAATTGTGCTGTTCGAATCAGCCGCGGTACAAATCAACCCAACATTCCGGACCGGTTCCGCCGTNCGTATGGGTCAAACCCTTGCGATNTCCACTTAACGCCCAGNCCCCACAGAGGCNACTATGACACAAGATGAACTCAAACAGGCGGTAGCAAAAGCTGCCCTGGATTATGTCGAGAGCAAGCTGGAAGACGACATGATTATTGGCGTGGGCACCGGGTCTACCGCCAACTTCTTCATCGAAGAGCTCGGTAAAATCAACGACCGACTTGAAGGCGCCGTCGCCAGTTCTGAAGAAACNGCCAAGCGCCTCAAAGCGCAAAATATANCAGTCTATGATCTTAATACCGCAGGCAGAATTGCAATCTACGTGGACGGAGCAGACGAAAGCAATGCGCACCTGCAGCTTATCAAGGGCGGCGGCGCAGCCTTGACCAGAGAGAAGATTCTCGCCGCTGCTTCGAAGGAGTTCGTCTGCATTGCTGATGTATCGAAAATGGTGGNCGTGCTGGGTGAGTTTCCCTTACCCGTCGAGATAATCCCGATGGCGCGTAGCTACGTGGGCCGAGAAATAGTCAAGCTTGGCGGGGACCCTGTCTACAGGGAAGGCTGTTTGACGGACAATGGCAATATCATCTTGGATGTCTACAACCTTGAGATCCTCGACCCAAGGAAGCTAGAGCGGGATCTAAATCAAATCGCCGGAGTAGTAACCAATGGCATATTTGCGGAAAGGGGCGCGGACATACTACTCCTCGGCAACGAAAACGGCGTTGAAACACAGCGGGCTGTTNCACTTTCCTGAGGCAGTAANAAACCGCGCGCGATTCACCCGNGAGACTCGCTGAGAATGGATGTCTCAATGAGCTCACGCCCGAANTCGCAGCTGNNCAAGCGGCAGATTTACAANGGAAACGTTACAGACNGTTGGAGTCTGATGCGTCAATGTAGCNTAAGCTGCTTGCGGACTCTTGCGAAGGATCTAATCGAAGGAACGACTAGAGCGGNTTNACGTTTTCCGCTTGGGGGCCCTTTTGNCCTTGNGTNACTTCCATCGTTACCTTTTGGCCTTCATGAAGCGTACGCCTTCCTGAGCCGTTGATGGCGCTGAAGTGTACGAATACATCTTTGCCGCCTTCCTGCTCTATGAAGCCAAAACCCTTCTCGTCGTTAAACCACTTGACGGTACCCTCTACTAAATCAGACATACTCTTCTCATACTNATAAAACAAAAAACAGGGCCGGATTTNNCTCTGACCCACCGNNAGNCGNCGGTTCNGANATGTTACGCCCTCTGTCAACCAGATGGAAACCTTATTTTNACGGGATTTGGTCACAATTCGGCGATAACATAGCGCTTNAGCGCTTATTCAGGCCGTTTCAACGTGCGTGGTTACCTCTAAATCGAACACTTTACCAGGNTTGAGCACGCCATTGGGATCAAACGCCTTTTTGATCANGCGCATGTATTCNATCTCCTNNGNATCTCTCGTATAGTTCAGATAAGGTTTNTTCAGCAAACCGACGCCATGCTCGGCAGAGANGCTGCCGCCGTATTGCTGTACTAGGCTGAACACCTGATTNGAGACACTNCCGCATTNTTCGAAGAACGCCTGCTCATCAAGGAATTTCGGCTTTAAAATATTGAGATGAACATTGCCATCACCAATGTGGCCGAACCATATGATTTCGAATTCCGGATACTGCTCNCGCACCANGCTGTCGACAGCCTTNAGGAACTGCGGCACTGCGGACACGCGAACGGCGATATCGTTTTTGTANGGCGTAAATCTGGCAATAGTCTCAGANATATCCTCGCGCAGNCGCCACAAACTTTCGGCCTGCGTAAGACTTTGACTGATTGTGCCGTCGACAATCCAGCCTTGCTCCAGACAATGTTGGAAAAGATCCATGGCGCTCTCCAGATCTTCGTCTCCGCGTTGCTCGAATTCAATAAGCGTATAAAAGCTCGATACCGTATCGAAGGGTCGGGCAAGATTTTTTNCCGCTATGACATGTCTGAGCGCTGATTCCGAAAAAAACTCAAAGGCGGTCAGTGAAAGTTTGTTCTGAAACGCCTCAAGTACCTGCATAGTTTGGGCGATGTCCTTTACGCCCAGAATGATCACAGCCGGATCCTGTGGCGGCACAGATAAGGCCATGGTCAGTTCCACAACTATGCCAAGCGTTCCCTCTGAGCCAATAAATAGGTGGCGGAAATCATAGCCGGTGGCGTTCTTGGTTAGACCACGATTCAAATCCAGTAAATCCCCCCGGCCCGTTACCACTTTGATACCGGTNACCCAGCTGCGCGTCATGCCATAACGAATNACCTTTATACCGCCNGCGTTAGTCGCGACGTTGCCGCCAAGTTGACTGGANCCGGAGGAGGCAAAATCTACCGGATAGAATAACCCNTGNCTCTGCGCGAACTGCTGCAGCTGNGCAGTGACAACGCCTGCTTCACAAGTTACCTGACGATCCACTGAATTGAAGTCGAGGATTTGGTTCATCCGGTCCAGTACCAGAACCACCTCTCCGTCAGTGGCAACCGCCCCGCCGCTAAGCCCGGTGCGACCCCCGGAGGGGACCAGTTTAAAAGGGGCTTCNTTCGCCAGTTTCACCACTGCCTGAACTTCGGCAACAGTCTTTGGCANGACGATGACGGAAGGTGCGGCGGGGAACTGNTTGGTCCAGTCCGTGCCGTAGGTCTGAAGGTNGGCGTGATCGGTTTTAACCCANTCACCGCCAACGATTCCCGATAGAGCAGAAATCAGGCTTGAGGTGTCGGTAGTCATAAATTTCTATCTGTAATCAATTACTCGAGCCTTCGCTTCAGGACAAATAAACTAGGCGCGCTTTGCAGCCCGCTGTTNAGAATANGGAACGAACAGCGGGGCCGTCTNCTACGCGGCACTCTCGACCACNNCAATTTCTNAAACTGGTGTCAAGTCGGACTCCAACCAACACTCNGTATNTCNCNCGGATAANTACGACNAACGCCAAGATCTGTANCATCNAAGCTTTTTTCGACANAATAGGCGTCGACAGCAAAGTGCGCNCGNCTCAGNCCCGCNNAGCATCNCNGATAGCGCTGCTCTGCGAAGCCGCCCAAAACCGNTGCGACCATGAGCGGCTCGATAGTCAAAGATCCCGTCCGAGCCTNNCAAAGTATAAACCACTTCGGCGCTNNTGCCTTTATGGCTGGCCCAGGACGACGTCGTAAGTGATGAAATACGGCTCNNAATTACCTCCTTTGNCTTNCTGTCATGCAATTGCNAGGCGGCGCCATTACTTNANCCAATCNNAAGGCAGTTTTGCTGGATATTCGGTTTAAAACCCGGGCNNGGNTTGATTGTGNTACCATGCGCGCNCATTCAAAGNCNNTACTGACTTTNCCGGCGAATCTGAAGACATGTCAACCATTCNGGCCTCACAAGCGACTTCTTTCAAAAAGAGCAAAATTAAATTCCTGCTGCTAGAGGCAGTGCACCAAAGCGCGCTCGANCAACTCAATCGGGCCGGTTACGACAACATTGAGTACCTGAATACCTCGCTGGCAGAAGACGAACTGAAAAAACGTATAGCCAACGTACACTTTTTGGGGATTCGATCCCGCACCCAACTGACCGAGGAGGTATTCGCTGCTGCGAATAAGCTTTTGGCGGTCGGCTGTTTTTGCATCGGCACCAACCAAGTGGACCTGAACTCCGCCCTCAAGCGTGGCGTGCCGGTATTCAATGCACCCTTTTCCAACACCCGCAGCGTGGCTGAGTTGGTGATCGGTCAGGCAATTCTGCTACTGCGCGGGATTCCAGAAAAAAACGCGCTGATGCATCGTGGCATCTGGCAGAAAGTAGCCGCGGGTTCGTTTGAAACACGCGGTAAGAAACTTGGCATAATCGGATACGGCAATATCGGATCACAGCTCAGCGTGCTGGCGGAGGCCATGGGCATGGACGTTTATCTTTATGACGTGGTCACCAAACTGCCACTTGGTAACGCCAAGCAGTTGAAGTCGTTGACTGAACTGCTGAGCCTCTGTGACGTCATCAGCCTGCATGTACCCGAGGCGTCTGACACGCGGAACCTGGTAGGACGCAATGAGCTGGCGGCAATGAAAGATTCGGGAATCCTAGTTAATGCCTCTCGCGGCACCGTAGTAGACATTGATGCTCTCGCCGAGGCTCTGGCGAGCAAAGCCATTGCCGGTGCAGCTATCGACGTGTATCCATCTGAGCCAAAATCAAATGACGAAGAATTTTTGTCACCTCTGAGGGAATTTGACAACTGCATTATTACGCCACACGTCGGCGGCAGCACCATGGAGGCTCAGGAGAATATCGGGATCGAGGTCAGCGAAAAGCTGGTGAAGTACAGCGACAACGGGTCCAGCTTTACGTCCGTAAATTTTCCCGAAGTAGCACTTCCCGCACATCCGGGCCATCACNGACTGCTGCACATTCACGAAAACGTGCCAGGTATCCTCTCNCAGATCAACAATGTCTTTTCCGAAACCGGCATAAATATCAGTTCTCAATACCTGCAGACCAATGATCAGGTTGGCTATGTCGTGATTGATATTGACGAGCAGTACAGTGATCTGGCCCTCAAGCGACTAAATCAGGTCAACGGCACGATTCGCTGTCGGGTTTTGTTCTAGGTAAAAAGGGCCGGCCTTGCCGGACCGCGATCAAGCTCTGCCTATGGACCAACAATCTCGGCAAGTTTGGCAAANAGTGGCTCCCGGAAGGATACGGACTCATTCACAAGGTGGGTACGGGCCTCGTCGAGCAGATCAGCGTGGCTTGCCGGGATTTTTTGCTTAATCAACGGCAGATTTTTCCACCAGTCGACGGTCCCGTCCTTCGTCACCTGAATGATACAAATACGCACCTCAGACATGGCTGCCTTGGCAAAACGCTGCCCATAATCAACCATTGCAGGGACCCATGCGATTGGTAGCGTCCGAGCCTGCAAACAGCCCCTTTTTCTGAGANATTGCAGAGAACGATCATCGTGGCTGTTGCGGGCAAAGCTGAGCCTGACACNGGGTGATTTATAGATGTTTTCCGACTGTAACGACTTGGCAATGATTAAGCCTGTCCTATGTCCCTAATTCCTCTGCTTGTCCTTCTACCCCAGTACTTAGAGCCTCCGGATTATTTCTGCCGGTGGCTTTTCAGAACCGCTACTGCCGGCAGCTCAATTCCCTGAACATACTCAAGAAACGCGCCGCCGCCAGTCGAGACATAAGACAACGACTCCGTGATCCCGAACTTATCGATTGCGGCAATGGTTTCGCCACCGCCAGCCAGTGAAAAACCCTCGTTTTCCGAAATAGCCTGTGCCAGCCGCCGGGTGCCCACCGCAAACTGATCGAATTCAAAGACCCCCATTGGGCCATTCCACAGGACGGTTGAGGCCTCGGCGATCAGCGCTGCAAGCGAATCAGCCGACTCAGGACCGATATCCAGTATCAGGTCATCGTCGGCAACTTCAGCGACCAACTTCACTGTCGCTTCGGCGCCCGCACCAAAAGTCTTGGCCACGACGACGTCAGAAGGCAGCGGAATATGGGTGCGCTCCATCAGTTTGATCGCGGTGNCAACCAAATCNGGCTCACATAGCGACTGACCAATATTGATGCCCCGCGCCAGAAGGAAGGTATTCGCAATGCCACCGCCAAGAATAAGCTGATCGACAGTGCCTGCAAGATTCTGCAGTACCTCGAGTTTACTGGAGACTTTGGCGCCGCCAACAATGGCTACCATCGGGCGCGCGGGACTTGCAAGAGCGCGCTGCAGCGCATCAAGCTCTCCTGCTAGCAAGGGGCCGGCGCAGGCAGTTTTCGCGAATTCAGAAACGCCGTGGGTGCTGGCTTGGGCGCGATGGGCCGTGCCAAACGCGTCCATTACGAATACGTCGCAGAGTTTGGCGTATGCCCTGGCCAGTTCAGGATCATTCGACTTTTCGCCTTGATTAATTCGTACATTCTCTAACATGACGAGACGCTCCGAACCTATGGCTGCCGGGTCTTCAAGATAACCAGAGATCAGAGGGATCTCCATGTTCAACAGCTGACCGAGGCACCTAGCAACAGGAGCGAGCGAGAACCCTTCCACGGCCGCCCCCTCACTTGGACGGCCCAAATGAGACATGACGATCACTTGTGCCGCCGATTCCAAAGCCAGCGCCAAGGTTGGCAGCGCTGCCCTAATTCGGGTGTCGTTGCTGACTTCACTCGAGGCAAGCGGCACATTGAAATCCTCTCGAATNAGGACCCTCTTATCTGTAAGGTCCAGTTCGCTCATGCGCAGATAAGACATAGTCAAACCTCTCAGTTCAATCGATCAGCCGTGGCAGGAGTAGGCTCAAACCCGCCGGCAAGACCTCCAATNCTACCTCGGGTTACTGTCGACTCATGAGCTTAGCGACATCTAGCATCCGATTAGCATAGGCCCATTCATTGTCGAACCAGATCAATAGCTTCACAAGATTGTTGGGCGCGACCCGAGTCTGATTAGAGTCAACCACAGCCGAGCGGGGGTCGTGGTTGTAGTCACAGGAAGCGAGCAATTCATCACTCACCCCCAGAACGTTGGCCGGCAGCTGCTGACTAAAGGCCCGCAGCGCATCGTTAATTTGTTCCGCAGTGGACCTGCGTCTAATGGTAACAGTGAGATCCATTGCCGAGACATTCACCGTTGGCACGCGTATGGCCTGCGCTTCCAGCAAACCTTGCAGATGCGGCAGGATTCGATCTATTCCTCTAGCCAGCTCGGTGTCCACCGGAATAATTGACTGCATGGCGCTGCGCGTTTTACGCAGATCGGAGTTGTGATAGCTGTCAATGACCGGCTGATCGTTCATCGCCGAATGGATGGTAGTAATTACGCCAGAGAGCAAGCCAAAAGATTCATCAAGCGCCTGAAGGACCGGCACGATGCAGTTGGTGGTGCAAGAAGCATTTGAGACGATTCTGGCCTCGGCGGACAGCAATTCGTGGTTTATGCCGTAAACCAGGGTCGCATCAACATCGCTTTCGGCCGGCTGGGAGAATAGCACTCGGCGAGCGCCGCCCTGCAGGTGACATTCAGCCTGAACCCGGTTTGTAAAAGCCCCACTGCACTCCATGACTAAATCGATGTCCAGATCCTGCCACGGCAATGCAAACAAATCGCAGGTCTGGCTCACTGCGATTCTATCGCCGTTGACCAGCAGATCGCCGCTCGCTTTCTCAACTTCGACCGTCCCCAAAAAGCGCCCNTGGGTACTGTCGTAGCGTGTGAGATGCGCGAGGGTTTCAATGCTGGCGATGTCGTTGATNGCGACAATCTTCAAGCCCGGGTAATCGTTAGATTCATAAAGCGCGCGCAGGATTGAACGCCCGATACGGCCGAAACCGTTAATTGCAAGTCGATAAGCCATGCTAACGTTTCACTCTAAGGCGGTCTGAGAATTCTCAAGCCAGGGCCGCCGCGATGACCGCATCGGCAGTCAAGCCAAAATGCTCCATAAGGACACCGCCTGGCGCTGAAGCGCCAAAGCTGCGCATGCCGATAATCTGGCCATCCATCCCGACCCACTTGTGCCAGTAATCAACTGCAGCCGCTTCCACGGCTACGCGCTTGCGCACCGATGGCGGCAGAACAGCATCACGATAATCCTGTCCCTGTGCTTCAAAGACATCAGCGCTCGGCATCGAGACCAGCCGCGCGGCAACGCCCTCGGACTGCAGCCTGAGCACCGCATCCATGCAAATCTGTACTTCGGAGCCGGTCGCGATAACAATCACGGCCGGCGCGCCCTCGCAATCCTTTAAGACATAGGCGCCGCGGCTGATGTTGGCTAGCTGCTCCGAATTCCGGTCCTGATGGGGAATCGCCTGACGGGAGAACACCAGCGCCGAAGGTCCGTCGCTGCGCTCAAGCGCTAACTTCCAAGCAACTGCAGACTCAACGTTGTCACAGGGTCGCCAAACCGACATGTTCGGTGTCGCCCGCAGCGCAGTGAGCTGCTCAATCGGCTGATGCGTCGGGCCATCCTCGCCTTGGCCGATTGAGTCATGGGTGTAAACCAGTATACTGCGCTGCTTCATCAGCGCAGCCATGCGGGCAGCATTACGGGCGTACTCCATAAAAATCAGGAACGTAGCAGTGAAAGGAATGAAGCCGCCATGCAGAGCAATGCCCGAAGCCATTGCGGTCATTCCAAATTCTCGCACGCCATAGTAAATGTAGTTGCCGCCAGCATCACGGCTTATGGGAGTGCTACCAGACCAGGTGGTCAAGTTTGAGCCGGTGAGATCAGCACTGCCGCCGATCAGTTCAGGCAATAAGGCACCAAAGGTTTCAATACAGTTTTGGGATGCTTTGCGGCTAGCGATATCGTCCTCAGATCGCTGGCACTTCTGAATGAACTCGTTTGCCTTAGCGCTAAATTCTCCGGGCAGTTCACCTTTGAGTCGACGCANGAGCTCCACCGCAAACTCGGGATATTCCTCTTCGTAGGCGACCAGCTTTTCTTTCCATACGGACTCAGCCTTGCAACCTTTTTCAGTGGCATCCCAGGCCGCCTTGATGTCTTTCGGCACCACGAACGGCGAATGTGGCCAGCCCAGTTCCTTGCGCACTGCAGCCACTTCTTCTTCCCCAAGTGGCGCCCCGTGGGTCGCGGCAGTGCCGCCTTTGTTTGGGGAGCCAAACCCGATCACGGTTTTACAGCTGATCAAGGAAGGCTTGTTCGGTGCTGCCTGCGCCGCCTTGAGCGCGGCGGAAATAGCCGTAGGATCGTGACCATCTACTGAAAGCACCTGCCAGCCATAGGATTCAAAGCGCTTAGCCGTGTCGTCGGAGAACCATTCTGTCACTTTTCCGTCAATAGAAATGCCGTTGTCGTCGTACAACACAATGAGTTTGCCCAGCTTCAAGGTACCTGCGATNGAGCACACCTCATGGGAGATACCTTCCATCAGGCAACCATCTCCGGCAAACACATAGGTATGGTGATCAACGATCTCGTGCCCTTCACGATTGAATTGCGCCGCTAACGTTTTTTCCGCAACTGCCATACCGACCGCGTTGGCCAAACCTTGACCGAGCGGCCCGGTGGTGGTTTCTACACCAGGTGTNTCGCCGTANTCNGGGTGNCCCGGNGTGGCTGAGTTNAGCTGNCGGAANCTTTTCTAACTCCGACATAGGCAAGTCATAGCCCGTNANNTGCANCAGNGAATANATNAGCATGGAACCGTGGCCGTTAGACAGCACAAAACGATCCCGATTGAACCAGTCTGGGTTGCCAGGATTGTGGCTCAGAAAATCACGCCAAAGCACTTCGGCAATATCGGCCATNCCCATAGGCGCTCCGGGATGGCCAGATTTCGCTTNCTGNACAGNATCCATGCTCANGACGCGGATGGCATTGGCGCAATCTCGACGAGATACAGCGTCGGTCATTAAAAACTCCTACGATGCCCTGACTAGATGTCGGTCTTTCGCGACGGCTTTTGGGACAGCGTGGCCGAAGAAAGGTCAAAAGATGGATTACCGTATTGTCCCTCACCTTCAACGAATAAGCTACAGTGCGGAGAGTCAGCCGTGACTTCTATATCAAAATATTTTGATATAGATTGTAATTGGCCAATGAAACTGCTAAGTTNTNATTACTAATTGCATCACCAATCGCACCAGTCCTCATGCCCATCCACGCCCTTCGGCCTCAGCTTGCCAATCAGGAAAGCAATTTTGACCAGTTGGCGCTTCTCTACAAGGCACTGGCCGACCAGCTTCGTCTGCAGATACTGCGTCTGCTGCGCAATGAGTCCTTCGGCGTGCTTGAGCTGTGCCGGATTCTGGATATCAAGCAATCAGCGCTAAGTCATCTCCTCAAGATTCTGGCCACCGCCGACGTTGTAAAAACCCGACGGGAAGGAAACTCTATTTTCTATCGACGCAACTTCCTCAGGGACGAAGACCATTGCCGCAATATCAAAGCAACTCTGTTTAAGCAGATTGATCAGCTCAGGCTGCCGCGTGACCAGGAGGAGAAGATTAGGCAGATTCAGATGGAGCGCTCGCAGCTTTCGCTAGATTTCTTCAACAAAAACGCGGAAAAATTTCGAGAGAAGCAGGGCCTAGTTGTGGAACACAGAGATTATCATTCAACTCTGCTCGGCGTGATCGACGGTCTGGGGTTGCAGCATAATGCCAACGTCTTGGAAGTTGGCCCAGGGGAAGGGCAGCTACTTACGCAGCTGGCAGGTAAATTCAGTGCCCTGACCGCCCTAGATAATTCCCGCGACATGCTGGAACGGTCTAGGCAAGCAATTAAGAAAACCGGTACTCAAGGCGTGCGTTTTATACTTGGAGACACTGCCATTGCGAAAAAAAAGCAGTTGCGCATCGATCTGATTGTCTTCGATATGGTGCTTCATCATATTTCTTCCCCAGCCCGAACCTTTCAGGACTGCGCTGCGCTAATGGAGGAAAGGGGCTTCTTGCTCGTTGTTGAACTCAGCCCCCACAACCAGGACTGGGTTCGCGAAACCTGCGGCGATCTGTGGCTGGGCTTTGAAGAAAATGACCTAAACCACTGGGCATTGAAGGCCAACCTAAAGGTCGGGCAAAGCTCTTTTCTGAGTCTGCGCAATGGATTTCAAATACAAATTCGTGTGTTTCGTAAAGAGACCCATGGCACTTAACAGAACGTAAACGCAACATTCTAGGGAAATAGGAAACCATAATGGCAGAACCGCACTTATTTACTTCTGAGTCCGTCTCGGAAGGACATCCCGACAAGATGGCAGATCAAATTTCCGACGCAATCCTCGATGCGTTGCTAGCGCAAGACAAACACTCACGCGTAGCATGCGAAACACTGGTAAAAACCGGCATGGTGATGGTGGCGGGAGAAATCACAACCGACGCCCATGTAGATATTGAAAGCCTCGTGCGCGGCGCGATAGACGACATTGGTTACAACCACTCAGAAAGCGGCTTCGACTGCAATACATGTGCAGTGGTGAATGCGATTGGCAGACAGTCGCCTGACATCGCGATGGGCGTCGACGAGTCTGAGGCCCACGAGCAGGGCGCTGGCGATCAAGGTCTCATGTTTGGCTACGCTACCAATGAAACTGACGTGTTGATGCCAGCACCCATTTATTATTCTCACCTTCTGGTCAAGCAGCAGTCGGACGTGCGCAAAAGCGGCAAGCTGGATTGGCTCGAGCCGGACGCCAAGAGCCAGCTGACCTTCCGATATGAAGATGGCAAGCCAATTGGAATCGATGCTGTCGTGCTGTCAACTCAGCATAAAGATACCATCGCACTTAAGGATCTGAAGGAAGCAGTGATGGAAGAAATCATCAAACCGGTGCTACCGGTTGCCTGGTGCAGCGCGAATACCAAATACTTCATCAATCCAACCGGCCGGTTTGTGGTCGGCGGCCCAAACGGCGATTGTGGTCTGACCGGCCGCAAGATTATCGTCGATACCTATGGCGGTCTGGCCCGTCATGGGGGTGGCGCCTTTTCGGGCAAAGACCCCTCAAAAGTGGACCGCTCAGCTGCCTATCTGGCCCGATATGTGGCCAAGAATCTGGTCTCGGCAGGCATTGCAGAACGCTGCGAGCTGCAGCTTTCCTACGCAATCGGTGTGGCAGAGCCTACTTCAATCAGCATTGATACCTTTGGTA
>PBHS01000009.1 GCA_002719575.1 Gammaproteobacteria bacterium | reverse complement strand
ATAGGGAGCGCCTAGCGGGTTTCCAAGAGGAAAGTCAGTGTGCAAATATCGCGGCACTCCGACGTGCCGAACGATGTCCAATGCGCTTCCAATAACGATCGTCGGGATGCCGTGCTGTTCCAGATGGCGGGCAACCAGACTCACGGTCTGGTGACAGACGGGTCATAACGGTACCAGAGCCGCGACATCCACCTCATCCGACTTCATGCAGTCAAGAATGGCAGGCGCATCCTCATCTAAAGTCTGGCGCTGACTGTATGATGTGGGGACCGAGTAAAAACTTGGAGCCAGATCGCCAATGCCGCCTCCTGCTTGAATTGCGAGCAGGGCCTCTATCGGCAAGAAGCTGCCGACATCGCGCGTGTGCGTCACTGTATCGTGCCAAGATAAACCCAGTGTATACATAGAGTCTGGTGCTGACGTGGCGGGGTTTGAGTAGAGCTTGCGTTCGGCACGACCCTGCGCAGTATCCGGCATGGCCGTAGTCACCACGCCCACTCGCGATTGGGCTAGTGGCTTGGTCAAAGCGCAAAAAGGAGTTTTGCGATAGTTCGCCCACTTGTATGGAATTGAATAGCCCTGAGCCTCGTAATACAGGCGTGTGCGTTCCATGTAAGGCACGTCGTAGTCATTCGTCACGTGGCTGGCACTCCTCGAATTTTCAGATAGCATAACGACAAACCGTACCGATAAAAAGGGGTGGAAAAGGAGTGTGTGTGAGCGGACTGGTCAATCCCCGCTTGGCCTACCCCGTTACGTTGCCGAATAACGCGTGCAGGACTGTTCGGAACCACAGTTTGTACAATGACTTGGGAGCATGATAGGTTAGCATTAAACCCCACATTGGAATTATGTGCCGTGACCGTATTACCGCGATCCAAGCTCAGCCTGTCGGGGATTGCGCTTGGTTTTCTGATCGTTTTTTATTCGCTTTCATCCTCTCCACTTGTCGCTCAAGGAAATTTTTCAATGATCGAGCCATCTCCTGTCTCCGGTGTAAGTTTTAGACAGATTCAGGCAAACGGCTTGAATTTCAGAATTGCCGTGGCAGGTGATTCAGGTCCGTTGATGTTGTTAGCACACGGCTGGCCCGAATCTTGGTTCAGCTGGCGTCATCAACTGCAGTTTTTTTCACAGCAGGGCTACCGCGTTGTTGCCCCAGATATGCGTGGCTACGGGTCTACCGATGCGCCGGACGCAGTTGAGGCATATGACATTCGAACTCTTGCTGCCGATATGCTGGGGATTTTGGATGCCCTTGGTGAAGAGCGCGCTATAATGGTGGGGCACGATTGGGGATCGATAGTAGCCTGGAACACAGTGCTTATGTATCCGGATCGATTCTCTGCATTGATTGCGATGAGCGTGCCCTACGCTGGCAGGCCCGAGCAGTCGCCGCTGGTCTCTTGGAAAGAAGCCTTCGCCGATAATTTTTACTACATCCTATACCATAATGAACCTGAAGGCGTCGCCGAGGCCGAGTATGACAATGATCCCTATGGACTCATCAGTAGGCTTTACTTGTCTCCTGATTCGCCAAGAAGCGCGCCTGAAGTGAGTGATCCTCGCCGTGCGGCCGGAGGCTGGATTCCGCGACTCGGGATGCCTGTTGGTTTACCAGATTGGCTAGACCAGCCTGATTTGGATTATGTTGTAGGTGAATTTGAGCGGTCTGGGTTCCGGGGCGGCGTGAATTACTATCGAAACTTCCATCGTAACTGGGAAATCACTGTCGATCTGCAGGATACTCGCATCACCGTTCCGACACTCTTTATCGCAGGTGAAAAGGATGTGGTCATTGCTGGCGCAAACCAGAGCCGGCTGGAGGGCGCAATGAGCCGAGTGGTTGATGATCTTAGGGAGGTTATTCTGCTGCCCGAAATTGGACATTGGGTTCAGCAGGAAGCCCCAAATGCAGTCAATCAGGCCATGTCAGATTTTCTCACTGAGATCAGTATAGTCCCCTGAAGCTGCTGCAATTACTTTGCTGAACGTAGTCATATAGTCCTAGACTGTCTCTCGGGCTATCGGGGCGTAATGAACACTTGTATCGTCCCAACGTTGGTTTGATGCCCAAAAAATTTCCCAATAAGGCTGAGGGGAAGACACGAAGCCAACGACATTGAGATGTGAGCGGTCAGCCAGCGAAAAAGCCTTGATTCGCCGGTTATGTTTATGGCCTTGCTAATTTGCATACCCACTAAATTAGACAGAGGAAGGAAGCCGTAAACTAAATTTGACCGATAGGTCGTGGGTTTTATTATATCGAATCGAAGGTCAAGCTAAGCCTAATCAACGACTTACCAAAGGGACACGGGGCTATCCTCAATCCTTCATTCCGACTGCTGAAGCTGTTTGCAAAGCGCCGGAGTGTTCAAGCAAAGCAGTGCGCGGTTTCAAGCCAATAGCGTTTTCACCCCCTCTATGGCGCGATCTACATGTTCAGTCGTGTTATAAATAGTCGGGCATAATCTTAATCCCCCGGTTGGAGCCGAGGCTATGCCATAGTCAGAGTATAGTCTGTTACTGATCTCGCTCCTCCGGTCTCCTGATACTTTGACGATACAAACGCCATGACTCAGCTGCTCCGTCAACGGGGTCAACAGTTCCAGATTGGCCTCCGTAATCCCGTTCTTTAGACGCTGGGCTAGGAATCTAATTCGTTCTTCGATCCGCTTTGGTCCAAGCTGATCGTGAAGTACGGCAGCTGTTCCAAGTGCTGCCAGCGCAGCATCGTCACGTTGACCGAGTGACTCAAATTTTCTCGCACCGATAAGATCGGTATCGGTGTCATTGCCCCATCCTGGCGCTATGACACTCGGCCAAAGACTCGCGATGTGTTCTGATTTTATGTAGAGCAATCCAACTTCCCTTGGCCCCATATACCATTTGTGAGCACTTGCGCTAAACGAGTCAACATTTAGAGTTTTTAGATCCAGATCCAATGCGCCCCAGGACTGAGCACCGTCAACATGAACATGAAGCCCGTGATCATGAGCCGCTGAGACCAATTCAGCGACGGGCAAGCGGACGCCGCTTGTATTTGATATCTGTGTAATCGCCAGAACTCGAGAATTGGGTCCAAACTCTCGCAAAAAAGTATCCAGCAGTTCCTGCTCGTTTGAGGGTGCTTGAGGTGTACTGATCCTCTTAATATTGAGTCCAAAGCGCTCGGCGCGCACATCCCAAGCTACGCTGTTGGTAGGATGATTCTGGTCCCACAGTAAGACCTCATCACCGGCCTCCAGAGGGAGCCCATTGTTGATCATGTTGTTGGCTTCACTGGTGTTTCTAACCAGGGCGAGTTCGTCGGCGGACACGTTCAGCTGAGTTGCTATCCTGCTTCGGCATTGTTCAAGTAAGTTGGTGTACTTGGCTCTATTATTGAATGAGCAGTCATGATCAATATCTGCAGTGAAACGCTCGACGCTGTCGGTCACGGCGCGAAAGGATGGACATAGGTTTGCTGCGTTCATGGGCACTGCGGCTTCCGTGAAGGCAAATTGGTTGCGAACCTGAAGCCAGAATGTCTCTTCATCCCCAATTTGGGCATGCAGGGTGTTCGGAGTAGCTCCCATGGCGGCTAGGAAAGCGGAGCTCTTCTTCAGAAAGTCTCGCCGGCTGTTCTTTTTACTTGGCTTCGGCATTATATCCTCCAATTCAGATTGGCTGGCTCGCCTCTTCTTTGACGAACTTAGATCCGCCTCATACGCATTACCGTTAGATTACCCTCTGAGTGCGGAGCTCTGCAATCTCGGCATCCGTATAACCCAAGCCATGCANGATATAGTCGGTGTGTTCGCCAAGGGTCGGGGCTCGGTGGCGTATCTCGCCCGGCGTGTCAGAGAGCTCGACCGGAGTCGTCATGATTGGGACGGCGGTGGGCAGGCCAGGGAATTCGACTGGATGAAAAAGGCCCTTGGCGGCAACATGCGGATCATCCAATACATTTTGGGGTGAGAGTANCGGGCCCGCAGGAATTCTGGCCGTCTCCATTTCGTGGAGGACTTCTTTAGTTGTGCGCTCAGCGCACCACTTGGCCAGCCTGTCACTGATAATCTCGCCATGGTCTCCGCGGCTGATATCGTCTTTGAATCGTGGGTCGTCCAGCCACTGTTCTTCTCCCATGAGTCTCGCCCAGCGTTCGAATAACGGACCACCTACAGTTTGCACAAGAACCCAGCCGTCCATGGTTTTAAAGGTATCAGCTGGGGCAGATGTTTGTGAGCGATTGAGGGTGGCCTTCCGGTTAACTTGCAGCGCATGCTGCTCGATGGCGGTAGCGTTCATCATCGTCAGCGCGGTGTTAAATAATGCCCCCTCCACAACCTGGCCATTACCGGTCTTTCGCCGCTCGTAAAGAGCTGCGAGCGTTCCAAACGCAGAGAGGCTGGCAGTGCCAAAATCGATGAACGGAGCATAGGCTTTGACTGGTTGGTCAGGCGTACCTGACATGTACATATTTCCGGACATCGCTTGGCCAAGTCCGTCGAAGCCGACGCGATTGGAGTAGGGGCCGCCACGGCCAAAAGCGGAAATCATAGTGAGAATAATGTCAGGTTTGATCCCAGTCAGACTCTCATAATCCAGTCCCATGGCGGTCAAAGTGTCAGGCGGCAGGTTGGCTACTACAACATCAGCGGTCGCAACTAGCTTCTTAACGATTTCGCGTCCTTCCGCTTTCATGGGGTTTAGCGTCATTCCTAGCTTGTTACGTCCAAGCTGTAGAAACATAGCGCCATCGCCAGCTTCTGTGATCGGTGAGACAAAGCGGTCTTCCGAGCCGTCAACTTTCTCAATGCGGATGACTTCGGCTCCGAGATCAGCAAGGAGTGTGGCGCAGTATGGGCCAGCGATGTAGCGCCCGAAGTCTAAAACTCTGACACCTTCCAAGACGTTGCTCATGTTCATTAATCCTGTCGAAAAATAAAGCAACGAGCGACAGGCGATCGTTGCTGAAGAGCTTAAGTCTAACACAAGCACTTATTCATCCCGAGATACGCCGGAGGCTCGCGCTGATCGGCATCGGGCGGCTCACTGACCAACCCCTTCCGATGGTCCTTGAGCACGGCAAGGAGGGCAGTGTAATCTACATCTTTAGCGTCATCCCGTTGGCCGAAAGTATTGCAAGGCTCTGAACTATGCACGTCCAATCTCCCCAGCCGGCGGCAGTACCGTTATTAGCGGTGCGATATAACACCCAACTTAATCAATTCAAGGCAGTTCGATGATTCACTATTTTCTGCGCTTTACCCCAATTTCGGTTTTTTATGCTTTAGCCGTTCTCTGGTTCATAACCAATGTGGCGTTCGCGCAGGAAATTGCGCATCCGGGCTATGAAGTTGCGCCCGAGCGGAGAACTACAGGTATCGGTAAATTCTATATGGGGCGGGAGATTTCATTCGTCATGGGGCATCAGGCGGCGCAATGGCTAAATCGACCGAGTCGGATTCAGGAAGAGATGCCGGATCAGGTTGTGGCGAATATGGGTCTTTCTGCCGATGATGTGGTCGCAGACATTGGTGCAGGCTCCGGGTATTTTTCTTTTCGCATCGCCGCGACGGTTCCGGAGGGTAAAGTGCTCGCAGTGGATATACAGCCAGAGATGCTACAACTCATTGAGGAGCAGAAAGCATCTGACCGCATTGTCAACGTCGTAGGGGTGCTGGGAGAGATAGATGACCCTAACTTGCCTGCTGAATCCATCGACGCGGCAATCATGGTCGATGCCTACCACGAGTTCTCTCATCCCTTTGAGATGATCAATGGCATTTACAAGGCGCTACGCCCAGAAGGAAGGATTTTTCTCTTGGAATATCGGGGAGAGGATTCCTCAGTACCGATAAGGCCTTTGCATAAAATGACTGAAGAGCAGGTTGTCAAAGAGATGAGTGTCTTCGGGCTAGAATGGACAGAGACTCTCGATTTTCTGCCTTGGCAACACATGATGATTTTCACTAAGCGTGGGTAATCGTTCTCTTCGGTTCGCCGGGTCTGTCGCCTTACTATCGCTGTCCGGCTTCGCTGAGAGCGCAATTATTTATTGCTTCTGAGTCGCTTGATTCGACTTGCCTTTTCAGAGTTTGCGCCACCGACCTGATTTCAGTCTGGTTTGCAAGGATTTCCCGAAAATAGGATAATGAGAATCCCATTTGGCAGTGGTCCAGCCGGGCGTTGTAACGTTCGCCCTCGGTAATTGCCCGTCTGAAGTATTCCAAACTTGCAACTGAGAAACATCATGCAACGTGAATCAATGGAAGTTGACGTAGTCATTGTTGGAGCGGGTCCAGCAGGCCTTGCGACTGCCTGCAAATTGCTTCAGCTGGCGCAAGCCGGTGGTCGTGAATGGACAGTTTGTGTGCTTGAAAAAGGGTCGGAAATTGGCGCCCATATCTTATCAGGGGCAGTGTTCGAGCCGAGTGCGCTAACGGAATTGTTCCCGGATTGGAAAGAGAGAGGCGCACCCTTGAGAACCGCCGTCACCAAGGATGCGATCTACTACCTTGGCGGAAATGAATCCTTTTTTAAATTTCCTTCGCTGCTGGTTCCAAGAACTATGGATAATCATGGGAATTATATAATTTCCCTTGGAAGTTTATGCGCTTGGTTGGGTGAACAGGCTATGGAGTTAGGGGCCGAGGTTTTTCCGGGTTTCGCTGCCGCTGAAATCCTTTACCATGAGGATGGGAGCGTCAAAGGCGTTGCTACGGGCGACATGGGGCTATCCGCAGACGGCGAGCAAAAAGCGTCATTCGAGCCCGGATTTGAGTTTCACGCCAAATACACCATTTTCGCTGAAGGTTGCAGAGGGCATTTGGGCAAAGAGCTCATTGCGCGGTATAGTCTTGATGAGAATTCAGATCCTCAGCACTACGGCATCGGCATCAAAGAGGTGTGGGAAATACCGGAGCAAAAGCATGAAGAGGGGCTGGTAGTTCACACAGCCGGTTACCCCATGGTTGGTGATTCTTATGCGGGGAGCAGCGGTGGTTTTCTGTATCATACCGAAGGCCATCAAGTATCACTAGGGCTTATCGTAGATCTGGGCTATAGCAATCCGCATATCAGTTCTTTTGATGAGTTTCAGAGGTACAAGCAGCATCCGATAATCAAGCAGTATCTTGAAGGGGGTAAGCGCCTAAGCTATGGCGCGCGGGCAATCATCAAGGGCGGCTTGAATTCGCTGCCAAAGATGACTTTTCCGGGTGGTTTGCTGATTGGCTGTGACGCTGGTACTTTGAATGCCGCAAAGATAAAGGGCAGCCATACTGCCATGTGGTCAGGAATACTGGCCGCAGAATCGCTGTTCGAGGCGCTGAGCACTGACAGTCCACCTTCCGAAATTGTTGAATATTCCTCAAGGTTCAAAAAGTCCAAGCTTTACGATGAGTTGCACCAGACTAGGAATTTCAGCGCGGGGTTTCATAGATTCGGATTTTGGCTCGGAAGCGCTCTTGCGTTTATTGAGCAGAACATTTTTTTTGGTAAGTTTCCCTTTACTGTGCACGACAAGTCAGAAGACCATGCGCAGCTCAAACTGGCCTCAGAATGCCCTCGAATCGAATATCCTAAACCTGACGGTGCAATAAGTTTTGACCGGCTGTCGTCGGTCTTCCTGTCCAACACGAATCACGCCGAGAATCAGCCCTGTCATTTGCGCCTTGCTGACGTCTCGATTCCGTTAGAGGTTAATCTGCCGAAATACGATGAGCCCGCGCAGCGCTACTGCCCTGCTGGCGTGTACGAAGTGGTCGAAGCAGCAGAAGGCGGCAAGCGGTTTCAGATTAACTCCCAGAATTGCGTACATTGTAAAACCTGTGACATCAAGGACCCATCACAAAACATCACCTGGGTGGTGCCTGAGGGAGGAGGCGGCCCAAATTATCCTGGGATGTGATCCCCCGAGGCATTGTCTTGAATGGACAGTAATCNGTGTGGTCAAGGCTGATGCCCGGCTTGTTGACTTGCGGGCCCAGACAAGCAAGCNGACTCAATGATTGGAATTTGTCTTCTTACAAGAGCATGATGGTGGCCGTATTTGGAAGTGTTTGGCCCGGATTGATTAGTTACCACTTCATTTGTGGTGTCGTAAGGGATCAGAGAACAAATGACAAATTCTGCTTTTTNTAGAATATGTTTGTTTCACGCTGTCGTCGTGCTCGNAACGGCTTGTGCAAGTATTGACCTTGAAACCGGATTTTCCAGAGACAGCGCCATAGAATCTGAGATTATTTCCCAGTCATCAGACACTTATCCTTGGATTGATCCTTTATATCTCAACTCGGAAATCACNGAAATGCTTGATCGGCTNATTGCGAAGAGCGACAGTTCGGAGTTACGCATTGCCAAAATACAGGCTTTATTGTTCAACAAGAGCTATCTGAATCTTCAGTATTCCGAATTCCAAACTCATACCGCTGAAGAGGTTTTCCAGCTACGCCGGGGAAATTGTCTATCAGTCATGAACCTGTANATTGCCATGGCACGCTACGCTGGCATTGATGCTGCATTTCAGACGGTGGCTGTNAGACCGGAATGGGATAAGCGAGGGGAACTGTTGGTTTTGAGCAGCCATATTAATGCGTCGGGTAATTTGGGTTACAAGCGAAGGTACATCGTAGATTTCACCCCTGAAATTCANCTTCAGCAGCTAACCGCAAAAGCAGTCAGTGATCGCCANGCCCGCGCTTTATTTTTCAANAATCTGGGCGCCGAGGCATTAATAGCAGAAGATCTGGATGCGGCGTTTGGNTATTTCAAAAATGCTATATTCCTGCAGCCTGATCTGGCCATAGCTTGGAACAATATCGGAGCCGCTTTTAATCGAGCGGAGAAAACTGATCTGGCTGAATACAGCTACCATATGGCCTNCTGGCATGATAGTGACAATGCCACGGCGGTAAATAATTTGGCGAAGCATTATCGNAGTGTTGGTGCGTCGAATAAGGCGAAGCAATACGAGACNGCNATCCGCCAATTCAATGAGCGCAACCCATATCATCATTTTGCTAGAGGCCAAGTGGCCCTGAAAGNTCAGAACCTGGTCCTCGCGCGGGATTCCTTCTTGAGCGCCGTGCGGCTGAAAGAGACAGAACCGGACTTTTATGTGGCACTTTCGAAGGTGTATGCCNCCATGGGAGAAGATTCTTTGGCAGCAGAGCTGCGCCNAAAGGCTGAAACTGTGCTNGTAAGCGATGCCGCTATTTACCANCCAAGTTCAGAAAAACTGCGTTTGATTGATTCTTCGAGAATTATCGGNAAAGGGCGAACTGGCACTTCTATAAAAATGGATCAGTTCAATAATCAGCTTTGGTAGNATGCAGCNTTGAGTCCCNATCGTNTAGGNCGAAGAGCTTCAGTTCAACTGTCGGTCNNGCCAGTATTTTGTGCCTTTGATGGTTGCNTGTAACGCNAGGCCCGATTGAGTTAGTTGATAGATAGTTATATTGCCGACAATGGCCTCGCCGCTGACCGCAGCCCCCAAATCGCCGGCCTTTGCTGCGGCATCAGCCTGACCGCCGATTGAGATGCCAACGTCAAGAAAGCGTTCAAGCGTTGCGCGNTCATGGAAAACAAAAACTGCTCGAAAGTCTTTAATGCCGGCGCCCAGACCTAGCCCGACTTCGCCCATACGCATGAAAGTTTCCGTGCCGGTTTCATTGTCCCTAACAACGCCCAGTCCGCCACCGAAACTNGCCAAAACTAGATTGACATTTGCATTGGTGAATACGGCAAAGCCCGCNGCATTGTCGATCTGAACTCTTGTGTCAGGCTTTATCAAGTACAGCTGTGTGAGCACGTCCTGGCGCATGTCGAAAATATCCTGGCGGCGCTGATCAACACTGGCATCCCTGAGTCCAGTTGCTGTGCAACTAAGCAGGAGTGCTCCTAGCGACACCAAAAGAGCTTGTTTCAGAAAAGCCATGAGAAAGGTCCCTTGTTCAACAGTTTGACGCATGATGTCTNAAGNTGGACTAGTTGCATCGCCGCAACGCGAATTGGATCATCTGATCAAGCGATTCACGATACTCTGAATCTGGTAACAGTGATAGGCACGATTTTGCCTGATTAGCTTGTTGCTCGGCTTTTTCCTGAGTGTAGGTGATGCCTCCTGAGTCAAGTACGATATCGATCACTTGCTGCAATTGCTCATTATCAGAGGGGTCTGCGGCCAGGCACGTTTTGATAAGNTCTCGCTCGTTGGNCNGACAGTGGTTCATCGCAAACAGCAGAGGCAGGGTTGACTTTCCCTCAGCGAGATCGTCTCCAAGATTTTTGCCCATGGTTTCNGTATCTCCNTTATAGTCGAGGACATCGTCGATAAGCTGGAATGCAGTGCCAACATGCATCCCAAAGCGTCCTAAAGCTTCGGCAATGGTGGTGTCNGCGCCTGCAAGAATGGCCCCACATTCCGCTGCAGCTCTGAACAAAATTGCTGTTTTGTTTTCGATGACGCGCATGTAGTCAGTTTCGTTCGACTGCGGATTAGATTTAGCCAGCAACTGCAGNACTTCTCCTTCAGCAATCTTATTGGTGGTATTGGCCATGATTTCCATGACTCTCAGGTCGCCAATTTCAACTAGCACCTGGAAAGCTCTCGAGTAGATNAAATCCCCGACGAGGACGCTGGANGGATTATTCCAGGCCGCATTGACNGTCGGCNTGCCGCGGCGCAGGGTAGACATATCGACTACATCATCATGCAGAAGCGTTGCCGTATGGATAAATTCGATTACCGCTGCCATTGGGATGTGTTGTTCTGTGCNTATACCNCATGCTTTCGCAGTCAACAGNACCAANAGGGGACGCAGGCGCTTCCCTCCTGCATCAACGATGTAGTGACCAATACTTTCGACCAGTTCCACTTCTGAGTAAAGTTGGTCGATGACAAATTGGTTGACAGCAAGAAAATCGGCCGCGACGACTGATCGGAGTTGTTCAGACATTGTGGATTTCAAAGATGGCATAACTCCAATCTGGTAACTTCAGGATACCGAACATTATGCTAGGGAGCATGAGGATGACTGTCAAGAGAGTCATTTCACTGAGAGTCGAGTGATTTCGNGGCCTCTGGNGCTGTTCAGGACGAGGAAATAGCGCGCGATGGCACTTGCCTCTGATAGGGCTATACCGTANAATTTGCGGCCCTACTAACCGAGCTGNAACGTTTCGGACAGGTATNGGAGANAGNTATGTATGCGGTAATCGAAAGCGGTGGNAAGCAGCACCGAGTTACTNAAGGNGAAGTTCTTAAGCTGGAGAAACTGTGNGCTGATGCTGGTGAAGAAGTCACATTCGACAGGATTCTGATGGTCGGTGAGGGCGAATCTGTCAAGATCGGAACGCCCTACGTTAACGGCGGACAGGTTACCGCTGAAGTGCTCAAGCAGGGCCGCGGCAGCAAAGTGAAGATCGTCAAATTCAACCGGCGTAAGCATTCTAAAAAAACCCAGGGTCATCGCCAGAGCTTCACTGAAGTGAAAATCACAGGTATCAAAAGCTAGGCTGACGCTATTTTTGGAGTAAACCATGGCACATAAAAAGGCAGGCGGAAGTACTAATAACGGCCGCGATTCCATATCCAAACGCTTGGGAGTAAAGCTGTTCGGGGGACAGGGAGTGAATGCCGGCGGCATCATAGTCAGGCAGCGGGGAACCAAATTCCATCCTGGCGAAAACGTGGGGTGTGGTAGAGACCACACTCTTTTCGCCAAGGCAAACGGCGTGGTCCGATTCTCTGAGAGGGGCCCGCAGAACCGAAAATTCGTTAGCGTCGAGACAACNTAAAACGTCAAGGTATTCCAAAAAGCCCCGTCGGTTGATGGGGCTTTTTTGTTTCTGCTGAGCTCATCAGGAGTTGGCCGGGATTCGAGTTATGAAATTTGTCGATGAAGCGGAGATCAAAGTCGAGGCAGGGAAAGGCGGGAATGGCTGTCTCAGCTTCCGTCGTGAAAAGTACATNGAAAAAGGCGGACCTGACGGAGGCGACGGTGGTGATGGGGGCAGTATTTTCTTTCAGGCAGATNCTGCCCTGAACACGCTGGTAGATTTTAGATTTAAGCCGCATTATCGGGCNCAGTCGGGCCAGCCGGGCCAAGGCCATAACTGCACAGGACGGGGCGGTGAAGATTTGNTGATTAAAGTGCCAGTGGGCACCAGTGTGATAGATGTCGATACCGAAGAGTTGATTGCAGATCTTGAAAAAGCCGACCAGCNAGTGATGGTGGCAAAGGGCGGTTTTCACGGACTAGGCAATACGCGGTTNAAATCCAGCACGAACAGAGCTCCGCGTCAAACAACCGAGGGCACTGCGGGTGAAACGCGCACTCTGCANTTACAATTGCGATTGGTGGCGGATGTCGGGTTGCTTGGATTGCCGAACGCCGGAAAGTCAACTTTTATACGTTCTGTATCTGCAGCTAGGGCAAAAGTTGCCGATTATCCGTTTACCACCCTCGTGCCTAATCTAGGGGTGGTCACTCTGGGCCTTGAGCGAAGTTTTGTCATTGCGGATATGCCCGGTCTAATTGAAGGTGCCTCACTTGGAGCAGGTTTAGGCTTCCGTTTTTTGAAGCATCTGTCTCGAACCAGGCTTCTTCTTCATATCATTGATGCGCTTCCGGTTGACGGTAGCAACCCAGTAAGTAACGCTGCGGCGATTTCCGGAGAGCTACAAAGCTTTAGCGCAACGCTGGCAAAGAAGGAGCGGTGGTTGGTCGTCAACAAGATTGATCTGTTGCAGCCATCGGACAGAGAGACGCTGATCGAAAATCTTCGTAAAACGCTTAACTGGCGGGGGAAAATCCTGGAGATTTCAGCTCTGAATAGCGTTGGGTGTGATGTACTTTGCGCCCAACTAATGGACTCAATAGAAACCCATCGTTTGCGATTGAAGGTAGATGAAGCTTATCGCGAGCTTCATCGAGAGCGAGATCGGGCAATGGCATTTGAAATCAGACGCAGTATTGAGCAATCTCGCGCTCGCCGTCATGACAATGCTGCAGAGAAGAATGAATTGGACGACTTGTATCACATGGATTGATCTGACGCGCAGGCAGAACATGTTACGGCCATGAATCGAGAGAAATTTACGAAGGGCAAACGCTGGGTTGTTAAAGTAGGGAGCTCCCTGGTCACCAACGCTGGACTGGGACTNGAACGNAAAGCTATAGCNGACTGGGCNAGACAATTNGTTTGCCTNAAAGCAACTGGCATGCNATTGGTACTCGTNTCCAGTGGCGCGGTNGCTGANGGNGTCAGCCGCCTGGGANTANNGAAGCGCCCTCGCGAAATTCATATGCAGCAAGCTGCTGCTGCAGTGGGGCAGATGGGCGTCATTCAGGCCTACGAGAGCTGCTTCATGGAGCACGACGTGCGATCCGCCCAAATCTTGCTGAGTCACGAGGATCTGTCGGATCGTACCCGCTATCTGAACGCCCGAAGCACGCTGCGAACTCTTTTAGAGCTGGGAGCAATGCCGGTGGTTAATGAGAACGATACGGTAGCAACCGCAGAGCTGTGCTTCGGTGATAATGACACGCTAGCGGCGCTTGTAGCGAATCTCATAAATGCAGATGGCATGGTTATTCTAACTGACCAAGAAGGTTTATTNACCACGGACCCCCAAGCGTCTGATGATGCACGCCTTGTGGCGAGCGCTGCGGCGAACGATTCGAGTTTGCTTCCCATGGCAGGTGCCGGTGGCAGCCTGGGTCGGGGGGGCATGCAGTCGAAAGTGAATGCAGCGAAGCTGGCAGCCCGGTCCGGCACAGACACGGTTATAGCGAAAGGGACGACGCCAGATGTGCTGTTGCGTCTCGCTAAAGGCGAGGTGCTGGGTACTCATTTATACGCCAACAGCGAACCTATGACGGCTCGAGAGCAATGGTTGGCAGGCCAACTGAGTCTGGCAGGGACCCTTATNCTTGATGCTGGGGCCGTTCAGGTCTTGCAACATTCTGGCCGGAGCTTGCTAGCTGTCGGCGTCCAAAGCGTGACGGGCAGCTTTCTCCGCGGCGACGTGGTGGCNTGTCATGATGAAAAAGGTGTGGAAATTGCTCGAGGGCTGGTTAATTACGACGCGGCGGAAGTCGCTCGCATCTGTGGCAAAACCAGTGATCAAATTGAAAGCACGCTGGGTTATGTTAGCGAGGAGGAAATCGTTCACCGCGACAACCTCATTCTCGTATAGTACGCGAGAAACGCGGCACTCTGACAAAGGTACCTTCGGGTCTGTCGTTACTGCATGCCTTTGACCGCGGCATTTAGACGGCTTTTATGCCGGGCAGCCTTATTCTTGTGGATGATGCCTTTGTTAGCCATGCGATCAATTACCGGCACCGCCTCGTTATAGGCGTTTGACGCCGCGCCTTGGTCGCCCCCANCGATAGCGGCGTCTACCTTCTTAATATAAGTGCGCACCATGGACCGGAAGGATGCGTTGTGACGACGACGCGATTCACCCTGGCGGGCTCTTTTGCGTGCTTGTGGAGAATTGGCCAATTGTAGCTCCTTTTTACTGACGTCGGGAGTCGCTCTGCTTGTTAGAATCCGNGTTATCGTNTCAGCGCGGGTGAATTTGTATTGTTAGCAAAGGGTCGAAACTATGCCGTTTTCAGCTATCGATGTCAATATTGCAGTTGCTGGAAATGGTTTCTCTCAAATCTTAAAATATATAGTAAAAACAACAGGTAAATTAATTATTAAAACCAGCCATGGAGCCTCAAAAATATGGGCCATGCATCGAAATGTTTCCGAGTATGAGTATCGATAAGCCAACCGTCGAACAATCAGCCTCACCAAAGCAGGCCCAAAAAGAGGATTTGCTTCGGTCAAGTGGGGTTACAGGTTCGATGACCCTGATTTCCCGAGTTCTCGGATTGGTCCGGGATATCGTTATTGCGCGGCTATTTGGTACTTCCGATGCNANAGATGCTTTTTTTCTNGCAAATAAAATTCCCAACTTCATGCGCCGGCTNTTCGCCGAAGGGGCATTTAGCCAAGCCTTTGTACCTGTTTTATCTGAGTATAGAAGTCAAAAGCCACTTCACGCCGTTCAGAATCTGATCGGTGCGACCACTGCGAGCCTCGGTGGATTTCTGCTTGTCATCACGCTTTTGGTCGTGTTCGCAGCACCCTATATCGCGATACCTATTGCCTATGGTTTTACGGATGAGCCGGAAAAGTTTGCACTCTTCGTTCAAATGTTGCGAATTACATTCCCCTACTTGTTGCTAATCTCTTTGACGGCCTTGTGCAGTGCCATACTCAATAGCTATGGACGATTCGCCGTGCCGGCTCTGACTCCGGCATTATTAAACATTTCACTGATCAGCTCCTCCTTCTTGTTGGCCCCTTACCTGCGGCGGCCCGAGCTAGCCTTAGCATGGGCGGTCTTGATANCCGGGTTCGCTCAGTTGCTTTTTCAGCTTCCTTTTCTCGCGCGGCTACGCTTGCTGCCAATACCAAGGCCAAATCGTGACAGGCAAGGGGTATTTCGTATCAAGCAGCTGATGCTGCCGGCGCTATTCGGAACATCCGTNAGTCAGATAAATTTGCTACTGGATACAGTGATCGCCTCCCTTCTTGTCACTGGAAGTGTTTCCTGGCTTTACTATTCNGACCGTCTTGTGGAACTNCCANTNGGTACCTTTGGTATNGCTATTGCNATTGTTGTTCTTCCGAGTCTGTCNCGGCACCACGCTGAGTCTTCTTTGGAAGCATTTTCAAATACTCTGGATTGGGCATTAAGGCTGGTGGTNCTGATCGCATTGCCGGCAGCCATCGGATTGATAGTGCTGGCAGAGCCATTGCTAATTACACTNTTTCAGAATCAGAACTTCCCTGTCCAGGATATTATAAATTCGGCCGGGAGCTTGCGGGCATATGCTTTTGGATTACTGGCTTTCANGGGAGTCAAGATTTTTGCTCCAGGATTCCACGCTAGGCAGGATACGGCGACGCCAGTACGCATCGGGATTATTGCGATGTCAGCGAACATGGTACTAAATCTGCTTTTTTATCTCAGTGGTTGGGCCCATGTTGGACTTGCACTTGCAACCAGCCTCGCCGCCTACATCAACGCAGGGGGGTTATTACTAATTCTGAAGCATCAAGGTGTATTTCGATTGCGACCTGGTTGGTCTCGGTTCTTGCTCCAAGTCTCGCTGGCGAATTTGGTCATGACGGCATTTGTCTTCTATGGTTCTGGGTCCTGGATTGTATGGCAAGACTGGTCTGTTCTTGAGCAGGCCGCTAGGCTAGCCTCTCTAGTAGTAACAGGTGTCTTTACTTATTTTGCAGTTTTGTTTGCAACAGGTATGCGTTGGTCGCAGTTCAAGAGATAGGGATAGATAGGAAGGTGCGATGATCGACATTTTAGAAACGGCCGTGACTTCGCGGCACCTAGCTTTAAAGTAAGTGAAAAGCAAGTGAAAGTACGAAGCCCAGATAGAGAGTGAAAAAAGTCTACTCCAATAACAACATCGTGCTGGTTTGGCATGTAAAAAACATGCTCGAACAGCAAGATATTGAAGTGAAAGTAAGAAACGATCGCCTATATTCGATAGCGGGTGAAATTCCGTTGACGGAATGCATGGGTGAGGTCTGGGTAATCAACGAACTTAATCATCAGACTGCAGAGCGGTTGGTTGACGAAATGGAATTGGGAAGCCTACCGGAATTTTATTCTTGGGTCTGTCACGGTTGCGGCGAAGAAGTGGATGGCTCTCTCGCTGTTTGTTGGAACTGTCAGGCTCCGCTAACGAGCAAAGCTCGTGATTTATAAGATTAAAACAGAATTCACTATTATCGCCCTCACTACGGGAGACAGTTCCCAATTATCTACCATATTCATGATGAGCCTTGATCCGATTCACAAGTGTTGTCAGGCTCGCGACATGAACTTCCCTGTGATGGTATTAACTTTTACTNNTTCACCTGGCACTATGTATTCGGGAACCTGGATTTCCAGGCCAGTTGACAACTTTGCAGTCTTACTTCGGTTAGTGGCTGAAGAACCTGTCACCGCTGGCGGTGTATAGATGACCTCGAGACTCACTGATTTAGGCAGTTCAATGGCGACTAGATTACCTGCAAAAATCAGGGCAATAATGTCTTCCTGCTGTTCTACCAGATAGGGAATTTGCTCTACTACTCGATCTGCCTCCAAACCGTATTGGGTAAATTCCTCCATATCCATGAAATAGTAAATTTCGGCATCCTGGTAGGAGTACTGGACGCAAGTTCTTGAACAATCTGCTTCTTTGATAAGATCTTCACCTTTGAAAGAGCTATCTAGTTTCTGGCCCGTCTGTAGGTTGTTAAAGCGGACTTTGTAGATGGTAGAAGCGCCTCTTGATGAGGGGGATTTTGCTTCCATCTGTTTCACGATGTGAGGAAATCCATCGATTTCTACAATCATGCCTTTTTTCAATTCGCTCGCTTTGGGCATCACTTTTACCTTTCAGATGTCTACCAACTAGACCTCAGAAAGTGTCGTATCTTCATTGGTCTGACTGAGCTAGAAAATTAAAGCAAGGCATGCTGATGTACAATGGCAATGCTACTAATTTGGAATTTCTTTGAGTTGGTTCTTGATTTACACCATAATCCACGCCTTCCAGATATCGGAGTAACTATGGCAAGCACTGAGAGCAATGAGGTTCATAACCTACACATAACGGGATTCGAGTACCTGCCCACGCCTGACGAGTTAAGGCAGGAGTTTTCCCTCCAGGGTGAGGCTTTGGAAACAGTCAGAGAAGGCCACCGAGGAGTCAAAGGGATTCTGGACCGGGCTGACCCCCGCCTGATTGTTGTCGTCGGACCATGCTCTATACACAACCCGGATGAGGCGATTCAGTATGCCCGCTTGCTGAAGCTCTTAGCTGACGAGCTGTCGAATGAATTATTGATCCTGATGCGGGTTTATTTCGAGAAACCAAGGACGTCCGTCGGCTGGGATGGACTTATTTACGATCCGTTTCTCGATGGCAGTCATAAGATCGATCAGGGGCTGCGAATAGGTCGAAAGCTCATGCTGGAAATCGCAGAACTCGGCTTGCCCATTGCGATTGAAGCTCTGGACCTGATTTCTCCTCAGTATCTGCAGGATCTCGTGAGCTGGACTGCAATTGGTGCCCGCACAACGGAATCGCCCACCCATCGAAAGCTGGCCAGTGGAATTTCTTCTGCCATCGGCTTCAAAAATAACGTTGATGGCGATTTGTCGGTAGCTATCAACGGCATTCGATCGGCATCAGCGAATCACAGTTTTATTAGTGTTACTGGAGAGGGTCGAGTGGCGGTGTTCCGCACGGAAGGCAATCCGCACTGTCACATAATTCTTAGGGGCGGAAAGAGCCCTAACTACCAACCGGAATTTGTAGCACAGTGTGAAGCTGAGTTGCGGAAGTCCGGTCATGCTGAAAATCTCATGATCGATTGCAGTCATGGGAATTCAAAGAAAAACCCTGAGAAACAGCAAGAGGTGCTGAATTCAGTCGCTGAGCAGATCTTGCAGGGAAACCGATCAATCATCGGCGTGATGCTTGAGAGCAATATAGAGGAAGGAAATCAGCCTATTCCTTATGATTTGAAAGAAATGCTCCCAGGAGTCTCCGTTACTGACGCCTGCATCAGTTGGAAAACTACCGAGGCGATACTGCGAGAGTTCGCCGAAGCAATTCGGGACTCGCTACGCACACGAGCAGTCTGACTGCGCTTGTCGCTGCCCGCCTCGCTTATTTCTTCAGTGCGATCATTCCTCGGCTTGAACTCGGCTAACGGAATCTGGGAATGCAAATCAGAGCACTGCCTTGATGCTCTTAACTAAATAGTCGATATTGCTCTCATTGATACTGGCTATGTTGATTCGGCTTGAGCCTACCAGATAGATACTATAACGCTGTATCAAAGTTTGTATCTGGTCCTTGTTGACCCCTAAAAATGAGAACATGCCTTTCTCCTTCTGTATAAAGCCAAAGTCTTGATCGATTCCGGCGGCATGGAGTCGTGCGACTAGGAGCGCTCGTAGGCTGTTGATCCGGTCACGTACTTCCTTTAATTCAGAATCCCAGTCGCTGCTGAGTTCTGGATTTTCCATAATAGTTTGTACGATGGCTGCGCCATGATCTGGTGGCATAGAGTAGTTAGCACGTGCTGCTGCTGCTAGGAGCGTGGTTGCCGCGGCAGCGGCTTCAGCGGTTTCGCAGAACACCGTGAGCGCTCCGGTACGCTCGCGATAAAGGCCAAAGTTTTTTGAACAAGAGCTCACAACTATCAGCTCTGGTAATGACTCGGCAAGAAGCCTCACGCCAAAAACATCTGCGTCTAAGCCGTCTCCCAGACCTTGATACGCCAGATCGATGAAAACGGTAAAACCCTGTGTCAGCGAGACTTCTCGTACTGCTCGCCACTGCTCTTCGGTTAGATCAGCTCCGCTCGGATTGTGGCAACATCCATGCAGTAACACTAAATCGCCCTTTGGTACCTCACGAAGGCAATTAAGCATCTCGTCAAATTTCACGGAATGAGTGTCGAAGTCATAATAGGGATATTTTCTGAATTTGAGCCCGGCTGAGCCTATGAGTGGAATATGATTCGCCCAGGTTGGATCGCTAACCCACACGGTTGCTTCCGGATTGGCCTGACGAATAAATTCAGCGGCGATGCGAAGCCCACCACAGCCACCGGGTGTCTGAACGGTCACCCGGCGATCGGAGAGGGATTGCTTGAGAGCATGTCCTAGCATCAGGCTGGCGATGATCTCATTGTATCCTGCAGCTCCCGTTGGGCCGACATAGGCCTTACTGTCCTGCGAGGCAACCAGAATTTTTTCCGCACGTTTCACCGCTCGCATGACTGGTGTGTTGCCGTTTGCATCTTTGTAGACTCCGACACCAAGATCGACCTTAGACGGGCTTGCGTCGGCGCGATATGCAGCTGACAGGCCGAGAATAGGGTCAGGTGGAAGTGGCTTGAGTGATTGGAACATGTTTGTTTCTCTATCTACGTTGGTAAGCTTTTAGGGTGTTTTGAAGCAAAGATGCGCGAGTCATCGGTCCGACACCACCTGTAACATAAGTAATGTAGGAGCACTTGTCTTTGACCATCTCAAAATCGACATCACCGACGTTACGATAACCAGATTTTCGCGTGCTGTCTGGTACTCGGGTTTGGCCGACGTCGATTACGACTGCACCTTGTTTCACCATGTCCGCGGTGACGAACTCTGTCCTGCCAATGGCCACAATCAAGATGTCCGCGCTTGCGCACAGATCCGTGAGATTTCTTGTTCTGCTGTGCGCGAGGGTGACCGTCGCGTTGCCGGGGTTGCTATTGCGTGACATTAGAACTGCGATGGGCGTACCTACGATGTTGCTGCGGCCCAATACTACGCAGTGTTTACCTTCCGTTGGGATTTTGTAGCGCTTTAACAGCTCCATTATGCCATTGGGAGTGGCCGAGACAAATGTTGGAAGACCGAGGCTGAGATTGCCAACATTTTCAGGGCAGAATCCGTCGACGTCCTTTTTTGGATCGATCGTAAGGATCACGTTATTTTCATTGATGTGCGGAGGCAGTGGCAGTTGAACAATAAATCCGTCGATCGCGTCATCAGCGTTGAGTTCGTTGACTTTAGCTAGCAATTCAGCTTCTGTTGAGCTCGCTTCCATTATTATCGTGGTCGAGCCAAAACCGACTTCCTCACAATCTCTGACTTTCATTCCAACGTAATTTTGACTGGCTCCATCATCTCCGACCATAACTGCCGCTAAATGAGGAGGGCGCTTGCCGGCGGCAACGATAGCTTTGACCTCCAGTGCAATTTCCTGGCGTATTTGNTGGGAACAGGCTGTTCCGTCGAGTAGCTGCATCGTAGTCAGTCCAAGTGAGATTGAGGGAGCTGGTTGACCGGCACAGTCGGAATGGTATCCGTTCGTCAGCGAGCCGGTATGTTAAATGACGCGCTGTTGCAGCTCAAGCCGGCTGTTGCCAAGGACTTGACTTTTTATGGGTAGCTCGGGCTAATCCGGCGATCTGTTTTTCTCTGCTAAAAAAATTGGATGAAAATGCTTTGCCGACACCTAACAAATATCAAGCGACCGTCTTTCGGAGACTGATATGTCGCAGGGCCAATTTCCCCGAGACGCCTTACAAGTGCGTAAACGTCTTCATCCGCGCATGCAAGGAAAACAAAGCTGCAGCTATCTNCGAATTCTTCAGGCTNCCAGTCGTTNGTCGANTCGGCTTCGGTCGATGAATTACTCGGTGCNNTGAAGAGAATCAATGNGGAANGCCACTNTTCGTTGTCGTNACGGCAAAGCCTCATCANGCCAATTTCGCTGCATTAAGNATCCATTGAATTGTCCAAATCATTGACCTCAAACACGACATNAAGATGTNGCATTGAGCTGTCCTGATNGAAATTGGCNAGCTTCCGNCACCTGAACACTGAGCTTTATTTGCCGATNGCTAGCTCGCTGCGATGCTGGANTTTGGTCAAACCAGCGCGACTGGCCGATCCTCGCTTAAGCTNCNTGTCTTGAGTGCTGGAGCCGTTTCGCNAGGGCGGTTATCATCAGCNAATNGTACCGTATGTGAACAGCTAGTAGCAGGTAGCAAAGTGGAATTAATNATTACCGTACTGGTAATTNTTGTGGGNTCATATGTGCAGAGTTCTATNGGCTTCGGGTTGGCGATAATTGCTGCACCGCTGTTGTACTTCATNGACCCACTGTACGTGCCNGCCCCGATAACAATTTGTGCGTTAACCCTGTCGGTCGCCAATGCGGCCAAGCTCTGGGGATCTATCTCCTTCGAGGGTCTGAAATTTGCCATACTTGGCCGTGTCCCCGGAACGGTAGCGGGAGGTTTACTGTTACTTTGGATTGATCAGCGCTCGCTTGCGCTGTGGCTTGGCGTTTCGGTTATTGTTGCTGTAGGTCTGAGTCTTGCGAATATCATGCTGAGGCCAACCGCGCCTGCTATGTTTTCGGCCGGGTTCCTCTCGGGCTTCATGGGGACCAGTTCCTCAATCGGTGGACCGCCGATGGCTTTGGTGCTGCAACACGAGGAAAATGATTTTATCCGTGCGAATCTTGCCGCTTTTTTCATTGTCAGCTGCCTTNTGTCTCTCGNGATGCTAGCCACGGTTGATCGTTTCGGTTGGCCGCATATACAGATTTCTCTTCCTCTGATTCCCGCGACTCTAATAGGCTACTGGTTAGCCATGAGNACCTTGCATAAGATCTCTCACAAGCGGCTTAGNATGGTTTCTCTGAGCCTNTGTNTGGTTGCCGGATGCANTGCNGTGGCTTCCTANTGGTTCTGAGTGATGGCNNTCTTGCGTGTGGCATTTTTATTTAGTGGTTTTGTCTGGTCATCAATTTTGTACTTTGGTAGCAGGGCTGAACTCATGAGCTTGTCGGTCGCAGCAGGCCGCCAGGAATTAGTCACGGAGTAACGATGGCAGAGTGGCCACAGGAAACAACTATATCCGCATTTAAGAGAGCGTGGGCTCTCGAAGGCGAAGCTTTATGGTATACCGTTTTCTCTATGCATCAGGAAAAGATGCAAATTAAGAGTCCAAAAGTTGCGGTAGCCAATCTGCAAAAGATTTTTGAAGCCACGTTTAAGCTTGCAAATGCGCACGGTTTTCAGGCAATGAGCCTTCGGGATCTTAGCCGGGAGACCGGTATCAGCATGGGTGGACTTTACGCGTACATCGGCAGTAAAAATGATTTAGCCTCAGTCATCGAAGGTGTGTTGCGTAATTATATCGATAAGGTTATCGGTGAGTTAATGAATGAAGAACTTGATCCTGTCGCCCGTCTGCGTGCGATCATTAGCGGCGAAGTTTTCATGATCCAGATCCTTAACCCTTGGTATTACTTTTGCTACATGGAGTTAAAAGGGCTTGATCGTGAACAGCAGCAGCAGGCGCTTGACCTCGAGTTACGGTTCGACAGCCTTTTGGTAGACGCGATCCGAGCAGGAATCAAACAGGGCCAGTTCACCTGTGATAAGCCAGAGTTGCTCGCGGCATCAATAACCGCGCAGCTACAGCAGTGGCATTTGAAGCAATGGAAATTTAAGCTCCAGCAAGTAAGCATGGAGGAGTATGCAAAGCATATTTTTGAGAATCTTCTGCTGTGCCTGAATAATCGCCGGTGAAGCGGCCGGAACATTCTCGGCACGGAATGTTATCAGCTGTTTTTTGCTATCAGACCAGTCTTGCTTGCATAGAATGCTCTTATTTCTGCCATGTCTTNGTCGAAATCTCCGCTTGGNGTGAAGAAGTCNGCAAATCCCGCTTCTTTCTTGCTGGCATCAACATAGCCAAGCAAAATAGGNACCTNTGCGTTTTTTGCAATATGATANAAGCCGCTNTTCCAATGCACTACNTTGCTGCGCGTNCCTTCAGGTGGGATCAGCACAACCAGCTCGTCGTGTTCTGCATATTGGCGGACCGTNTCGCTGACGACGTTGTGGGAAGNGGAACGATCGATCGGAATGCCCCCCAGCCATCTCATGAGCCACCCGACCGCGAATGGGAATAGAGTGTGCTTGCCCATCCAGAATACCCTCAATTCAAGTTTTAGTACCACCATCAACATCAATGGGAGGTCCCAGTTACTTGTATGAGGGGCGCCGATCAGCACGCAGCGCTGGTGAGACAGTCGCTTTCCGCGCGTCGACCAGCCTATCAATCTGAGTATGACTCTAGACAGCNACCTGAGAAAGGGCGTCAGTACTGGAGTTGAAAAGATTGTTGTGCGCATGGCTTAGCCGCGCTCGCAAAAAGGTCGTTTTAACTTAACTGCATTATGATTGGCTTCCGTCTGAGCCGTCTGGTTTGGGTTAGCCTCGTAGTTCGAAATTCTCCTGAATATTCCAGTCAGTACCGCTTGCACATTTCGGGCGGCCGAAAACTCCTGACTTTCGCCAGAGTTTGTGTACGTAGTAAATTGATCGCACAAGTTTGCTATGTAACTATTTAGCGTGGAATCGGCTATGTCATCGCGACAGGTGTCCGCTGCGGATCCATAATGTCGACAGACTGGGTATGCTTGTAGGACAGATCTGCACTTTCTGGGTTCTTCGTATTTCGGTAGCGATAACAGAAATACTTTCAGCTGCTCCCCGCACTTCCAGCGTTGCGCGCCTAACATGAGACTACTCATCCTGGCCCCATTCTCGAACNAAACTGCTGTAGTCCACGTCTGGCTTTGATTTCTCTTTTCCAGTTTTGGTGCCGATGTAGAGAAATCCAATGATTTTCTCGCTCTCTTCCAGTCCAAGGCCTTGCTTGACGATGCGTTGGTATGCCGGTGCGCCGGTTCTCCAGATAACCCCTATACCGAGCGCAAAGGCGGCATTTACCATATTTTGGGTTGCCGCAGCTGCCGAGAGAGCTTGCTCGAATTCTGGGACTTTTGGATGTGGCCTCGGGCTCGCGATAGTAACGATAAGGAGCGGAGCGCGAAGCGGCTTGCCCGCGAGCTTTTCCGCTTGGGCGGCGCTGAACCCCGAGTTCTCCTCCTTGGCTGCGGCGACAAACAATTCGCCTAGCAGGCTGCGGGCCTGCCCATGGATTACGAGGAATCGCCAGGGTCGGAGCAACCCATGGTCTGCAGCCCTTACCGCTGCTTTGAATAGATGGTCAATTTGTTGAGGACTCGGTGCAGGATCCATCAGTCGAGGTGATGACGTACGATGTTGTAGAGCGTCCAGTGCGTTCACGTTTGCCTCCGGTAGTACCTTTTCTTTTATAGGGTGGGATCGTTACAGAGCGAGAGGGGATAGTACAGCAGCAGCGCGCGGCAACGTAGAGCTGATTATCAGATTCTTCTCATCGAAATTAGCGGCAAAACGGTTGCTATGCGTCATGCTCATAAAACAAAAACGATGGTATACTTATGGATTGTTGAGCCGATATGAAGCGTGTCGGCTTCCTTTTTGCCGACTTAGCAGTCGCTCATACATAGCCATTCGGCGCGTTGCCCTTTCGGTACAGTAGGTTCGTAGTATGAATTCAAAAGTTGACGTCATAGCGGCAAGCTCCGAACGATCGCTCTATCCGCAGGAGCGATCACGCTATTTCGGCTCTGTAAAGAAGGAAACGCTGCGGTTGGTATTCTCTTTTTACTCGCCAGATGGCAATGAGATCGCCATGCCGATTGCGAGTATGTCTGCTTTTCTCAAGCAGGAATTCCCCTGGGTAGAAGTGCTACTCGAGCCAGTATTAATACTCAGGGATGCTGAGAAATACTCTCCTGAAAGATACGCGAAAACCATCGAAGCGCTTGACGCCGACTTGATAGCATTTTCCATCATGAGTCCCCACTGGTACCCGATGGAGCCTTATTTCGATGAGATTAAGAAGCTTATGCCTGACTTGCCGATCTGCATTGGCGGCTATCAGGCTATGCTGTCGCAGGAACAAACGATTGAGAATCCGAACGTCGATTACATCTGTGTAGGTGACGGCGAGTACGCCATTGGCAATATAGTCCAGCATCTGCGTGGACTAAAAAACGGTCCCGCAGACGGGATGTGGGAAAAGCTGGTAGACGGTGAAATCTTTCGGACAGAGGCTCACCAGATTGGCGATCTCAAAGCCTTGCCGTTTCCTGATTACGACGTGTTCTCCAAAGAAGACGGTTTCAAGGACGTGAACTCGTCTATTTTTGGACCCAAGGGTAAGCTAGTGCTGCCGGTAATCACTGGTCGTGGATGCCCGTATCGCTGCACTTACTGTTGCAACACCCCTCTTCTTGAAGGGTGGCGCTCTAAAAAAGAGTTCTTGCGCAAATACGAGCCCGAGTCATTGGTGGCGGAACTCGAACGTCTGCGCGACGAATATCGTGTCGGCTATTTCGAGTTCTGGGATGAGCTGTTTCTGTCAAATTTGAAATTCGTGCGAGCGTTTCTTGAAATTTATAAAGAGCGCATTGGCCTTCCATTCTCAATCAACTCTCGTGTGGAAGTAATGAACGAAGAATTTTGTAAAACAGCCGCTGAGGCAGGTTGTCATACGATCTGGTTTGGTATCGAGAGCGGTGATGAAGAGTATCGGGCGAGCATGCTCGGAAGGAAAATGAAAAATCAGCAAATTATCGACGCAGCTGATAACTGCAAAAAAGCTGGCATAAACAGGCTAACGTTCAACATAGTTGGGGCTCCGCTAGAAACTGCCGCCAACATGCGCGAGACTTTGAAGTTGAATCAACGAATAGCCCCTGAACACTTTTTCTTTTTTCCGTATATCCCCTTGCGCGGGACCCCTTTGTACAACATAGCCAAGAAAGAAGGGTTGTTGTTGGAAACAAAGAGGAACCTGCACTACCTCTCGGCGGCTAACGATCGACAGTTCACTCTCAATATGAAAGAGCGTCCTGAACTGTTGACTGCCGAGCAGTACAACGACATCTGCATGGAAATGCTTGAATTTCAGGAGAAAAATAATCGCCTGACGTATTCAGACTCTGAAGGTGAACAGGTTGAAGCCAGCGTCGAAGATAAGAGCTTTTCACTTGTTGAAAAGGCTGGGGAATCTGATGAGGATCTGCCTTTGCCTGATATACCGGCCCCGTCTCAGTCGGAAGGATTCGTGAAAAGCGTTATCAATTTTTTCGGAAGATGATTCAGGTAAAAGAGGCCAGTTTTTGAGCCTGTTGCTCCGCCGCCAGCGCTCGATTGAACGTTCTCAGCGATATGGCTGCCATCAATAGGTTGCCGCCGACAGCCCCCGCGAAAAACCCTCCCAAACCATAATAAAGACTGCCAACCCAGGCAAAGGGAACGTAGAACACGAAGAATCTCGCAATGCTTAGGTAAAGCGCGGAAGCGGGCTTATGCATGGCATTCAGGCTTGAATTGGTTAAGATTATTATGCCCTGGAGGCCATACCCAAGAGGGAGGATCCACAGAAACAAATTGATCGTCCCCGTCACATCGTTATCCTCCGAGAATACAGAAGCAACCATCGGAGCGGCGAGGGCTAAGAGTACGTATAGCCCTAACTGCCATAAGCTAATGAAGCGAATCGAGAGATCGTAAGCTTCCTTGACTCTGTCCAGTCGTCCGGCGCCAAAGTTTTGGCTAATGACCGGCGGCAACGAAGAGGACATAGCGAGCACCAGCAGGGTAGCAATGGGCTCGAGGCGAGCGCCAACGCCATAGGCTGCCACTGCATTGCCGCCAAATCCAGCCACGATGGCTGTCATGACACCGCCTGCCAGAGGGGTCATGATGTTGGCTCCTGCGGCAGGTAAGCCGATTCGCAGCATGTCGCGGCCAGATTGCTTTAAGGCCTCGATTGAAGGCAGCTTGCCTGAAACTAGCTCCCGCTTGGCAATAAGAAGATACATCAGATAAACGAAACCAACAGACCAAGCAATAACAGTTGCCCAGGCTGCGCCTGCGATGCCAAGCTCGGGAATAGGACCCAGCCCGAAGATTAATAATGGATCAAGCAGGGCATTCAGCAGGCCGGCGGCCGCCATCAAAAGGCTTGGGGTCTTTGTGTCTCCGCAAGCTCGTAACACGCTATTTCCAGACATTATGCAGACAACTAGCACGCTACCCGGTAACCAAATGTTCATGTAGGAGCTTATCGCACCATATAACGCTTGATCGGCACCCATGAGACTAAAAATTGACTCCATGAACCACCATAGGCATGTGGCGAGCATTGCGGCCAATCCGAAAGAGATGTAATTGATTACCGTGGCGGCTTGCTTCGCTTCATCAAATTTCGAACTACCGAGGCATTTGCCGACGACCGCGGCAGCGCCTATCCCCAAACCAATAGCGAGACTGGTGACAGTAAACGTCACCGGAAAGGTGAAACTTATCGCTGCAAGTGAGTCAGTGCCGAGCAAACTGATGAACCAGGTGTCGACTAGGCTGAAGGTAAAAAGAAAAAGCATGCCGACGATCATGGGCAAGGTCATCCGTATCAGAGACTGCTGGATCGATCCTTCGACCAGATTATTTCGCGTGTTTGTGTTTTGGCTCATTGAATGGGGCAAATATAATCGGGTCAGCGGATTCTCGATGGTGTGCCGCATCGGGTTTGGCCATCAAGCATATACGGATTTGACGCCTTGTATGTGACTGATGTTCAGGCTGATCATAAGCTGCATTATTGGCGTCGAGTTTCTTGCTTTGGGACAGCGCCATTAATTAAATTTGTTGCGAAGCTTAAGCAGTTGCTTTAGCAACTTTGGATTGGCGAACAACAGTTCATCATCTGCGCCTGGTGAAGGCCTGCCGCTGTGGGTTCCGGCAATGCCGCCTGCTTCGCGGAGAACTAGCAGAGCTGCACGGAGAGCAGGTTCTGACGAGGCTCGTCCCCAGCCACCGTTATAGCGGCCTGCAGCGACCTGCAGTATATCCAACGTTGTGTCTCCAAGAGCTCTGAACTGCCCTTCTTTATTTCGCAGCTCGCTAATGAGACCGGCGAGCAGTGCAGCATCGAGCTCGTCTGGGTTCACGCCAATCAGAGTGTTTTTAAGCTCATCTCCAGACTGCACGCGAAGGCGCCTAGCGTTGAGTTGAGCACCATTTCCTCTGCTACAGGTAAATTCTTCTTGTAGAATTGGAAAAACTATAGTGGCGTGGCATACCTGTTTATTTAGCTCGATTGCGATGGCAACGCCAAAAGCAGGAAAGCCGTGTAAAAAGTTAGCGAAACCGATCGCCGGGTCTAAATGCCATATTGGTTCCCCTTGTCCACCGGTGTGCTCCCCAGATATCCGCGAGTTGATGTTGTGACCCGGATAGGCGCTTCGTATGTGGTACAGCATTGATTTATCCGCGTCCGCTTCCACAGAGGTAATCTTCCGACCAGCCTCTGTTTCAACAATCCTGATACGGTCCAGACGTTCGCTTTGCTGAGCAAGCAAGCCAGCGGCGTCGCGTCCAGCGCGAAGAGCGATGTTAACGAGTGGATGCATTAAATTTCCTGATGTGGCGTTTTGACGTTCAAGTCTTGGAGTGCCGACGCCGCCGGATGATAGCAGGTTATCGATTCGCGGTGTTAATCTCCATAAATGTTATTATTAGCCCAGATCGCTAACACTGATAACTAATGAGCAATCAGCATCACTGTAAGATAGTTCTCGTCAACACCTCGCATCCTGGGAATATCGGCGCAACGGCCCGTGCAATGAAGAATATGGGGTTGAGCAGCCTTACTCTGGTTAATCCAGTTGACTTTCCCAGTGGCGTCTCGGTGGGTAGAGCAGCGTCCGCGCTCGACGTTTTGGAGCAGGCAGATGTGGTGGAGACACTTGGCGAGGCCATTGCCGACTGCACTTTGGTAATCGGCAGCAGTGCCAGATCCAGAAGTCTGCCATGGCCCATGCTGACACCGGAGCAAACCGCGGCAAAAATAGTCACCGAGTGTCAACAAGCGCAGGTTGCTCTGGTGTTTGGGAGAGAGGATTCTGGGCTGAATAACGAGGAGCTGCAGCTCTGTCATTACCATGTTCAAATTCCAGCGAGTGACCAATACCGCTCACTTAATTTGGCAGCAGCTGTCATGGTTCTTTGCTACGAGATCAGGAAAGCTGTACTGAGAGATAATGAGGAGCCTGGCTGCGTTGAGGAAGAGTACTGGGATCAGGAAAAAGCTTCCATCGAGCAGGTGGAGCACTTCTACGATCATCTTGAGCGGGTTTTGGTAGAGATAGATTTCCACGATCGCGACAATCCGCGCCAGCTGATGCAAAGAATGCGAAGACTGTTCGGTAGAATCCGGATTGACGCTATGGAATTGAACATCCTACGCGGAATTCTCACCAACATTGAGCATAAAATTCCCGGCCCTGACGACTGATTGGTATGTTACAGTGCGTTTTGCGGAAGGCTTCTACATATCTCTCGAGATTCGGTAGACGCTGACTTAATACAAAAGCGAGACGGCTCAGATTCACTTGCCACCTATCGTTGTATTTTTTTGGGTCCGATTGGGCTATGAAGGCAGTGCTGATTCAATCTCCTTGGCTTAGTGGCTTGAGCGACTCCCGTAGGGGCGACCGGCTCGTTAAGACAATAGCGCCTGCCTTTTTGCGCTGCGTGCAGAATAATACGGTGCCTAGTGATGAGCCATTTGGCATCAGCTCAATTACCATCATGAAACCTTCTCTTGTCAGAAGTTCGCGGGGCTTGCTGATTTGAGACGTCAGGTCTCTGTTTGCTGCAGCGCTCCAATATAACGGACCAGTTCAGTGTTCTGATTTTTAGTAACAGAATTCCGCAACGCCTGGTTACCGAGCTTTTTGCGTATGCCGGCGGTAAGTATCACGCTTATTGCTGCGTGAGTATCATGAAATTGCGGGTAGCATGCGCGGCCAGCTGCGAGCTAAGTGCTGAACAACCTTAAGCCCCGGGATTTTAAACAGTCGTTGTAACGAAGCCGGTAGCTTCGCGTTCGTTGAGATAACAGCGGATGCCCAGATGACTGGCGTGAATCTTGACCGACTGAGGCCCTTTCATTTTCGAGCGTTTCGATGGGATTTGCTGGTTTTTTCAAAAAGGCATGAGGCTCGTCCGCGTGATTTGATTGATATTGATATGATTAAAATTGTTTTATTAGTCAAAAGTATGAAGCCTATATAATCAAATAATTACTTTACTATATATTTCATGAGTTATACTTACCCTTGTTAGATCAAGCAGAGACTGGTGCTAAGTAAACAGAGTGTTGCCGATCAGAAAACAAAACTCAAAGCCTAGCGAACTTGGAATTGCAGTAAAATAGCCTCAACAAAATCCAACGTTCTGAAGAGCCGACATATGGAATTCGATGCCCCCCTGTTGCTCACTTTTAATGCATATCTTTTGCTGATTCTGTTTCTGGGCATGAAGGCTTATCGCCAGACCCATGATCTTGGCGACTATATCCTTGGGGGGCGGAAATTGGGTGCGTTAGTAACGGCACTGAGCGTCGGTGCGTCCGATATGAGTGGCTGGCTGCTGATGGGGCTGCCGGGCGCTGTGTACCTTTCTGGCCTGAGCGAGTTGTGGATCGGCGCTGGGCTGGCCGTCGGCGCGTATCTGAACTGGTTATTCGTGGCTAAGCGCCTTCGTATCTACAGTCAACATGCCAGCAATGCTCTAACTTTGCCGGACTATTTTGAGAACCGTTTTCAAGACAAAACCCGAGTTCTGCGAATTTTATCGGCTAGCGTAATCTTGCTGTTTTTTACGTTTTACGCGGCTTCTGGTCTGGTGGGCGGAGCAATTCTGTTCGAGAACAGTTTTGGTTTGGAGTACTCCACCGCGCTTCTGACGGGGAGTCTGGTAATTGTGGCTTACACTTTCCTTGGCGGGTTCCTTGCTGTGGCCTGGACTGATTCGATTCAGGCGTTTCTTATGCTTCTGGCACTTTTGGTCGCACCTGCGGCGGTGGTGATTACTTTAGGTGGTATACCAAGTGTTACCGCCGAGGCTCAGCGGGTCAATCCCGCTAGTATGGAGCTGTTTGCGGACATGGGCGTGCTTGCCTTTCTTTCACTTATTGCTTGGGGTCTTGGATATGCAGGGCAACCTCATATTCTCGCGCGGTTCATGGCGGCAGAAACACCTGAAAAACTGGTGCCGGCACGCCGCCTTGCGATGGCGTGGATGGTTATTGTGCTATTTGGTTCGGTAACTGCGGGGCTGACCGGTATCGCATATTTCGCAGACGCGCCATTGGAGAATCCGGAAACAGTGTTCATCGAACTCAGCCAGACTCTCTTCAATCCATGGGTCGCGGGCATTATTACCGCGGCGATTTTGTCTGCAATTATGTCCACCATCGATTCTCAGTTGCTGGTTTCTTCGAGTGTGATCAGTGAAGATATCTATAGGGTATTCATCAGACCGAATGCTAGCGGGCGAGAGTTGCTGGCAGTGAGCCGCGCGGCGGTTATTCTAGTTGCAATTTTGGCCTTTATTATTGCCAGTGATCGGGAAAGTGGGGTACTGGATCTTGTTAGTTATGCTTGGGCCGGCTTTGGTGCCGCCTTCGGACCAACAATTGTATTTTCGCTTTTCTGGCGGGCGATGACTGCTCATGCGGCCATTGCAGGCATGTTAGCTGGGGCATTCACGGTAGTCTTCTGGTCGAATCTTGAGGGGGGCATTTTTGATCTGTATGAAATCGTACCCGGCTTCCTCACTGCCTCTTTGACGATCTTGGGATTCAGTTTTTTTCAGCCAGAGCAAAATCAGCGGGTGCTCACTGATTTCGATGCGGTTAAGATGCTGCAACAGGATAGTTAAGGTCACCTCCTTGTCATCTTTATGTGGGGGATCTCGTCTTCCAAATAAGGTGGACTTGCTGTGATAAACCCAAGCTGTTGATAGAAATCTTTCAAATACTCTTGGGCGGAAATTGTAATTCCTCGATTGGGCCACAGGTCTTCGCATTGCTTAATCGCAAACCCCATGAGTTCCTTACCATAGCCTTTGCGCCGGCTTCCCCGGCTGGCAACCACTCGGCCTATTGAGGAAGTCTGGTATTTTGTGTCCGGTGAAAGCAGTCGTGCGTACAACAAAAGCTCGTCTCGCGCCATGCCCAAAACGTGAAAGGCGGCCTTGTCATAATTATCGACATCCTGATAGACGCATTGCTGTTCAACCACAAAGACTTCAGAGCGCAATCGAAGAATTGCGTAAAGTTCATCACGGCTGAGTTGGGAAAAGTTCTTGCAGGTCCAGGTGAACGCTTGCATGACAGATTATCCATGATCTCTTTGAGGCCGAAACTTTAGAGACTCTGGTGCATTACTTCAAGTCATATGGCTCCGATGTGGCGCTGTGTACTCAGAGCGGAACCAGACTTACAGCAGTCGGATATTCGCAGCGCTTACGGTATACTCCCAACGATGTCCCCGTGGCACAACTGGATAGCGCGACGCCCTCCTAAGGCGTAGGTTGCAGGTTCGACCCCTGCCGGGGACACCAAGTTACAGTTCTCTACCGACACCTAACACAGCAAATACTCTATAAATATAGGCATAAAACGCTATACTATCGTATAGACACGTAACTCTGTGGTTCCACCAAAAAACACTTTTTATGGTGGAACTTATGCCGAAAGTTATTAAACCGCTGACTGAACTTCAAGTCAGAAACCTGAAGCCCCGGGTGATGCCTGACGGTACGCTCAAGATGAACAAGGTACTCGTGGGCAATTGTCCGAATTTATATACCTACGTTAAGCCTAGCGGCACAAAGTCTTGTGTGTTGAGACCCAAACTATTTGATACCCGTCCAGAAATGGTCCTCGGCAGTTACGCAACCAATGCTGTAAAATGACAGATGAAGTTTAAGAGGCTAAAGAAAGGAATATAGAGAGACTTTTGAGCCATTGCGATCTTCGGGACATAACCTATTTCAGACTTCAATACTTTGCTCCTGATTTTCTGGAGCAGATAGAGAAATTCGATGATCCTTGCAGATAAGGCAAAGAACCCAATCGGATGATTAACCAAAGCTCAAAAGGTACTTGGAACAGCGTCATATTCACCTAGACAGTGGTCGCAGTTGTTTAGCTCTGGAGCGTGAATACTGGCAAGCACTTGAAGTCTTTGCCTACGAAGATGGCTGGAACAACTGGCGTGAGTTCTTCTACATGCGGGTGCTACCAAACAAGCCCACAAATATATCTTTGGCCAGTCATGCGCGGAAAATGGTGACTCTTTTTTTGTTTGATGAGTTTGATGATTTAAGGCAAAGTCACGCACGCGATTGTGCCGATTATTAGCCCCCCTCTGGTCAATGTATTCATTGATTGGCACACTCGTCTGGGAGCGAGTCCAAAAACTCTGCGAATGCTGGATCAGCGTTAATGGGCATCCAATCACGAAGTTAACACTCAGATTTTCGAGCTTTCGCGAAGATCAGACTTTGCTCCCGGGTATCCGCGGACAACAAGCCCNGGTTATTTTGGTGGAAACTGTTCTCTAACATAATCCATCGATACTGCTGTAACATTCCCCTAGCAAGCTTTTGCTCGTTGGTCATTTCATCCCAATCCAGAAAACGAACTTTTGCGACATCNATGTTTCCTTCAAAAGGCGCCAATTGGACTTGTGCTCTCAATTCTGTTCTCGCCTGTTGCTGGGCACCGNTGGCAATTCTTTGAGACTGCCTCATTTCTAACCCTACAANGATTAAGCCGCCAACAACTCCCAACATGCCTATCAATTGGATCCAAACGTCTACCCTCACTCTCTTCATTTCTTTGCCTGATTCATTGAAGGTACTCATCTTTCAAAGATTAACGACTTATCGCGGGGAAGTGGAGAGGGATAACGGCTATCTCTCAAATCGGCTAACGCAAAAGCGGCTTGTTAGCACGCTATCNAGCATTCTNTCATTGCTCAGAGGATANNAGGGCTTAATCGTCATTTAGGACGAGGCCAGCTCTTTAAAAAGCCGCCTCACCCAATACCGATACAGGGTAACAACAAGATGAGGCGGGATCTCAATTAGGAGCTAAGTCTNGTGTGTATATAGGCTGATCGTCAGATTTAAACGGGCCATTTATTCAAAGTGACAGAACGTTTCCAAAATCTTCTATATTTGCGGTTTGAAGCAGATAGGAGAGGTATTTACTACCTCTTAAGGTAAAGAAAGGAACTCAGAACCCGATAAGTGTTAAGTAAGAGGCTAGTTTGCTCATGAACTCGTTTCTCTGCTCCTTGATGATAGAAACCNCTAGGCGGCATTCTCTTTAATGTGGGTTGAAGAGATGCCGCTTTCCTATTTTTCCCCTTGAATTCAATCTAGTAAGACCGTAAGGGTACCAATCATAATTTCAGGCAGCTTGGGGCCTACCCCNAGTTTTGAGCCCCCCNGACGTGCAGAAATAAAGGCGAGGCTGGGGATTATTTCTGGNAAGTTTCAAAGTAATCTTTGAATTTTGTTCACGCAGTAACGTGGTTGAGCAGTTTGGTAGAGTCCATGCGAAAAGCCTATCTGCCTGTCAGTATTGTAAGTGGGTTTTCGAGTGTGATTGTCAGCCAAATCACGACGAACAATACTGCTCCAATCTTTGTCCTTTGGATGCCGAATCTTTCTATTGCGGGACGATATACAAAGCTAATAAGTGTATACGCAACTCCTGGCCAAATAACTGCTTGATAATAAGGCTCAAAAAGTAGATTCGAATCTAGTGTCAAGGCTTGTATCACAGGGTTTACAACTACATACATCCCAAAGAGAATCTGTGACTTGGGTAGATTTTTAACAAAATAAACCTCGATGTCTGAAATGTTTTCTCTAGGGTGTGGGACGGGTGCAAAATAAGCGAGAAAATAAAGCAGGGAAAATGCGATGATCGGCCCAAGGAAGCTAAAAATCGTGATTTCATTCAAATTAGATGCAACTGCAAAATACCCAAAAAAGTAAGATGTTGCCACAACCAAGTAAGCGCACATAGAAAACATCTCAACTTTATATAGTCTTAGCCATCTGTCCTGTTTCATTATGTGGGCCATTCTTTGAAGCAACTCATTCGCTGTCTGACCAACAATGATGGCAATAAATACCGAGCTGTATTCAAAAACACTCATTCACTCAACCCCCTCAAAAACCTTGTAAACAAAGCTTGGATTCCACGTAGTCGTCTTCTTGAGCGGAATATTCATGCCTAGAATCCGTCGAGACTCCTTGTCATAAGACTAACGACTTGTTGATGTGAAGTTGAGAAGGAAAGCGAATTTGGTTCCAAATCGGTTCTAGCAAAAGTGGGTTGGTATGACAAGTGCGGAGAATTACTTCCCGTTATTCACGGACCCAGCCGATTGGAAGCCGCTTGGTTCTATCCGAAATACCAGCGAAAGAATACCAAATCGCAAATACCACCAAACACCAATATTCCCAAAAATAATTTTGGATGCTCAAAACCAAAGTCAATGAGACGCTTTAACATCAGATATCCCTCGGCCTAGCTACGAAAAAACCAAGTTTAATTGAGCTTATTGATTCTGAAGCATCAATCGATTTCCTGAAACAACTTGGGGCCATATTTCTGCGCAAGCTTGACCATTTATGTCGCAAATCGCAATTTTCTGTACATCGCTCTGAGCGTAGGCGGTCGGGAATAGCCCAAGCTCTTTGATAGTTTGAAGTGTTAGATTAACTGCGATAATTCCAAGCAATATTTTCAATGACTTATCTTTCATTATGAATCCGCTTTAGTGGGTGATGTAGTCGATAGCAGCACACTCATTCGCCGCTCTAGTTCTTCTTTGCTGGGCTTGGATTCGTCTCGAGGCACATGCGGCCTTGGCGGTACCATCCAGCCAGATTTGTGCATATCTTTGTCTGATTTAGTGCCGCCAGTCATGTCGTGTTGGTTCCGCCATCAAATTCACTTTTTTTCAAAATCGGCCCAAGCAAGTCTGAAATGAAGCAGACTCAAAGAATCGCACTTGCAGAGCAACAACAATCAAGAACGGAAAAATTTATCGATATGCTTAGTATAATACCTGAAACAGATGTCAGCTTTCATCGTTTTCAGGTGGATGGTCTCAACCGTGGGACGGAAATAACTGTAGAGAACTTCCTTCATCAACTCTGGTGGATACATGAGAACGATTACCTGCAATAAAGCTTAAATCTTATGGACAATAGGACCTAGCAATCAAAACTCAGAGCAATTGAGAACTTATATAATGGTAAAGCGCATCACTGCTCTATCAGTATATAATCTCGCTCTTTAAAGCTAAGCAATGTAGCGCCGCGTCGTCACTTGTGAGGAGATTCATGTATCCCACCAGACCTAATTTAAGACCCTTTGGCCTCATGCTGCTCCACATCCTGTCCTTCAACCTCCCTGTGGGTGCTTCCGCGCAAGCTACCGATGCGCTTGTCTTACAAGAGGAAGCAGAATCCTTGCAGTTTACTGTCAATGAAGGCTCCTGGGTTTCAGTAAGCATGTTGCCAGACGGCGAATCCTTCGTGTTCGATTTACTTGGAGATATCTATCGCCTCGACATTGCCGGCGGTGAAGCGGAAATTATAACGTCTGGCATGGGTTTCGATTCGCAACCAATTGTTTCTCCGGATGGTTCCCGGATTGCCTTTATCAGCGACCGTGATGGCAAGGACAATCTCTGGGTCGCCAACATAGATGGCAGCAAGCCAATAAAGCTTAGCAATGAGTTTTATGCCTCANTGATAAGCCCTGCTTGGAGCCCTGATGGTCAGCACATTGTTGTTACCAAACGCGCTCAAGGAATTGAACTGCTGCAATTTAATATCGATGGTGGAAGCGGTGTAGTAATCAAACAACAAAATGACGATGGTGGTTCGGTAAATACACCTGGCGTAGGTGTGGCATTTTCACCGGATGGAAACTATCTGTATTACGCAGAAAGACTCGGTGGTCCTGATTCGCCATTGGATAGTTTTCCGGTAACACAAATTTCCCGCTTGGATTTGACTACCGGCGCAAGCATCCAGATCACCCGCGGTGAAGGTGGTGGATTAAGGCCGATAGTTTCTCCTGATGGCAAATGGCTTGTTTATGGTACACGTTTTGAATCCAATACTGGATTACGCCTAAGAAATCTTGAGAGTGGAGAAGATCGCTGGCTTTCTTATCCTGTGCAGCGCGACACCCAGGAAAACTTTCGACCTTCTTCTCGCGGCATGTTACCCGGATACGCCTTTACGCCGGACGGTGAAGCCATATTGTTATCCAGCGGTGGTCAGTTTCAGCGCATTGAAATTGAGAANGGCGAAAATACATTGATTCCTTTCACTGCCAATATAGACCTGCAGATCGGACCTGATCTGACTAAACATTGGCGCGTGCCTACTGGTATCTTTGAAGCGACACTCATTCAGGATGTTGACCTCAATCCAGATAAAGGGAGTTATGTAGCCAGCGTAATGACTCGTCTGTATGTTCAGAAGAAGGGNGAAGATGAACCAGAGGCGATTACAAACGAAGATATGTGGGCATTTAAACCGGTCTATTCGCCGGATGGTCGCTGGATTGCCTTTGTAAGTTGGTCAGCGAATGATGGTGGTCATATCTGGAAGATGCGCTCCAATGGCAACGGCAGTCCGCAACAACTAACTGAGAATGCGGCCTTTTACACTGACATAGCCTGGCAGCCAGACGGTAATAGGATCTGGAGTTTGCGCGGTAACNAGTGGATGCGCCATCAAACTTACAGTGAGTTTGCTGGACTCGGCGTGCCATTGGAACTATTTTCAGTTGACGCAGACGGCGGCGGAGAGCAAGTTGTGCTCGAAGTTGGAGATGCGCGGGTTCCACACTTCGGGCCAGAGGATGATCGAATTTACCTGTCGAAAGAAGGCACGCTTTTTTCGGTAAATCTCCAAGGCGGCGATAAAAGGGACCACATAAAAGTAACGGGTCCCGGAGGCAACCGCTTCTCAGAAGAAGCACCAGGTGCGGAAGAATTGCGAATTTCACCGGACGGCAACTATGTCCTCGCTCATGTTATAAAGCAGGTTTTTGTGGTTGGTTTACCTCGAGTTGGTGCCGCCGTACCGGAAGTTCGTGTCAGAAGCGGGGGAACACCAGTTGCGCGGCTGACTGATATCGGTGCCGATTACATAAACTGGAGTGACGACGGCAGAACTGTGCTCTGGTCACTCGGGTCTACGATATTCGAAAGAGAAGTCGATTCGATTCAGTTCAGGAATGAAGAAGAGGAAGATGAATCCGGAGACCTCACAGGGTCTGCAGACGCTGAAAGCGAAGAAAACAAATTTACTCCTCTCGATGAACATGAGTCGGTGCTGGCTACGCGCTTTGCGGTAAATGTAAACGTTGATCGACCGGAAGGAAACCTCTTGATCCGTGGCGTCAATGTTATCTCCATGGCAGGAGATATCACTGCTCAAATGAGTAATCCNTTGCTCAATCAGGATTTACTCATCAGCGACAACCGAATAGCCGCCATCGGCTTGAGAGGCACAGTCGATTTACCTGATGGAACGGAAATTGTCGAAGCTAGTGGCCAATGGATAATCCCCGGTATGATCGACACTCACGCTCATTGGGAGTTTCGGACTGGTGACGTACTAGAACCAACGAACTGGTCAGTAGCCGCTAATCTTGCTTTTGGTGTGACCTCGGGTTTAGACGTTCAAACTAACCATCATGATTATTTCTTCTACAGAGACATGCAACTGAGCGGAAAGATGATCGGACAACGAGCATTTATGACTGGTCCGGGAATTTTTGGAAATAACGATTTTCAAAGTTACGAAGCAGTTCACAGTTACTTGCGTCGCTATAGCCATTACTACAATACACGCAACATCAAAGCCTACCTTTCAGGCAATCGAGAACAACGGCAATGGGTGGTCAAGGCGTCACAGAATCTAGGGCTTCTGCCGACCACAGAGGGNGGCGGCGACCAGAAGCTTGACCTTACCCATGCAATCGACGGTATGCATGGTAATGAACACAACATGCCGGACACACCATTGTTTGACGATGTCGTTCAGCTCTATGCACGAACTCACACTGCCTACACGCCAACGCTTGTTATTCAGTATAACGCCGCGGCGGCGCGGGAGTTCTTCTTTACCCGCACCGACGTGGAAGACGATCTAAAACTGCAACGCTTTTATCCTCAAAATCGACTGAAGGAACTGACTCGTCGTCGCCCTGTGTGGATAAGTGACGATGAGTTTCGATTCCGGGAAGGGGCTGCCGCCGCGGCAGAAATTCAACGGGCTGGTGGATTAGTCGGAGTTGGCGGCCATGCCGAACTGCAGGGCATGAGCTTTCATTGGGAAATGTGGGCTTATGCATTGGGTGGAATGAGTAATGCCGAAATTTTACGTGCGGCAACAATAGATGCAGCCCACATTATCGGCGCTCCTGAAGATCTGGGCTCGATTGAAGTAGGGAAGTTGGCCGATATGGTGATTCTGAATTCCAATCCATTGGAAAATATCCGTAATAGCGTGGATATTGACCGCGTCATTCAAAATGGCCGGCTCTATGACGGCGATACTCTGAATCAACAATGGCCAGATCAGGTAATTTTTCCTGAAACTTGGTGGCAGATGGAAGAAGCTTTGCCGTCAGGATTGTAATCGCAAGCCAAAGAAACAGAGCAAGACCCNGTTTCTTTGATCGAGGTCCTCTGGACTCTGACGCGAGACACTCCAGCCCCTCGGTTGCTTCCGCTTGCACCCTTGGAGGATCCGTAAGCTANTTTTTCATCGACTTTTATAGATGCTTTCATCCTTAGATCTCTGCCGAAACGGCTTCGCTGGATTGATCGTCTGCGGTTGGTCATCGGACGAGCCGCTTCAGCTACGCACTAAGTGTACACGTCGGTCCAAAGTCAAAGTCTAGTTTTCCCTTCGAGCCTTTACATCCGCACATTCCATGGTTGCTGTTCAAAGAAAAGCACAAAATCAACAGTGTGTTGTAGCTTTACTTCCTTCCAAAATTCTCTGAAATAGTCATTATTTAATAATATACCTCCGCCAATATTTGTGTTGATTATAGTTTCTTCTGGAAGCAAGCCAGATTGCCAAGACCTAAATAAACCTTCCCATACCCTTACAGTAGCTATCTGCATAGAATTTAACCTAACTTGATCCTCGATCGAGAAATCGATTCGCGTTTCTCCTGCTACAGTTCTTGCGATCAGGCTAGGCAAAACGTCGTCAGTAGCGATTTGCAGGGTGAGATCTTTCAAACTTTCTGAAAAATCGAGATACGCTTGATTTCGAGAAAGATTTGTATTTTGGTTAACCTCGACGCCGACAAAAATTAGAGAAAGGACGACGCCAATCATCCCAAATATTTCTGCTAGCCGGTGTGTCTTCATATTTTTTCACCATATCGCGCGCCGATCATGAGCCGTTTGGCTTGGTCCTTTTCGAAATACCCGAGAAAGAATACCAAATCACAAATACCACCAAACACCAATATTCCCCAAAATAACTTTGGGTGTTCAAAACACAAGTCAATGAGACGCTTGAACATTAGGGACCTTTTGTACTAACGAGAAAGAAACCGCTTTTCTTGTTATTGGTTCTGAAGCATCAATCGATTTCCTGCAATAATCTGGGGCCATATCTCTGCGCAAGCGTGACCATTTTTGTCGTAAATCCCAATCTTCTGCATACCGCTCTGAGCATACGTAGTTGGAAAAGGCCAATCTGATTGATAGTTCGGAATGTTAGATTAACCGCAATAATTCCAATAATTTATCGCTCATTATGAATTCTCTTTATCGGGCGATTGAGTCGGTAGCAGAACGGTCATTCTTCGTTCAAGTTCTTCATTGNTGATTTGTGCACTGTGATAAGTCGTTTGGGCGNGGTTAATGCGGCTTGTAATTTCGCGCAATCGAGTAAGCGATTGAAAAGTAAGCGGTAAAACCACAGAAGACTCAACGTAGGTCCAGCTGTAATTCACGATTGCAAATATAGAGCCAGTGGTGACATTGGGCAAAGCTGTTCCAAACCAAAGAGTAAAAGACATGAAGGCTATGATTTGTGCGAAAATAAATCCGTACAGTATGGCCTCAGTATCGGAAAGTTTTATCTCCCAGATTCTAAGCTTCAGAAAATGTTTCATGATCTCGATGGCTTTCCCTGTTTCGAGAGTTCCAACTTGCAATTCGGTCTGCTCATTTAATTGACCGTTTAACCTATAGAAACGAGGATGAACTATCGCATACACAACTAACATTGAAAAAGTGCAGCACAGAGCAGCGATTGAGAGATACACATGGAACGTTGCTAAAATGAGAAAGGAAGCTATCACCTGAATGAGCGACGTAAGGGCCATCGGCACTTTTTGCTCAAGAAACTCCGGTAGCTCTTTAGACATTCCCAAGCGTGCATTAATCGCTGAGACGGATAGCTCTTTGTTTCGACGTTCTACCCTTGCTTGTAGATAGACTCCAATGCCACTGTATGTTCTCGTGTCATAGATGCGCCTCACAACCGCCACAAAAAGCAAAGCCAACATGACAAGAATTAAGTTTGTGAGTTCACCCAAGCTATCTGTAAGTAAGTCATCGATAACAAATCCAATCATCAGGGGAATCAGGGCCAAAAGAACTGTTTCAGCTATAACAAGGACCCAAGTGAGAGACACACGGCCTTTGAAATTAAATAACAAGTGTTTCAGACATATCTCCGTTTCATCGGAGTAGTTCTGCAAGGTTGGCACCATCCAGCCGGATTGGTGCATATCTCTGTCAGATTTGGGGTCGTTACTCATGTCGCTGTGCGTCTCATGACAAAACTCAATTTTTCAAAATCGGCCATCGTAAGTTCGGGGAGATACTATAATTATTTCGGTAAGCGACCCGGCCTTCTGCCCGCTATATATCAGGACGGGTACTTTAAAAACCGCTGAGGGCAGAATTGCTTAAAAAATACCATAATAGACAACATTGGCTCGTTATTGTTGGAATATATGTCAAGTGTCTCTGAAAGCCCCCAACTTAATGACTCATAAGTTTCTGCCTTGGACAGTAACTTGTAGTAACCTATCGACACCCCGTGTAGCTGATACTCCATAAAAATCGGTACCAAACACTATATTAGCTTACGGATACGTAACTTTGTGGTTCCGCTTTAAATCATTGTTGATGGTAGGAAGGAAGTAAGGTTGGCGAAAATATCAGCGCATAAGGCGCTCATGCAAGCAAAGTCTCATGTCAAAAAAGGCGAGATTGAAGACGCACGAACGCTTTACCAGTCAGTGCTGCAAGCCTTCCCCAAGAATAAACAAGCGCAAGAAGGGTTAGCTGCTTTGAGCAAGTCAAACAGGCGCAACGAAAGCCAAGGACCGAATGAGCATACCACTAAGTTGCTCATTGGTCTCTATAATCGAGGGGAGTTGGCAGCAGTCGTCAAGCAAGCACAAGCCCTTACTGAGCAATACCCTGAGTCATTTTTTATTTGGAATATTTTGGGAGCTGCTGCCGCACAAATCGGACAATTGGATGAAGCCGTCAATGCGTTCCAGAACATTCTATCGATAAAACCCAATCATGCAGACGCCTATTACAACATGGGCAACGCTCTCAAAGCCCAAGGCAAACTTGAGGAGTCAATAGCGTCTTACACCAAAGCAGTGTCCTTGCAGCCTGATTATACAGATGCCTATTACAATATGGGCAATGCTCTCAAAATCCAAGGCAAAATGGAGCAGGCGATAGCGTCTTACAAAAAAGCACTGTCTCTGAAGCCAAGTTATGCAGGAGCGTATAGCAACATGGGCAACGCTCTACAAGATCAAGGCAAGCTAGATGAAGCAATAGAATCCTACAAAAAAGCATTGTCCTTGCGGCCTGATTATGCAGAAGCCTACTACAACATGGGCAACGCGCTTAAAGATCAAGGCAAGCTAGATCTAGCCATCGCGTCCTATGAGAAAGCACTGTCCGTGAAGGCCGATTTTGCAGAAGTCTACAATAACATGGGTAAGGCTCTCAAAGATCAAGGAAAACTAGATGAAGCGGCAACAGCTTACAAAAAGGCCCTCTCCTTNAAACCTGATTACGCCGAGGCCCACAACAACATGGGAAGGCTGCACTGGCTTAATCAGAACTTCAATATCGCATTCGAGCTTATGGAGTGGCGTTGGCGTTTTGAGCACGATGTCAACATTGGAGCGAAATGGAATAGTGTGAGACCCGAATGGAATGGTGAAGACAACACCATAGTTTTTGTGTGGAAGGAGCAAGGAATTGGTGATGAAATCATGCTTGGTTCAACACTTAAAGAGTTAGATAGTATAAGTACAAAAGTAATTGTTGAGTGCGATAAACGGCTGATACCTCTTTACAGGCGTTCATTTCCCAAAGAGATGAAGTTTTTAGATGATCGACACAAGTTGATGGACTATGAATATAACGGCCAGATCGCAATAGGGTCGCTACTCAACCATTTTCGGCAAAATCTTCATGACTTTAGAGGGTCATCCCCGGGCTGGCTGAAAGCAGATAGAAGGAAAACCGCAGCCTTTCGAAGAAAGGTTCGGGAATCAAAGAGCGATACGGTTATTGGAATTAGTTGGTTTACGAAATCAAAACTAGCGAACGCTGATAGGCGAAATGTATCAATGAAGTTGCTATCAAATTATTTAAACTGCGTTCCAGCAAGATATGTGAATTTACAATATGGTGTGACAGCTGACGATCTTTCAGAAAACAGTTCAAAGTACGGACTTCACTTAAACTGTATCGAGGAACTAGACCTGTTTAATGACCTAGATGGTTTAGCAGCTTTGATCTCAGCTTGTGATATAGTGATTTCGGTTGACAATGCGACGGTACACCTTGCTGGCGCCTTAGGAATTGATACAAGGGTGTTATTGCCACTGACGGCGGATGAGCGTTGGGGATTAAACTCCATTCATAGTTATTGGTACGACAGTGTTACTTTATATCGCCANGGGACTCTAGCCGACTGGAATGATCCACTGCAGCGGCTGATGATTGATCTGAAAAACAAGAGNTCCCAAAAAATTCAGGACATTTTGTAAGCTGATCTCTGGCAAACTCTAGCGATAATGACCCTTGACTTCCTTGTGGCCCACCTTTTCGGGCCAATCGTCATTAGACGATAATTTGGAACGCACCTATGGAAGCAAACTAGATGAAACGACTGCCAAAACGCAACACAGGGAATAACTTAGAGCTCTCAAAAAAAGGGATGGATTTGATAGGCTTATATAAAGATATGGTCGTCAACGGTTATGAGAGGACAGATGGATCAAAGGTAACCAGTACTTATAATGACTTTGAATTGCGGAAATTTAGGGCAATCTGCAAAACACATCTGCAAAGAGAAGATATTGAGACGGTTCTAGATTACGGAGGTGGAGGGTCAGATTGGGATGCGCCAAGCTTTGAACCTTCCACGAACGAGTCTGCGAAGCAGTTTTTCAGAGTAAAAGATGTCTGTACGTACGAACCAGCAAGAGATTTACTTGAAAAAAGAAAATCTGATTGTGTTGTTTGTATGGATGTACTCGAGCATATACATATTTCAGACGTCCCAAAGGTTGTTAACGAACTTTTTTCACTTTCTAAACGACTTCTCTTGGTCAATGTTGCCTGTTACAAAGCGGCAGCATTGCTGCCAACCGGAGATAATGCACATATCACAGTGCGTAGCCCAGATTGGTGGAAAGGCATGATTGATGCAATTTCCATAAATTATGATGAAATTGAAGTGGTTCTGATTTGCTCACAAACTTATTCATCTGGTGTGGTTTTTGAAGCTTTCAGGTTCAGAGACTGGAATGAAACAGAGGGGTTTTCGGCTCCATACAATTATCAGGCTTTCGGCGCAAAATGAAACGGCAATCACAAATTGACAATCTGCAATAGCGCAATGAAAAGGGAGTAACAATGAAGAATCTCGCGAATTTACTCGTAGCTCATTTTTTGACAATTATCCTGCTGTCTTGCACGGAAAGCCAGGAAAGCTCCTCGATCTTCGATCAAAACACCGAGGAGTGTGCTTCAGAAGGAGAAACCACTTACATATGTGGATTAATGAATGCAGAAGATCTGATAAGCGTTGCTGGGACTGATCTTATAATAACAACTGGCATGGCAAGTTCAGCATTAACAGATGGTGAAGAGGTGAATGGTCATATTTATCTGATAGACACTAAGGAGGATAGCTGGGAAGACCTAGTTTCCAAGCCGAGCTTCTCGCAAGAGCTTAATGGTGCGCTCTATCCTGACTGCCCAGGGCCTCTGAACGTTCAAAATTACTCTGCACACGGCTTAGCACTCAAAACAAAAAGCGCAGAGCTCTTTGACTTATTCATAACAAGTCATGGCGCTAGAGAGGCGATAGAAATGTTCGAGCTGGACTTGTCTTCCGGCTCAGCCAGTTTGAAATGGACAGGATGCGTGCCTTTGGATGAATCAATTATGCACAATAGCGTTGCTATCCTGAATGATGGAGGTTTTGTAACGACGCAATTCATGACTTGGTCTGGGGGACTTGAATCAGTAGTTTCTGGACAGGCCAGAGGGAGCGTTGTTGAATGGCATCCTGCTGGAGCACCGTCTGTTATGGGTGGTACCGAACTATCGGGACCAAACGGAATAGCAGTTTCAGATGACGAGAAATACATGTATGTCGCTGCGATTGGGACACGAACAGTTGCGCGGTTTGACCTAACTCAAGGAAATAAACGTGCAGTCTCTGAAGTTCTCGATAGCAACCCAGATAATCTTCGGTGGGGAAGGGCCGGAAAATTACTGACCGCGGGTTCTAATGCAAGCGGCAACGGGTGGTCCGTTGTTGAAATAGACGCAGAAACGCTCGAGTTCAACAGACTTGGCGGTATGACTAGAGATGCTGCGTTGCAAAATGCGAGTACAGCAATAGAAATAAACAGTAAAATTTGGATTGGCACCTACAACGGTGATCGAGTGGGATACTTCTCAAGAAATTAGGTCAGTCACAACGTCAGTTTCGACCGGGTTTCTCTCTCGCCTAAGTAAGGGATTCTCCACGGCGTGAACCAAGAACACGAGACGATGGCATTTATAGTCTCAGGAAATGAATGGGCTTGGTATTTAATTGTGGAAGTGACCAAATCATAAGCATTGCTCTTGCTTCCGACCAAAAGTGGGTGTAAAGCTTAATGAACGCGCGATATGTATCAGTACAACATTGGTTTAATTCTTTTGGTATAAGGAGGCGTAGATTGCGCTTGCACTTCACCGCACGCGAGATCCTCAGTGGGAATATAGCTACTGCCAGGCTGATTTCTGCGAAATTAGTACACACGCCGAAAATTTTTTGCATCCGCTACTTCCGGTTTGTGTTGAAAGAATTTGAAATCGTCCAGTCTGTTGGTCTGAAAAATGTGCCACTGTAGGGTGTCATCCAACCAATTCCTATTATCGAAGATCAAAAGCGGTGATTACCCTGTTGCGCTAATATCACTCGTCGCAATGAGATGTCGTAAATTGGTCATTGCTGGTTTGAGATTGCTTCTAAGTTTAGTTAACAATGCCACTTTCTTAAAATGGTATGGCTTGACGTCTCGGGTTAGTCTGCTAACGCCATCAAGCCTACATTTTGACGCCCAGCCTTTCAACTTTGGATCCTTGTTTATTGTACCTTGATTCATCATGTGGCCCAGTTGAGAAGTGAGCCAGCTCCTTGGGTCGTCCGGTACCGGAATAGGTTTGCATATGTTATTTNTTACCTCATCGTCTGGATAGTTGGTCTCTACAAAAGCGGCCATGGCCGCGCTAAAGCATGGATTTGGAAGTTGTGTAGCCTGGGGTGTGATCAGGCCAGGTTGGAAAATTGGTTTCGTANTAGAGGACAAGAAGTCTACTGCAGAAGCGGTGCAGTCAACGTATAACGTGGATGTGGGCATTTTAGCAGATGCCCCGTTCTTAAATATCACGCCTTCATTTTCTACAGAGCTTATCCTTCCATGTTCTAACAGATTATCTATCTGTCTTAATTTGTTGACCTCCCCTCGAGAACTAACTGCATAATGGAACATAGTGGGTCTTTTCTCTGGATAAATTCGCATCAAAAAGTTACACGCTTCCATTTCTCTGAACAGTTCATCTACATCTCTCGCCTTTGCGATTGCCTCCATCTGCTCAGAGAAACAGATCATCGATTCAAAGAAGAAATTCTCGTGACCTTGAACCACCTCACGGTTCATTAACCAAGAGTGACGAGGGCACACCCAGCTTATGTTCTCCGATTTAGCGCCGTTTTCAAGTAACCAAATACCCACATCCATGGCGGTCTTTCCCGCGCCAACGATACAGTAGTAATCGTGGTTTCTCGCTTCGGAAGGCAATTTATTCGGGCTGACGCAAGCTACGCTGGGAGCCACTTCGTAGGCGCGCTTGTGTCGCGACGGCACCGACGTCTTAAAGTAAGTGGTATCCACGAGTTTCTTTTTAATTCTCACTCTTTGCTCCTCACCGGAGAGTAAGTTTATAAAGCTGGGGACACCAGTTTCTTTCGATTGCCATTCGCACATGGGATAATAATTTACGCGACCAGATGGTAGAAAACGTTTATGCATAACCTCCGAAAAATAAGTCTGTAACTCAGTGCCCGTGGCCAACTCAAAATATCCTCTGTTAGTACCGGTCTCTTCGATCTTCATAGAGCCAAGTTGAGTTGAAGCTACGCCATAAAAATGAGAGGGCTGATGTAAGCGCACAAATGGATAAGCATCATTCCAATGTCCACCCGGTTGGTGATGATTGTCAACCATTATTACTTTGGAGTCGCATTCATCCAATAAAGTATCTACAAAAGCCATGCCTACAGCGCCGGCGCCAACAACAAGGTAGTCTGTTTCTAGAATTTGTGACATTACTTTTCCGTTAAGCTTGTTTACTGAAGTAGTGTGGCTAACTCAATTTGGTTTCGGATGTATAAAGCCCATTTTGGCTAACTATGAATATCCATGCCTGATTTGATTATTGCAAAGCAACAGCACTCAACTGCCAGTCAAAAGTGATTAATCAGCATGGATAGGGGTTGTATGGCTTGAGTTGAGGTCACTATGCAGCGGGCCGATTCACCTCAGCGTGGAAAGCTTTTACCAAATGGTTTGCGGCGCCGATTCTGGTTGAGACGCTCTGAGATTTCAAGATTGTCCCTTTTGAGATGAACGAATGCGGAGCAGTCTTGACTCCTCTCGTTCAGTTCTTCAGTGCGAGCATTTTGTAGGGCGGGGCTTCGACCATTGTAGTTCAGGACATTATCACAGAGCGTCAAATCAGAGAGATTTGTCACATCGGTAGATAATGTGGTGGAGCAAGCGANTAGAATATTCAGACCAAGAGCGGCTATCATCAGTTTAACTTTCACGAGTGACTCCGATTTTTTTTAGATGATACAACAGGAATTAATCATCAGCCAAACATGTCAGATCGATAGAAATGTGAGCTAGATAGCTTGAGGTAAAGTAAACGCTCTCGTGGCATCCTGATGTTCCTGAAGTCCCAGAGAATCGGTGCGGACGGTTTCGGACAACAATCAAAAGAAACAAGCTACGGTTTAAAAGAACTTGGTGGGGAGTATGCTGTCTAGCAATACAGTTGAAGAGCCTTAAGCAGCCGCGAGAAGATAAAATTTCAGCTAATATAATACAGATAGGAGAAGCACCTATCAAAGGGGGAACAATTCAGGCAGCGCTCAAACAATACTTAGAACAGCGAGCGCGGTTGTTCGGCCTTGGAGCGCCAATACTGGCAAGCACTGAGGAGCCAACCAATCAATAGGGCTGGCATAACTGCCGTGATGACCTCAATATGAAACCGCCACCGGATGAGCCTGCAGGCATAAGTGCAGCGGAGCAAGTTTGCGAAACGATGACTGTTATTCGGGTTGATACGCTCAGGCTATCAAGTAATCCTTCTTAGATGAGGAAAGCAGCTAATTTGAAGAAGCTTCTTTAGTTGCGCCCTTTTTTTCATTTTCAGCATCTTGGTTAATGCCTTCTTCCCACTCAATGAATAAGCCTGAATCAGATTCATCTGGAAGCGTTGAAGAATCCGAATGATCATTGAGATCGCTTATTGTTGACGTAGGTGGATTTTGATCACTAATTTTTGTGAATTTTTCCGCTTCAAGTTTCGGGTTATCCGTATCGAGAACTGAGCTTTTATTTCTATTGCGCCCCCAC
>PBHS01000008.1 GCA_002719575.1 Gammaproteobacteria bacterium | reverse complement strand
TGCGAGTATGGATAACGCGATAGCCGTGGGTGATTACAAAGTCCTCAACGAAGACGGTCTGCGATATGAAGATGAGTTCGTCAAGCATAAGATTCTTGATGCGATAGGAGATTTGTATTTGCTTGGCAATAGTTTGATTGGCGAATTTCAGGGATACAAATCTGGACATGCCCTCAATAATGCATTAGTGAGAATGTTGGAAGTGAATGAGGACGCTTGGGAAATCGTGAGCTTCGACAAGGAGTCAAATGTGCCAATATCATATGTCAAGCCTGTGCTAGCCGCGTAATATATGGTCCCTCCAACTTATTGACATAGTTAACAAAGATTCTGCACACTACCCCTAGTTCGAAGTTCGGGGTGGACACGTGCTACCGTGCTAGGTGTCATATTCTTCCCATCGAGCTCCAGAGCTCGCCTAATTTAGACGCAAATAAAGTCATGCAATGAAGCTTATACTAGTCAATCAACGACACGGTCACACTAAGACCATAGTTATAAAAGGTTGGGTCAAGGGACTGCTTTCGGTCTGCCTGCTGGGAGCCCCTGTTGCGCTTGGCTACATTGGGTATCAGCTAGCGATTTCCGACAATGCCTTTGTGCTGACGGAAGATACGGCCCATAAATGGCAACAACGACTGAGCCTGCAGAAATCCGATTTGGAAGAACTAAAGCAGGAGTCCAAGCGTGAACTTGAGGCGCTCAGCTTGCGTCTTGCAATGATGCAAGCCAGGTTAGCCAGGCTTGATGCGATGGGCGAACGCATTACCGGGATGACGGATTTCGACAATGGAGAATTCGATTTCAGTCAACCTATTGTCACGGTCGGTGGACCGGCTCTTGACGAAAACGAATTCAGTGAATCTGGCTTCCTCAGCGCGCTCAGTGGGTTAGAAAGACAGCTTGAGGACAGGCAGGGCCAACTCCAAATTCTCGAAGACCTGCTCGATGACCGAAAAATTCAGTCTGAGGTTTTCATCGCGGGTCGCCCAATCGAGCAGGGCTGGATAGCGTCGCGCTTTGGACAGCGGCCAGATCCGTTTACTGGCAGAATGTCCTTCCACGCAGGCATTGATTTCACAACCGGTCGAGCCGGNGCAGAGATCAATACTGTTGCTTCAGGNGTTGTAACCTGGTCCGGNCCTNGGTCAGGCTACGGATTGATGGTNGAAGTTAATCATGGCAACGGCTTTACNACTCGCTATGCTCACGCGGAGAAGCTGCTAGTTGACGTTGGTGATATNGTCGACAAGGGCCAGAATATCGCCNTGGTTGGATCAACCGGTCGTTCAACCGGGCCACACGTGCANTTTGAAGTCTACAAGAATGGTCGCGTTGTTGACCCNGCGGCNTACATACACCGTACGGTCAGATAAATNATTTTCGANTCCCCTCTGCTCACGCTGTGGATTTNNTATCACANTGCGAGATGTATTCCTAAAAACATTCGAAACTCACTTCTGATACTGGTTTTCAGCTTATGAACATCCTAAAAAAAATCTTCGGCAGCAGCAACTCGCGCAAGCTGAAGAAAATGAGCAAGATTGTCGCAACAATTAATGCACTAGAAAAGCAGCTGGAAAAATTATCCGACGAAGACTTAAGCGCNAAGACAACTGAATTTGCCCAAAAGTTAGAAGCAGGAGCTGATCTCATTAGTATCCAGCCCGAAGCATTCGCGGTGGTCAGAGAAGCCAGTAAGCGGACACTAGGCCTGCGGCACTTTGATGTGCAAATGATTGGCGGAATAGTTCTGAACCAGGGCGACATCGCCGAAATGCGGACAGGAGAAGGCAAGACCTTGGTGGCGACTCTGCCTGCTTATCTGAATGCAATTTCCGGCAAAGGGGTACATATCGTTACTGTGAACGAATATCTGGCAGAGCGGGACGCAAACTGGATGCGGCCTATTTTTGAATTCTTGGGGCTTACCGTCGGAGTCGTAAAGTCGGGCCAGACTCCTGAAGAGAAGCGTCAGGCTTACGATGCCTCAGTTACTTATGGTACGAACAACGAATTCGGATTTGATTATTTACGAGACAACATGGCTTTTCGTCTCGAAGATAAAATGCAGAAGCAGCTTAATTTCGCCATTGTCGATGAAGTCGACTCTATCCTCATTGACGAGGCAAGGACACCGCTGATCATTTCAGGTGCAGCGGAAGATAGCTCTCAGCTCTACGTTGCTGTGAACAAGCTGATCCCTAAGCTTGAGAAAGGTGAAAAGCATGAAGCTTCCAAGATGGAGATGATGGACAAGAATTTCGTTCCGGAGGAGTCTGGTCATTTTTCAGTTGACGAGAAGAGTCGCCAGGTTGAACTTACAGAATATGGGCATGAGTTCGTCGAAGATTTGCTCATTAAGCAGAAGCTTCTCNGGGAAGGTGAGTCTCTTTATGCAGCGACAAATCTCTCTCTGCTGCATCACGTTCATGCCGCATTAAAAGCTCATCACTTATTTCACAGGGACATTGAATATATAGTCCAAAATAGAAAAATCGTGCTTATAGATGAGCATACGGGGAGAACCATGGAGGGGCGCCGGCTTTCTGAAGGGCTGCACCAGGCCCTTGAGGCAAAGGAGAAACTTGAAATTCAAAGTGAGAGCCAAACTCTNGCGTCAACCACATTTCAGAATTACTTTAGGCTTTACCGCAAACTTTCTGGAATGACCGGAACTGCGGATACCGAGGCGTTCGAGTTCAGTCAGATCTATGGTCTGGATGTCGTGGTTGTACCGACTAACGTAATGATGGTGCGTGAGGATGCAAATGACTTGATTTACCTGTCCATGGAAGAAAAGTTTGAAGCTATCCTAAACGATATCATTGATATCCGAAATAAAGGCGCCCCTGTTTTAGTCGGCACGGCCTCTATTGATACCTCAGAGTTACTTTCTAGTTATCTCAGCAAGAAGAAAATCAGTCATGAAGTGCTGAATGCTAAATTTCACGCCAAAGAGGCGGAGATTATCGCCCAGGCGGGTAGGCCTGGTGCGGTCACAATCGCTACCAACATGGCAGGTCGTGGCACTGATATTGTCCTTGGGGGCAAGTGGGAGACCGACGTCGATTTAATGCGCAATCCAACTCAGGAAGAGATTGATGAGGCCAAGGCGCATTGGCAGAAGCGTCACGAGCAGGTTCTTGCCGCTGGGGGCCTTCATATTATTGGGACTGAGCGTCACGAATCNCGCCGAATTGATAATCAGCTGCGCGGCAGAGCCGGTCGACAAGGAGATCCGGGGTATTCAAGATTTTATCTCTCCATGGAAGACAACCTACTTCGAATCTTCGCCAGCGAAGGAGTTAAGAACTTTATGCGAAAATTGGGCATGGAGCACGGGGAGGCGATTGAACATGGTATGGTGACCCGCTCGATTGAGAAGGCGCAAAGGAAAGTTGAAGGGCGTAACTTTGACATCCGAAAACAGCTGCTTGAATACGACAATGTCGCGAACGATCAGCGGACTATTATCTATCGCCAGCGAAATGAATTAATGGCTAGCGATGATATTTCAGACCTGCTAAAGGAAATGAGGGAAGAGGTGGTCTCTGGAATGATCGATGACTACATCCCACCACAAAGTGTTCCAGAGCAGTGGAACATTCCAGCGCTGGAAGCCGCAGTAAAGACTGAGCTCAACACTAGTCAGCCGATTCAGCAGTGGTTGGACGATGATGACCAACTGTATGAAGATCAATTGAAATCGAAGCTGATCGACATCCTGGAACAAGAATATGAGGTCAAATCAACAGCAGTCGGCGAAAATATGCGGCAATTTGAAAAGCAGATCAGTTTGCAGATTCTTGATGGTCTTTGGAAAGATCATCTGGCAACTATGGATCATCTCAGGCAGGGCATTTTCTTGCGAAGTTATGGCGGNAAAAACCCGAGGCAAGAGTATAAACGAGAGGCGTTTGATTTGTTCACTGAGTTGCTAGATAACTTGCAGCGTGAGGTTGTTAAAGTCTTGAGTCGTGTGCAGATTCGGCAGGAAGATGCGGCCGACGCGATCGAGCGCAAGCGCAGAGAAGAAGCCGCGAAGGAAAGGATGAACTACCAGCATCAAAACGTGTCAGTTTTGTCTGGATCTGCTGCAGCTGGAGAAAACCAGGTCGCTGGCGGCCCGCAGCAAACAGATAGACGGTCTCCTTTTGTTCGTGATGTGGCAAAAGTAGGAAGGAATGACCCTTGTCCCTGTGGGTCTGGTAAGAAATATAAGCTTTGTTGCGGTAAGATTACTTAGTGCCCACTTGCTACTGGAATTCGCTTAATTGATTGTCTAAGTTGCTCAGATAATTGATTTCGGTCTGACTCATTGCCGACTTTGAGTACTGAAACGAGGGTAAAGATAACAGCAGAATCGGCTGCTATTGATTAAGCGCGCACATAGCGGGCTGAGGTTGGCGACGATGTTGGCGATAGGACGTGCCTCGATTTCGTGTCGATTGGAATCTCAGGGAGGGCGGCTTCTCTTCTGCTGGCCTTTGATGAGCCGGACGCAACCGGTCTACAATATTACGTTTTGGCCTTTGGGGACGTGCTCTTGGAAATAGCCATGGATTTGATCAGGTCAACCGTTGATAGAGCGAANCTGAAGTACCTCGATCTTCAAAACGTCAATATTGAGCGAGGAGTTCTTAGTCTGATTGGAAATTGCGAATTGTGTTCAAGCTATTTTAAGAGCCACGGAGAACAGCAGTTCGAAAAGACTTAATTTGGGATTGCGGTGGAGGTTGGCTAGGAAGCTGTTTCAAAACTGTTTGTCCCGTAGGCCCTTTGCACTAATACGTTCGAATTAACGCGGACTAGCGAACTGAACTTTCAGNTGTTTCCCATGCTGCATGTTGCAGTAGCAATTATAAAAAATCCTAAACAAGAAGTGCTCGTTGCAAGGCGTTCGCCTAAAAGCCCTCAGGGTGATCTCTGGGAGTTCCCAGGGGGGAAGGTCGAATCAGATGAAACAGTATTCTCTGCCCTGCAGCGCGAAATTTTTGAGGAAGTCGGTCTGCGAATTCAGGAGGCATATCCATTTATCAAAATCCATCATGATTATGTTGACAATCAGGTGCTGCTGGATGTGTGGCAAGTNACCATGTTTGAAGGNGANGCCTATGGCCGGGAAGGACAAANAGTTCAATGGCTTGCGTCAGAAGTCNTNAGAAANTTTAAATTTCCGNAGGCNAACCATCGAATAATTGATTTGCTACAGTTACCNACGCAAATGGCNATAACNCCGCAATTTGAATGNTGCGNGCANTTGTCTNCANATTTAANNTTACTTANAAGTAAGGATNTAAGAGCAGTACAGATCAGACAGAAACAATTGACTCCGGACCAATCGTTGGACTGGACACGGAACAGCCTTGAGGTTTTGGGTGACTGTAAACTTCGTTTGATTTTGAATGGCCCAATAAGACTTGAGCAGGATTTGCCATCGGGTGTCGGTCTTCATCTGACGTCAGCAGAATTAGGAAGCTTACAAGAAAGCGTCGGCCAGCGCTTCAGGGTTGTGGGCTGCACGTGCCATTCGAAGCAAGACCTGGCTAAAGCTGAACTGCTTGGCTTNGATTATGCCCTTTTGTCGCCCATGGTAGTGACGAGTGAATATTCGGATAATAAACCGCTGGACTGGGTGCGATTTAAGGAATTGGCTGGTTCAGTTTCCCTGCCGGTTTATGCGCTTGGAGGCACGAGGCTCGACGATGTTAGTTCGGTCTTTGGACACGGAGCGGCTGGCGTGGCAAGTGTTGGGGCATATTGAAACCTGGTTATATATCTAGAATGACGGATCGATACATTGAGCTTTGATCCGGCTGATAATACCNTGTCTTACTAGTCCGTTACCGATCCGTCTGAGGGGCCGGGCCCAACTATCTCTGCGATCATCGACTGCAGTCGTTTTGCCTACACCCGCCCTAATAGAAATGGCAACGACTCAGGNTTCGCTGTTGCAGATGCCAACCCAGTGTGTTTAAGCGGTTAAGGTGTCTGGTTTTTTGACACGTCTGCCTCAACTACAACCAACAGCGCGAGCGAAACCCAGATCATAGGTAGAGATTTTCAAAGAATCTATCTCTTCTGTGCTAAGACTGACTTGATTCTTGAAGACTTCCCTCTGGGTCTGCTTGGAGATTAAACGGTTTGTACGATTATGTTGCTGGNAAACGGGCCACTTAGTCATCGTTTGTGAGGCTTAACAGGGGCTGCACGCGGCAAATCTGGCTGGGTGACTTTGCCCGCAATAACAAGAACGCCTTCTAAGCCAAGCGATCTGGAGCCCAGCTTGCTACTCAACGTTGTCCGACTCCTCGTCGACGTCTGGATAAATNGGGTCGCCGGCGATACGGCGCTTTTGTGCTGCCCAATCTCCCAAGTCGAGTAACTTACACCTTTCACTGCAAAACGGGCGGAATTGGCTCGAGCTCTGCCAAATGACCGGTGTATGGCAGGTNGGGCAATCTACTTGNTGCACATCACCTGATTTCATGGCTCCCCTTAGTTTTCGCCATCGCTAGGTACTGATAGTGAAGAGGCTCAATCTGTTGCCTGAGGCACCCTGCTTGCAATTCGTTCTTTATGATGTCGTCTGCGTGTTCGAGGCGCTGTTTTCGATCCATTTGTGCGCCAATTATTGCACGAGCAGTACGCTCTTCTCCACCGTCGCGCGCAAGTATGCGCGCTACCTGTGTATCGACAGAGACATCCACGACTAAAACTCTGTCAACCAGCTCTGCCTGACCGGCTTCTATAAGCAGTGGGGAGATCATCAGACAGTAAGAGCTTCTGCTGCTGTAAATTTTCTGCGCAAGCCACTTCCTGATTAGAGGATGGAGCAGCGACTCNAGCCAGTGCTTCTCCAACTCTTGATGGAATATGATTTGTCGCAATGCTCTGCGGTCTAGGCTGCCATCTGCTAAGAGTAATTCCGCCCCGAAATGTTCGGCAATTTTTGCGAGCGCACGGCTACCGGGTGCGACTACTTCGCGGGAGGCGATGTCGGCATCAATTAGGTCGACATTCAATTCGGCGAATATCTTGGCAACAGTGCTCTTGCCGCTGCCGATGCCGCCGGTCAGACCGACCACAAACATCGAAAGCTTCCGGATGTATAGAACGCCCGCAATGTTGGCTGCTTCATATCAAAAAAAGTCCCCCGTAAAAGTTATAGATCTGATTACCCCAGATCATCATAATTAATCCCGCTCCGTTCAGGAACGGGCCAAATGGCATAGGTGCGGATCTATTTCTGCCCATCAGGACAATGCTGCCAATACCAAAGGCAGCTCCGATCAACGAAGAAAGAAAAATAATAGGAAGCACTGCCTGCCAGCCCATCCATGCGCCCAGCGCGGCAAGGAGTTTGAAATCGCCATAACCCATGCCTTCTTTGCCGGTTAGAAGTTTGAAGATCCAGTAGAACGACCAAAGCGACAGATANCCAACAACNGCACCNAGTATTGATTCCTGCGTTGTNACGCCAGTTCCTAATTCTTGGGTGTTNACTGCCANACCGAGCCAGAGTAGAGGCAGAGTTATGTTNTCTGGCAGCAANTGATGATCAAAATCGATCATGGTAAGNGCGATCAGGGCCCAGGCAAAAAAAAGTAGCGCCAGCGTAAGCCAGGTGGCGCCAAAATTCACGGCAACAAGCGAGGACAACAGACCGGAAGCCAATTCAAGAATAGGGTACCGGATCGAGATTCTGGCTTTGCAGCCTGCACACTTACCGGCAAGCAGCACATAGCTGACAAGTGGGATGTTTTCCCAAGGTCTTATCTGGTGCTGGCACTTTGGGCAATGGGACGCTGGTTCCGCCAGCGACAGCTTCTTCGAATTGGGCACAGGGCTCTCGCTTTCTGCTAACTTTGCATCCTCTATCTCAAGGAATTGACAGCATTGACGTTTCCAGTCTCTCTGCAGCATAAGAGGCAAGCGATAAACCACCACGTTGAGAAAGCTGCCCACCAGCAGACCCAGCCCAAAGCAGACGATTGCGAGGATCGGTAGGCTCTGCTGTAGGAGCTGAAGTATAGTCGTCAAGTGTAGCACCGAGCCATAGAACTGAGCCAAATAAAAGGATTCAAACCTGCCTTGCGATCACGACCCCGGCCACGAAGATGCTGCGTTCTTCCATATTTATTTCTAGGTGTGACTTAAAGGCGGACAAGCCCGCACCTTGATCATCGCAATTTCTCGAAAACCCGTCTCGTTCGGTGAGTCCCCAATTTCCCGTGCATCGTTAGTTTTGTTGCAGAGTGTAACGCTTCTNTACCTTTCGATCGTCAAATATTTTTACAGTAGTAAAACCGTAAAAATACCGATTAAGCTTAAAGGCGAACTATTCAGCTGGACAGTAATTTTGAATCGATCGTACTGTGGCGTTTTGGTCAGCAAAGACCTATGTCCAAGCAAGAACCGCCTTCAGACCATTGTACAGGCAATCCAACGCCATCAGCAGTCAACGTATAGGTTATACCATCGAGGTCGGTGGAATCCTTCTGCCATGTCATCGTTATTACCCCGTTGGCAACTTTTTCGCCGTGGGTGGCGTCATCGACCGCAATATCTGCGGGTATGCCGAGTTTTCCGCCGTTGAGATCAGTCAGGGCAGACGGGCCTCGGGTCTGGATTGCAATCTCTACAGCGGCCTTGCGAGGGATTACCGCTAGGACAAGCTTCGAAAATGCGAGACGCCGAGTATAGTTCTGGTACGCCGGCATGCCTATTACCGTCAATATGCCAATGACGGCAACAAAAATCATCGCTTCTTGCAGTGTGAAGCCAAGTGGTTTTTTTATATGTCTCGACTTCATATTTTTGAATTGTCCCGTTGTCGGGCTTTAGTTTGTGTCGTAGCGTTAAGGGAGGTCTTGAGCGATTTTAAAACCTGCGCAGCGCTTTTAGCTAATAACAGAGATCGCGCATTTTTTATCGTCGGCATCATACCTATGAAATATACTTAAACGCTGATTCATAATGCCCAGCCGTTGTTTCGATATTGTTCGGTGAAGTTGGTCATGAATGTTTTACCTGACGAAACACGTCAGTTTGTAGTTCGAGGCACCAATTGAGTACGAGATGGTCTGACCGACACAAACTTACCTCGTTCGCTGGGGCAAAAGCAATGCTGCTCGCACTTTTGACACATGGTGTGTCGGCCTTTTAGCCTGTCTCGTGGTTTCAATCGCTGACAGAAGTCGAATTCCAGCAGTATCAATTTTGGCTGTGGTTACTTGATATTTGGTAATCAGTTGAACCTGTAACTAAAAATATTCGGCCGTCCTCCTGACCAAACACCACTTTGCTTGAACTGTAAGCGCTGGTATTATCGTATAAGTGGAGCCGTGCTCGATTTGTAGAGAGCTAAATTCTTTAAATCAATGCAGTACTCGAGGCTGACCGGTCTCGGAATTGGAGGAAGATAATGATTAAATCGGCGAACTTGGCGGCTGGCGCAGTAATTCTTGTTGGGCTTTTTGGAGCACAGCCAGGGCTCAGTCAGGATAAAACAGTCGACGACGGTGTCTTCACCGCAGCGCAGGTTGCCTCGGGTCAAACGGTTTATAATTCGCAGTGTAAACCCTGCCATAACATGCGCTTTTATCGCGATACCTTGCGCTCCTGGAGCAACCAGCCATTGCTCTATCTCTGGGAAAATATTATGGGCACGATGCCGGCAGACAACCCGGGATCTTTGATGTTTGAGGAATATACCGACGTTATTGCCTACATCCTGTCAGAAAACGGATTCCCTGCGGGCGAAGCTACGCTCGATCCTGATAACGGAATGGATGCCATTAAGATTATTGCCCCCTGAACGCTCTTTTAATAGGAGTCTGTNTAGTACGGCGCGACGGGATCAGACGCTTCCCCTTCAGAGGTAAACGGTGTAGTTTCAATTACTGCGCTGTAATACTGGGATCAAGAGCATCGACAGGGCAACCCTGGAGCACTCGCCTGATTTCATTCCGATCACCAGATTCTAGCTGGATACCATATTTGTTAGCGATCACATCCCACAGCTGTACGTATTCACACTTAAATTCATCTCGGGGCATGTAGCGGCTAGGGCCTCTATCACTCTTGCGACGAATCTCTCGCTTTTCGACCAGCATGAGGTTCAGCGGGTCGTTTGAAAATTGAATCTTTTTGTCAGGCATCCAACGGTCTCCCCCATGAGTGTGCGCATACATTCGAGGAATGATATGGTCAATATCGATTTGAACCGCGACGGTGAAAGTTCTTCCAGTGTACTCATCCGACCACTCTCCTGTGCGTACAACGCAGTTTCTGGGATTAGTGTATTTGACTTCGGTTTTGCTGGTCATAATCAACATCTCCTGCCTCGTTGATTGACAGTCTTGATCGAAGTCCTCCTCGAAACTCCAGTCGTCTTCATTGAAAAACCTCTCGCGGCCTCGATAGTTTGTCATCACACCATCTCGACGTCGACGCATAGGGTCAAAGGAATCGGGGAGTGTACAGCCGGCCATGTGGCAATGGTAGGAGGGACCGAAATAATGGCCACCATTTATATCAAGGCTGCCTGGATGAGACTGCACGCCCGGTTTAGCGGCGATGCAGCTTACGATCGCTAGCACCTGGATGATCCGATTTTTTTTCATAATCACTTCCAGAGCGTTTAAGCCAGAAAATTAAACTTACAAGGCTGAGAAAACCTGAACAAGCTAATATTCAGAAATCGACAAGAAGAGAAAGATCTACTGCTACACAGNTTTTCGTGAGCGCCCCTANTGANATNTAGTTTACGCCAGTTTCCGCAATTCTGACCANTTGGTCTTCTTTGATGCCGCCTGAAGCCTCGAGTTTANCGCGTCNCTGATTTTTGANAACCGCTCGCTTTAACTCATCAATTGAGAAATTGTCNAACATGATTATGTCGGCGCCAGCAGTAAGTGCATTCTCCATTTCTTCAATACTGCGCACTTCGATTTGCACTGTTTTGCCGGGAGTGGCTGCGCGTGCTTTCTGGATAGCAGCATCAATGCCACCGCAACTCACGATGTGGTTTTCCTTGATCAAGTAGGCGTCGAACAGGCCCATTCTGTGGTTCTTGCCGCCGCCTACAGTCACCGCGTATTTCTGTGCCGTTCGCAGTCCAGGCAATGTTTTTCGTGTATCAAGCAGGGTGGCTTGGGTGTGTCGGATCAGCTTTACGAAGCGGGCAGTCTGTGTTGCGGTCGCTGAAAGCGTCTGCAGAAAGTTCAAGGCACTTCGTTCGCCGCTCATAATTGCTCTCGCTGGTCCTCGAAGGTCACATAGTTCTTGTCCCGGTTTGATTAGGTCGCCTTCTTGCACGTGCCACTCCAGACAGACATCGTTATCAAGCTGATGGAAGACTTCGCGCGCCCACGGTATGCCACAAATAACGCCGGTATCTTTGCTGATAATTCGACCCCGCGCGTGTTTATGCCCAGAAATCAGTGCAGCAGTGATGTCACCATCTCCCAGATCCTCAGCGAGAGCGCGGCGCACTGTCTCAGCAATATCCTCCGGAATGCTGTGCGGGCAGGTTTGCCTTACCAATGTTTCTAGCCTCTGAGTTGTCTAAGGGTTAGGGTATTACCGCGTTGGGTGAACTCTACTTGTTTCAGCGCGCTCATTCCCAACAGGATCATCTCGCCTCCCATGCTCGGCGTTATGCTGGCAGACACTCCGTTGAGCTCAATGCGCCCGAGTGTCAACTTGTTGATCGTCGTGGAAAAAACAGGCACGACACCGGCGGCGGTGGTCACCCGGGTTTCGGCTCCATAATTCAAACCTATTTTTCCGGCTAGGCCCGCGGGAACTGCCACATCGGTTGCGCCGGTGTCTAACAAAAAAGTAACGGGCCAGTCGTTGATAGTGCCCGCCGCTANGTAATGACCCTGGCGATTCCTGAGCAAAACGACCTGCAATGAGCCGTCTTCCAAAGCAATGCTGTCCGGATCCNTGTTCGGATTATTCTGAGTTTCGATCCAACCGTCGAAAAAGACTGTCAGCGCGGTCAGNGCGAGAGTAAAGGCTATGACAAGCATGCCCTGTCCGATCCTTTTCTGGTGCTGCTGTGTTATTGAACCCATNATCAGATTATCTATTAAGCATAGATGATTGCAAAGGTGGANCTACCCGCACGCTGTTATTTGGTGCAGGTCTCAAAAGGNANGTCGANCTGTGACTTGGGAGCCGTGTGGTAGAATATTCANGANGTAAAAGTTGAAAACTGTNAATTATGTCCATTGAGTCGCACAGACTGGTCCAAGCAACCTTTATCGAGTCGCCCAATCAGAGCGAAAGGCCAGCAGAGGCTCAAATCAGCCTCATGGTCATTCATAACATTAGTTTACCGCCTGGAGAATTCGGCGGGGACTCAATCTTGAGACTTTTCTGCAACACGCTTGACTGTTCCACCCATCCTTATTTTCACGCTTTGGAAGGCCTGCGTGTGTCCGCACACTTGCTGATCCGCAGAAACGGGGACGTTATTCAGTTTGTGCCGTTTAATCGAAAAGCTTNGCATGCTGGGAAATCGTCATTCGAGGACAGGGAAGACTGCAACGATTTCTCGATTGGAGTCGAGCTGGAGGGAACGGACCGTGATCCATTCAGTGACAGACAATATATGGCTTTAACCGACATCACCCTCGACCTCTTGGCTACTTACTCGAGTTTGACTGCNGCGCGTATCGTAGGTCATAGTGACATNGCNCCGGGGAGGAAAAGTGATCCCGGGCCNTGCTTTGATTGGGAAAGATACAAACGCTCTCTTTAGCGCTCNGAATACAACACGNTGATNTACTNGAATGAAATTTCTGGTCATTTTGATCTGTCTGGCAGTCAATTACCTCTGGTCGAAGCATTCAGATCGGTTTGATGATTCCTGGATTTCTCATATAAGTCGTCTGGCTGACTTAACTTTTTCTCGTTTTGATCGTAATCGAAAGCTGCCTTGGATAGCGCCAATTGTCTCGGTTTATGTNTTTGTGCTCTTGCTACTTTTCGTTCTGTTACAGCTCGCTAGCGATTTTCTTTTTGGATTCGCAACAATGCTGGTTCATATCTGCGTGCTATTGGTTGCTCTCGATAGAACGCAGCCGGGGAAGCTGGTGAGTGAATTTCTTAGACACTGGCTTCATGGTGATTCGCAAGCTATCTTCAACTTCCTCCGTGAGAAAGGGCTAAATACGGAAGAACGTGACTTCCAGTCAGACTCCGAACTTTTAAACTTTTTCAAAGAGCAACTTATTTATCGTTGCTTTNAGAATATTTTCGTCATGCTGTTCAGCTATTTGCTGGCAGGCGCCTTTGGTGTGCTTTTTGCTTATGCCAGTTATCGACTACGCAGCATTTATGAGAAAAACCATCACATCGAGCGTGTCAAGTNGATTGATAAGATGATTCTTGTGCTGGAGTGGTTCCCGGTTCGCCTTTTGGCTTTGACTTTTTCTCTTGTCGGTAATTTCGTGCTGTGTTTTGAAAAACTTCAGCCGAGGTTGGTGGATTTCAATCAAAGGTCGAGCTCTGCCGATCTTTACGAATACGCCGTCTGTGCGGCATCTGAGATGGCCGTGTTTAACTCGAAAATCGACGAGCGCTCGCTTGTAGACCTTGACCCGGCTGTTGATGAAAGTGAGTGTGTTGGTCATGCTGGAGATCTCGAGGCAGTGCAGGCTCTTCTTGAGCGCAGCCAGGCGATCTGGCTTGCGGGTTTGGCCCTTCTCACCTTAGTGAACTTGCAGATTTTTTGAAGTGTCACTGCAATCACAGTAACAATTTAAAGCGGTCTGGTAGAGGCAATATTTTGTAGTTTTCAAGCAAATTATTGACTGTCTTTTGCGTGCGCAGTGGCCTGTACTCATGTTTCTTACTTCATAAATTGTTGATATAAATAGAAAAATAGTCATNAGATAGTNTTNATGACCCGCTCCATAATATGTAGTATTACTACATAATAGGGCATATTTTCATGGAAACGGATGGAATATTGAGGTAAGATTTCANAGATTTGTAATTTATTTACATATCGCATGGACATCGCAAGCGGCCGAAAGACCACACAGGATGCAGTACATGACACAACAAAACGACGCGAATCCAGAAGAAACCAAAGAATGGTTGGACGCGCTTCAGTCGGTAGTTGATGAGGAGGGCATCGACAGGGCGCACTTTCTAATCGGCAAACTGAACGATACTGCCATTCGCATGGGACGATATGTCCCAGTCACCTCGGTGGTAACCCCNTATAGCAATACGATTGCACCCCGCGACGAAGAACGCATGCCCGGCGACATGTTTATGGAGCGGCAAATCAGAGCAATCGTGCGCTGGAATGCGTTGGCGATGGTCATGCGGGCTAATCAGCGTGACGGCAGCATCGGCGGTCACATTTCCACATTTGCTTCCGCTGCCACACTATACGACGTCGGATTTAACTACTTTTTCAAAGGGCCAAGTGAGAATGATGAAGGAGATCTGATCTATTATCAGGGCCACTCATCTCCGGGCATATATGCGAGGTCTTTTGTTGAGGGTCGACTGGATGAGACGCAGCTGGACAATTTTCGCAATGAAGTTAAGGGNAATGGNTTATCATCNTATCCACATCCCTGGTTAATGCCAGATTACTGGCAGTTCCCGACGGTTTCCATGGGGCTTGGACCAATACAGGCGATCTATCAGGCCCACCTGATGAAATACCTAACCAACCGGGGACTATTGGTCAACAGTGANCGCAANATCTGGGCATTTTTGGGCGATGGAGAAATGGATGAACCCGAATCGCTGGGTGCGATTGGCAAGGCAGGACGAGAGCGCCTCGACAACCTGATTTTTGTGATCAACTGCAATTTGCAGCGCCTCGATGGCCCGGTTCGAGGGAACGGNAAAATCATTCAGGAGCTAGAAGGAATTTTCAGAGGTGCTGGCTGGAATGTGATCAAGGTCGTTTGGGGCAGACACTGGGATCCGCTTCTGCAGGCAGACAAAGATGGTATTTTGCAGGCGCGGATGGATGAGGTGGTTGACGGCGAATATCAGAACTATGCAAGTCGAGGTGGNGCNTACACCNGAGAGCACTTCTTCGGGAACANCGCCGAACTTCTCAAGATGGTNGAGCATCTCTCNGACGAGGATATCATGGCCCTNAACCGAGGAGGTCACGATCCATATAAAGTCTACGCCGCCTACGCTGAGGCTGTAAAAACTAGCGGCAAGCCCACTGTCATTCTCGCAAAAACCGTCAAGGGTTATGCCTTTGGTGGAGGAGCGGAAGCTCAGAATGCAACGCACTCGGTAAAGAAACTGGATATCGAAGCGCTGAAGAGATTCCGAGATCGTTTCGGTATCCCAATCGACGATTCGAAGCTTGATGAGGTGCCGTATTATCGGCCAGCCGAGGACAGTCTCGAGTTGCGCTACATGCGGAAGATGCGTGAAAAACTCGGTGGATCTCTGCCGCAGCGTCGAGCGCTGGGTCAATCTCTGAAAGCTCCACCGCTAAAAATCTTTGACGCTCAGTTAAAGGGTAGTGGGAAGCGTGAGCAGTCCACGACTATGGCTTTCGTTAGGATGCTGAATGCACTTTGCAAAGATCAGGAGATTGGGGAAAAAGTCGTACCAATCGTGCCAGACGAGGCGCGTACCTTCGGCATGGAAGGCATGTTTCGACAAATGGGCATCTACTCTGCGATGGGGCAACTCTACGATCCTGCAGATTCCAATCAGGTCATGTACTACCGCGAAGACGAAAAAGGNCAGATGCTGGAAGAAGGAATTTCAGAGTCGGGCGCATTTTCTGCGTGGCTCGCTGCGGCGACTTCATACAGCACAAATAATTGCCCGCTAATTCCTTTTTACATCTACTATTCCATGTTCGGCTTTCAGCGAGTTGGGGATCTCAGCTGGGCGGCTGGCGACTCCCAGGCCCGCGGCTTCCTTATCGGCGCAACCGCTGGCAGAACGACACTTAATGGAGAGGGGCTTCAGCATCAGGATGGCCACAGTCACCTGTTGGCATCAACCATTCCGAATTGTGTAACTTATGATCCAACTTATGCCTATGAGTTGGCAGTAATCATTCAAGACGGGCTCTGCCGGATGTATCAAGAGCAGGAGTCGGTATACTACTATATCACCACAATGAATGAGAATTATACCCAACCCGAGATGCCGGCTGGCTGTGAGCAGGGAATAATAAGAGGGATGTACCTGCTGGAAGATGGTGGCTCAAAAGCTTACAAGGTTACTAAACCGATCAGTAAAGATTTGCATCTGCGACTGTTGGGTAGCGGTACGATTCTGCGGGAGGCTCGCAAGGCTGCAGAAATACTCAGAAAAGACTACTCAGTGCTGGTCGATGTCTGGAGTGTTACCAGCTATAACGAACTCCGCCGGGAAGCGCTGGCGGTGAGCCGTGAAAGTATGCTCAACCCGTCCAAAAAGGCAAAGCTGCCCTTTGTTACGGAGCAACTCAGTAAACGGTCAGGCCCGGTAATTTCTACTACAGACTATATGAGGTTGTACTCTGATCAGATTCGGGAGTTTGTCCCGGATTCTTTCCGGGTGCTTGGAACTGATGGGTTTGGCCGTAGCGACAGTCGTGAGCAGCTGCGTCATTTTTTCGAGGTAGACGCCAAGTTCATCGTGCTGGCAGCGCTGAGCGAATTGAAGGCGCTGGACCTAGTCACTGCTAAGCAACTCACCGATTTTATGACGGCAAACGGGATTGACCGAGACAAGGCCAATCCCATTTCACACTAGCTGAAGCTCAAAAGGCATGAATTAGCAGCGAGGAAGCAAGGTTTGGCGACAGAAAAAATAGCAGTACCTGACCTCGGGGAAGCGACTGACGTAGAAGTAATCGAGCTATTAGTATCAGTCGGACAGCAGGTTGCCGAGAATGACTCCCTCCTTGTGCTGGAGAGCGACAAGGCAGCTATGGAAATTCCTGCGCCGATGGCCGGCGTTGTGAAAAGCATAGCCATCAATCTCGGCGATACGGTGAGCACCGGGGTTGAAATCTTGAGTCTGGAGGTTGGGAGCAAGGGTTCTCCGGCAGAGCCAGTCGAAGACGTTGTTAAAGACGAAGCTCAAGAGCCCCTCCAAGTTGAAGCACCCTCTCCGGGGGCTTCACCCGCGTCAGGTAAAGTGGAACAGTTTGCTTCAACCGAGTTTGTCGTTACCGTTCCCGATCTTGGGACTGATGATGAGGTGGATGTAATTGAGATCCACGTCAGCGCTGGAGATCAGCTTCAAGTTGATCAACCGCTTCTCACGCTGGAATCGGATAAAGCCGCCATGGAGGTTCCTTCGCCGCAGGCAGGTGAGGTTCTCGAACTACTGGTGAAAGTGGGTGATAAGGTCAAAACAGGAGCAGAAGTGCTTAGGCTCTCAGCTGCGGCTGGAGGTGAATTGGTGCTGGTGCAGGAAGCGCCTACCGAAAATATCAAGGTTCCTGATAAAGCCACTGATGATCCGAAGTCGATCCAGGAATCAGAGCATCCTCAGTCCGATCCACCTGCGGCGCAGGATACCTTAGGCTCGGCTGATCCGACAAAGGTCTATGCTGGGCCGGCAGTCCGAAAGTTGGCGCGAGAGCTGGGTGTTGACCTGGCACTGGTGCAGGGGTCTGGCGCGCGGTCCCGGGTTGTTAAAGAAGACATACACGCCTTTGTCAAAACTCGGATCTCTGGCGCACCAACAGGGACGACGTTGATCGGACCTGCGGTGTCCGATGTTGATTTCTCGCAATTCGGCCCGATTGAGGAGCTGCCGCGTACTAAATTGCAGAAAGTCACTGCGCTCAACATGCAGAGGAACTGGAGCACAGTGCCTCATGTTGCGCAATTTAACGAAGCGGATGTAACCGCGCTCGAAGACTTTCGAAACGAGTTGCGTCCTGAAGCGGAGAAAAAGGGAGTCAAGTTGACCTTTTTACCCTTCTTGCTTAAAGCCTGCGCTAAGGCGCTGGCGGAGTATCCACAATTCAATGTTTCCCTACATTCCTCTGGCGAATTTGTTATTCATAAAAAGTATTACCATATCGGGGTGGCTGTGGCGACAGAAGTTGGTTTGGTGGTGCCGGTCATCCGAAATGTTGATACAAAGACTATCTATGAGCTGTCAAGTGAAGTGTCCGAATTGACTGATAAGGCCAAGTCGAGAAAACTGACCTTGGAAGAGATGCAGGGTGCTTGTTTTACCATCAGCAGTCTAGGTGCCATCGGGGGAACCGGGTTTATTCCCATCATCAATGCTCCGGAGGTTGCGATCCTTGGGGTTGCCAAGACTGAGATAAGGCCAGTGCACGTCAATGGTGAGTTCGTGCCCCGTAAGATGCTTCCGCTCACCTTATGCTATGACCACAAGGCACTCAATGGAGTCGATGGAGGATTGTTCGCGGATTATCTGGTCAAACTTCTCGGGGATATCCGTAGACTAGCGCTTTGAGTATTGCCATAGCGTCAGGTTGATGGAAAAAAGAAAACCTCTTCATCGCTCTCGACCCGTCTGATTCTGCACCCAAAGGCTTCCGATAGATTGTCCTCCTGAAGAATTTCGGACACGGTGCCGGCCAGATAATTCCCATCACCCATCAGCAGTAGAACATGGTCGCAAATCTGACTGGCCAGATTTATGTCGTGGCTGGCCATCACGAGGGCGGCTTGGTGACTGANCACTTTCGACTTAAGCCTTTGCAACCCCTTCAGCTGATGTGCAAGGTCAAGATGGTTGCTGGGCTCGTCAAGTAAATACAGAGAGGGCGCCTGCGTCACCAGTTGGGCAAGTGCGAGGCGTTGAGCTTCGCCGCCGGAAAGGCTCTGTATGCTGCGCGCAGACAGGTGCGCAAGGTCAAAGTCCCGGAGGGCGTTTTCGACCACCATAATATCTTCCGGATCATCCTTCCNCAGAGATTGATGATGCGGGTAGCGGCCCAGCATCGCAGTTTCAAAAACTGTCTTGGGCATGGCAGGCAGGCCCTGCTGGAAAAGCAGGCCGATTCGGCGGGCCAGCGGTTTCCCCCCGAGAGCGGCCAAACTCTTGCCTTCAAGATAAATTTCTCCGGCCGCTGCGGGCGTAAGCTTTGCAAGTGTATGCAGCAGCGAAGTTTTGCCGGTGCCATTGCGACCGAGCAGTGCCCAGCNAGTGCCGGACTCGATTTTGAGTTGAAGCTGGCGGATGAGCTTGCGCTGTGCCACCGAGATATCCAGATTACGGGCTTGAAGAAGCGTCACGACGATTGGGTTGCTGTATTTCTCAAAATGAGGATGAAAGAGGGCACTCCAATCAGTGCGGTCACCACGCCGACTGGTAGTTGCTGCGGAGCGAGTACCGTGCGTGCGAGACTGTCGGCGAACACCAGAAAGCTTCCGCCGAGCAATACCGCGCCGGGAATGAGGAAACGATGATCTCTGCCGCCAAGCATTCTGATGGCATGGGGGACGATCAATCCGACAAATCCGACAGACCCTGCGATAACAACAGCACTTGCGGTCAGTACCGATGCAGTAAGGTAGAGCGTGATTCTCAGTGCTTCAACCTTCACCCCTAGCGTTTGCGCGTTCTGATCTCCCTGAGTTAGTACATTGAGAGCGCGGCTAAAAGCAAGCCCTCCCCCCAGACCGGCGAGCAGCAGTGCATATGAATGCCAGCTGGCTCGGCTCTGGCTGAGATCACCCATAAGCCAGAACAGCATGCTCTGTACGGTGTTTTCGCTACTGGTCGTAAGCAGAAGATTGATCAGTGCACCCCATCCTGCTGACACGACAACACCGGTGAGCAGCAAATGGGTGACCGACCAGCGCTTACCGGCATTTGCGAGCGTAAAAACCAGGAGGATTGATAGGAGGGCGCCACCGAAGGCGCTTTGGTAAAGCCAGAACACGCTGCCGCCAAGAAAAATTGCGGTCAGCGCGCCGACTGCTGCGCCTCCGGAGACGCCCAGAATAAAAGGGTCTGCCAAAGGGTTTCGCAGTAGGATCTGCATGATTACGCCGGACAGCGAGAGAAGGCCGCCAACCAGAAACGCAGAGACGGTGCGTGGAAGGCGAATCTCTCGAACAATTTGCAGCTTCAGGCTTTCCTCGGTCGCAAACGGTGCGGTCAGTAAATCATGCAGTGACAGGGTAATGCTCCCGCTGAGAAGAGAGAACAGCACCGAAGCAAACGCAAAGAGCGCCATCAGCAGCAATAGCAAGAAAGGTCTTTTTGAAATCAAAAGTTAAGCCCGGAGAANGGCATAGCCTCGAAATAGAGTGTCCCAGCCTACGAGTGAGCGCAAAGTCTTAACTCCGCAGTGTAGCACTTTCTGGCTTGCTGTCCGTCATCAGAGCGTTCAAATGACATAGTGCTGCATCAATGTGGTCGTGACAATTAAGCCGGTTCAGATCAATCGATTAACGNACAGCGCGGAGGAGTTGCGTTTCTCATCTGCGGTGGACTCTGAAAATCATGGTGNTCCTTGTCCCATGTGATAGATCTTAGAGTGATTAAGTAATGGTGCGGATGGTAGACTTTAAGCCCTATCTGCTAAAACCGGAGCACGGCAGTTATTCATGCCTGTTAGTCAACCGCAAGTCAGCTAGAATGGTTCTCAGAGATTTCAGTTTTAGGAGAGAAGAATGCCTTCATTTGATATCGTTTCCGAAGTGGATATGCATGAAGTGAGGAATGGGGTAGACCAGTCGAATCGAGAGATTGGGACCCGTTTTGATTTTAAGGGAGTCGATGCTCGCTACGAGCTGACAGATCGTTCTGAAATTCTGGTGAGCGCCGAAG
>PBHS01000007.1 GCA_002719575.1 Gammaproteobacteria bacterium | reverse complement strand
ATCTCGCGCCCGCACTGAGTACACAACCCACTCCCCCTCAGGACTGACCACAGGGCCAGAGACTGACTTAAGTTTCATTAAATCATCTATGTTCAAGGGTCTCTCCTGAGCGACTGAGGCTGCACTGAGCAGCAGAGGCACCAGGATAACAAAGGTTCGGTGCAGGCTTCCGAACAAGCGCGTTTTCATGTTTTCATTCCTCTGAAAGGAGTGGACTTTGGTCCCTCGTTAAGAAAGCAACTAAATGAGACCGAGAGTTTATAAAATTAATCAAGACTCGCACAGTATGTGAGCTCGATCATCGAGGATATTGACAAGCTAGAACTAAAGGTCTGTCTTCAGTCAGCGACACATTGGGAGATGTCGTCGCACACTGGCGACAGAAAACTACATGACAATACAACTCAACGCGCTTAGGGAGTTCCTCTTCCGCCTAGTCGCAAAATTTTCAAGGAATGCCTTCATATGACAGATACGCAGGGCACCGATTTGCTGCATCAAGCCATCGCAGCTCTTCAGAGAGGCATTCCCGGTCAGGCGCGCGCTATTCTGGAATCTCTGACCGACCAGGGCGCAGACACAGCGGCGATCTGGGGTGTGCTAGCCCTAGCGTGTAGAGATCAAGAGGATATGCAGGCCGCCCTCAAGGCAGCTGAACGCTCGCTCTCTCACGAACCGCGCAACCCCCGAGCGCTGGTTGTCAAAGGCGACGCCTATTTTGTACTCGGTGATCGTCAAGCTTCAGCGGCATTTTATCGAGAGGCTCTAAAGCAGCTTCCCGCACAAGCCCAAATGGCCGCGGATATGACTGCTGAAATGGAAAGGGCTAGGGCCCGGGTTGAGACGCTTGCTAATGACTTCGCCGATCATCTGAGTAGAAATATCGGCAGCTTGATCGAGAATGCCCAAGAGGACACCACCCGGATGAAACACACCAGAGATTTGCTGCTTGGCAAACGGCGGATTTTTTATCCCGAGCCAAAGCAAATCTTTTTCTCCGGCCTCCCACTAGTTGAGTTTGCCGACCCAAAGGATTTTGACTGGATCCCATTTGTAGAGGAAGCCTTTGAAGACATTCGCAGCGAGGCGCAGGACCTGCTTACTGCTCAAGCAGAATTTGGCGCCTACCTCACAGCGGATGGCAGTAGACCAGCCTACGACATGCATGGCTTAAAAAATAGTGAAGACTGGGGGGCCTTTTATTTGTGGAACAACGGTGAGCCGGTTGGGGAAAATCAGGCCCGATGCCCAAGAACCACTGCGCTTATGCAGAATGTCCCGCTGGTCTTTTCCGGCAAGCGCTGCCCTAACGTCTTGTTTTCCCGACTCAAGCCAGGCTCACAGATCCCCCCTCATCATGGCATGATCAACACGCGTCTGATTTGTCATCTCCCGCTAATAGTTCCAGAGCGCTGCGGCTTTAGGGTTGGAAACGACATCAGGGAGTGGGTTCCGGGCAAAGTTTGGCTATTTGATGACACGATTGAGCATGAGGCCTGGAATAATTCGAACGAAGATCGAATCCTCCTTATCTTCGAAGTTTGGAAACCAGGGCTGAGCGACTCAGAGAAAGATTTCGTAACGCGTTTGCTCCAGGCCGTCGACGCATACTGATCGGACCCTTCCGACTTGGATCGTGAAGGGCACGAATCCGCGAGACCCTTGCATCAAGATCTCCGAGGCAAAAAAAAGGCAGACCGAAGTCTGCCTTTTTCAGTTCTTATTACCTTGTGGCGTTTAGAACTTATATGTTGCACCCGCGAAGAAGAAGCGGTTGACGTCATAAAGGCCTGGATAGGTGTTATTGTTTCCTGTCCCGGTACCCACATTGGTCGACAGCGGCGCATCTTCTGCGAAGACGTTATTAATGCCTGCTCGCAGCGTGATGTTATCCGACAGAGCGTAGTTCCCAGAGATATCAAGATAATCTCTCTGCTCCATGTAGTCGTTCATTTGCTCTGGACGGGCGGCAGCCGCNGCTGTGTCCAATCCGTACAAAGTNGTTTCACCNACGTGTCTCCAAGTCGCCGCAACGCGCAGTCCATCCAACGGCGTGCTCCAAGTGCCAAGCAATCGATGCTGGAACTGTGGATTCGGCAGACCGCACTGGCCAGCATACAAATCCCGACATGCTATTACGTCTGCACCGGCAAATGGAACTGTGTCCAAGGTGTCCAAAATGGTTGCAGCGTAGTCAACATTGATTGAGCCCCAATCCGCCAGATCGACGCCATAGGTCACGTTGATGTCGATACCCTCTGTGGTAAGCGAGGTGATGTTCGCATTCTGCTGACTGATACCGGCAAGACCACCGCCCGGCGCGTCATTTGACAGCCAGAGCGTACCGGCCGTGTCGCGCTGTATCAGCCCACAGAAAGTACCGGAGCCATCGCCGCCCGCGATACAACCATCAAGACTGGACTGGGCAGGAATGCTGCCAATGGCGTCTTCCACTGTTATATCGAAGACATCGATTGCTACAGACAGGCCATCNAACCAATTGGGCGTGTACACGACTCCAAAGGTGGTTGTTTCACCTGTTTCAGCGACCAGATTCGGGTTACCACCAGTAATCAGATTGTACTGACCAGCTGGGTTGTCCTCGATACCAGCCTGATACTGGGCGGCTGTTGCGCCAGTTCGGGCACAGGCTTCCTGAGAAGCGGCTGGTGAGACACCCGGGGCGGATGCGCAAGGGTCGAAAAGTCCGTTTTCACCAGTTGAAAGATCCACCAGACCAGTGTTAATGCCAACGTAAAGGTTGAACACGTTCGGCGCACGAATCGCCACTGACTGGTTTACACGCAAGCGTACTTCTTCATTAATAGTCCAGCTTACGCCGGCAAACCAGGTATCAGTGTCGAAAGAGTTGCTAACGCCGTTACCGTTGGTGGTGTAGTCAGAGAAACGATAACCTGCTGAAACGCCGATTTCGTCAGCGAAAGAAGCGCCCTGAACAACAGGAATTGAGAGCTCGGTGAAAATTTCGTCCACCTCGATCTCACCAGCGATTGGTAGAGTCGCACCACCAGTACCTGTGAGACCACGGCCACCCGAGATCTTGGAGATGTCATCAGCTAGGCGAGATAGCTCNTCTACGCGAGATTCGTATCCAATCAGACCGGTGACACCGTCATCAGCCCAAGGGAGCTTCACACCAAAATTTGTCAGGTCTCCTTCCAAAGTTCCACCAAATACCAGCTGCTTGGTTTCACCAGTTACGATACCTACGCCTTGAATGAAGTCTGTAGCAGCTGAAGTAACTGCAGTCGAGCCATCGGCGTTTCGCTCGAAGATGTTCCAGGGCACACAACCCCCGCTGCTGTCGCGACAAACAGGGTTACCGTTGGCATCTTCGACGACGAAGAGGGCTTGTTGGACACGCTTGAAGTTGAGGTCCCGCTGCGAAATTCGCGTGCCTTCAGTACCGGAGTACTGGGCAAAGACGTCAAAAGAGAATTCGTCCGTCAGATCACCGCGAAGACCCCCGACTACTCGCCATGAGCTGTTTTCGTAGGTGCTGATGCGAGGACCACCCTCCACGTTTCTGTGCGAGTTAATGAACTGCACGTCGGGGGCTAAGCCTTGGGCCAGCAGATCGTTACAACTCGTGAAGACACCGTTATCGCGCGTTCCAGTGAAGTCAGCAAAACTAAACTCGCCGGCACCGTTAGGACCTTTGCCCGCCTGAAGCAGGGGATTGTCGCAGTTTGTTTCAAAAGGACGGTTGAATGATGCTGACTCAGCGATCTGTGCAGTAGTCACGTTGTTGAAGTAGCTGGTATCGGCGTAAGCTTCGAGGCCACCGCTGATTTCGTAGTGGCCACTCGCACCAAGATTCCAGCGCTCGACTGGGCGCTGATAGTGGTTACGGGCGCCAAAGTTGTACGTCTCGGCGGCGCCGCCGGCGAAACGCGTCAGCGTGCCATCGGCCTGTTGGAACATTGTGCCAGTCACGCCGTTACCGAGAGTACCGTTGAAGCGGCGAAAATTCGAAGAGCCCACACAGTTGATAGTCGAAGTTCCGCCCAGCGTGCAAGCACCGGTATCTCGGTCTGCACCAAGAAGTTCTTCCTGATCTTCGTAGCTACCAAAGATCGTAATGTTACCCGCACCATCAGAGGTGTTCACACCCATCAGCATGGAGAGGAGTCCAGCTTCTCCGGCAGTAACGCCCCCAGGATTGCTGATTCCGTTCCGGCTGAGCACATCTGCCATGAAACCGTTTGAGTTGGGGTTTTCGTTCCAGCCGTACTGATAGTCGATTTCAAAACCTTCAAAGTTGCGCTTAGTGATAAAATTAACGACTCCGGCAACAGCGTCTGAGCCGTAAACCGCAGAAGCACTCGAGGTCACTACATCAACGCGTTCAACCAAGCGAGCAGGCACCATGTCAACGTTTGCAGCTGATGAAAACGGGCTGCCAAAGGGAAGTCGTTTGCCGTCTATCAGAACCAACGTGCGGGTGGAACCGAGCCCACGGAGGTTAAGCGTTGACGTGCCGCTGGCACCGTTGGCCACTTCCGACGTTTGAGAAACGAAGACATTCGGAAGTATGTTTACAACATCTTCCACTCGGGCAACCCCGCGATCGTCGATTTCCTGTGCACCAATCTGAACCAATGGCGTTGCAGACGTAACGTTCGAGTTTCTGAGCCGGGTGCCGGTTACTATGACTTCCTCTACCGCGGCCGAGTCCGATTGAGCGGACACGACGCTTGGCAGTGAAGCGGCAGCAATTGCGGTCGCGACCGCGACACTGACACGCTTTTTATTTAGATGTGCTATTTTCATGGGATCTCCCTGTATAATTATCTTGCCTTTTAGTTACGGCGCCCGTTCGGCTACAAGCTGTGTTAGGGCCAACAAACAGCGTCGTCGGCCCGTTACGCGTAGCAGCACGGTGCGTACTAATGAGACGGATATCGAAGAAGGGCACGCCAAAACGGTCGTTTTGGCTCCACTCGTCATACCAATATCGAGCGCATAACTAAAAATCGGCCGGAATTTTACCCTATCTGACGCGAAATACTACCGTTTAGTGAAATTCTTTAGGGCGCTCTTACCAGCAATTGCGAATGATTTCGCTTTAAAAAGCATACCCGCGAGCTGAGAGNCTTTTTTCCTATAAAAACCAGTATCTTAGATAAATAAAATCCTGTGTTAAGAGGCGCAATTCCATTTGCCGGGCAATCACTGATTGGAACAGCTTCACCAATTGAAACCGCATTGGTACTTTGTCCAGCGAAACTAAGAACCGAAAAAACGCCCTGAGTGAGGATCGCAANCACCTGCATCGCGAAATGGACGCTTGCAAGACTGGTAGCTGGGAAGCCTGCCGATTGGTAGGGCGCTTGAATCCCCTAACCTGGCTCATTGTTGAGGTTTATCTTGACCAGATGGGGCAACCCAAATTCATTGTGCTACAGCGCAGCGCTGTCGGTCCCAGCATCCATCGACTATCTAACCTGCATAAACCGAGCGAAGCCGCTCGTCATGGCACGCGCACAGTCGCCGGGCGTCAACCAAAAGCCATTTTCGCGGCGACAGGGGCCAGCCATGACGTCCGGCATATTTTCCTCTACCCACTGAATAGCCTCGTAGTAAATAGGCTGATCGTTTGAGCTAGTTTGCACGCCAACGATTTCCACCCCATCAAAAGAAACGTGAAAAGTATCCGTCACATTAAATCCAGTCTCAAGGGCCAGAACCGGGTCGTCCTGCACCGTNATAGAACAATCGACTTTATCGTTNTCCACNAGNGCGCAAGGAGCACGCTTGATCACNATATAATTGCCACCCTCAGCCCAACCCTGATAGTNGAGCAGTTTGGCNTGNGCTTCCCCNGCTTTGTCTANTATCGGCCGCAGCCGCTGAGCGTCAAACGAATAAAAGGCGTCAACCATAGATTCGGCTTTTTGCAGTTGAAGAGCCAGGATAGCTTCTGGATCCAGCTCCCGTGAGCAACCCATGAGAGCTAAAAAGCAGCAGCCAAACATAAGCATTCGAGTAATCAAGTTAGCGGGCCGATTTGACATAGCATGAACTCCAAAACTTTGATCATATGAAGATGACAGATTGCCAAAACCGGATGCCGCGCTCACCGAAGAACGTTTCAGGGTTTGGCGAATTATCATCAGCTCATCACTTATCTCTGCGAGGGTTATAGAGATGAGCCGACGGTTCGCAACTCTGCCAAGAAAAGGCGTTGCCGCGAGGCAGACTCAGCATAGCTGTTTTGGCAACCGTCACATAGTGGCGCATCTTCTGTTTTTTTGCCGCATAAATGCATCTTTCTCGAATCCTCTTCTTGAAGGCAAAAAGAATCAACTACAACTAAGTGCACCAATGTGATCCATCTCATGGTGGCTGCGTGTGGCTTTTTCTGCTTGTGCTGCCAAGATCGGTTTTAGATTTTTAGCATCCTACAGCGCTTGGCTATTTGAGTGAACGTGCCTAACATTATTTCGACATCGATATCAGTAGCTGCGACGATCGGCCATCGGTTAGCAAGAAGATCTCATAGCTTCAGCATCAGGAATCAAACAGGCTCGGCAAACAAACGCATCCGAAAAAATGGTTTTCCGTATTATGCGAGGCCCCAAATGCGTCACCTCCCTTCCGTGAAGACTTTTGGACTTAAATAATTCTTCGTGACCTTATTTCGCCTCGGAAATGGTCAAGCTCAACTCACTACACAGTCGGCCAACGCGTTAAGCAGGCAAGTTTATTCAGTCGAGCCACTCGCGCGTCTGAAGTACGGTCGCTCGCACAAGTCAAGAATAATAATCGGGGCAGACAAAGCATAGAATTAAGAAGCAAGTGCTTCAGATGCTTAAGACAAAATACTTCAATCGTAAAAAAGCCCGCCGAAGCGGGCTTTCGAGACTAAGGAGTCTACAGCGAGTAAGACAACCCTAGGAACAGAGTCCTACCCCGCGGTCCGACCGGCCATGCNGTCTGCGTGGAGAAGGGTTCTTCGTCCCACAGGTTNTTGATACCGCCGAACAAGCTCAACCCGTCATTCCATTGGTAGCGAGCGTTCAAGTCAGAAATNAGAACNTTATGGAAGAATCCCGCAGTTCCATAAAGGGGATCCAAGCCTGCAATTCCGCGAACCTCTTCCACCTCGGCAACGGCCTGCTTGCCCTGGTAGATCGTCTGTAGGCCGACTCTCACCGGGCCACGATTCCAGCTCAGACCGAGTGAGCCAAAAAGACGCGGTCGCTGAATCTCCATTACTTCAGGATCGACATCANTTTGGTCCAGTGGATTGAAGAACCGATCTAGGCGCTCTTGACGAGACCCCTGCAGGCGCACGCCAAAGTCATTCTCCCCNACAGAAAAATCGTAGCTTGCGGCGAAGTCTAATCCTCTTGCCTCCAACTTCGCAAAGTTAATCTGGCCGGTCTCGAGGAAGTTCAATCCACCATCTGCTCGACGCGTGAACGCATNACAAAAACCCAGGTTTGGATAGGTAGCAGAGTCAAAGCAACCTTCTAAAATATCGCCTGANGANACCGCAGAGATCGCATCAGCGATTACCACATCCCAGTAGTCCACAGTAATGCTCAAGCCTTCGATNAACTCGGGACGATAGACNAGCCCCACAGTCACGGTGTCTGCNGTCTCCACATCAAGAGCTGGATTTCCACCTGACACACCGGCAAATCTCGCTGTGAGTGGGTTTGTCCATGCGTAGTTGCCATTAGCATCAACGACTGAAGACTGAGGTAAGCCGGTCGCTAGCAGAGCGTCAATGCAGTTAGCTTCTCGGTTGGCTGTGCCAGTCGCGACGTTGTTCGGATCGCAAGGGTCAGCATTCGCCGCCACGGTGATCGGCAGTTTCGGGTCAAACAGTTCGGAGATGTTTGGCGCTCTCACCGCCTGCGAGATAGTTCCTCGAAAGCTTAGCTCAGAGGTCGGTGCCCAAGTCGCTCCAAACTTCCAAGTCGTGGCATCACCCAGAGTTGAATAGTTAGCGACTCGAGCCGCGCCGTCGACAGTAAGCTCCTCTGCCAGTGCTCTTCCTCGCAGTATCGGTAGCCTGACCTCCAGGAAGGCGTCGGTCACATCATACTCGCCCGCAGTGTTGTATTGCTGCGAATTATCGTAGTCGATGACGGTGAAAAGCCAGGGGCTCACGTCACTAACCTTCTGCCCTGCGGTGTGCGGTGTACCCGGTGGCAGGATGCCCAGATCGAGTGGATCAAGCATATTTAAACTGGACTCCTCACGATACTCGACGCCAGTCGCGTAGCCGACAGGGCCATCTAGCAACCTGCCGGCGAACTCAAACTGACCAACTAGGGTCGCGTTGAGCACGGTTTGATCTAGCTCAAGGACACGCTGGATTGGCATGGTAATGAAGTTCTGCGCCTCAGCGCTCGCTGAGTAGACGCCAAATGGATTCAGTGGCTTACACTGACCATCACCAGGGGTGAAAGTGTAGTATTTGTTGCTGGAGTAGCCACCATCGGCATAGCCATTGGAGCCGGCGAAGTAGTCAATTTCGTAGGCAGCACTGGGATCGATGTCAGAACGACAGACGATATTCCCGCTGCTGTCCGCGACAGCATCGATGGCTGCGAATGTTCTGTCAAGCGCAGTATCGGTCGAATTGGTTGTGTTCGTAAATTGACCATGGTTTACCGAAACTTCCAAAGCGTGGTCAGGGGACATCTCCCACTCGAACCCGGCAACAAAACGCATGGTCTCCCGAGTGTAAGTGGTTGGATTGTTGTCACTGAAGTCCCATGGGTCCTGAGTGAGGAGCAGGTATCCGGTCTGGTCGACTACAGGTTGAAGCTGCGCGGGAATGTAAGGGTTATCTGACTTGATCGCCAGCGTGTCGTAGAAGCCATCACCCTCAGAAAACGTCTCAGACTCTGCTTCAACATATTTTCCTTCGAAGAAAACATTGAAATTATCAGCTAGATCGTAGTTGGCGTTTATGTTAAACACTGCCCTCTCAGTCTGAGGAAACAGCGAGTTACGGTTACCTGCACCGGCTAGGCCACCATCACCACCCTGACTCCACAAGGTACCAAGTACAGTCCCATCTTGGTTGACGCGCACGGAACCGTCAGGGTTGGTAATCCAACAACCCGCAAGATAGCCTACCCGACCACCTTCTGATTCTTGACAGTCAGCGATTCCGTTGTTGTTGATATCGACATAAGTTGTCGAGCGACCACCGAAACTGGGAGCGATTGAACCGGCCTGTGAAGTCAGCCAAAACGTCGGGTTTTCAACAACGGCTCTTGGCGGAGCATTAGGATCTGTGGATGGATTAGCCCTCGCCCCGACCGAGGCGATCCCGTTGTCTTTGGCCCAGTCTCGCTCGCCATACAAAAGGCCAGTGTCAGTTTCGAGGCTCAGAGAGACCGCAATATTTCCGCGGTCATCGTCAAAATTCATGCCCCAGGTTGCATCAACCACCGTAGTTTGACCATCTCCGCGCTCGGGAAGGCCTTGCTGTACGTCGACTTGAAAGCCCTCGAAATCGTCCCTCAAGATGAAGTTCACTACACCAGTTACCGCATCAGCTCCATATATTGCCGAAGCACCGCCCGTGGTGACCTCAACACTGCGGACCAGCGCTCGAGGTATGGTTCCCGTATCGACGGCCTGTGATCCTCTGAACCCTGCAACATGCCTGCGACCATTTACCAAGGTTAGTGTTCGGTCACCGCCCAGGCCACGCAGATTCAGGCTGTTGGAGCCCGTAGATGAATTTTCCGCGGTCTGCGAGGAAACCAGCGCAGGTATATCAGCGACGATGTCGGCAATGTTGATCTCACCGGAATTCTGAATGTCCTCGGCGCTGAGCGATTGAACAGGAACTGACGACACTAGATTAGGGTCTGCAGGAATACGTGAGCCAGTCACAATAATTTCATCAAGAGTTGCCGACTGGGCATTGCCTAAAGACGGCAGCGTGGCTACACCAGAAAGCGCCAGAGAAACGGCGGTCGTGAGGGCCTTAGATCTGAAAATTGCAGACCGGCCAGCGGAATTTCCAAAAGTCGAATTTTTCATGTGGGTTCTCTCTCGTAAAAATGTGTTTACTAAAACACGCTAAGATATTTGGCTGAACAGATTCGCCATTGTAACTCCATTTGCGCCCAAATAGACCATGATTTCAAAGTCAACGCACTAATGCTAGCCCTAATTTAGCGCTTAAGCCTTGATTTTAGCAGCTTCTTTGGCCAGCCTTAGTGGTGTAGCAATATGAGTGCCAGTTCCTTACCGTACCGGTCTTTTCGCGTCCTACTCGCACCATTACAAGGGTCCACGCGAATCAGCCTAAAAAAAGAACAGCGTTACGCATCAACTTTACAAAAAACATGCGGTACCTTACTGATCGATTATTGTTTTGCAGTTTACAACACGAGTTGAGAGCCTAATGCCACCGTTTCTGCATTTTTATGGTGCATTTGCACCAAATTAAGGCATTTACAAGGGATTGGTCAGTGTTTCAGCGCGATTCAATTTTGATGGGTCATCATCCGCAAAAACCAGCGCCCAAACCACAATAGCATCAACAATGTTGCTGGTTGCTGAATCATAGGATGGTTGCGGGGGTCTACCACACTCGTTGGCGGAATGGTTGAATGCTGCTGGAAGCCAGCTAACCAAATGATCCGGGCCCATGAGTCAAAAGAAGAAACCTGATCGCCGCATTAACCTTGTTCCTCGCGTGCAATCACGCTAATTAATGTGTATGCGCAGGCATTCGAGCCACAACAGAAAGGTTTGCCCAGAAGAGACGGTCCAGTAACAGCCTAAGGAGAAATATCGTGTTGCCCAAAATCTACGTTATCCACGAAAATAACGACTGGACCCAACACCTGCAACGCCGATTGGAAGAGCTCGAACTGCCGCACGAGCTATGGCATCTCAATGCGGGACAGCTTGACCTCTCGAGCACTCCCCCACCCGGTGTATTTTACAATCGCATCAGCGCTTCCTCGCATACCCGCAACCATCGTTATGCGCCGGAGTTCGCACAGGGAGTGCTGGCATGGCTAGAGCACCATGGTCGCATGGTAGTGAACGGAAGCCGCGCACTTCACCTTGAGATCAGTAAGATCTCACAGCAATTGTCCTTGAATCACCATGGCATCCAGACACCAAAAACGATAGCTGCCACTGGCAAAGACCAGGTTGTAGAAGCAGCGAAGCAACTAGACATGCCTAGCTTTATTACCAAACACAACAGAGCCGGNAAGGGACAGGGCGTGAAGTTATTCAATTCCTTGCATGCACTGGAGGTCTATCTTGAAGGGTCTGACTACGAGCAACCTGTTGATGGCATCACGCTGATTCAGCAATANATTGCCTCCCCTAGTGCACACATCACCCGCCATGAATTCATTAATGGAAAGCTTTTCTATGCAGTCAAAGTAGATACTTCAGAGGGTTTTGAATTGTGCCCTGCCGATGCCTGCTCGATCGATGATGCATTCTGCCCAGCAGAAGGAACAGACTCAGGAACTAAACCAAAGTTCGAGATCCTATCAAATTATCATTCTGAAGATATTGCTCGTTATGAATCGTTTCTTAGCGCCAATAAAGTGCAGGTGGCGGGCATCGAATCTATTCAGGACGCATCTGGCAATACCTACACTTATGACGTCAACACAAACACCAACTACAATGCCGATGCCGAAACCGCCGCAAAAAAATATGGCATGTTAGCGCTGGCACGTTACCTCGGGCGACTCCTTAACCAGAGCAAAGAGTAGGCTTGCCCATACGATAAACGGCGCCGCGTGAGGGATCCNTGCTCAAACACAGTAGAGCGAAGTCGCCATAAAAGCGTCACCCCCAACCGACTAAACATAGGTCAAAAAACGCGTAGAGCGTCAGCACCAGTGCTAAATTAGTGACGGGGCATGATTTCATCTTTATATTGGCTATACTNACGGNAATGCGAAATCTTGCTTGGATTTACGGGGACTGTCGATGCAAAAACAACACCTTCGCGCGTTTGGCGTTTTTTACCTGTTGATCGCCACAATCAACTACGCAGCAGCCGATGTTACTCTTGTGAGATACGGTCCGGAGGGCGAAGAAAAACCAGGAATCATAGACTCCGAAAGTCGGTTGCGCGATCTCTCCAGCTATGTNAGCGCAATCACGCCGAAAACGCTATCAGCCGCCTCACTCGACTCGATTGCAGCACTGTCTCTCGAGGAGNTACCNATTGTAACGGGCNAGCCCAGACTCGGTGTTCCACTAACCGGGATCGGCAAAATTATTGCGATCGGATTCAACTATATAAACCATGCAGCCGAAATGGAGGTGCAGTTNCCGGAAGAGCCTTTGACATTCATGAAGGCCACTTCCGCTCTGACCGGCCCGTTCGATCCNATTNTNCAGCCTCGCAACGGAGGAAAACTTGATTACGAAGCGGAATTNGTAGTCNTAATNGGTAAGCGGGCACAGTATATTTCAGAAGANGAGGNGCTCGATTACGTTGCCGGNTACACAGTTGGCCATGATGTTTCNGAACGAGCATTCCAGAGAGAGCGTGGTGGGCAATTCACCAAAGGAAAATCAGCTGATACCTTCGCACCGGTTGGCCCATATTTCGTGTCAAAGGACCAGATCGACGATGTACAAGCGCTATCCATTTGGTCCGAAGTGAATGGTGAGATGCGCCAGCAAGGCAATACCGCTGACATGGTCTTTGGTGTTAGGGAAATAGTTAGCCACCTTAGTCAGTTTATGACTCTCAATCCCGGCGACATCATATTTACTGGCACACCAGCTGGTGTCGGTGACGGCATGGACCCCCCACAATATCTGAAACCAGGTGATGCAGTCCGCATTGGTGTTGAAGGTCTTGGTGAGCAACGGCAAACAATAACCTCACCTAACTGAGATCCCAAAACAATGATGCCTTTCAGCATCAGATGTGTGCGCCGAGCGCGCGTCTGAATAAACGAACCGAAGAGACATGGGAATGAACGCGATTAGAGTGAGCGTAATGACCGTCATCGCACATGTAGAATCCATATCGTAAATCAAAATGCGTCTACGACTGGGCGACAATGCGCTAGGGCGTTGCTTCCCAAGACTCTGATCGCGCAAATCTATTCTTGGAGGTTTAATCGCCACTTCGCTAGGCGAGCCCGAGGGGAATTAAGCCTGATCATTCAGGTGGAAAATAATCCAGAAAAATGCGCAGCTCGACCACCTATAAGAAAGCTGCATTCTCCATTCCTCGGGTATTAAACACGCGAACACTTCCCAATAAAAGCTAGCGCGCCGATACCGTAATCCGTGTAAACGACAACAAAACTCGATCCATTCGGATGAATCGAAAGCGTCGCCTCCCCGAACGCGATGTTCTTTGTTCTGCACACCACATAGCCGTTTTCGATCTCACATGTTCCTCGGTATTCAGGATACTCTGACCGGTGCCATCCACGATCGGTGTCAACAATCCATTTTCGCCTGCCTTTTTTGTCACTATCTGGCTCTAAGATTGAGGTGTTGTAAGGGTCGATGCTAATAGCTGTAGACTCTTGGCAGGAAAAGATTTCGGCGCGGGCTGCAAGTGAAAAAATGCCCGCGGTAAAAATAAACCCCGCACGCATCACCGACAAGGCACGCTTGAAATGTTCCCGAATCAACTGATACTGCTCCCAAAATTTAGGTGTCGATAGTCAGTACGCCGAACGAGCGCTTTGGATTGATTCTGCCACCAGCCTGCCAAATAGTTGGGTATTCGCCTACAAAAAGCGGCCAACTGAGGGTAGACGCTGTCATAACTAGAAAATGTTACTTTTCTACCCATTAAAAATGCTCGACATTGGAATGCATTGCACCCCCCAATACATGGTTGTAGACTCGGGTGATCTTGGGGAAAGGACCAATAACAAAGGGCCATCATGAGCTCTTATTATCCCTCCAAGTCGCGCTCAGAAAATTCAGAGAAGTAGAAATCAAGGGAGAAAGAGATGCGCAGAAATTTTCCGTGCAAAAAGCGGGGCCTCGCCCTCGCCGTAATGCTGGCTAGTGCTGGAACCTCATACCAAGCTCTAGCACAGGATGAAGGCGTTGAAGAAATCATAGTTACAGGGTCATTTATCAGGGGCACTCCTGAGGACGCCCCCTCGCCAGTGACAGTGATCGATCGNGATTCGATCCAAGAACAAGGCGCATCNCANATTTGGGACTTNATCCGAAATCTAGAAGTCAACCAAGGCTCAGACACAAGCGTGGCCGGCTCGAATGATGCCAGCCAGCTTCAGGGCACCGCTTCTGTAAACCTGAGAAACTTAGGCGGCAACAGCACCCTGACTTTGATTAACGGAAAACGATTCACACCGGCTGCTGTAGTGACCAGCTCGGGGCAGGAATTTGTCGATCTGAACACCATTCCTCTTGTCATGACCGACCGAGTTGAAGTCCTTACAGACGGTGGCTCAGCCCTTTACGGTTCAGATGCGGTCGCTGGTGTTGTAAACGTAATCATGCGCACCGATTTCGAAGGCCTTGAGCTNTTTGCCGACACTCAGGGCATTGAGGAATCTGGAGGCACATATGAGCAAACCTTCAGCGGCATCTGGGGAACGAGCTTCAACGATGGCGACACGCGANTNGTGCTGTCAGCTGAACAGTTTGAGCGCGATCCAGTGCCTNTATCTGATGCTCAATACTTCGATCCGACACGCGTAATCAGTAACGGGGAAGTGGGTGCTTTTAGGGTAACAAGCCCCCTTGGTGCTGGCTTCAACCCAGCTTTTATCGACCCCNCACTATCACAGCAGCAGACAATNGAGCGACTAGGGCTTGGGGAGTCTGTCTCTGGAACTCGTGGCTTGGTTTTTGCAGATCCTCTTTGCGAAACTCTCTCCGGAGATCTTGGGCCATTCTACAAAGACAATCGCTTCACTGGCGTAGGNCGNAGGAATGGGCGCTGCTACGAGGACAACACGGCAAATCAGTTCATTGCAATCGGCCAAGAACGCACAAGTGCGGCGATGAGCTTTGAACACACATTCGGTGAAAACGCAGAATTCTATTCATTCTTCACTTACTCTGATCTTGAGACTGTCCGTGAGTGGGATGGCATCTCGTTTTCGAGAACAGCCCACTTGGTGCACGCACCGAGCACTTTGGGAGCATTNTCTACGTTCGTCGGCAATCCTCCAGTATTAGCTCCTGCCGCCAACAATCCGCACCTAGCTTCCAATGGAGGGTTCGGCCAAGGTTACTACGGTGGCGGGGTCCGGACAGGCTGGCCTCGCTCAACTGAAGACATAGTTACGACCAACACAACGTCCGGTGCACAAATGGGGCTGCGGGGCGAACTCGATGGCATGGGCTTCAACGATACTGCTCTGAATTATGATGTTAGCTTGGCGTGGAGTGACTCCAGCATCGAACAGAACTATGCAACCCTCATACGTGACCGAACGGAAATGGCTCTGTACGGCTTGGGTGGTCCAAACTGTACGCCGAATGGAACGCCTAACTTGCACTTCGAGGCGATTCCTTCATTTGGAGGATTAACTGCACTTTTTGACACTGTGTTTCCGGGATATGTGCTGAACACCAGGGAAAGCACCTCTTACGCCTTGACGTCCACTAATCACGGCCAGGACGGTTGTCAGTTCTTCAATCCGTATCTGACTGCTTTAACGAATCCTGAACTCGCTAATTCGCCAGAGCTTGTTGATTGGATGGTCGGCAGAATAAATCGGGCAGATAAGCGTAACCAGCTGATGGTGTTCGATGCCGTTGTATCAGGTGAAATGTTCGAAATGACCGGCGGTACAGCTCAATTCGCAGCTGGCATACAAAGACGGGAACGAGATGCGTCTGGCATTGCGCCCGAGATAAACCTCCCAGGCTTAAATGTGATCAAGGGCTATGAGCCGGGTTTATTCGGAGCGCCGAATCAGTTTGAAGCAGGTATAACAAACAACCTAGAGTGCGCGAGCTGTATCTTCAACTTTGAAGACTCTCGTACGGTCGATGCTGCATTCGTAGAGCTGTCACTGCCATTCGCAGAAAACGTAGAAACTCAAGTTGCTTTGCGTTGGGAAGACTACGGGGGCAACATCGGCGGTGACTTGTCACCGAAAGTAGCGCTGAGCTGGAGGCCTACCGATGACTGGTTGCTGCGTGGTTCATACTCGCAGTCTTTTCGGGCGCCAAATATCGGCGTCGTCAATCAGGCTTTCGAGGCATTCAGCACAAGCGTTCAGGACCCTCTTCGCAATCAGAAGGTTCGAGCTGGCTTGCTTCCAGCGGTAGATGCCAACGCTATCCAGAACTCCTCCTATACCTCTGGGTCGCCAAACCCTAATCTGGGAAATGAGACTGCTGACACCTACAACATTGGCTTCCAGTGGACTCCAAGTGGCGCTCTCGAGGGAGTCAGCGTTGGTGCAGACGTATGGCGATTTGAGGTTAGCGATCGAGTCCTGCCTCTGATTCCAAGGGCAGCGCTGAACCCTGAAATTGCCAAGTTCAATTCAGTTGTGGGCGATACGTCCAACTACATTCTGAACGACTCTCAGCCTCTAGACGCGCGAGGGCCAGATGGCAATGTCATAGCTTGTGATCCTGATGCGATAGCGGCACAGTTCGGTATCGACTCAGACGAGCGTTTGAACTGCGTGGTTAACCCTACAGCATACGTAGTGCCGGGCGTCCAACGTTCATTGAACGATGTTAATGGCGGCCTCACCACAATCGTGTTGCCCGCCGTAAACGCAGGTAACATTGAAGTACAGGGTGTTGACTTGAGCCTTGGATACCGTTGGAGCACTGACTACGGTAACTTCAGGTTAGCAGCTGACTACACTCACATCGATGAATATCTTGTGAAGGACGTACCTGGCCTAGAGCTTGGTCTCCAAGAAACTGGAAGATTCGACGCTGCAGGTGTCGACGGCGAGCAAAATATCGTACGTGAAGTTCCAGACAACCGAGCGAATATATCCCTAAGTTGGAATATGGATAACCACCGCTTGACGATATTCAATCGCCACACCGGCTCATTCGAGGTGCTGGGTCATGCTGACTACTTAGCAAACCCAAATACCCCTCAGATCTCAAAAGACTTTGCTCGAGCTAAGGTGGAGAGCTACAACTCTTGGGACGTTCAGTACGTTTATACTCATGACTGGGCGAACAGCAGCATGGGCTCTTCTACCTTCACTCTTGGAGTGATCGATGCCACCGATGCAGATATACCTCTGTACCGACGCCAGTCTTTTAACGCTTCAGTTTTTGACGCTAGGGGTCGACGCTGGTACGCAAGGCTGCTCTGGCAGTTCTGAACCAGGTCACTGGTTTAACCAAAACGGCGGTGATCAATCACCGCCGTTTTTTTATCCATCAAAAAAGTTACAGGTCATTGCAACACATGCGACAGATCACAGTGTACACAAGACAACTCTGCGGGTTTTGTACGGCGGCCATCCGTTTGCTGAACGAAGAGGGCTATGTTATCGCGATAATTGAAGCAGATGGCAACCCTACTTTACGCGCTGAGCTGGTTGAACGCTCGGGTCAGTCTACGCTTCCGCAAATCTTTGTCGGAGAACAATCGGTCGGTGGCTATCAGGAGCTGGCATCCGCGCTCTCGGACGGGAGCTTTTCACAGCTGCTGGACCCAGACTAGGCATTCTGGGCGTCAAACCACATCAGCATTAGATGGTGAGCCACCATAAGGTCCAGGTGAGCGCCGCCGCCATTTTTGAAAACCGTGATTTGATCCGAGCTTCTCGACTGCTCGATCACTCGCGGCCTCCCCGCGATCAAGTCATACAAGTCACCCAGGATACCGTCAGGCTGTATCGCCCCACTTGCGAGGGGAATCACCAGTTCACCGTTGTGATTCACAGTCGTGTCGCGACTGTCAACATACAGAGCACCGCGCTGCAGCGTTAGGTCGTCAGCTTCCCGCATGCTAATCGTATAGGCCCCTACCAGATCGACATGAGCTCCAGCCTTCAGCCAGCTGCCCTGCAACACAGGTGTTTCAGAAGTGGTGGCCGTGGCCACAATGTCGCCAAACGGTACTACATCAGCCGGATCAGTGGATGCTTTCAAGGCAAAGCGGACATGCTGTTTTTCAACCGCCATGATTTGCATCAACAATTCCGCAGATTGAATTCGTCGAGCGCATATGGTCACTATTTCTATTGAGGGAAACAATGCCGTGTAGGCTTCAATCAACGAACGAGCCACCTGCCCCGCTCCAATAATAACGAGATGTTCTGGCTCGGATGGACCAAGCAATTTGGCGCCCAAGACACTGTCTGCAGCGGTTTTCCAATACGTCAGTAACTCGCTGTCAATGATTACACTGGCTTGCCCCGTGAATTCGTCAAAGACTGTGCACATGCCCTGCACACTCGGCAAGGAATGCTCGCGGGTAGTATTGTCTGGAAAGACTGTAACGCTTTTTACGGCATAACCTAGCCCATCAATCCAAGCGGAACGATTGAGCAACCGATTTCTACCATGCTCCAAAACCGAATCGGTAACTATAGCTCTCGGTAATAGGTGTCCAGCAACTAGGGCATCCATCACTCCCTTCCAGGACAAATTATCCGGTTGAAAACAGCGATCAATATATCGAGTTTGCAGCATCATTCCACCGATTTAAATCATTACAGTACGACCACGAAACACCCGAAGAGCATTGGACTTCAAGAAGCAAGCTCTCACTAAACTCCGCTCGGCGGTTTGTCGGTCTCTAGCCGAAGGTGCATCATCTTGCTGGAGAAAGCGATTCAGGTAGGACTCAGGACGACGCCCTTGCCAACATGGCTTCGTCAATGCTTTGATCGAGAGCCCGCAGGGTTTTACTGAGCAGAAAAAAAACGATCGTGATCACAATTAGCAGCACAGAGGCGCCGAGAATCGCGCTGACTGCACCGAAGCTGTCTGCCATGATGGCCATGGGGAAAACACCGATTGGAGTAAGCCCAAATGAGAGCATCATAAAACTGCTCATCCTGCCCCGCATCCTGTCTTCGACAAGCAACTGGACCGCCGCGTTGTTCACCGTTTGGCTTGCATTGGCAAAAACATTGGCTGCCAAAAGAGGCACTAGAGCGAACGCAAAAACGGGCGTCAACACGAATATTGCTAAACAAAACCCGAAGGCGATTGTGCTACCCAGCATCAAATTCATTCGCCCGGCTTCATCCCCTCGCGTCACTACCCAAAGAGCACCCATAACACCACCCACTCCGCCAGTGGCCATTAGCGTGCCCACCCCGCTCTCGCCGACGCTCCAGGCCTGCTCCGCCAAAACGACAAGGATATTCTGAAACGGCATGGCAAGAAACATCGGCAACAGACCGAAGAGCAGACAGATAAGCACCGGCCGGTTCGCGCGGATATAGCTAAACCCAAGTGCTATGTCTTCGAGAAGGGGAGGGCTCACTGCACCAGACTCATCGGAACGGCTGCGGTCGACGCCGAGCATNCATAAAATAGCCAGGCTGTAAAGGGTAATGGAAAGGTAGTAGGCACTTTCGTACGAAAATTGAGCAACGATTATTCCCATGGCGGCAGGGCCCAAGATACGGTTGAGGTTCATGGCCCCGCCCTGAAACCCCATCGCGCTCTGGAGACGCTCGGGCCCGACAACTNTCATNGTNATAGCCATGCGCGCTGGCATGATGAAAGGGAAGGCGCAACCTGCGACAAATGCAGTACAAAGCATGTGCCANAACTCNANCTTATCAAGCAAGAGCAGAGTAACGATAAAAATTTCGTTCGCAGCTATGAGGGTCTGTCCGACTATGACCAGCTGGCGCCGCTCGACACGATCGGTTATTGCACCACCGAGTAACGATGCAAAGATCAAAGGAACTGCAACCACCAAGTTGATGTACGCNAGAGAGGTGGCCTCGCCGGTAAGTTCCCAGGCAAGCAAGGTTCTGGTCAGCATCTGACCCTGCATGGCAAAAAAGAACGCGACATTGCCAAAAAATAGCCAGCGAAACTGAGGGACAGAAAAGACAGCCAGGGCGCCCGATGTTTTTAGCTCCGGTATTGAATCTGGGGTGTTGATGACGCTACTCCTAAAAGCGAATGCGAAATATAGCCTAATTTCTTAAATACGGATTCCGCGACTTGTAGCACTGAGCCACCTGCACTGATGTCAGATCGTGTGACTGCATTTGTTACCAGCATCGAGACATCTGGATGAGCCAAGCTCATTACTCACGCGATTCTCCAGCGCATTAATCCGCGTCGCTCGCATTCATGAATGCAGTACCGTATTCCTGCGCCCTGGCAGCCCCAAGTACTCCCTCGGCGTCAACATAGCTGTTTGGAACCGCGTTAACCACCGACTCCTTGTAACTCTTATCCGACTGGCTCTCTGCAGCTCATGCTATCGTGCGCGCCATGCTGAGCTCGACAAATTGAGAATGGCGAAGTGCACCCCACGGGGTGCGAGAATGGCAAGGGTACTACCGCGGTTGCCGAAAGTATGTCGTATGCTCAGAGAATTGCAGGTCAATTAGTCGCCATTGCTGTCGTGGATTTTTGTGCGACCGACGATAGCGTCGCTGTGCTTATCCCAAATCGCGTCATTGAAACCAAACAGAGCTGAGACGTGACGGAATCAACCAACTATTTCGCAGCCGTAGGTACTTCCATACTCCGTGGCAGCAACTTTTAGAGGATGGGCTCAACTATCCAATATTGTAAGCGAGATCTGTCATTTAGCCCTGATCCCTTAGCATACGACGCAAAATTTTTCCTGAGGCTGACTTCGGGATCTCGTTGATGAATTCGAGAATGCGGATCTGTTTGTAAGTCGCTACCTGATCCGCCACGAACTGCTGAATGTCCTCCGCACTCACATTCTCACCGGCCTTGAGTGCTACAAAGGCTTTTGGCAATTCACCTGCCTCATCGTCCGGAACACCAATGACTGCCGCATCAGCAACGGCCGGATGGGTCACAAGCAGGGCTTCAAGCTCAGCTGGAGGCACCTGAAACCCCTTGTACTTGATAAGTTCTTTCAAGCGATCAACAACGGTAAAGTGGCCGTCCTCATCAACGTGACCAATGTCTCCAGTGTGTAACCAGCCCTCGTNNTCAATTGTGTCTTCAGTCGCCTGCTCGTTGTTCAGATAACCCGCCATTACCTGAGGGCCTCGCACCCAGATCTCGCCATCTTCATTCAGGCCGAGGTCCCTGCCAGACTCGGGGTCCACTACCCGACCCTCAGTAGAAGGAATCAGGATNCCAATNGTGCCCGGCTTGTACATGCCCTTNGGCGTTGAGTGACTCACTGGTGAAAGCTCAGTCATTCCATAACCCTGAACCACTTCGCACCGCAGCCGAGCGGCCGCTTCTTCTGCCAGCTCAGCACCCAAAGGTGCAGCGCCGCTGAACAAAGATTCCAAAGATGAAAGGTTGTACTGCTCGACCATAGGATGCTTTGCCATCGCCAGCACTATTGGCGGTGCCACAAAAGCTCGCCTCACCTGATGATCCTGAGTAAGCTGCAGGAATTGCTCAAGGTCAAATCTCGGCATGGTTACTACCTTGCCGCCCTGCGCCAAGGCGTTGTTCATCAGCACCTGCATGCCGTAAATATGAAAAAATGGCAGGAATGACAGCATCGTCTCGCCTTCATCCACAGCAAGTACTGCTGTCGTCTGAACCAGATTGGCCACACAGTTACGGTGAGTCAACATCACGCCTTTTGACAGCCCGGTTGTTCCAGACGAGTACGGCAGGACAACTACATCGTCCGGCGAGACCGCAACCTGTTCCATCAACGGCTCGCCCATCAAATCAATCATTGAAGAAGCATCACTGGGATCGATGGTAAATATTTCCTCGACGCCCGTTCCCTCGGCCGCTTGCCTTGCGATATCCAGAAACATGGAGATTGTCACCAACAGCTTTGCGCCTGAATCTTTCAGCTGATGCTGCACTTCGTTTGCGGTGTAGGTGGGGTTGATCGTGGTTACCGTGCCTCCCGCCCAGGCCGTGCCATGAAAAGCTACCGCGTACTCGGGCAGATTAGGTGCCATGATCGCTAGCACATCCCCCTTTCCAAAACCCCTCGCATTTAGGCCTCCGGCAAGCCCTCTGACTGCAACCGAAAATTCCCGATAGGTGAGAGAACGGCCTGAGGCCCCCTCCACCAGCGCTGGTGTGTCTGCCAAACGTTCGGCACGCTGAAGGACATAGGGCGTCAACAGCGTGTCAGGAACAGTAATCTCAGGTAGTGGGCTGGTATGGATCATGCGATACCTCGTCATTTCATGCGATTTGATACGTTTTCATAAACAGTTGAGAACGGTATAAGAGTGCCAGAAACTTGACTGTCAGTCACGTTGTGGGCGTCTCATTCGACAATCCGAAGTACCAAATTGAACCCTACAAAGCGACCATAAAACTACCGCCAGGCGCGTCTGACTTTGGGTATTGTAGGCTGATGGATATCAGATGCATCAAAAATGTGCGCAGCTTCCTACTGACGTGCCAAAAGGCGAAGGTAAACCTTCGAGACAGAGAGCAGAGCGACCGAGACAAGCCCCGCAATCATAGCGGCAGAATTCGGATCCGAAGCTACCGGCCAGTTTGTACCGTCAAATTTTCGCACGCATGGCAGTGTGTGGTAGGTGTAAGCCCCATGAAAAGTGCAAACTAAGCTGTCGAAAAGCTCCATAGTCTTCTAATGGTAAAGATCAGCCAAGGTTTTTGCATTTCATGTGGTATCGCAAAGCCGGCCGAGGACACATTGTTTGATATTGCTATTTAGTCGAACGAACCCGCCGGGCCCGGAAAAACCACCGGGCTCTGGCTTCCATCTTCGGCCACACTAGACACGCCAAAAAAATAATTGTCGATAACGACATCTTCCAGCGTGAAGGTATCCACGTCCCCTACGCTTCGGCTGAAGTCCCACGTGGGCGAGGTCGTCAGGCGCCAGTGCACCCGGTAGCTCGTCGCACCAGCCACTCTGGTCCAGCTCAGAGTGGTGCTGGGGCGCACCGCGCCTTTAATCTCCACATTCGCTGGTGGGGCCGGCGCCTTTGCCATACCTGCGAGGACCACAGCGTTTAGGGCGGTGAGCTTTGCTGCGTAGGCGAAATTAACGTGATCAATCGTGTCGCCATAGGCAACCCCATTTTCAATTCGAATATCCTGATGCTGCTGAGTATAGTTCTCGTTGGTTTCCATGATCCGGACAGCCGGAAAGCCTGCTTCGTTAAAGGGCCGATGATGCCCACCGCGTCCGAAACGGTCCAGCCTATAGACCATCATGATGTCTAGGTTCGGAATGTATCGGTCCGCCATCTCGTCCACGTATCTTGCGATATTCCGCGAAGCTGAGTCGACTTCACCCCCCTGAGATCTCCTTTGTCTGGCTTCTGACTCAGTTTCGACGTAGCGCGTCCCCTCCGAGAATACTCGCGCAGTGGTATTGTTAACAACGCCATTTACACCCGTGATGTTACCAATCATGTCGTTATTCACCACTGCGTCGATATTCCAGCCTGCTTCGATGGCATGCTGCGCCAATATGGCTCCGCCATTGAGGCCCTGTTCTTCACCTGATAGCCCCACAAAAGCGATCGAGCCCGGAAAGCGATACTGACTCAGCACTCTCGCTACCTCAATCACGCCGGCCATACCGGAACCGTTGTCATTAGCACCGGGGGAGTCAGACTCAGCGTTCATCGGATCACTGACCCGGGTATCAATGTCACCGCTCATCATGGCTATACGGTTGCCATCTTCGGTGCCCCGGAGAATCGCAACCACATTTACCACTTCAACTGGTTCAGGGATTCTGGCAGTGCCAGACACAACCTCAGAGACCGTGAAAACTTCAAGGCAACCGCCACAGTCAGACGAAATCCTATTAAACTCCGCTTCAATCCAGCGGCGGGCTGCGCCTATACCGCGCACCTCCGACTGGGTTTCAGACAGCGTGTGGCGAGTACCAAAACCGACCAGGGCTTCGATACTGGCCTGAATACGATCAGCAGAGACTGCTGCCACAATCTCGTGCATTTGCGCCTCGCTGGCCCGAACGCTCAGACTTAACATCAATTGGGCTGCCACCACTAGGGCGAGACACCTCGTAAAGATTTGTGTATGCATTAAGCCAACTCCATCAAAGATCAGTTGCACAAATGAAAGCAAATGCGGCCGGCTTTGGGAAGCGCTCTTGTTTAGAAGCGGCNNCAACGCCACGNATNGTTTGTGATGGGGNTCGCTAGAGGCTTCCNAGCGCAAAGCGTTCNCGCAGGAAGCGGCCGACGCCGTCTTCATCGTGATGGCCGATGATTTCTGTAGCTTTCGATTTCACCGCGGCCTGCGCATTCGATGGTGCGTAGGACTCATCGGCAACCTCGAACATGCTCAGATCATTCTCTCCATCTCCAAAGACGATAACGCTGTCATAACCGAGTTCCCGCCGCAAAGTCGTCACGCCATCGCCCTTGCTGCCATCGCTGTGGTGAATATCCATCCAGCGGAGCTTCTGACTTTGAATTGCTGTGCCGGTGTAGGAAACGAGCCCCGGCTCNTCTGCGACGCCATCGATCACGGCCTGCACTTGCTCGTCAGGCCCCATCGCACTGAGGCAAATAACTCTCGAGGAGTCGGGCATAGCAATCAGAGGCTCTAGCGGCAATTTCCTCTCGTCTTCAAACAGCTGAGCCATCCGTCCTTCCATCTCAGTCTTCAAGGTCCCATGGTACACTGCATGACGGCCATCGGACTCTAGTGTGAAAACAAAAGGGGTGATTTCCAGCTCAGTCATGGCTGCCAAAACATGCGAAACTTCCTGTTGAGTCAACAGGTAACTGTGACTGTAGGCTTTCTGGTCAGGGCACCAGATAATGACGCCATTTTTGAGTATGTGCGGTAATTTAAAGCGATGACCATCAAGAGGGCCCAGCGCGGCCTGTAGCGTGCGCCCAGTAGCGATGGTATAGGATATCCCCGCAATCTGCATGCGGATAAGGGTCTCTGCAGTGTACGCACTTAGCTGTGACTCTGCGTTCAGCAGCGTGCCATCCATGTCGAAGACAACTAAAGTCATTTTTGAAAAGGTTCCGTCCGGTATCGCTCAGAACTGTACGAGCTAGCCAAGCTCATGGTTTGATGCTGTCGACTCGCTATTTAAGCATGGCATCAACGGCATCGTAAAAAGCATTTCGGTGCGCGTTGTATGTCGTCCCTCCCGCCGCGGCGACTGGCCATGCGCTTAGCACAACGATGACCAGATTACTGTAGGGCTTAACATAGATTCCTTGCCCAAAGATCCCTTGAGCACGGTAAGTCTCATCATTGTTCAACCACCAAAGAAATCCATAGCTGGGATTGGCGCTTGAGGGCAAAGTAGACGCTGTCATCCAGCCGTCGGGAAGCACTCTGGATCCGTCAGGCAATTGCCCTTCACGCAGCGCGAACAATCCGATGCGGCCGTAATCACGGAGAGTGATATTCATGCAGCATCCACCACGCTCGCCCTCGTTGCCGTGAGTTCCCCAGTTTGCATCAAACTCCATGCCAAAGGGTTGCCACATGACGTTCTCGAGATAAGTTGCAAGATTATTACCAATGGCCGAGCGCACGACCGCGCCAACTAGATCAGTTTCTGCCGTGCTGTAGTTAAACTTCTCTCCGGGCGGGGCAACTCTCGGTTTGGTTCCAAGGTAACGCTGAATATCGATCACCCGATCTGAAGGATAAGAAGCGACATCCGAGTTCAAATCCGTGTAGTCCTCATTCCACTCGACGCCGGATGCCATCTGCAGCAGATCACTTATCTGCACTGCATCATAGGACGTGCCGCTTAGTCTGGGCAGATAGTCCGACACCGGATCATCAACGCTACTTATATAGCCCTCTTTAATCGCCGCGCCAAGGAGCATNGACGTGACTGATTTGGAAACCGAAAACGAAATCCAGAGAGTTTCTTCATCGTTTCCGAAGCCGTAGCGCTCCAGCAGCAGCTCACCATTTTTGATGACTAGAAGGCCCCCGGCGTGATTCTTCACCATGTAGTCTTCAAGCGAGAAACGCTCGCCTTCGACCTCATAGGAAAAATCAGACCAGTCGAAGTNTTTATTTGGTATCTCNAGGGTGTAGTCCCCGCTGCGAATCTTTCGCACCGGATTAAATCTCTCCCAATTGCGAAAACGCACGATCTGCTCATCACCCCGGTCTGTGAGGATATGACCATCAAAAGGCATCAACCTCTCGTCATCTGCCGGATCGACAAATCGTGGTGTCTGAGCGTTAACAATTGGGGAGGGAATCAGCTGCATGGTNAGCGGCAATAGCAAGCAAAGAAGGCGACAACTGTCAGTCATGGCTAAGTCCTAAGTGACATATTCGATCTGGAGAGACTGCCGGTCCGTGATCCTCATAAACCCGCGCGTAAGGCGAGCTCAAAGGCGCGCCAAAAACCGTCCCTCAAGGAAAGATCAGGCTCAAGAGCAATCAGTCCTGTTTTGCGCTTCCGCTACACTTTACATCATCGCTTTTCAAGTACTGCGTCGTAAGTGTAAATTTAATNTGGGTTTCCCGTAAAGTTGTAGNTGAGCTGAGANGTTACCCGCTTTGGCGATATAATGCGTACGCATTGCCGCGTGTGGACGACGCGCCTGGCTGCAGACTCATTTCAATACGGGAACGTTTAACCATAGAAGAACAGCCATGAACCGCCTATTCCTGCTTTGCCTAAACNTAATTGTGTCGTCCCATGCAACGGCAGCGGAAGCCAACGCGCCAGGCGATTTACCCACTGGCGGAGAAGCCAACTGGGCCATACCCCGCACGGAATACGGCGTTCCTGATTTTCAGGGCATCTGGTTTTTTGGCTCCCACACCCCATTGCAACGCCCTCGAGATCTTGGTACTCAAGCCACCTATAGCTCCCAAGAGGTACGGGAGCAGGAGCAGCGCATACGGCAGAACCAAGCTGATCAGGCGGCGCNGCTCGATCCTGGCCGCGGAGCACCTGAAGCCGGAGCAGAGATTCGGCAAGAAGCCGATGATGCCTTTCTCGGGCACTACNTNGAACCACNNATCACGCCGATTATGGGNGAGTATCGAACCTCCGTGATAANCGATCCACCAGACGGNCGAGTCCCANCANTAATAGATGGGTATCNAAGACGTCNACGCNCTCAGACNGGAGCTGGGACTTANAGCGACAGACGGCCCGGAGGGTCAGCCACTCTCTGGAAGATGTCTCATCTTTGGAGCCGCAATACCTAACTTGACCCCCATGATGATGAACCCGAATCTGCAAATCGTGCAGAACGAAGGCTATATCGTGGTGACGACAGAGATGATTCACGACGCACGTATAGTGCGACTAGGAAAGACTTTTCGTAATGATGGAATAGAACGCTGGATGGGAGATTCTATCGGACACTGGGACGGCGACACACTCGTGGTGCAAACCAAAAATTTTCGCCCTGAGCAATCTGCATCTCGCACTTGGATGGGATTCCGCGTATCGGAAGAATTNNAAGTAGTTGAATACTACTCGCTAACCAGTGAAGGAACAATTAACTACCGCTTCACGGTAAATAATCCCGAAGCCTACGGTTCATCTATCAGCGGCGAGCGCACCCTGACTCGCAACCCACCACAGGGACGTCTCTACGATTTTGAATGCCACGAAGGCAACTATTCATTGCCTGCGATCCTCAGAGGAGCTCGCATGAAGGAAGTGCGCGCCGAGCTGGGAATCTGATTGCTTGGTCAGTCGCAAGATAACGGATGATCAAGTTCTTAAAATTGGTCAAACCCGAAACTCNTCCAACGATCAAATTGAAGACCACAATTGAAAGGGGTTGGGATTCAAGGAATTGCAGCTTCCGGTTTCGCCGGTTATTGTAAGTCAAAGTAACCGAAGTGCTTCAGCCTTTGGACGGCAAGCAGAGCTGTCGCCGATAATATTCAACCGTTCAGCAATCATTTCCCGTGATGAAGCATGAATCAGCCCAAGCCACTTAGCGGATACACAGTCATCGACTTCTCAGCCGTCTATGCCGGTCCTATCTGCGCCCGTTTTCTTCTAGATTGCGGTGCTGAAATAATTAAAGTTGAGCCGCCGGGTATGGGCGATCTTACCCGCGGCGTAAGCGGCATGACCCCTGCTTTCGCACATTTCAACGCCGGCAAGCACAGCCTGGCACTGGACCTAAAATCTGGCGAAGGGCAGGAGCTTGCGAGATCACTGATTNGAAAAGCAGATATCGTCATTCAGAATTTTCGNCCTGGCATNATGANCAAATTNGGTCTTGACTATNANAGCCTNAAAGNCCACCAATCNNATTTGATTTANTGCNCTATCTCTGGGTTNGGCCAGAGTGGGCCCTGGGTGAACCGAGCGGCCTTCGCGCCAATCGTTCACGCAGCAAGTGGATTCGACACCGTGTTTGGCGCAAGTCAGGAAGATATCAAAGAGCGGCCACCGAACTGGGAGATCATGGTGGCTGACATCTTGACCGGAGCATATGCTTTTGGGGCGGTGCAGACAGCGCTTCTGGGGCGCGAGCGTTTTGGTCGCGGCGAGCATGTCGACGTCAGCATGATGGAAGCCATGATGACGCTGATACCCGCTCACATTCAGGCAGCACAATCAGCNGANCCCTTGCCTATTGGGCGCTTTCATCCTGTCCGCACGAAGGACGGGCACGTCATGGTCACACCGGTCTCTAACAAGAACTTCGAAAGCCTGTGCTCACTGCTGCAGCGTCCCGACTTGTTATCAGACCCGCGTTTCATTTTTGGCGAAAGAACCCGCCACTTCAGAGCACTAGCCGCGGAAATTGAAAAATGGTCAACCTTCCGGACCACAATTGAGTGCGATGATGCGTTGAATGCCGCTGGCGTCCCCTGCAGTGCCTACACCGAGTTGGAAGATCTCTTTGAGCATCCTCAGGTCTTGGAGCGAGGATCTTTTTCCAAGATTTCGCAGGAACAGCTAGGACAGTTTCTGATTCAGGCTCTGCCGATAAATTTCCGGCACATGAATCACGCTACTGCCAGCTGGGCGGCTACGCTGGGGCAACACAGCGATGAAATTCTGAGCTCACTATTAGGGCTTTCTGATGACAAGTTAACTGAATTGCGAAGGAAGAAGGTGATCGCCTAGAGCCAGTACCGCTCGATTAACTGGCAGGACTTGCATTATGTCATCCGCTCATCCGGCTTAAAGAAGCTGAATGTAAAGATCCTGATACGCATTTCCATCGGGCTTGGCTAAAATCCGCAGCAACCTGCTGCTCACCGAAAATCCCCCACAGAAACCAGAACAACGCCAGCAAAAGTGGGTGTTTAATGGCAATGCCATCATCACCGTCATTTAGGATAAATAGCTAGCTAAATTGACATGCGCATTGTCTCAACGAGTGAGGAGTATAGCTGCCCACTACTTTGCTGGCGAAGTGGGAATAGAGCGGATAATTCGCTATCTTTAGCTAAGATCCTTAATGTTGGGCATTAGCAAAATGCAGACTAAAAACCATATTGATCGACGGGGCGTTCTCAAGGCCGCCGGCTTTGGTGCGCTTGCCGCCTTGCTCAGCAATTGCCAAGAAGATATCAGCACAAGTGCTGCCTTTCAGCGCCCCTATTCCCGCAAGCCTTGGGTGGCCCCCAAAATTTCCATGGACAATATTATTCGAGAGGTAGTCGGTCACCGGCCGTATAGGCCATCCGGTTTCGTCGTCAATAGCGAAAAGTTCGATGACAAGACGGTGGTTCATAACTACGGCCACGGCGGAGGGGGTATCAGCCTTTCATGGGGTAGTTCAGCCCTTGCTGTAAGGGAAACCATGGGCATGACGCCTGGGGAAATTGGGGTAATCGGCAGTGGCGTCATGGGTCTCACCAGCGCTCGACTGCTTCAGGATTTGGGCTGGAGCGTCACAATCTATACCAAGGACAAGGCTCATCTCACCACCTCAAACGTCGCCGGCGGCGAGTGGGGACCGTATAGCGTGCACGATCCAGCAGTGTCCAGCGATGCATTTAAGGAGCAAATTCAATTCGCCGCGCGTTTTGCCCATCACACTTTCACCGAATTAGGCGGCATTGATTATGGCGTCGGGTGGACCGAGCTTTATAACCTAAGCGAGTCGCCTTTCGAGGAAGGCGGTGAGTTCGAACATCTTTACCCTTACCGCGTAGACTTGCAACCAGATGAGCACCCATTCCCAGTTCCCTATGTCCGCCATGAGCTCACCATGATTGTAGAACCTGCTATTTTCCTGCGGCGGCTGACCGATGATTTTCTTCAAAACGGCGGCAAATTTGTCATTCGAAACTTCAAAAGCAAAGAAGAAATATTCGCACTGCCAGAGAAAGTTTTCTTTAACTGCACAGGCCTCGGCGCCGCGAGACTTTTTGATGATCAGGAAATGAGCCCCGCAAAAGGTCAGCTGGTTTATATGCCCCCTGACCCGGACGTTGATTATCTCACTATCGGCGGCGGGAACAGCAATTTATATATGTTCTCCCGCACCGACACAGTTCTGCTGGGTGGTACCTTCAAACTGGGCGACTATTCCCGAAATCCGGAACCGGAAGAGACCGAACGAATCGTGTCTGAACATCAAAGAATATTCTCTGGCTTCGCCTGATATGCTCCGACAACCAAATGATAGAACACAGCTGCCGCTTCACAATGATCACCAGGCGGCGACCGACACTGATCTAGGAATCTGTTAATAGGGCAGTTCGTAAGTTGAATTGAACCTGAGGTTACGCACCGTGTTGTAACTATAGGCCATTGAATCTAGTCCGTCAGTCGGATTGTCGTGTTCAATAAAGTAGTGTTTAAACCCGCCCTTGCTCCCATAGCTGAATATCTCTTGAAAATCGATATAGCCGCGACCTACATCCACCATTTCGCCCGAACCGGCTCGGTCCTTGACGTGAATCATAGGAAAGCGCCCTGGATGCTTGAGGAAAAAGAAGCTGGCATCGTAGCCGGCGTCTTCCGCCCAAAATAGATCCATCTCAAACATCACCAGATCCGGTTCAGTTTCCGATGTCAGAATGTCGTAGCCAATCCGCCCACCCTCGTGGATATCAAATTCAAAGTTATGATTGTGATAGCCCATTGTGATGCCGGCTTCCCTGGTCTTCTCACCTACCCGGTTCAGTAGATCTGCAACCCTGCGGTAGCTGTCAAGGCTACGCTCATTTTCTGGCAAAAAGGGCAGCACCATGTATTCCTGGCCAAGAGCCACAGCAGTCTCAATTTCACGATCTAGGTTTTCCCGAATGGCCTGCAAGGGAACATGAGACGCTGGCGTTGTCAGGCCAAAACTGTCAAGAATGTTACGCACCTCAAAAGGCGTCTTACCGTGGTAACCGGCAAACTCCATTTCCGTGAAGCCTATCTCCGCAAGCTGCGCCAAAGTCCCCTCGAAATCTTCAGCCATCTCCCGGCGAAGCGAATAGAGCTGAAGTCCGATTTTATCAACCCGCCGGACCTGTGCACTGGCGAAGCCGAACGGGCTTGCCGCAAGGACTGCAGAAACTGCCGTCTTCTTGAGGAACTCTCTCCTAGTCTGGCGGCCAGACTGAAATCTTTTTTGCATGCTGCCTCTCCAATCGCACATCGGGTGCCTGAATCAAGATCGACTCCCGAATACCCATTTCGTCAAACCCTGATCAAGACCCTTTTAGAATTTCAGCCAAGCCTACCATACCTCTTCACAAATTAGTCTAACGGAACGGCTCGAACACCAGTCCTAACATACCCCAGAAATAGCAACTTTCAGATTACCGCGCATTAAGGCTATCGTCTCACTACCTTAATTTCCGTAGCATCAGTCCTGCACGCTCACCTACCCCGACCCGTGGATT
>PBHS01000006.1 GCA_002719575.1 Gammaproteobacteria bacterium | reverse complement strand
TACTCTGAACACTTACTTCACCGATCGATAAATGCCGAGGAGTGCGCGTAGACGGACGCCAGGCTGAATCTTTTTAGAAAGATCTGATCGCGAAACGGACAGCGTCCACTTGCCCAAGCCAGTGTAAATAGGTAGGCGGCACTAAGAAGAGTGGGAACAAACTTGCTTAAGACAGAAGGATTGTAAATCTAACTATAAGCAGCGCTATCACTCCGTTCTGTTTTTCAAAAGCCAATTGACCGGTAGTTGCAACGCCGTTAGGCAAGGCGACGAAGGCTCAACAAGATTAGGTTGAGGTAGACGATATGTTCGTCGCGCATCCTTAAACCGCAATTGCCTCGGCCTAACCAAGTGCGAGTTGATCACCAGCGTGGAGTCCCGAGTGAGGATTGCCGCCTGGCTAGTTCGGTATTGTTTCCTACAGCGTAGGCCAGAAAGAAATACTTATATGGCCTCGGGATTCGACCTGATTCTCAGTCGCTAACCATTGCTCACTGGCCCCCATCAGATCTTTTGACTACTGTTCAGCGGACGGCATCGGCCAGGCCGGCTACTGTGCTCGCGAGGCCCATGTAGCGTTTGGCCGTGGTTCCATCGAGAGACTGGCCCATCTTTTCGAACTGCTCAGCCAGATCTGCCAACTCACTGGCCGCGTTCCGATTACTGTTCCCACGTTCCAAAAGCTGTTGTGCTCTACTGAGTGCTTGGCTCAGCTCTTTGGATTTCGCATCATCTATCGCGCCAGTCCGTAAGAGTTGATCCTGGTAGGCTCGGGCGACCACTGGTACTGAAGCCCAGACTATCCTTTCCTGCGTTTGAGCACTAACGGTGCCCTTCAAGGATTCAAGAGAAGCTGCGGCAATTTCGTTTTCCGTGAGAAAATCGCTCGGCTGCATTTCAAATACATCCAACCCGCGTGAAATCTCGGTGCCGTATATGCGACCGTTGTACCAATAGGTCGACCAGTAGCCTCCGGTAATGAGCTCTTCAGTATCTATCGGCCCCCTGTCAAAGAAGGCAATCTCAACCGGATTAGCAGAATCCGTGAAGTCAACAACCGATAACCCACCCTGATACCAGGCTTGCACAAAAATATCTCGACCAGGCACAGGAATTAGGGAACCGTTATGGGCAACACAATTTTCTGTTTCGGTCTGCGGGGCAGACATTTTGTAGTGACTGCGAAATTCCAACTTACCTTCAACAATGTCATAAAACGCATCAGCCCCCCAAGTCAGAGGATCCTGCGCGCGGCATCGTGGTCGACCCCCTCCGCCCCACTCGTCCGTGAAAATAACCTTAGTCCCATCATTATTGAAGGTCGCAGAATGCCAGTATGCAAAACCCGGATCTATGACCTGGTCAAGCCGCTTTGGGTCAGCAGGATCAGAAATATCCAGCAAAATGCCATTTCCCGAACAGGCGCCGGCGGCCAGACCGATTTCCGGATAGGTCGTAATGTCATGGCACTGGTTGGTCTGACGGGTAGACTGCGTGCCCTCGCCATGATCGCCACCATCCCAAAGTCCAGCTAAGGTCCCTGTGTCTGGATCCGCAAAGATAAATGGCCGATTGACAATCTTAGCTTCAGCAGGATTTGCTTCTGGTATTTCTATCACCTCGATCCTGAAAAGCGCAGAATCAGGATTCTCGAAAGGCGAGTCATCAGAACAACCCGACAGTTCCTCATCATCACGCACCGGGCTCGTTCCCGACACGTAAACATAGATGTTGCCATTCTCATCAGCTCCCTGAGCTACTGTGTGGGTATGAGAACCGCGACAGGTCTGAACAGCAGCGACTTGCGTCGGGTTACGAAAATCGCTGACGTCAAAGATTCGAATTCCACGAACTCTTTCATTACTGACCGACTCTGGAACACCCTCCAACCCGCAATCCAGGCGTCCTCTCACTTCCTGAACCGACATAATCATCAGATCGCCGACCAAAGACACGTCGCCCTGGCCGCCGGGGCAAACCACCGAGGCGATGTGTTCGGGCGCATCCGGATTGCTGATGTCGTAAGTGTTAAATCCATGATAATTGCCGGCTATTAAATAGTCTCCGGAGAAGAGTAAGTCAGTATTTGAAAAACTGAGTAGAGCTGGACGCGGGTCAGAGTTTTCATCCTCATCATCATCGGCTGAGGTTTCAGGTGCGTTCCCACTTTCAGCGTTGGCTTCAGCCTCTAATTCCTCAAGGCGACGCGCAGAAAGACCCGATGGCCGCTGTGGATCAAAAAAACCAGCAGGTTTTGGCAGTGTTGCGACAAGTTGCATGTTTAGCGCAGCTTCACCGGCGTCTCGGAATCCAGCGGCAAGCCCAACCCTCGGATCTGAACTAAAGCTTGCCAGCAAGGTAACCATGCGTTCAATTTCTGAAGTTTGGTCCGATGTCACGTCAGAAGTAAATTCGTAAAGCAGTGGATCCTGAACCGAACCTCGTTGGTCGAGCAGGTCCTCTACCATATCCAGTGCCCCCTGATGATGCTTGATCATGCTTTCAAGATAGAGTCGATCGAATTCTGAACCCCGTGCCGATGACAACGCGTCCATCTCGTCATCCGTCAGCATGCCTGACATGCGCATGAAGTCCGAATCATGATGTGCATCTTCAGAAGTCACTTCCAGTCCGCGATCGCTGAGCCAACCTTGCATCATCGCGATCTCATCATCCTGAGACAAAGTGATCCTAGCGGCAACAGCCAGAATCGCTTCATTATTTGTGCGGTTTTCAGCAAGCGCTGACATTTCCTTTGCCTGAGCATGATGGGGAATCATGCCCTGCAGGAACTGAATATCACCCAATGAGTATTCAATACCTGCAAGAGCAGAGGCTTCTTCTGCTGTGATTAGCTTGCTTTCTTGGCCCGGCGCACCCGGCTGAACGATAGGGACTTGCCCGAAAGCTACCTGAGCGAAAAACGCCGCGGAAACAATCCACCCACAAACCATCTTAAAAACGTCAGAAAAAACGTTAAAAGATTGCGAAGCTCTCATAGCTAGTCCCCTTCAAGTAAACGTTATTATTGAGCCGTTACGCACATTGTACTCGTTCTGCAGCTTTTGCCAATTCGGGTCGAGACGTTTCGGCAACTTTAGTTACGGACTCGGAAAGTTCGACGTCGCCGCCTTAGCACTATGGCTCCTGCATTTTTTCAATGCCTTGTCCGGCGCGACGCGCACACGGATGCGCGAGTTAGTTCTAATAGGGGCCGCAGCCTGTCGTCCGTTTTCTTACCGAACAGCCCTGACGCTACATGAAAATCTACTTTCACGGTGCTTTAATGAGTCAGAGAGACGCCTGCACCAAATTCGCACCTTTGTTTTGAAATGCTTCGCTCCACAAGTCTAAAACCGAATTTACCGAAACTGCAGCAGGAACCGCCAGTCGAGTTCAGTACCTACGGTTTGGTGGGTCTGGGTGGATTTGAACCACCGACCTCACCCTTATCAGGGGTGCGCTCTAACCAACTGAGCTACAGACCCAAACAGAGAATTACCGCATCTATTCGGCGAAGGGTTTGGCTTATCCCTAGTATCACTGCTGGGAACCGTGTGAGGCGCCGTATTATACGCAATTGGCGCGGACTGACAAGCCGCCGCTATTGCACCAAACTCTCAAGACAGAATCCCTCAGTAATGGCGTAGGTAGAGATACCGTACAACCCGAAACCCAAGCAGGACCATCAAGATTCCACCATACAAGACGGCCTCCCAGACATCAGTGCGGAGAATCCATAGCAGGTGCACGACAGCCAGGATACCAGCGACGTAAACCAATTTGTGCAGTCTTCTCCAGTTCTTACCTAATTTGCGAACCATTACCTTTGGCGAAGTGATGCCCAGCGCCAGCAAGATCACATAAGCGGCAAACCCAATGGAGATGTAAGGTCGCTCAATCAATTCCTGGCCGATAGCAAGCCACCGAAATGCTAGAAGAAGGGTCATCCAGGCCAAAAAGTGAAGCGTGGCGTAGAACAGCGCGAACAGCCCAATCATTCTTCGGTGCCGGACGAACTGGAAAGATCCAGTCAAGTGCCTGAGTGGCGTGAGTGACAATGCAATCAACAAAAACCTGATGCTCAACTCACCAGTTTGCTTGGCGATTTCCTGTGCGGGATCGGGGCCAAGATTATCCTGCAAGATCTGAACGATCAGCAGTGCCGGAGGCACTAACGCCAACAAAAAAACGGCAGGCTTCAACAATTTACTCACCGGAAAGACCGAGGAGGTCGCCAAGCTCAGTAATTTACTGCCAAGTCCATCCCCGTNTACAAAGAAGCNACTTGNTCCGCATATCCNTTGAANNGCCGAGTCTCGATGTATTGNCGGCTGAATAGCGTTTGAGGCAGACGACGTTCCATATCTTGTCGCCAGCGAGGATGGTGAACTGCGGGATTCACATTGGCATAGAAACCATACTCATTGGACTGCAGATCATTCCAAGTAGTATTTGGCATTGTTTCCCGAAAGTTGATGCGAACAATAGATTTAATACTCTTAAAGCCATACTTCCACGGAACCACCAGGCGCATCGGCGCGCCATTTTGCGCAGGCAAAAAACTGCCATACAAACCAACAGCCATGAAGCTAAGAGGATGAGTCGCCTCATCGATTCGCAATCCCTCCCNATANGGCCAGTCGACTATTGCAAAGCGCGAGGTGACGCCTGGCATTGTTTCTGGATCTACCAGTGTCTCAAATTCGACGAACTTTGCTTTTGAGGAAGGTTCAAATCGCTTGATCAAATCAACCAAAGGAAAGCCAATCCAAGGAATTACCATCGACCAGGCTTCGACACAGCGGAGGCGATAAACTCGTTCTTCTAGTCGCATCGGGCCAAGAATATCTTCCAAGTTGTAGGTGCCGGGTTTCGNAACCTCACCACTGATTGCTACCGACCATGGATCTGTTTTAAAAGACCCAGAACGCGAGGACGGGTCCGATTTGTCCATGCCGAATTCATAAAAATTGTTGTATCGCGTCACGTCTCGATATGGCGTCAGAGTTTCGCCCGTGAAATAAGGCTCTTGATCGGGCGCTGGCGAAACCTCAGCAAATTTTTCTTCCNACCATGGCGCTGGCGCAGCCAAGCTTAGCGCTTCAGGAGCACGCGCTTTTAACGCATCGCCGTTTTGTGCTAGCGCAGTTGCCGCTCCACCAAGAAGACTACTGCCGAGTGCAAGCGCTGCTGTATCTTTCATGAATGCCCGTCGCTTGCGATAAACATTTTCCGGAGTGATTTCTGAGGATCTTATATCTGTCGGTTTTTTTATGAGCATGCAATCTACCCTTCAAAGTTTTAGGTCGTTTAACTCACTCAATGTGCGATTCAGAAAGGAGTGTGTTCAGCATTTCGATTATTCCTTTCATATGTTGAGATCTTTACGTTTTATTTCTTCGCTTAGATTAAGTTGTGGTTTCGGTGCGCTTTGCGAACTGCCGTCGATATAGCCAACTCGCTGGACCCGAGATCGCATATGCAATAGTTGTAATAAGGAAAACTTCATGGGGCCTTTGAGCAGTAATTCCGAGCACTAAAACCGCAAATACGAAAAATATATATGGAACTGTGCCCTTGAGCTTGAAGCTGTAGTAACGGTAATTCGAGATCATTAAAAGACCAGCAAAAACCGTTAGCAGCGCCGCTGAATATGAAACAGGGAGAGTAATCTCTAACTCATATTTAGAGGCTACCCATGGGACAAAAGTTACAAGGCCAGCCGCTACAGGGCTTGCTAAACCAACAAAAAAACGCTTATCGACGGTACCGAGTTGAACATTGAAACGGGCTAACCTAAGCGCGGCGCAAGAAACATAGATGAAACTAGCGGCCCATCCTAGATTCCCAAGCGAACCGAAACCCCAGCTAAATATAATCAGGGACGGCGCCACGCCAAAACACACCATATCAGACATGCTATCGAACTCAGCCCCAAAAGCACTTTGGGAATTTGTTAGTCTCGCAATTCGTCCATCCAAACCATCACAGATTCCTGCTAGAACTATTGCCCAACCAGCCTCATTAAAATTTCCAGACATTCCAGCAATGATTGCGTAAAAACCAGCAAACAGGGCACCGAGAGTTAATAAGTTCGGCAACAGGTAAACGCCTCGCAACCTTATCTGCTTGCCACCTTTTGAGACTAATTCCTCATGCTCATCGATAGGTAGATTAAATTCTTGGCTCAAGGAGTCCACCACTTCTGCGCTTGGGGATTCTGAATCGTCTTTAGCGTCACCCATCACAATCTATCGTCAAGATTTAAAAAGATAGTATACAGCTCAATTCGATCGGTTACGTCAATTTTTCTGCAATTTACCCAGAAGCTCAATTGCTATACTATCCGCGAGCTCACACCTCCGATTCGACAATGTGAAGGATAACTACTCATGAACTACTTCAATACCTTGCCACTTCGGCTACAACTAGAACAGCTAGGTAAGTGTCGCTTCATGGATCGTCGCGAATTCTCTGCAGGCGTAGAAAAGCTAAAAGGCAAATCAGTGGTCATTGTTGGTTGTGGGGCACAAGGCTTAAATCAAGGCCTGAACATGCGAGACAGCGGATTGAATGTCTCCTATGCCTTGAGAGACTCTGCCATCACCGAGCGCAGGACTTCTTGGAAAAATGCGACTGAGAACGGCTTTACGGTCGGTGCTTATGAAGATCTAATTCCTAGCGCCGATTTGGTCTTGAATCTCACACCCGACAAGCAGCACAGCGATGTGGTCAATCAGGTGATGCCGCTTATGAAACAGGGTGCTTGCCTAGCATACTCCCACGGTTTCAATATTGTCGAGGAGGGGATGCGGGTTCGAGATGATCTGACCGTCGTGATGGTTGCCCCTAAAAGTCCGGGCAGTGAAGTAAGGGAGGAATATAAGCGTGGCTTTGGGGTCCCAACACTTATCGCTGTCCATGCTGAGAACGATCCTAACGGGGAGGGTCTGGAGATCGCCAAAGCCTATGCCGCTGCCACTGGAGGACATCGAGCCGGTGTTCTAGAATCCTCGTTCATCGCGGAAGTGAAGTCCGACCTCATGGGCGAGCAGACCATTCTTTGCGGCATGCTGCAGACAGGCTCATTGCTTTGCTACGACAAGATGGTTGGAGAAGGCATTGATGCCGCATACGCCTCCAAACTGGTTCAACATGGTTGGGAGGTTATCGCCGAAGGGCTGAAGCACGGAGGCATTACGAATATGATGGACCGTCTTACCAATCCTGCAAAGCTTATCGCCAATGAATTAGCTGATGAGCTTAAAGACATCATGCGAGATCTTTACAACAAACATATGGACGACATCATAACCGGGAGTTTTTCAGCAGGGATGATGAAAGACTGGGCCAATGATGATGCTAAGCTATTGGCATGGCGGGCCGAGACCGCAGAGACCAATTTCGAAAAATCAGCAGCAGGGGACATGGAGATTTCTGAGCAAGAGTACTACGACAATGGAATTCTCATGGTAGCCATGATTAAAGCAGGCGTGGAACTGGCCTTTGAGAGCCTGACCAACAGCGGCGTGATTGCGGAGTCGGCCTATTATGAATCGTTGCATGAAGTTCCGCTTATTGCCAATCTTATTGGCCGGAAAAAGCTCTACGAAATGAACAAGGTTATTTCCGACACGGCAGAATACGGCTGCTACTTATTCTCCCATGAATGCTTGCCGTTGCTTGAAGACTTCATGAAGAGAGTCGATTCCAATGTCATTGGTAAAGGCCTGCGCTTGGCCGATAATGGCATAGATAATGCCGCNCTAATCGCTGTTAACGATGCNATCAGGTCTCATCCGATCGAGATTATCGGCAAGAGGCTGCGNAGTTACATGACCGCGATGAAGAAAGTNATTTAAAAGCCTTCAGGTACATTTGCAGTCATAGAGGNCAGCGGANGGCGNTCNGCCGGTATCATAGCGCAAGGGTCTTTTCACCGCGCGCAATNCCTGAGACGCCGGTCCTAGCAACTTCTACTACCNCGCTATCTCCTANAGCTGCGATAAAAGCATCGAGNTTGTCTCCGGCNCCTGNAAGCTGGATTATAAAAANACTTGCTGTTAGGTCTACAATTTGNCCCCGGAAAATGTCCACCGTGCGAGCTATCTCAGACCGCTGAGCACCCAACGCTTTNACCTTAANCNACATTAATTCACGCTCAATGTGCGCCCCTTCTGTAAGATCAACGAGCTTAACCACATCAACCAGCTTATTTAGATGCTTGGTGATCTGCTCAATCCTTGCATCATCACCACTCGTGGTCACCGTCAGTCGAGAAAGNGATTGGTCTTCAGTCGGCGCAACCGTGAGCGAGTCAATGTTGTAATTGCGTTGAGAAAATAATCCAACAACTCGCGACAGAGCACCTGGTTCATTCTCCAAAAGCACTGAGATAATGTGCCTCATATCAGGTACGCTCCGTCTTGCTCAGCACCATATCTTTCATCGCACCGCCCTTAATCGCCATTGGATAGACGTGTTCGGCAGGATCGACGAGAACATCGATGAATACAAGCTTATCTTTCATCTCCAGCGCTTCCTTCATNTTGCTGTNTANCTCGTTATATTTCTCGATACGCACTCCGACATGTCCATACGCNTCAGCCAGTTTTATGAAATCCGGCAGGGATTCTGAATAGGTACTTTGGGAATACCGGCCNCCGTACTGCATATCTTGCCACTGCTTTACCATACCCAAAGCTTCATTATTTAGGCATACGATTTTAATTGGCAAACCATACTGCATGCAGGTAGCAAACTCCTGCTGATTCATCATGAAACTACCTTCGCCGGTGACACAAACAGACAGTGCGGCGGGATAAGCGAGCTGAACCCCCATTGCGGCGGGAAAGCCAAAACCCATAGTCCCCAGTCCGCCCGAATTTATCCAGCGCCTAGGCTTGTCAAATCCATAATGTTGCGCGGCGAACATCTGATGCTGGCCCACATCGGAGGAAATGAAGGCGTCACCCTGGGTCAACTCGTACAAAGCTTGGATAGCCTGTTGCGGCTTGATAATTCCACCTTCTGCCGGAGCAACCGCAAGACATTCTTTCTCTCGCCATTGATCTATCTGATTCCACCAAGCCTCCAGTGCTTTTCGGTCCACAGACCTTGAACTTCTGTCAAATTGATCAATCATTTCCCTTAACACCGACTGCACAGGCCCAACGATAGGCACATCGGCTGCCACAGTTTTAGAGATGGCAGCAGGGTCAATATCCACATGAAGAATTGTCGCATCTGGACAGAACTTACTGGTGTCGGAGTTAGTCACCCGATCGTCAAAGCGCGCGCCAACCGCGAGCAAAACATCACAGTGGTGCATCGCCATGTTGGCCTCATAGGTCCCGTGCATACCAAGCATACCGAGAAACTGTTTATCGGTTGACGGGTAGGCGCCCAACCCCATTAACGTGTTGGTGATGGGATACCCGAGTTTTCGCGTAAGCTGGGTCAGCTCTTCACATCCTTCGCCCTGAATCACTCCACCACCGGAATAGATCATGGGACGTTTGGCACTAATCAAAAGGTCGATCGCTTTCTTGATTTGGCCGGAATGCCCTTTCGACGGTACCTGATAGGACCGTAGTTTGACGCCTTCAGGATACTTGTAATCAATCTTCAGCTTTGGATCGGTCGCGTCTTTCGGCACGTCAATGACCACAGGCCCCGGCCTACCCGTCGACGCTATGTAAAAGGCCTTCTTGACCACCGCGGGGATGTCAGCAGCACTTTGCACCATGAAACTGTGTTTGACGATAGGCCTCGATACACCCACCATGTCAGTTTCCTGAAAAGCATCGCTTCCAATCATCCGACTTTCAACCTGCCCGGAGATAACCACCATCGGAATTGAGTCCATGTAAGCAGTTGCAATACCCGTTATCGCATTTGTCGCTCCTGGCCCAGATGTCACCAGCACTACTCCCGGTTTTCCAGTAGCCCGAGCATATCCATCAGCCGCGTGAGTCGCCGCCTGCTCATGGCGCACTAGGATGTGCTCAACTTCATCCTGCTGAAAAAGCGCATCGTAAATATGCAGTACGGCGCCACCTGGGTAACCAAACAGAAACTCAACGCCCTCATCGTGTAAGGCGCGAATTAAAGCTTCTCCGCCCGATAGTTGTTCCACGTCTTTATGCCTCTAAACCAAATCGATTCACACATTTACGACCGCACCGTGGCACCGCTTGACGGACGCGTTAGCTTGGTCGGCTATCTCACTTCTAAGCAATTTTTGATTTAACAAGCGAATTGCCGCTGCAAGCAATCGCTAAGCTACATGTCGGCTTCGTCAGCGATTACGTGATCGAAACCGCGGNTGAAGCTTGGGGTGGATATTGTCCGACACCCGGAGGCCAGCTCGTCCGTAGCCCGGTCTTGGCAAGTTCGAACTGCGACGAACTTTGGTGAGGTGTTCACCACAGCCGAAGGATGCCCAGATTGTGCCAGTTTTGTCAGGAAAGTCAAGCCCTTAAGGCGCAGATGACCTTACAACTGAAGCTGTCAGAGCGCCAATTAAGCCACAACTAAGTACCGAGTGAGGCTGCTGCTTGCTGCGACTCTTTGGCCAAGAGAGAAAAACTCAAGTCGCCATCTGGACCAACTTCAACTTCAATTATGTCATTGTCGCAGTAAGCTCCCCGCAAGACATGCGCGGCAAGCGGATTCTCAAGACTATCCTGTATAGCTCGCTTCAGCGGGCGAGCCCCGTAAACGGGATCAAAGCCAACTTCTGTAATATGATCAAGCAAGTTATCATTGACTCGCAACGCCAGCTTGCTGCTCGCTAGTCTCTCGTTCAAAAGTGCGATCTGGATGCCTGCGATACGTCGAATCTGAGCCTTCTGCAATGAGTGAAAGACAACCGTCTCATCAATACGGTTTATAAACTCCGGAGAAAAATGCCTCACCACGGCTTCCATCACATCGCGCTTCACTCGGTCATAAGTGTCTAAATCACCACCTTGCGGATGCATGATTTCTTGGATCCGGTCAGAACCCAGATTAGAAGTCATCACTATAACTGTATTTCGGAAATCAACTGTACGACCGTGGCCGTCCGTCAACCGGCCGTCGTCTAGCACTTGCAAAAGGACGTTGAATACATCTGCATGCGCTTTTTCCACCTCATCCAGAAGCAGAACGGAATACGGTCGTCGCCTGACAGTTTCAGTCAGATACCCTCCTTCTTCATAGCCAACATAGCCAGGAGGCGCTCCGATCAGCCTAGCAACTGAGTGCTGTTCCATAAATTCAGACATATCTACCCGAACCATTGCTTCTTCGGTATCGAAGAGGAATTCAGCAAGCGCCTTGCATAACTCAGTTTTACCGACCCCCGTGGGACCTAAAAACAGGAATGAGCCATTCGGCCGGTTGGGGTCGGACAAGCCAGAGCGTGATCGCCTAACGGCATTCGCCACAGCGGAGATCGCTTCTGACTGACCGACAACGCGCTTGCTCAAAGCTTGTTCCATTTCTAGCAGTCTTTGTCTGTCGCTCTGCAGCATCTTGCTGACTGGAATCCCAGTCGAGCGAGACACCACATCAGCAATCTCCTCTGCGGTTACCTTGTTACGTAACAATTTTTTTTCCACCGCCTCAGCAGCCGTGGCCAATTCCAACTTTTTGTCTAGACCCGGAATGACCCCGTACTGAATTTCAGACATGCGCGCAAGATCACCCGACCGACGGGCCGTTTCCATGTCCTGCCTAGCCTGCTCAAGACTCGCTCTGATCGACGCAGCGCCCTGCAAGGATGCCTTCTCAGCCTTCCATATCTCTTCCAGTTCCGCGTATTCCTTTTCCAATTCTGCAATGCCAGATTCAAGTTTCACTTTTCGCTCAACTGCAGCGGCATCCTCATCTTTCTTCAAAGCCTCTCGCTCTATTTTTAGCTGAATCAGGCGTCTCTCCAGTTTGTCCATTTCTTCCGGCTTGGAATCAATTTCAATTCTGATAAGGCTTGCCGCTTCGTCCACGAGGTCGATCGCCTTATCCGGCAGTTGCCGATCAGTAATATAGCGCTGCGATAAGCGGGCAGCGGCGATAATGGCAGAGTCTGTAATATCGACACCATGATGTAGCTCATAGCGCTCTTTCAGTCCCCTCAATATCGCAATAGCATCTTCCTCGGTCGGCTCGCTAACAAGAATTTTTTGGAACCTCCGTTCCAAGGCGGCATCTTTCTCAATGTATTTTCTATACTCGTCAAGAGTTGTCGCTCCAACGCAATGCAGCTCACCCCTGGCGAGGGCAGGCTTGAGCATATTGCCAGCATCCATAGCGCCTTCCGCCTTCCCTGCCCCAACCATCGTGTGCATCTCATCGATAAAAAGAATGACCGAACCTTCATGCTTAGCGAGTTCTTTGAGGACAGCTTTTAACCGCTCTTCGAATTCCCCACGGAATTTAGCACCTGCGATCAACGCACCTATATCGAGGGCCAGAATTTTCTTATCCTTCAGAGCCTCTGGTATCTCACCATTTATGATACGTTGCGCCAGTCCTTCTGCTATCGCCGTCTTTCCTACGCCCGGCTCGCCGATCAGAACAGGATTGTTTTTCGTTCTACGCTGTAATACCTGAATCGTGCGCCGGATTTCAGCATCACGACCTACCACGGGATCCAACTCTGAATTCTCAGCCCGCTCTGTCAGATCGATACAATATTTTTTCAGAGCCAGCCACGCATCTTCAGCGTCAGTGCTATCAGCACTTTCACCACCGCGCAAATTATTAATTGCATTTTCTAGTGCCTGCGCAGATACGCCAAAGCCGTTAAGTATTTTGCCTACTGCATCTGTACGCTGAATTGCTGCAAGCAGAACCGTTTCACTAGAAATGTATGCGTCGCGCTGTTTCTGAGCTAATTTATCTGCCTGGTTGAGCAATTTACCTAGCTCTGCGGAAGCAGCAATTTCTCCATCATGGTCAGGAACCACCGGCAAACCATCCACTGATTTCTGCAAGGCTTGCCGAAGTTTCGTGATAGGAAACCCGGTTTGGCTTAATAGAGCGCGAACTGTTCCTCCTTTTTGATCAACCAGCACAAACATAAGATGCTCAGGTCTTATTTGGCTATGATCTTTTCCTATCGCAAGAGATTGCGCTTCAGCTAAAGCTGATTGTAGCTTACTTGTCAGCTTATCCAGTCTCATTATATTCAATCCTTTCAATTACGGAGCGTTGAAGAACAAAGCGACATGGTCCCTCAATACATTACAAATATTGGGATGAAATAGAATTTTTTCAATATTGGTTCCGTCGGGCTTCCACAAAAAGACTTCTCGATAAAGCTTGAAACGTTGCAATCAGCTTCAAGCCGGGGGCTTTGATCGAATACAAATTGTGCTTGCGAGACGACCACAGGTTGGCGAAATCCTGTAAGAGAAAAAACGCTGCTGATCGCAAGAGGTGCACAATTCCTCCCGGCTTATTTGCACGACCCCCTGCTCCCGAAGTAAGGCTGAACCGATCTTGTAAAGATTCGCCATAAATTTCCCACCAGCCGTTGGTACAATAGCGCTCGAGAGTGCGTTGGAAGAGAGCACTGCACTTAGCGCGCCATGTACATCTTTCCCAACTTTAAAGTGACAAGGACCAATAGCCGGACCCATCCAGGCAAGAATCGCTTTCGGCGGTGTATTCATTGCCTTTACAGTATTGGCCACAATGCCGGCTGCCAACCCACGCCAACCGCAGTGCACGACCGCGACCTCACTGCCGTCTTCAGCGGCCAGCAAAAGAGGTAGACAATCAGCGGTTAGTATAGAAAGCGCAACTCCCGCTTCTCGTGTAATTACTGCGTCTGCCTCTAACGGATTTCTTGCCCTCCGGATTTCGATCACTCGATTACCGTGAACCTGGTTAAGCCACTGCCATTCGTTTATCCAAGGAAATGCTTCTCTAAGTCGCAGCCGGTTGGAGGCTACAGCCCCTTCATTATCGCCGACATGATCAGCTAAATTGAGTGAACTGTAGGGTGCCTGACTGACTCCTCCGTAGCGAGTCGTGACAAACGCCAATACTAAATCTGGCGCTTCCCAGCGCGGATAGATCAGGGACAGATCGCTCAAGCCTTCTTCCCTCCTTCGCTCCGGTGCAGCAGGTTCAGTAGTGCGACAAAATCATCCGGCAGCGGGGTTTTCCATCTACATTCCAACTTGCTTGTAGGGTGCACGAGCTTGAGTTCGGACGCGTGCAGGGCCTGGCGCCTGAACTTCTCCAATAGACTTGAAAGTTCCAATCCACAATTTGGCGGAACGCGAAAACGCCCCCCATAAAGCGGGTCGCCAACAATTGGATATTTTAAATGTGCCATATGGACTCTTATCTGATGGGTTCGGCCAGTTTCCAGATCTACGCGAATATGGGTATGTGCAGAATAGCGGCTTACTACTCGATAATGGGTTATGGCTTCCTGACCATTGGGCGAAACAGCGCGTTTAATCCGCTGCACCGGATGGCGAGCTAGAGGCGCCGAGACAGTCCCTCCTGCAGTCATAACCCCCTGGACGACCGCCTCATATCGTCTGGAAACCGAACGTGAATGAAGCTGCTTTATCAGGGCATGATGACTCTTTAAATTTTTCGCGACAACCATTAGTCCTGTCGTATCTTTGTCGAGGCGGTGAACAACCCCCGCGCGCGGAAGATACTCAAGTGCTGGACAGTGGTGCAGTAGACCATTAGCAAGAGTTCCACTCCGATGCCCGGCCGCTGGGTGAACGACGAGTCCCGCTTGCTTGTTTATGACGAGCAGATCCTCATCTTCGTGAACGATGCTGAGCGGTATTTCCTCAGCACTCCAGCAATCAGCCGAATGGAGCTTCGTTTCAAGGACTAACCACGCACCCGCGCGCGCCATATCTTTGGGTTTACAGCGCTCGCCATTAATCGTCAGTTCGCCTGTTTTCATCCAAGTCTGAAGCATTGCTCGAGAATAATCGGGAAACAAGCGGGCCGCGACCTGGTCAATTCGACGACCCGCCTGATCTTGAGCAACCTGAGCTCTCTGTGAGATCAATTCTTTTGCATATTCTGACATCATTACCCGCCCATCATACTTGAACCTTTCGAAACACTCATCTGGCGAAGATCGCCGAAGAACCCATTCCCTTGGCATTGGGCTTCAACCTCGCTGTATGGTTAAATGCCGAATTCCAGGAACATCTTCGGTGAGATAACACCCACACATGACACTGCCAACTTCGATCAGGATCCTAAATGCCGCACTTTTCGTACTGTTTTTTAGCGGATGTGGGCTATTGGACGGAGATGGAGCAGATGAGTTTACTGGCTTATCAACCGAAGAGCAGTTTTATCGACGCGCACTAGAGCAGCTGGAAAGCCGAAACTACGCTGGGGCAATCTCCACTTACCAAGCCCTCGAATCGCGCTTTCCTTTTGGCCGCTTCGCGGCTCAAGCTCAGATCGAGATTGTTTATGCTTATTTCAGTAATGGCGATGAAGAGGCTGCCCGGGCCGCAGCAGATCGCTTCATCAGACTGCATCCTGAAAATGACAACATTGACTATGCCTACTACATGAAAGGACTGGCGTCTTTCAACGACCGAAGCGGTATCCTCAGCCGCTTTATTCCTGTGGATTACACCAAACGCGATCCGGGCCTAGCTCAGGAATCGTTTAACGACTTCGCCCAACTGCTGGCGCTGTATCCTGATAGCGCCTATGCTGCGGATGCGCGGGCTAGGATGGTGTATCTTAGAAACAACCTGGCAGCCTACGAGATTCACGTCGCCAACTACTACTTGGATCGCCGGGCGTATATAGCGGCACTGCGCCGAGGGCAATATGTGGTTGAAAATTTTCAAGGCACACCAGCCGTGGCTGATGGCGTGTCAATCATGGTGGAGTCCTACCTTAGACTCGGACTGAATGACCTGGCCGATACTTCACTGGCCTTGCTTAAAGAGAACTATCCGAACCATGCTTCTATCGATAATGATGGCGATTTTAGAGTGAGGACTGAAATAACCGATCCTTCCCTGCTCTACACAGTCAGCTTTGGATTGCTCGGGGACAACCGCGGAAACCCTCCTCTCGCACCTACCCGGCGGCCCGGGACCTCAGGCAGTCAGCAAATTATCAATTCCCAAAGGAATCAGACATCAAGCGGGTCTTCCTTCCTAAGCATCATTACATTCGGTCTGCTAAACTGACATTTAGTTATTCTTTGCAAGACGGGATGACTATTTGCCCGTCTCCGGGTTTTGCAGGGCAAGCCTCAGCCTACTTGTCCAATCATTCGCCTAGAGACCAGCCGTTAGTGATTGGGTAGCGTCTGTCGCGACCGAAACCGCGTCGAGTCAGCCTAACCCCGATCGGACCCTGACGGCGCTTGTACTCATTCAGGTCAACCAAACGTAAAACTCGCTCAACATCCGCTTCTAGAAATCCTCTGTTCAAGATAGCTTCAAAACTCATATCGTGTTCGATATACAGCTCAAGAATAGCGTCCAGCGTTTCATAGGCTGGTAGGCTGTCCTGGTCCAGCTGCCCGGGGGCAAGCTCAGCTGATGGTGGTCGCTGGATCACCTCAAAGGGAATCACTTCACGATCCGTTTCCTGCTCGTTTCTGTATCGAGCGAGTTTGTAGACCAGTGTTTTTGAGACATCCTTCAATACGTCAAAGCCACCTGCCATATCTCCATAGAGGGTGGAATAACCTACAGCGATTTCACTTTTATTGCCTGTCGTCAAGACTAGCAAGCTTTTTTTGTTCGAAATCGCCATCAACAGGACGCCCCTCGCGCGCGCCTGAATATTTTGTTCTGTGACATCGGCATTAAGTCCCTGGAATTCCTGTTCGAGCGCATTTAGGAAACTCGCATAAATACCATTAATAGCAATTATCTGATAATTCACTCCAAGGGCGTTAGCCTGACGCTCAGCGCAGTCAAGGCTGAGTTGCGAAGTATAGGCAAATGGCATCATAACGGCCTCTACGCGAGCAGCACCGAGTGCGTCTACCGCGATGGCCAGACTCAAAGCAGAATCGATTCCACCGGACAGACCAAGAACCACTCCGGGAAAGCGATTCTTTTTAACATAGTCCCGCAACCCCAGAACAAGCGTTTCATAAACTTGAGCCTCGAGACTTAAGCCTGACGAAAGCTGTTGTGCAGGAATCCGGCACCTTCCGTTTTCGTCGATTTCAGCCTGCAGTGGAAATAAGCCCTCGACAAACTGCGGCGCCAAACAGACCAATCGACCTTCGCAAGCAGCCATGGATCCACCGTCAAAAACAAGTTCGTCCTGACCACCGACTAAGTTGACGTACACGAAAGGAAAGTCTTCTTCAATGCTGCGTCTGCAAACGAGTTCTTGCCTTTCTTTCGGCTTAGTGGTGTGGAAAGGTGAAGCATTGATATTGATTAACATCTTTGCCCCAGCGTCGCTTGCCTGACGAGCAGGTCCAACCTCCCAGAGATCTTCACAAATGGCAAAGGCAATCGTTGTGCCTTTTAGATCAACCGTGCAAGCACTGTCGCCTGGGGAGAAATATCTTCGCTCATCAAAAACCTGGTAATTTGGCAGGCACTGCTTGCGATACTTAGCAATCACGTCACCTTTGCGAGCAACAACCAGTGCATTATAGACCGCTTCGCCGGTATTTTCCGGGAACCCGATAACCAAAATCGAATCAAGATTCTCCTTGAGAATCCGCTGCAGGGCCTTCTCGACCCTCGGTTTAATACTGGGTCGCAGCAGCAAGTCCTCTGGAGGATAGCCGGTTAGGGCCAACTCCGGGAACACCACGACATCAGCCAAGAGATCATCTGCAGCCCGTTTTGCATGAGTAATGATAAGTTCAGTATTGCCTTCAATGTCCCCAACCAGAAAGTTCAATTGGGCCATAACTATGTTTAGCTTTTCTGACATGGATCGCCCTTCTAAAACACTTCTTACAGCGCAGTCACTGTTTACAAATAAATTGCCGGCCTTTAATAATGATAGCCGACGCCTGCATTCGGACAGACCGTTAGAGACCAACTCGAACTTTATATCGTACGATGAATATCAGACACAGGTTTTACATTCCAATAATCAGAGACTTAGCATACGGCTGCATCGTTTACCTGCCAAGATCATGACAAACACCCTTAAAAGGCAAACAAAACGCGCACCGCTGAAGTTTATGACCCGGAGTTGGAATAAACTGAGGGCTTTTCAGCACGCACTCAGAGGATCACGTCGCGATAAGGCCACAACTACCAACAACCTTAGGACTCTATTTTGACCATTGCGTTACTGACTAAAGAGGCTTGGCATGTTGAGATTACTGATATTTCCTCGGTTTTGGACTCGGGAGATCGGGGTGCGAATTAATTTAAGGCTTTTGACCCAAAAAAACTCAATCAAAAGATCGTAAAGACGTTACTTCTGCATACGGAACAAGCATGGATTCGCCCTGGTAGCACCCCTTAAAAGCGTCTTAATGGCCAGTTTTTTGTGTTGTTTTTGCCCTTGGTCCCTTAACTTAAGGCCTGTCTCAAAGCGCTGCAGCTTCATAAACATCTTGACGATCCACTGCGTTTGCTTTGTGTCATGCTTCCCGATTTTTGAACTGTCACCGAGAGACAAACAGAAAAAGAATTGAAGGATCTTAGAGTCCCGTGACAGCATTGATAGCTAGTATAATAGTCGCAGCAACGCTGGCGGAAACGATTTATCGCGGCCTCAGAGCCGTCAGACGAAAGGTAGGGCGTCAATCTGGATATCGAAGTGACATTGTTTCAATTCTCTGCGCTTTGGTTGGTGGGTTTCATTGCAGGCGGGATCAACACCCTGGCCGGCGGTGGCTCAAATCTGAGCCTCCCTATGCTTATGGTCATGGGCCTGCCCGCAGATATCGCTAACGCCACTAACCGTGTAGCCGTTCTGATGCAGTGCATCGTCGGCGTCGTAGGTTTTGACAAAAACCAGTTGCTCGATCGACCAGCAATTCGGCCGATCCTTGTACCCACTCTCGCAGGAGGATCAGCCGGCGCCCTTTCAGCTGCGCTGATGCCAAATCTGTATCTCAAACCATTGCTGTTGCTCACACTGCTAATGATGTCTCTAATCATCCTTCTGAGACCTGGCTTTATTGCCCCGCCGGCCAACACGCCGACTCTTTCTCCGCACGATGATAGACGGGCCTGGTGGGGGCTGTTTGTTGCTGGCATCTATGGGGGATTTGTGCAGGCTGGAGTCGGATTTATCCTGCTCGCCGCTTTGGCAGGCGGTCTCCGTTACGATCTCACNAGAGCAAACGCACTTAAGATGGTTTGCACGCTGGCATTCACGATAGTATCAGTGGGTATCTTTCTTATTTTCGATCTTGTCGCCTGGGTACCCGGCCTCATTCTGGCGGGAGGAAATATGGCCGGCGCCTATTTGATGGTTAAGATCGCCGTGCGCAGTTCACAGAGCGCGCTGAAATTTTCGCTCTTCGCAATGACACTCTTNGCAGTAATCGCTGGCTTCTATCTCGGCTGACAAGAACACTAACGCAGCCAATCTGGTTTTCAGTGTGGGGCGTCTCAGGTCAAACACTAATTCGCGACCGTATCTGATAAACCGGACCAGAATGGGTGCGAGCAAAAGCCCGGGGCAGCTCAGAAGATAAATGCAGTGATAGCAAAACAGACACTCTTCTTTTCAATGCTCGTAAGGTGTTTCGTAACGCTGCACGATATAAAAAGCGCGAATCAAGGCCTGGTTGCGCGGCCGAATTCTTTCGCGTCCGACCAGACGCGCTCGCAATCACCGGCTTATTGAAACCCAAGAATTAAAATTGACACAGCGCCCCTCAATGATCTCTCCTTCCGAGCATTGCTCCCGCGGCTCTTTTTTCAGGGTGGGTATATACAGAGCTCGAAGATGGATGATTAGCACTCATTCATCGCCCGTTTCCGCTGACGCAGTAGCAGTTCAGAAACTTGTTTCCGTTGCGAGTGAAACCGCACTATTTTCGCATTTGCCCTTGTGTAGGCTTTGATCCCTCGCTGGCATTTTTTAACTTTGTTCTCGCGAAAAAGGCAACGAGTACGCTCATGCTTATAAAACCTCGCAGGCCGAAAATTAACCCAAACTGACGCTGCTAGATCGCAAAGCTCCATTAGCTGCGTTTCAATAATGTGGTGGTTTATCTTGCGCAGGATCCACTTCTGCTCCAAGCGAAGCATCAGCTAGTTCATTGAGCAACTCCTGCAAATAGGAGAGCTGGGATCGCAGCTCTTGGATCTGCCTCTGCTGATCAACAAAAACTACGTTAATCTGTTCGATGGCGTCTTCCTGAAATGCCAATTGACTCTCTATTACGTCTAAGCGATTGTTCAAGTTATGCATCAGAAAATCTCCGAGTATTGAGTCTAATAAAAAAGATCACACTGCTGGCTCTTTAAACAAAATCCGCTACACTTGTTACTGTTCAAACCAACTCGAACTCGACACCTATGGAAAAAGCACCGATTAACTGGACAAACATGCTGCTGTTTAGCCTCACACCGCTGTTGGCTGTCATTTTGGTTCCGTTATACGGCCACTTTTATGGTTATGACCTCTACGAGTGGATGGTTTTCCTGGGCATGATGCTATTTTGCGGCCTCTCAATCACTGCTGGCTACCATCGGATGTGGTCTCATAAAGCGTATAAAGGGCACCCGTTGCTGAGACTGGTTTTCGCGCTTGGCGGGGCCTGCGCTTTGCAGAATGATGTCATGCATTGGGCTTCAGATCATCGGCGCCATCATCGCCATGTTGACCAGAACGATCTGGACCCATACTCGGCTGGCAGAGGCTTCTGGTTCTCCCATATCGGCTGGATTCTGCGTCACTATGCCAGTGGAAAAGAAGACTTTTCAAATATCAAGGATATCCAGCAGGACAAAATAGCACTCTGGCAACACGACTACTATCTGCTTTTAGCTATTCTCACCAACATCGCCCTACCTGCATTTCTGGGCTATCTGCATGGAGACATCATTGCGTGCCTACTTCTTGGAGGGCTACTCCGATTAGTGATGAGCCAGCATGTAACATACCTGATAAACTCGATTGCACACATGTGGGGTGAACAAACTTACAGCGACTCTAGTTCTGCTCGGGACAATCCCATTCTGGCGCTCATCACTTATGGCGAGGGCTACCACAACTATCATCATACTTTCCAATGGGATTATCGCAATGGTGTTAAATGGTGGCACTTCGATCCTACTAAATGGTTGATTCGCAGCTTTTCTTGGATAGGGCTGACCAAAGACTTAAAAAAAACCAATCCCACGCGTGTGGAAACAGCGAGATTAAGGATGCANTATCAGGTAGCACGCGATCAATTCGAGTTTGCCTATATCCCAGATAGCTTGCGTACAAAGCTTGAGCAAGAATACGAACAATTCCAGCATTTACTTAAAGAATGGAACATAACTCGACAACGATGGCTTCAAGCTCGAGAAAGACGCATTCAGGAAACGTTGGCGCAGTGGGAACGGGCGGAACTGCGAGATAGTTATAGGGAAATGAAATCCGCGTTGAAAGTTCAGCGAAAACGATGGCATAAGTTGCTGCGGAATATTGACTCTGTGGTGGCAACTGCGACATAAAAAAGGAGCTACAAGTGCATGGATCTTTCGCTGATGCGTTATCGTCAGGCTGAAAGAGTGAACCGATCGCCTTGTACGCCAGTAATGTNAGGAGAAGTCAAATAATTCATATGGTGAATGATTGTTGCCTGTCAAACCTAAAGGCGACCNCAAGAACACTACAAACCCATACAAGTGCAAGCAGGCTTGTGATNACAATTGAAGGATATACGATGATAAAAAAATTCTTTTTGGCAATAGGACTGGGTGCAGTGTCGAGCGGTCTGGTTGGATTAGTCCACGCCGTGGAAGAAGGCGATCCCGCCCCGAATTTTTCACTTCCTTCAATCTACGCGGACCGNCCGGCAGTTTCTTTAGCTAATATGCCAGGCAAAACCGTTTACGTTGACTTTTGGGCTTCCTGGTGTGCGCCATGCTTGACCTCATTACCTCTATACAACGAGTTGTATGACAAATACCGAGATCAAGGACTCGAAGTGGTTGCCATTAATGTGGACAATCCCGTTGAGGATGGTTTAGATTTTCTGATGGATACCCCGCTCGACTTTCTTGTCCCGTCAGATCCTGAAGGTGAGATGGCAACACAATTTAATGTCATTGGCATGCCCTCATCGTATTTGATTGGTCCCGATGGCAAAGTCAAACTTGTGCACATGGGGTTCCGACCAACAGACATGGAGACGATCGAAGCTGCTATAGTGGCAAACCTTCCAAACTAATTGGATATGCCTTGTATGAAACAACTGATTCTTGTCTTAACCGCGCTCGGGCTAACCACGGGATGCAGCCAGGTTCAGCCCTGGGAACGCGGCTATTTAGCCAAGCAGGAAATGGCCTGGGACAGCGATCCATTGGAGGGCGCTCTGAACGACCACATTTTCTTCAGTAAAGAGGGCTCGTCAGGCGGGAGCATGGCAGCCGGAGGTGGCTGTGGATGCAACTAGTTTTTGTTCGCCTAAGACCTTTGGACCATTGAGAACTCCTCTTGAAAAATCGCTCTTCGCGCAGCCTAATTGCTCTTTCCGCCTCAGCAATCGCTTTGCCTGGGATCGCGAAAGCGGATGCCCCACCGTTTAATTCTTCGTTATCTTACAAAATTTCCAACTATCAGGAAGATGATTTAACCCGAGAGCAAGTCCCTTTCGGCGAACTTGAACGATACGATATCGACGTTCATCAATTCCAGTTTGTCTCACCGCTTGGCAGTGACTACGCTCTGTTCATTGACGCCAATCATGAAAATATGAGCGGTGCTTCTCCCTGGTTTTCTACTGCAGGCAATGACGGACAGCCAGTCATCAACATGAGTGGAGCGAGTGGAATCTACGACTCAAGAAGCGAGATCGCTATTGGTGCTCGGTATTACGGCGCAACCGGCAATGTTGGAGGAGCAATTGGCTATTCCGAGGAAAATGACTACCGAGCTAAATATGTACGCATGAGTGGGTCTCGGAATTTCAACAATGACCTGAGCACGCTGACGATGAGCTTGAGTCATTCTGATGACGCCATTTTTCCGAGCGATGCTGAACGCTTTAATCGCGTGCGTGATAAAAACAAGCGCACAAGCTCAGTCGCAGTGAGCTGGAGTCAGATTCTCAACCCTGTGGCAAGTTTTCAGATGGCATTGAGTCTAACAGATCAATCCGGCTATTTGTCTGATCCTTACAAACTTCAAGACAGCAGGCCGAACAATAAGAATCAAATCGCATTCTCGAATTCACTTCGCTACTACTTCATCGATATGGAGGGCGCACTACAAGGCGAATATCGTTACTACCGCGACGATTTTGGCATTAATTCCCATACACTAGATGTTTCATGGTTTCAGAATGTGACTAAATCGCTAAAAATCGTTCCGATGTTGCGCTACTACACTCAGTCTGCCGCCGATTTTTATACGAATATTGACGATTTTCTCAAGCCCCTTTCTGAGAATCAGTCAAGCGATTATCGACTTTCTGCGTTTGGTGCCGTCAGTGGCGGCCTTAGCTTTGTTGCCGATTTCGGCGGATGGGCTGCCACGCTGACCGCCGAACGCTACGTAGCTAATGCGAAGTACTCATCATTCGCCGTTAACCAACCCAGTCCTGGTCTGGTTCAGTTCACCCGATTGTCGCTCGGCGTGAACTATACGTTTTAACCGCACGGATCAGTGATGCAGACTCATTTGCGCCATACCGGTTTCAGGGCGATGGGAACCTACTGCGAGATTCAGATTTTTCAGGCTTCTCGAATCATGGCCAAACGTCAAGTTAGCAGGCTAATCGAAGAGGTCAAACGGTTAGAATCCAAATATACACGTTATCGAGAAGACAGCTTTCTTAGCCAGATCAACCGCGGTGCAGGCAGTCAAACCGGCATCAGCATAGATTTCGAAACTCAGAAATTGTTTGAATATGCGCAGAGGTGCTATGAGCAAAGCGACGGACTTTTCGATATCACNGCAGGTGTTCTCCGTCGCGCATGGGACTTCAATCTCAAGCNAGNGCCAANNGANTCNGACCTTCAAAGCCTTTTATCACTTATNGGATACGACAGGCTCANATGGCANGAAGACAAATTATTTCTGCCCGAAAATATGGANATTGACTTCGGCGGCATTGTAAAGGAGTACGCNGCAGACTCGCTCGTCAAGCTAGCGAGGGAACTCGGCGTCGAGCGGGGCTTAATCAATCTAGGAGGCGACTTTGCTGCGATCGGATCACAGCCTGAGAACAAGCCCTGGCCAATAGGTATCGCACATCCGGAAGACAAAACGAATATGATGGCACGCCTNCATTTACATGAGGGCGGTCTCGCGTCTTCCGGGGACTATGAGCGTTTTTTCGTCCTTGACGGAAAACGCTACAGCCACCTGCTTAACCCCAAAACCGGCTGGCCTTGCGCGGGACTGAGGGCAGTAAGTGTTGCTGCGAATCTCTGCACCGTTGCGGGTTCCTTCGCGACGATAGCCATGCTTAAACCAGAGCAGGACGCCCTAGACTGGCTGACAGAGTCGGGGCTTCCTTTTGTTTTCATGGACGGTGCCGGACGCATCGGAGGACCAGGCTTTGCTGGCTGAAATTATTGGACGAGCTTCAACGTGGGCTCATCCAGCGCGACAATCTGCTCACGGAGTTCTAGGATGTGTTCCGCCCAATATCTCTGAGTATTGAACCAGGGGAAAGCAAGTGGAAAGGCAGGGTCATTCCAGCGCCTGGCAAGCCAGGCGCTGAAATTAATCAATCGCATCGTGCGCAGGATTTCGATCAGCGAAAGTTCACATACTCTGAAATCATTAAATTCACTATACCCTTCGGCAAGTTCGAGCAGCTGCGCCTGCCTCTGATCGCGATCACCGGAGAGTAACATCCACAAATCCTGTATGGCAGGCCCCATAACTGTGTCATCAAAATCGACAAAGTGGGGTATGCCGTTTCGCCACAGAACGTTCCCAAGATGGCAGTCGCCATGAATACGCAGCGGGCGCCAACCGCCTGCTGACGCAAGCTGGTCTGACATCCTGTCGAAAAGATCGCGCACCAAAGTCTCATAAGCGGTAATCAGATCGGGTGGCAGGAAGTCGTTCTCGAGAAGATGACGGCTGCTATCAATCGCTGTCTCAAGGGCCATGTGTTGTCGGTAGTCAAAGCTGTTCCGTGCTCCTACCGCATGAATCCGGGCGACGAATCTCCCCATCGTGAACAGACTATCAAGATCGTCTAGCTCTGGCGTTCGACCGGTGAGCTGCGGGAACAGGGCAAGCGCAAAACCATTGACCTCAACATGCGTTTCGGAATTGGTCAGCTTTATAGGCGGTACCACAGGAAGTTCCAGGTCAAACAACTCTTGAGTAAAAATGTGCTCTTCATCAATCTGCCGAGCATCCCATCGACCCGGTCTGTAGAATTTTGCGATCAAGTTTGTCCCATCGAGCAGCCCAATCTGATAAACCCGATTTTCATAGCTGTTGAGGGCGAAAAAGCGAGCATCTGTCTCAAAACCGAGGGACTCGACAGCGGTCAAGACCCGATCTGGTGTTAATGCGGCGAACGGATGCTCGGAAAGCGTCAACTACCCCACCAGGCACTACAGTCGAAACATCGTTTCATAAGCGCTTTAGGCATCCTTATTATCGGTTCTGTTGCTGCCGACTAGCGAAACCGGAAACGGCGTGATTTTGTCGCCGCTTGAGATTTTGGCGACACCTGTTTGCTCCACCTCATCTATTCTTATGATCGCCTGCATCGGGATAAAACTGCGTCTTACGCCGGTGAATTCGGACTTCAGCTTTTCCTCACTAGGGTCAACCACTACCTGAGACCGCTCATCGAACAGAAATTCCTCTATTTCAATGAAGCCATACAAATCGCTCTGGTAAACCTGTTTGACAAAAATTTCGTAAACCTTGCCTTTATTAAGGAATGTTATCTTGTAGACTTCTTTCGTTTTACTCATTTAAATCAGTCTCTTAGNACAATAGTGGGGGCTAGCGAGGCAGGCNGCAGGGCATTGAGATTGCTCGACCAAGCGCGTTTTGAATAGTTGTACATAAGGTTAAAGAAAAAGAATTCAAGGGCTACATTGACTGAGAAGGCGCGCCAGACCTGNTACACTACGCTGCCACAGGCCTGCCANGCCGCAACCAGATGGCTGTGGTACCGTCAGGGGATANAGTATCGCGATTNATTGCGTACTCGAAATAAGTCAAACGGCATATCAATTNAAACGACACGGCCGAGGATTTAAGTGGAAAATTCAGAGAAGAATCTGAGAGCAGATAGGTCCAAGCAGGCGTGCCAGCAACGCGTGTTTATCAAGACTCATGGCTGCCAGATGAATGAATATGATTCTGCGAGAATGCTCGACCTTCTCAAGCAGAACGATGGAGCNGTTCTGGTTGACTCAGCTGAGCAGGCTGATGTGCTGCTTCTCAATACCTGCTCTATTCGTGAGAAGGCNCAGGANAAAGTGTTCCATCAACTGGGACGCTGGCGGGCACTAAAGGACCAGAATCCGAATGTGCGAATCGCAGTCGGCGGTTGCGTTGCTAGTCAAGANGGTGAGGCAATNGGGAAACGCGCTCCGTATGTCGATGTGGTTTTTGGCCCGCAAACACTCCATAAACTGCCAGAAATGCTTGAAGCATCGCATTCAGGCAAAACTGTCGTTGATATCAGTTTTCCGGAAATTGAAAAATTTGATCGCTTACCCGAGCCTGAAGTAAGCGCATGTCATGCGTTCCTAACCATNATGGAAGGNTGCAGCAAGTACTGCAGTTTTTGTGTGGTGCCGTTTACNCGNGGAGAAGAGGTCAGTAGGCCTCTGGACAACGTGCTTGCAGAAGCGGTCCATCTTGCCCAACGGGGTGTAAGAGAGATCAACTTATTGGGCCAGAACGTCAACGCCTACAGAGGGCTTTCTCAACAGGGAAAGATCGTTGATCTAGCTCTGCTAATCAATTGCATCGCATCAATCGATGGCATTGACAGAATCCGCTTCACAACCTCACATCCGGTTGAATTCAATCAGAATCTTGTTGAAGCCTACCGGCAAGTACCGGAGCTCGTATCTCATTTACACCTACCCGTTCAGAGTGGGTCCGACCGCATACTGGCAGCCATGAAACGCGGACACACCGCACTTGAATACCGATCACTGATTCGCAAAATTAAAGCGAATCGCCCGCAGATGAGTCTGTCATCAGACTTCATTGTGGGGTTTCCNGGCGAAACAAACGCAGATTTTGAGGATACCATGAAGCTGATTATGGATGTCGGCTATGACACTTCATTCAGCTTTATATACAGTGCCCGCCCCGGTACACCCGCGGCAGAGCTCCGTGAGTTTACTAGTGAGCAGGAGAAAAAACACCGCTTAGCCACGCTCCAATCACAAATCGCTTCCCAAGCCCGCGCCATCAGCGAGGCAATGGTAGGCGCAACAGAAGAGGTCTTGGTAACAGATATTTCCAAGAAAGATCCCGGCGCGCTTCAGGGCCGNACAGAGAATAACCGCGTTGTAAACTTTCGCTGTGATGATCACTCCCTTATTGGTCAATTCGCAAAGATTAAGATATCAGATGCACTCCCGAACTCTTTGCTGGGGAGTCTCAACTGAGTTCGCGTATTCTGCAAAAGTTGTCATGAGCAGGTGGAACCTGCCCNAATAGTAATCCGCATCATGCCCAGTCAATCAATCAACCTCACTCTGCTTCCTGACAGCACCCAACGCCTCGCCAATCTTTGTGGGAGGCTTAATGAGCATATCCAACAAATTGAACTGGGGATGAAGATCAAAATACGTCAGCGAGGCAATATTTTTCAGCTTAATGGGGACGAACGCGCAGTTGCCGATGGCTGTGACTTGCTTGAAATGCTGTATCAAGCGACCGAGAATAATAAGCTCCTGAGCCCGAATCAGATTCACTTGGCAATGCAAGAGTTTATCAATAGCGAAACCTCAGATGCCGGGCACAATCCTGCGGCAGAAACATCTGCGCTCATCAGCACCCCAAAAGGCAGTATTAAACCTCGCAGCAAACACCAACGGGACTATGTTCAGAATATCTGGCGCCACGACATAAATTTTGGTGTCGGGCCCGCTGGAACCGGCAAAACNTACCTCGCGGTTGCTTGTGCAGTTGAGGCGCTGACCAAGGAAAGAATCAACCGTATCCTGTTGGTGCGACCGGCGGTGGAAGCCGGAGAGAAATTGGGATTTCTTCCNGGCGATCTGTCNCAGAAAATAGATCCGTACCTCCGACCGCTTTATGACGCTCTGTACGAAATGCTGGGGTTCGAACGGGTCGGACGCCTGATTGAAAAGAATGTGATCGAAGTAGCACCACTNGCCTATATGCGCGGCAGGACGCTCAATAATTCTTTCATCATTTTGGACGAAAGCCAGAACACCACTGCAGCTCAGATGAAAATGTTTCTCACCCGAATCGGGTTCGGTTCAACTGCAGTCATNACAGGGGACGTCACCCAGATAGATTTACCAAAAGGGGAGCGCTCTGGGCTAGTTCACGTTAGCCAGGTTTTAAGAGATGTTGAAGGGATTGGTTTCGCCTACTTCAGTTCCCAAGACGTCGTTAGACACAGACTTGTGCAGCGTATTGTTGANGCCTATGACGCTTTCGACGACAAGTCTGTCACGTCGATTTCTCACCCAAACAGCAACGGCAAGTATGACAGCGACTATTGAACTCGATGATTCCTGCCCCGATCGCTGGACACCCGATCACAAATTCTGTCATCGTATTATGACAGCAGCCTGCCGGGTCGCCGGCCTGCATTACGATGTCACCATCAGCTTGCGTTTTGTTGATGCTGAGGAATCCTTAGCNTTGAACNATATGTATCGNAAGAAAAGCACCGCGACCAATGTTCTGTCATTCCCTNCTGCCTGGCCGCCGCTGGTGGTGGATNCTCCGCGCTCGGAGCCTCTTGGAGACATAGTTATCTGTCCGGTCGTCGTTGAAGCAGAGGCAAAACAGCAAATGAAGACTCTTGAGGACCACTGGTCTCATATGCTCGTGCATGGCTTNTATCATCTCNTGGGCTACNATCACATCACAGAAAGCGACNGCGCCTCCATGGAGGCGCTTGAAGTCGAGTGCTTGAAAAAACTTGGAATTAGCNATCCGTATTTGATAGGGTAATCTCATTCANTTTCCCGAAGGAGGCCGCCAGTCGCCCNTTCATGACAGACGACCAATCTAGCATCGATCCGAGACCTCGGTCCTGGATCGATAAAATCGCGCAAGTCTTTTCTGACGAACCCACTGATAAAAGGAGCCTACTCGAGCTGCTGCGCAACGCAGAGCAAGATCAGGTTCTTGACGCCGATGCNTTAGGCATCATNGAAGGTGCCCTGCAGGTTTCGAGCATGCAGGTNCGTGACATCATGATCCCCCGNTCACAGGTTGTCACGGTCCCAGCTGATCAAAGCCTGAGCGATATTGTTGAGCTGGTGACCAAAGCATCGCACTCGAGATTCCCAGTGGTNGGGGAAAATGTNGACAACGTGATGGGTATTCTGCTCGCGAAGGACTTACTCCCCCTGTTATTGGCTGGCATCCATGACCGATTTGACATCAAAGACATTTTGCGCCCAGCGACCTTCGTACCTGAAAGCAAGAGACTGAACGTCCTGCTCAAAGAATTCCGTGAAACGAGACAACATATGGCCATTGTAATTGATGAATATGGTAGTGTCTGTGGCGCAGTAACAATAGAGGATGTACTGGAGCAGATCGTCGGAGAAATCGAGGACGAATTCGATGTGGATGACGATAATCATATAAAGAAATTCGACGAAGCCAATTACATCGTGAAGGCACTTACCCCGGTCGACGAATTCAATGACTACTTCGGGACAAAGTTCAGCGACGAGGAATTCACGACGCTTGGGGGCTTGATTTTGCAGCAATTCGGCCGCATCCCCGAACGCAGCGAATCCGTGATAATGGGCGATTTGCAGATCACCATACTTAATGCTGACAGCCGTCAAATAAAACTGCTAAAAGTTAATACTGACGTTCATCGTAATTCAGACTCAGAGTCAAGATCGCCGGATTAAAATACGGCAGTCGTAAGCCTAAAAATTTTGTGCCAAGACTATCTGCCGCCTTAGCCCTGCGGTATGCTTGCGCACACTGAAAGCAGGCGTCAAAGCCGCCAACGACGCAGAATTAATTCCATGAATAACGACGAAATGTTTGCCTACAACCCACAGCAAGTAGAAAAGGAGGCTCAAACTTACTGGAACACCCACGACTCTTTCAAAGCCACAGAAGATCTGTCGAAAGAGAAATTCTACTGCCTTTCAATGTTTCCTTACCCTAGCGGGCATCTGCACATGGGGCACGTACGCAACTATACCATTGGGGATGCTATATCCCGCTTTCAGCGTATGCTTGGGAAAAATGTGCTGCAGCCCATGGGATGGGACGCTTTTGGATTGCCGGCAGAGAATGCTGC
>PBHS01000005.1 GCA_002719575.1 Gammaproteobacteria bacterium | reverse complement strand
AGGCGAAGCGGAAGCTTGTTATAATCAAGCGATTGCCCTGAAGCCTAATGACGCTCAAGCCCGCTACAACTTGGGTATCACCCTCAAAGAGCTAGGGAAATTAGATGAGGCTAGAGCGAGCTATGAACAAGCGATATTACTGAAATCTGACTATGCCGAAGCACACAACAACTTGGGTAACACGCTACAAGAGCTGGGAAGATTAGACGACGCTGAAGCGACTTATATAGAAGCGATAGCGTTGAAGCCTGACTATACTGAAGCTCATTATAACTTAGGGCACACACTACAGGGACTAGGAAGATCAGTGGACGCTGAGGCTTGCTATCGAAAAGCGATAGCATTGAAGTCTGATTATGTTGAAGCGCACAATAATTTGGGCTTCACGCTTCAAGAATTGGGAAGATTTGATGAAGCTGAAGCAAGCTTCAGGCAGGCGATAGCGTTGGAACCTGATTATGCTGAAGCTCACAGTAATTTGGGCAACACACTCAAAAAAATAGGAAAGTTAGGTGAGGCTGAAGCAAGTTATATGAAAGCAATAGCTTTTAAGCCTGACTACACCGAAGCATACAGCAACTTGGGTAATACGCTACAAGAGCTAAGCAGATTAGACGAAGCTGAAGCGAGCCACAGACAAGCGATAACGTTGCAACCTCACTATGCCGAAGCCCATAATAACTTGGGTCTAACGCTGAAAGAACTCGGAAGATTAGACGAGGCTGAAGCGAGTCAAAAGCAAGCAATAGCATTGAAACCAGACTATGCCGAGGCTTATTACAACTTGGGAATCACGCTCAAAGAACTGGGCAGATTAGATGAAGCTGAAGCGAGCTATAAAAAAGCGATTGCATTAAAGCCTGACTATGCCGAAGCGCACCACAATTTAAGTTTTGCACTGCTCTACAGCGGTAGATTGGAAGAAGGACTAGATGAGTATGAATGGCGCTGGAAACGGGCTGAGAATCTTTCGGAAAACAGACATTTTCCACTGCCTGTGTGGGATGGTCAGAAAAGCCTGCAAGGCAAAAGAATTCTCCTTTGGTCCGAGCAAGGCATTGGCGACACGTTAAATTGGGCTTCATGCCTACCGCTGGTGTCTTCGCTGGCTGAACACACTATTCTGGAGTGTCAGGAGAAAATTGTTTCTCTGTTGGCGCGCTCTTTTCCAGACATTGAGGTCAAGCCTGAGGACCGAAGTATAGATGCGAAACGAGATGATTTTGATTTTCATCTTCCGATGGGGAGTCTGTATCGCCACTTTGTTCCAAACATAGGTGAGAATTCAAATATCGATGCGTATCTCATTCCAGACCCAGCCCGAGTAGAATTTTGGAGAGACCGTCTAGGCTCATTGGGAAAAGGCCCATACATAGGCATCAGCTGGAAAAGCTCTGAGGTATCTCCCTTCCGTCTTAAGCATTATCCCCCAATTTTGGAATGGTCTAGCGTGCTTACCATCCCTGACGTCACCTTTATCAACCTGCAGTATTCAGACTTTGCAGGTGACCTGACTGACATTAAAAATGAACTTGGGGTGACGGTGCACAACTTTGATGATTTGGATCAATACAACGAAGTTGATGATGTGGCCGCACTTTGTGCTGCGCTCGATATGGTCGTGTCGACGAAGGTAACGCCGCTGATATTTTCATCAGGAGTTGGAACGCCAACTAAAGTTGCAAATTGGCGGCAAAGTACTTGGAATAATGTTTTAACGAACCCAGTTTGTTCTTCTATTGAGATGTTTCATCGAGATACATGGGAGCCTTGGGACAAAGTGTTTAAATCAATCGCAGAAAATATCTTGCAATTAAAAAATACGATCGCTCCAACTGCTAAATATATTCGGAAGAAATAACCCATTTACGCTGGCCAAAAATTTGGTCAATTGAATACACTACCGAATCGTTATACAAAAACTCAAGCTTCTTGTCTGAAATTCAGAGTTTCGCATTAATAAAGAGCAAATATAGTTATAAAAAATTGAAGAGATTTAGATCTCCATGAATAAAATAGATGATATCGAACATTGCTATAATAAAAAATGCACAGTTTTTCTGATTTTTATCAATTACNTTGCCTCGTGTTATGCGAAAAAAGAATGGGCTGATTCGTTTTGTATCTAATTATTTCTGATCACGTGCGCTTAGGATTCTATATCTTATCTGAAAGATTACGAATATCGACATAACTTGTTTTCTTCTCGAAGAGGAGTTTGCTTTGAGTAAAGGATTAATGGAAAGCTGAGTCTCAGATCTCGCATTTCAACTCATCGGAAAATAAGCCGATGCAGAGTGATAGATTACTATTTGGTAACGGATAGCGTATTCTTCTGTTGAATTTGGCACTATACGCAATCGTAAATTGAATCTTACTTTAAGAAGCGGTCAAAACTTCTGTGAAAATCTTCACAATCATAAAAGAACAGTCAAAAAGAATACCTGATAAAAATTTTGCCGAAATTAAAGGAAGTCCTTTATGGTGGCACTTGCTATCTGAACTTGAAGGCCTCGATATTACAGTCAATACAGACAGTGAAAAGTTTATCCACCAATTGCTCAGCAGTAATCTGTCATCGATTAAAGTAGTTAAAAGACTCCAGAAACATATCGATTGGGAAAATGATGAAAACACTGACTCTAGTCCAGTTGAAGATATGTTGTTTGATTTTTGCAAAACAATCGATAGATCAGAAATAGTGGTATTGACGCATATAACATCTCCATTTCTCAAAAAACAAACAATACTTGATGCGATTGACGTGCTCCAAAATAATGACAGAGCTAAATCAATCCATTCAATCCATCAGGTTCAGGATTTTGTATGGTTGAAGCAAGGTGATGAGGCAACACCCATTAACTTTTGCACGGACAGGGTGCAGCGCACGCAAGATTTGTCACCCATGTTGGTTTCTAAAGGCGCCTTCTTTATAGCGAGGGCTGNAGACATTTTGGATCAGCGAAGTCGTCTTCCTGAGCCATTAATCTTTTTCCCGCTAGACCATGTTCAGGCTGTGGAGATTGATAATTTTGGGGATTTAGAGTTCGCGAGGATATTGGGAAACTGATGTTAAATTTCATTGATGTAACTCTTAGAGATGGTGGTCACCAAAATGGATTTAATTGGCCATTAGAGTTTGTTGAAAGATATTTAGAGTCTATGAGCTCATTCCACGAAATTGGCTTTGTAGAACTAGGATATTGGAAACAAACTGGTAAACATCCTGGACCTTTTTACTCTATCGATGAGAAGTTATTAGCCACGGTGTGTCAGATGTCCAGAAAAAATCTTTCGGTTATGGTCGACTATCACTATTGTTCCCATGATGTTAAAGACTTTCCAAGTAATGAGACATTTCCTGAATTGCAGCTTATTAGGGTTTGTTTACGGAGGGAGGATATTGTATCGGGCTGTAAATTTGCGGAGGAACTGAAGAAATATACCAATTGTCAGATAAGCATAAATTTTTTTAATATTACTAACTATGGGGAGAGCGATCTTAGATCTGCGTGTGACGCTGCGGCAAGCGCAAATGTAGACTTTATGTATTTTGCCGATACCCATGGGGGTCTTGACTTGGCGGATAATCTGGAGACATTTCAGCGATTCACAAAACTGATAAAAGAGACAGGAATGATACCTGGACTTCACCTGCATGATCATTCCGGCAGAGCTTATTTCAATTATCGTAATCTCGAGAATGCAGGGTTTGACGCAACAGACGTTTCACTCGGCGGGATAGGAAAAGGATTAGGTAATCTTAAATTCGAGCATGTATTCGATCTTCGTGGAAGAGAGCACATTTTAGATCACTTAATCATAGACCAAGAGTTGTTCCGAATGCCGTCTGGGCCATATGGAGTCTTGACGGCGAGAGACAGTATTACAGATCACTATGCTGTCGAAGCCGAACGCAGAGCACTAAAACCCAGTCTTTTCGCAAAAAAAATAGAAGAAATTAAGGGATCATCGAAGGATAATTACGATAAGAATATACTGGATGACGGGTAGTTTCATCTGGTGTGAAAAGTTGGCCTATAAAGCAGAGCTCCTTCATCTAAGCGTGGCAGAGGTGGTTTTTCCATGAAACCGTTCTTCCTANAGCGCTTAGAATTTATATGGATTCGCTTTTCTTGGGCTTTCATACCGAAAGGCAAGACGCCAAAACCCTTTGGCTCCTTCCTTGCATCGTGTGCCTCGGAGTGAAAGTGAGTCTCGCGTTCATGCGATAAAAGCATGAAAATTTTGGGACTCCTGTTTTCGATTTGAGAAGTTGCTAAGTGCGGGAAGCGCTCTACCTGATTCCTAAGAAAACGACCTGATTCAGTTTTTGGATATTTGAAATAAATTTAAACTTCTAGATTGGCACTTAAAAAGCCATTTTGCGTTCTGGAAAGCGAATTTTACTGACTGCCTAAAGCTAATGTATCTTTCTCGATTGATTTATCAAGACTTGGCGAGAGACAACAAAAAGACAGTTGGATTTCCTCAGTAAATACATATCGTTAACGCCTGTAAATTGGTTTTGTAACGAATAAAGAATTAGGATTTTCTNTGACTCCCACCCGTAAGCAGGCTGCAGAACTTCTAGACTGCTATCAGAATGAGAGATTCAGTGAAGCAGAAAATCTTGCTATTGTCCTTGTTGATAAATTTCCAACTGATAGTTTTGCTTGGAAGATATTAGTAGGTGTATTTTTGGCGACGGGTAGACTCGATGAAGCACATGATGCTTGTCGAGAGATGGTCAAGTTTTCACCGCGAGATCCTGAAGCTCACTATAATCTCGGAGTAGCTCAGCAACGACTTGGAAAACTAGCAAACGCTGAAAAAAGTTTTCTGAAAGCAATCACGTTGCAGCCTAATTATGCAGAAGCGCACTGCAATCTCGGTATCATGCAGCAGCAGCTGGGAAGACTAGCAGAAGCGGAGAAAAGCTTCGGCCAAGCGATCTCGCTCAAGCCTGAATTCGCGGAAGCTCACAATGCCATAGCGATAGTTTTCAAACAGACCGGTAGGCTCGAAGAAGCGGAAGCAAGTTATAAAACCGCGATCGCNGTAAAGCCCGACTTCGTAAATGCGCGTGTTAACTATGGCAATACCCTGAGTGAAATGGGTAACTTCAAAGAAGCAGAAATCAATTACAAGCAGGCATTAGCCTTGCGTCCGAGTGACGCAAAAGCTTGTTGGTGCTTGCACGGTATTCAAAAAACCCTGCAAAGCGCTGAATATTGGATTGAAAAATGTTTGGAAATTGATGGTAACCATACAGCAGCAAAATTAACGAAAGCAGCGTTGAAATTTTATCGAGGAGAAAGAGAGGAATTTGACCGCTTAATGCGCTCTGAATTAAGAAATCATCCATACATGCGTTCATTTAATTGGGTCTTTAATTTACCAAATCTTCCCGAATTATATTTTAATAGATGGTACTTTTTTGATGCTATTGTGAAAAAAAGCAATGTTCGGAGGCCATTTTACGAGTTTGGTGTATGGAGAGGGACGTCTTTTAGATATTTTATGGACGTATTCAAAAAAGGTTTTGGTTTTGATACTTTTCTTGGCTTACCGGAGGATTGGGTCGTTGGTGCTGCTGTGGAAAAGGAGGGATTCTATTCTAGCAATGGAAGAGTCCCTGATATTGAGGGCGGACAGTTCATTGTGGGTCAGTTTGAAGACACGTTGCCTACTTTCTTCTCTGAGAGTCGACCGGTTGCATCACTTATAAACTTTGACGCAGATCTATACTCTTCAACTATTTGCGCTTTAAAATATTGCAGATCGGTAATTGATGAAAACACAATACTTATTTTCGATGAATTTCTAATTAATGAAGGTTGGGAGAATGATGAACATAAAGCTCTAATTGAGTTTTGCTCGATCTTCGGATTTAGTTATGAAGTGCTTGCGGTTTCCTTTTTCTCCAAGCAAGTTGCACTAAGATTAGAAAGAATCAAATGCTCTAGCAATCAAAATCTTAAATATGCACACACATCTAAAGATAAGTAACAGGCTGTTGTTATCTTCAAGCTTAGTTGGAATCAATTTTAAATATTTTTAGGCTGCGACATTTTGGATCGACTCGACACTTAGGGCTCGGGGACAGGCTCGCAAATTAGACTTTGGGTTTAAAAAATTAAAATATATTTTTTGTGGCGCAGCGTTTAGTTGGGAAAACCATATTCATAGAATTGGATTGCTTACTAAAAAGAGGTAGGTAAATTAGTCTTTTTCCACGCTTTTTCGATTTAATTAAATATTGCAATTTTGGAGAGCGTTAATGAACTCAATTAAATCTGTTTTTCTTTGGCTTGCGAGATTTCTCACGAAAGCAAGGCGCGTAATGCTGGATCTTTTTACAGCTTTTGTTTTGATCCTGCTTGCTTCCATAGTCATTGGAGCATTTACGTCTGGGCCTGAACTTCAAAACNCAAGCGGAAGAGTGCTTCTCATTGACCCTGAGGGAATCGTGGTTGATCAAGAAGTGTTTCATTCAGATTTCCTCCTTAACATTGGCGCAGGNTCTTCAGTCGATCAAATTCAAACTAGAGATCTTATAGAATTAATACGAGCCGTAGCTGAGGATGATGAGATTCCTGCTGTGCTTATTGATTTCTCATCTGCAAATTTTGCCGGATCAACGACAGCTATAAATATTGCAAAAGAGCTAAAAGCGCTTCGTGACTCTGGTAAAAGGGTAATTGCTTTTAATGATCGTCTGTCAACGTCTTCTTATCTTATGGCTTCTCAAGCATCCGAGGTATGGGTTCATCCTGTAGGGAGCATCAGCATGAAAGGCCTTGGAGGGGTGCGCGCCTATCAAAAAGAACTTTATGAGAAACTGAAAATTAATTTTCATAACTATTCCCAAGGAGATTTTAAGTCTGCCGTTGAACCAAACACAAGAACAGATATGTCAGAAAATGATAGGACGCAAATAGAAGCCTTACTAAATCCTATCTGGGATGAGATGAAATCTCTTATGGCTGAGGGGCGTGGCCTTGAATCGGATGATATCCAATTTTTTGCAGATAATTTCTTTGGGTTTTTTGGAGAAGCGGAAATAGGAAACATTGTCTACGCGACGGAAAATGGAATTATCGATGGAACGAAATCTTTTCCGGAATTTCGCCTATATATGATCGAAGAATTTGGTTTAGATGAACAGGCTGAAAATGAAACTTACAAAGCGATATCGTATAAAGAGTATGCAAAGCAAATCGATGATGTTTTCTCTGAAAGTGATAACCGCATTGCTGTAGTTACTGCGGAAGGTGCGATTATGGAAGGAGGTATTTCTCGTGGCGTTGCTGGTGCAAATGGGATAGTCAAACAAATTAGATCCGCGCATGAAAACGAGACTACAAAAGCTATCGTTCTTCGTGTCAACAGTCCGGGTGGGTCTATTATTGCCAGTGAAATGATAAGAGATGAGCTATTTACCGCCAAAGGAAAAGGTATAAACGTGATCGTGTCAATGGGTGATATCGCCGCATCTGGAGGTGTATATATTTCGACTCCAGCTGATTATATTTTTGCTGAACCGACCACCATTACAGGCTCAATAGGTGTGGCAATTGCCATACCAACATTCGAGAACTTAATGGATTACATTGGAGTTAACTTTGATGGTGTGGTGACATCGAAGTATGGTGGTTGGGACCTAACACAACCGATTAAAGACGATNTGGATAGGATCTTGGCTCGCTGGGGTGACGATGCATACAATCGATTCATTAGTTTAGTGGCTGAGTCAAGATCAAAATCATATGAAGAAATCGAAGAGATCGCCGGTGGCAGGGTCTGGATTGCAACAAGAGCGAAAGAAATCGGCATAGTGGACGAGATTGGAGGCATTGATGATGCAATTGCGTACGCGGCGAACAGAGCAGAGTTAGAAGATTATCAAGTCGAGTATTACGGTGAAGAACCGTCTTCTGCGGACATGATTCTCAAAGAATTGCTCGAAATGTCTGGTGTGTCTCTTGGGCAACATAAAGTGCTGTCAGCGTTCAGTGGTCTAGCTACGCTATATGAATCATTAGCAAGTATGCAAGGGCCTGAGGCGTTATTTATTTGTGACACCTGTGTAGTGGCTCTTGACTAGCTCAATTATCGGGCGGAGATCATTCCTATTGGAAATTGTCTATCACCATTTTAAAGTAATGTCCCATCAGATTAATGTACTGAACTTATGAAAGATATATTCCCAGCAGAGGGCACAACGGTGATCGTATCTAACGACATGTGTGACATGAATGGACACATGAATATGAGGTTCTATCAAACTATTNCTCTGGATTATGATGGCAATTTCTACACCAGTCTCGGTTTCGGGGAAGATTATTTTGCGAGGGGGTTCTCATCTTTCACAGTCGAACAAAATATTAGGTATTTAAAAGAGTGTTTAAAAGATGAAAAATTAATACCTCGGTTCAGAATGCTTAATGTCAATAGAAAGTTGTACCACTTCGTTTGTGCGATTTTAAAAGAGACAGATGAGGTGGCAGCTCTGATTGAAACTGTTGAGATCCATATTAATATGTCTACAAGAAAATCTGCAGAAATGTCTGATGAAATATTTGAAGCTATGGTAAAAATACAAGAAGAGCATTCATCATTCAGTGATTACCCTTTTAAAACAAAGTTAAAAATCAAATAAAAAATATTAAGAAAGCGAGCTTAGAGTCAATGTCTAGACTTCGGTTAGTAGCGTATCTTTCAAACTTTATTTTATGAGTCGTCTTGACGAATAAACGGGGCAAGGAAGGCCTTCCGTTATGCCCGATGATAATATCTGCAATGGGATTTTTTAAGGTATTCCGCATTCTTATCGGTTCGTTTTTTATTTGCGTAAACGTTCTATTGTAGAGCGCTCCGAAGAGCGCTCTCTTTGCATCTAAAGTTCCACTAGTGGTTAACGAACTCGGGATAAGCCTCCATACCACAATCAATTATATCCATACCTTCCTCCTCTTCCGCAGCGCTGACACGGATACCCATCACAGNTTTGATGGCCATCCANGCNACNAAACTGGTTCCGAAGACCCAACCAAGGATAGTCAGCATGCCAACCAGTTGACCCATGAAAGTGGCATCCGGATCTGACAGGAGAACTGCGAAGATACCGAATACGCCGACGGTGCCGTGAACTGATATCGCACCAACGGGATCATCGATCTTCAGTTTGTCTAGGGTAACGATACTGAAGACAACGAACACTCCACCAATGGCGCCGATGATGGTAGACAGCAATGGGGAAGGATCAGCGGGTTCCGCTGTTATGGCAACCAATCCGGCGAGAGCACCGTTTAGGCACATAGTTAGATCTGTTTTGCCGAATAACAGTCTTGCAGTGATCATGGCAGCGATGAGTCCGCCAGATGCAGCGGCATTGGTATTCAGGAAGACGTTAGCGACTTCATTCGCTACGCCGATCCCGCCGAGCTTAAGTGTTGACCCGCCGTTGAATCCGAACCACCCCATCCATAGGATAAACGTACCCAGNGTTGCGAGGGGCAGGTTGGCGCCCGGTATCGCTTTGACTGCGCCTGCCTCCTGATACTTACCGCTTNTTGGCCCGAGAAGCANTACGCCTGCCAAAGCGGCANCGGCGCCAGCGAGATGCACAATACCAGAGCCTGCATAGTCGCTGTAGCTCAATTCATACATGCCGAACACGGACTTTCCGCCCCACGTCCAGCCGCCCTCGATGGGGTAGATCAAGCCCGTCATCACTACGGCGAATATCAAAAAAGCCCAGAGCTTCATGCGCTCAGCCACGGCGCCAGAGACAATCGACATCGCGGTTGCTACGAATACCACCTGGAAGAAGAAGTCAGAAGCTCCGGCGTACTCGCCCATTTCTCCGAAACCTGATTCATTCGAAGCATCCAGTACAGCCTGGACCGCAACATCGTCCATCCCTGCGACAGTTGTGACACCTGAAAGGAAGAGGCCGCCGTCGTACATAAAGTTGTAGCCGCAAACCAGATACATGGTGCACGCAATCGCGAATAGGGCGACGTTCTTGGTCAAAATTTCAGTGGTATTTTTGGTCCGGACTAATCCAGCTTCCAGCATGGCAAATCCTGCTGCCATCCACATCACTAAGGCGCCACAGATTAGGAAGTAAAAAGTATCCATGGCGTACTGTAATTCAAAAATTTGGTCTTGCATTGTAAGGTTCTCCAAAATTGTGCTCGCACGGAAGCGCTTTGTAAACGCTTGCTTAGCTCTGTTACAGAGCGTCGTCTCCACTCTCGCCAGTTCGAATTCGGATGGTCTGCATCATCTCCGAGACGAATATCTTGCCGTCTCCGATGGTGCCGGTTTTGGCGGCCCCAGAAATTGCTTCAATGGCGCTATCCAGCAGGTCGTCTTTGACTGCTACTTCAATCTTAATTTTCGGCAAGAAATCGACTGAATACTCTGCGCCCCGATACATTTCGGTATGGCCTTTCTGGCGGCCAAAGCCTTTTACTTCGGTCACGGTAGCGCCCTGAATACCAATCTCTGAAAGTGCCTCGCGCACATCATCCAGTTTGAAGGGTTTGATAATCGTGGTGATTAATTTCATAGGATTTTCCCCGTTGGAGTGGGCGAGGTTTCCGCCCAATCTTAAAATTAGAGTTCAAAATCTAACGCATAGCCCACAAGAAATTTGATCGAGTCATTGTCCCTTGCCGCCATACTGGCGTAATCCTCAATGCCATCACCATCATCGTCGTCGCCCAAGGTGGTTGTTGAAACCATTGCAGAGAACCCGTCCTTGGCTATGCTGATGTTAAAATCCCAGTAATCATCGGTTGCGCCGTTAAACGAGTACATAAAGTCGCCTTCATGGAATCCAGCGTGGAGGCCTATCTCCGCACCACTCTCCAGCGGAATGACATAATCGAGAGAGGTGTAGCTAGCTTGAGCGAAACCGAAGTCCTCGCCTGGGCCCTCATCCGGCTCAGCGTTCGAGAGTAAGGAAAGTTGCGCAGAGAAGTTACCTACGCTGACCGATCCGTAGACTTCACCGAAGTCGTAGCCGGCATTTGCATCGTAATTGTAGTAAAGATAGCCAATGTCATACGAAAAGCCTTCGGCTTCACCTGCGTATCCAAAGTACACATCGTGCTCGTAGGAGTACGCATCGTCAGAGTCATAGGACACGTTCGAAGCCCAGGTTCCGATGTAGAAACCGCTGTCGTCGGCATAGTCGATGCCGCCCTGAATCGCAGCCTCGTTGATTGATTGAGTCAGGCCTCTCCACAAATAATTGTTCGTCATTGCAGCGTTGGCCGACCACTCTGCGTGGGCGGACCCTGCCGCTGCAAACAAAGTTGCCGCGATAATAGGTCGATAAATGTTTTTGGCGGGCGTTGGCATGGTGCCTCCTTCTTAAAATCTGAAATGATATGTGGTGGATGAAAGTACTTCTTCGGTCCGGACGCCAATCAGCTAGCAAAGACTGGGCCAATGCCTAAAAAGGAAATAAAAACAATCGTTTGAAAAGTTCAGGTTAAGATTTTGGCTTTTTGTCAAAAAGTTAGCCCCTTGTTGCGCGCACCAAGGGGGTGCGATTAATGCCCCCCGCGCCAACGTAGTGCGCCTATTTCGTTGATTTCCGGAAAGCACGAGGGCTGCATATGGGCAGAAGAACTATTTTAGAAAAGTGCTCGATGTCAATTTCACGTTATGCTTCGTGCAATACGCTGATTCCGAGGCGTTCCAGAAAGATTGGCGATGCGCCAGACTGCGGCCAATCGCCAGAATTTTGAATGTCAGCGCTGTGCTGATTGAAACTGGGTCACAAAGTGGACGCTGGTGCTGACTAAGGATGTTGAGATTGCTTGGTAGTCGGCGAAAACACCTGTTGAAATGAGCGAGCTGACCGGCGACAGATTTTTCGCGCAATGGTTAAGCATTCCTTTATACTCGACGCAATTTTTTCAAAGATACACTTAATCAAGGGTTTGGAATGTATGACATTTCTCACGCTTAAAGCTGTGCCAGTCGTACCTTGGAGTTCGTCGCAGCCGTTAAATTTGCGTCCCAAGGTAAGCACGCTTTTTTACCTTTGTGTTGGGCTCAGTATTTTTGGATTGGGCGAAGCCACGCTGGTTGCAGCCAATGTCGGGGTGAGTCCATGGACGGTGTTGGCTGAGGGTGTCAGTAGCTTGGTCGGCGTGAGTCTTGGTTTGGCGACCTTATTAGTGAGCGCCTGCGTATTACTGATATGGATCCCCCTCAAACAAACGCCCGGCATTGGCACGTTGGCAAATGCTCTGATTGTTTCTCTGGTTATAGAGTTGTCTCTTATTTTCTTACCGCATCCTGAGTCATACTGGCTTCAGGTCCTGCAGGCTGCTGCTGGAGTTTTGCTGGTTGGTGTGGGAAGCGGTTTCTATTTGGTCGCGAATCTGGGCCCTGGTCCGCGAGATGGTTTGATGACTGGTCTTGCGAGGCTAACAGACTTTCCAATCGCCTGGGTGAGAACCACACTCGAGATTTCTGTCGTCAGCCTTGGATGGAGTTTGGGTGGGACAATCGGCTGTGGCACTCTGCTATTTGCTTTTGGTATTGGCCCGGCTGTCTCTCTTGGACTATTTATAGTGGGCTATAGCTTCGCAAAGGCTGATGCCAGCTGATTGTTGCAGGCGCTGCTGTATTGATGACTTTAGATTGGTAAGCTGTAGTTTGATTCAGTTGCGGCGGCGACATTGGGACCCGTTATCTCCAGCGCAGGGTGTGGAATGAGTGGTGAGTGAGTATTTTGTGAACGATGCCTTCGTGAATCACGAGCGATGGATGGCACTCGCCTTAAAACAGGCAGAGGCGGCAGCGGTGGCGGGCGAGGTGCCGGTGGGTGCGGTGCTGGTAGCGGAGGGTGCGGTACTCGCTGAGGCTCATAACCGGCCTATTGGCGCTCAGGACCCAACTGCTCATGCGGAAATTTTGGTCTTACGCGCTGCGGCACGGATTCGGCAGAACTATCGACTTCCCGGAACGACGCTATATGTGACTATCGAACCTTGCACGATGTGTGTGGGGGCTCTGTTACATGCTCGTGTTGAGCAGTTGGTGTTTGGTGCACGGGAGCCTCGTTCGGGAGCAGTTGTCAGTCACCAGAATCTGCTGGACAGCTTAGATCTGAATCACAAAGTCCACTATCAAGAAGGAATCTTGGCTAAAGAGTGCGGCAAGATCATGCAAGCTTTTTTTCAAACCAGGCGCTGAGCATCAGAAAAAGGAACAGGGTTTCTCTTCTGGGACTTGCACAGCCCGCGGTCTGGCGTCAACCCGCCTAAATTAGGGGGCTTTTGAGGGATTTCTGTTGCGGACAGCTGTGCGTGATGCTGGTGAAGTAGTGGGGTTACTGCCTTGTGACGGAGCCTCGATTCAGATTAGACCGTCAGAAAACTGCAACCTTTCCCACTCTAATTGAGAGTTCGTTGATTCAGACGGAGTGGCTGTGTTGCCTCTCGCTTGGGTAAGTTAACCCATAAATTTACGCTGAGTTTTGTCCTGAATTTTGAATTGAATTCGATTATCATAAAACTCTTGTCAACCGTCCAGTGTTGACCTGATTTGTCGCCGATACGAGAGTGCCCTGTTACATGCAAGTACTGCCCGGAGCAAGCGCTCTTTCTGTTTTTAAGCAAGCGAAACTGCTCGCTTCGCTCCAAGCAGTCTCGCCGACGCTGCTAAAAATCTCCGCTTGCTACATCCACCTCTTGGATATGGCACGACCTATTAATTCTTCGCAACAGCTAGCGCTTGTGAGCTTGCTGGACTATGGGGAACCCTGTAAAGATCCTGAAGACCTGGAGGGTACGTGTCGTGCTGAATGCCTGATTGTTCCGAGATTAGGAACCATCTCTCCGTGGTCCAGCAAAGCGACTGACATTTTACGAAATTGTGGTCTAAGTCAAGTCAAGCGGATAGAACGAGGGATACTCTTTCGCCTGTTTTTTTCGAGCCCGGCTGACTCGACTGTTATGAACGCGCTTGAAAGTCGGTTGCATGATCGGATGACGCAGACGGTTCTGCCTGGAATCGAACAAGCAGCCTGCATTTTCGCCAGTAGCAATCGAAAAATGCTCAAGACAATTGACTTGCTTGGTGCAGGAGACGGGGCATTACGCGTTGCAAACGCCGATTGGGGGCTGGCTCTCGCTGATGATGAGTTGGATTATCTAGCGACACGTTTCAGGGAGCTTAATCGGAATCCAAGTGACGTTGAGCTAATGATGTTCGCGCAAGCAAACTCTGAGCATTGCCGGCACAAAATATTCAATGCCGACTGGACTATCGACGGAAACGCTAAGAGACAGACGCTGTTTGACATGATACGGATTAGCCACGAAAAATCACCTCTTGAGGTGTTGTCTGCTTACTCGGACAATGCCGCGGTCATGAAAGGCCACACTACGGAGCGATTTTTTCCNAGTGGCGACTCCCAGAGTTATGGGTCTCATCGGGAGCCCGTACATATCCTGATGAAAGTTGAAACACACAATCATCCGACCGNAATTGCGCCGTTTCCTGGCGCATCGACAGGTGCTGGCGGTGAAATCAGAGACGAAGGCGCCACTGGCATGGGAGCGAAGCCGAAAGCCGGGCTGACCGGCTTCAGTGTCTCGAACCTCAGGATCCCAAACTTGCTGCAACCCTGGGAAAGCGGTGAGAGCAAGCCGGCTCACTTAGCGACACCACTCGAAATAATGCTTGAGGGGCCAATTGGAGGGGCGTCATTCAATAACGAGTATGGGCGCCCAAATCTTTGCGGCTATTTTCGCACCTATGAAGCATCAGTTTGCAATGAGGCGGGCTCCATGGAATGCCGAGGCTATCATAAGCCGATAATGATAGCGGGTGGACTGGGTAACATTCGCGAGCAGCATGTGCTCAAACGAGACATTCCGGTCGGTGCTAAGCTGATTGCTCTCGGCGGTCCGGCAATGCTTATTGGTCTGGGCGGAGGTGCTGCATCCTCGATGGCCTCGGGCAGCGGTAGTGAAGATCTGGATTTTGCCTCCGTGCAGCGGGAAAACGCTGAGATGGAAAGGCGCTGTCAGGAGGTCATCGACCGCTGNTGGCAGCTGGGCGACAGCAACCCGATCCTATTCATNCATGATGTNGGNGCTGGTGGGNTATCCAATGCNTTGCCAGAGCTAGTGAAAGACGGTGGTACCGGAGGTCGCTTTCAGCTNCGGGCTATTCCCATTGCCGANAAGCAAATGTCGCCGCTAGAAATCTGGTGCAATGAAGCGCAAGAGCGTTATGTGTTGGCCGTTTCAGAAGCCGATTTGGCTGATTTTGAAGGCATCTGCGCGAGAGAGCGCTGTCCCTTCGCGATCGTCGGGGAGTCGACGGAAGAAAAACATATCGAACTAGNAGATAGTNACTTTGGTAACAAACCAATTGATCTTCCCATGGATGTCCTGTTTGGTAAGCCTCCAAAAATGCATCGAAACGTTAAATCAGGGACAGTGACCCCCGCCAATGAGGGTCTTGAGGGGATCGAACTGAGTGAGGCGGTCCGCCGTGTGCTTGCGTTACCAACGGTAGCGAGCAAGAGTTTTCTGATCACGATCGGAGACCGTACGATCACTGGGCAAGTTTGTCGTGATCAAATGGTTGGGCCTTGGCAAGTTCCAGTGGCGGATTGCGCGGTAACGGCGACTTCCTACTTTGATTACGTCGGAGAGGCGATGGCTATGGGCGAGCGTTCGCCTATTGCCTTGTTCGATGCGCCAGCGTCNGGACGAATGGCTATCGCGGAAACNGTGACCAATCTGCTGGGCGCAGAAGTACCAACTCTCGGCCACATTAAGCTTTCCGCGAACTGGATGGTTGCAGCCGGGCATGGCGCAGAGGACGCCAAACTGTTCGCCACAGTGAAAGCGGTCGCAGAGGAATTGTGCCCCGAGCTGGGGATTTGTATTCCCGTCGGTAAGGATTCAATGTCAATGCGCACGGNCTGGGAAGAACTGGGTGAATCTCGAAGTAACACTGCACCGTTGTCTTTGATTGTCTCCGGATTTGCGCCGGTTTCAGACATCCGNCGATCAATAACTCCNGAATTGGTGAGGACCNACAAGAATTCGGTGCTGGCTCTTATAGGTTTGAACCCTGATAGCGCCAGACTGGGAGGTTCTGCTTTGGCCCAAGTATTTGGAAGATCTCTTGGACCGGTTCCGGACCTTGACAGTGCCCAANCGCTCAAACGGTTTTTTGAGCTCGTTAAACAATCCAAGGCGGAAGGGCTGATCACTGCNTATCACGATCGGTCGGACGGAGGGCTTTTTGTGTGCGTTTCTGAAATGTGTTTTGCTGGACGCTGCGGAGTCGACATAGACCTCGGGCAGTTTGCAGGCNCAGCGGAGCCGATCGAGATTCTGTTTAANGAAGAGCTGGGCGCCGCCGTTCAGCTAGCNGAGTGNGATTTACCGCGCCTGAGAGAATTGGCACAATTGCATGGGCTTGCAGATAACATTTCCGTGTTCGGGAGATTGAATGATCGGGACGAGATTAACATTGCGCTAGCAGGCCAGACGCTATTCTCTGAAGTTCGCATGGTGCTGCAAAGGCGCTGGTCAGAGACAAGCTATCATCTGCAGGCACTCCGAGATAATGCAGATTGTGCACGTGAGGAATTTGATGGCCTGCTTGATATCTCNGATCCNGGGNTGCACTCNNANNTAACTTTCGATCCGCAAGACGACATTTGTGCATCTTTCATNAACGTTGGTGCAAAACCAAAAGTCGCCGTCCTGCGAGAGCAGGGCGTGAACGGCCAGGTTGAAATGGCGGCGGCGTTTNTCCGTGCCGGTTTTGAAGCGATTGATGTGCACATGACCGATCTGATTGAGTCGCGGACTTCCCTAGAGCGGTTCAACGTGTTGGTGGCTTGCGGCGGATTCTCATATGGTGATGTCCTTGGAGCTGGCGGAGGCTGGGCTAAATCTATCCTGTTTAACGAGCGNTTGAGCCGGCAATTCCAGACCTTCTTCGAACGGAAGAGCACTCTCAGCCTTGGCGTCTGCAATGGTTGCCAGATGATTTCTATGTTGCGCTCGCTTATACCTGGCGCTCAGCACTGGCCACGATTNTTGCGAAACCGGTCGGAGCAATTTGAAGGTCGGTTGGTAATGGCTGCGATTACAGAGAGTCCGTCTGTTCTACTTCGGAATATGGAGGGCTCTCGCTTCCCAATTCCGGTTGCCCATGGCGAGGGCTTGGCGCACTTCGATGACGCGGAGCAATGCCAAGCACTGGTTCAATCAGGAGGAGTTGCCGTGCGTTTTGTTGATGGTTTCGGAGAGCCGACTGAGCGGTATCCTGCGAACCCTAATGGGTCTCCAGGGGGAATTACGGGCATGACTTCAGCGGATGGTCGGGCTTTGATTATGATGCCTCACCCCGAGCGTGTGTTTCGTTCGGTGCAAAATTCCTGGCATCCCTCGCATTGGGGTGAAGATGCACCGGCGATGCGGATCTTCAGAAATGCCAGAATCTGGCTGGAGTAATCGTGTTGCGCTCGTTGTGTAAGATTGAAGTTTATGTTCCTGAGTCTCATCTCGAGGCCGTAAAAACCGAGATGTTTGAGGTTGGTGCTGGCATGGTCGGTCACTACGATTGTTGTGCGTGGCAAACTAAAGGTGAGGGGCAATTNAGACCGCTGGATGGNAGCACTCCTTTCGTTGGTCGCCATAGGCNCACTGAAACTGTGGTTGAGTACAAGCTTGAGGTGGTATGTGAGGAGCGACATCGTGANGCCGTTGTTGCAGCNCTAAAGCGAGCGCATCCTTATGAGGAAGTCGCTTATGCGGTGATTCGTATAGAAACCTGAGCGGTCTTGGTGTCAGATGGTTCTTTGCTTGATGCGCACNCGTNTGCTGTTTCGAAAAGTAATTGGCTCGGCTAAGTTAGTCTTGCTAAACANGTTTGCTCTGGCTACTCAATTGGATAGAAACGCTTCGATCTTCTTCATGCTTTACGTCAAACATCCGCACCGGATAAANGCCGCGTNATTGGTCTTCTANTAAGCATTCAAGCGTGGTCTTNACGACCGGAAACGCAATTTCACTCCAAGGAATTTGCGGTTCAGAGAAAAGNGCGACTTCCAGAGACTCTAACCCTGCCTGAAATGCCGGGTTCGCCAACTCTGCCCGAAAGAAGAGATAAACTTGATTTATTGACGGCAGATTGAACAGCGTATAAAGACTGTCATCNTTAATCNTGACANTNGCTCCGGCCTCTTCTGCGGTTTCTCGNACCGCGCCTTCCAGGCTGGTTTCTCCATTNTCCATAAACCCTGCGGGTAAAGTCCACTTTCCCCGACGNGGCTGAATTGCGCGCTTGCACATNAAAATNTTATCTTNGTAGAGNGGTATGGTTCCGACAACGTTTTTTGGATTTTCATAGAATATGCTGTCACATTGATTGCAACAGTNNCGAAGCTTATCGTCGCCTTTTGGGATACGAAGGACGATNGGTGAAGCGCAGTGATGACAGTATTTCATGATGTGNGAATTGCTTNNTTCGGNAAGCNGNGNTCNCAGTTTACTGCCAAAGATAAGAAAGAGGGAGTANTAAGTGATCTTATGTCAGCNGCTNGANGAATTTGCCTGAGNTANNANTNATGTTACAAGATAAATGGAAGCGCTTACAAGGCCNTGAATGTTGCCATTGCCTTTGNTTANGCTTCAAGCGCTGACNGTCAATCCACGCGCNTTCGGCTCTTGCATAGNTTGTTTTGGCTGCAATCTGACGGCTTNGCGTGTCAGTCAGGCTAACGTTAATAATGCGTGAATTGTTTGGCTTTAGCCGCAGNTTCAGCAAACTGAAACGTTCCGTAATGCTTACGTACTGAAAGATTCGTCGCAGTTTATGAGGGGAGCGTCAAGGCGCATAGAACTGAATTGCTGTATCTAGAAGATTTAATTGATGAGATTGTCGGCTTTTTCAATTAGTATCCTGACTTATGGCGCCGTCAATCAAACAGCTTCGCTACATCTGCGCCGTCGCCGAATACCAGCACTTTAGCAAGGCCGCCGAGGCCTGTCANGTGACGCAGTCGACACTGAGTGCTGNCATTAAAGACCTGGAATCGCAGTTTGGGGTGGTGGTCTTTGAACGAAATAAGAAAAATGTTCTTATTACGCCGCTTGGTGAAAAACTGTTACAGCAGGCCCGCCTGATTCTAGGCAATGTTGAGGACTTTGTGGGGCTAGCAAAGACCCATGGTGAGGCGTTGACCGGAGAAATACGCCTTGGTGTGATTCCGACAATCGGCCCTTTCATGTTGCCGTATTTGCTTGCTGAGTTGCGGCATCATTATCCCAAGCTCAAGCTGTATCTGAAGGAAGATCTTAGCGCACATCTTCTGCAACAGCTTCAGGAAGGGAAGCTTGATTTGGCGATTCTGGCATTTCCCTACCCGATGCCAGACATGGAGACACTAAAGTTATTTAGAGACGACTTTGTGTTATGCCTGCCGCCCGGGCATCAGCTAGAGAGCAGTAGACTGGTTAGTCAGCATCAGCTGCGGGGCGAGAGCCTGCTTTTACTGGAGGAAGGTCACTGTCTGCGTGATCACGCGCTGGAAGCATGCAAACTGCAGGGTGCAGCAACTGATTTGGTTTATCAAGGCACAAGTCTTCATACGTTGGTTCAGATGGTCGCGAATGGATTGGGCGTTACCCTTCTTCCTGCCATTTCTGTCGCGGCAGATGTATTAGGGGATACCCAACTGCAGATCAGAGAATTCGGCACTAAAAATGTTTTCCGAAAGATCGGGATGGCCTGGCGAAAATCAGACCCACGTCGTGAAGAGTATCTGCTGTTATCTGAATTCATAAAGAACAACACGCGTGACGCGGTACCTATAAGCTAACACAACAAGATTCGTCCAGTGTGACTCAGTCAGGCAGTAAGCGTCTGTAATAGCATCCGGGTCGCAGTTTGCTTCAGGATTCCGTACCTTTCCGCATCATTTACATATTTAGTCAATCGGTATAGTCATACGAACCAAGGCCGTGTTCGCCATTTCTGATTTGAATATTGATAATCGAGACATCCTTGAATTGGTTTTTTGCCCGTTCTGCGAGATATTCCAAAAATACGGGTTGCTGGTTCTGAACGCCTTCACAGACGATTTGCGACCCCTGATCTTAACGTTACGTTTGTTGAACTCGCGCTTTCCCGGAGTATTTTTAATGCCCAGAAATCATGAGTTTTGGGTCGATGGTGTGAGATTATCCTGCTCGTTGGAAAAGTTGGAGGCCACAATGCCGCTTTGTTGGTTTGAAGTTGTGAGGACCGCGGTATACACACAGCCAAGGATCACTATCCCTCGGCGCCCGAGTTCGTGTGACTGCAGTTTCGGACGGCCAGAAGCCTTCTTGCTGTGGGTACGGGGAGATTCTAGATCCTGTCGACGGCAATTTGAGTTTGTTTTGGAAACGAACATCTGCGATTTATTTTTTTCGGCGAAATGAGCAGCACTTGGCTGCTGAAATTGTTTGCATAGGGCTTGTTTGCGTGCTCGACATCGAGGCCAGGCAATGCCCCTCAGAAGGAGACGGCCACTGTGCAATTGCCTGAGGATGAGATTCATATCTGGCAAGTGGATCTTGCCAATGTCGACATTGAGGCGCTAACAAAGCAAGCTCTGTCCTGGATGAAAACGAATGAGATCATACGCTATGAGAGACTCATTCAGCTGAGGCATCGTCTTGAGTTTCTATTAGGGAATTGGCTGACCAGAATTTGCCTCAGTGAATATTCTGGTCTCCCGATGGGTGACTGGCAGTTCAGCCATAATGCGTATGGTAAGCCGCGGCCGAGCGATGGGCTTGGCGCGCAAGCACCTTACTTTAACCTCTCGCACAGCCACGGTCGTGCGGTGCTCGCCTTGAGCCGCACGCCCCAACTTGGAGTTGATATCGAGTTCGCCGGACGGGAGCGGCGCGTATCTCGGATAGCACATCGCTATTTCGCCGAACGCGAAGCTCAGGGTCTCCTCGCTTTGTCAGGTTTGGCGCAGCAGCAGCGCTTTTACGAGCTATGGTCACTCAAAGAAGCCTATATGAAGGCCAGAGGTTTAGGATTGACAATTCCGCTTGGAAGCTTTGCATATGAACTCTCGCCGGGCAAGCTGGATTTGTATGAAAAGACCCAAGCGCGCACCACAATATTGCGCTGGCAAAGCTGGCAGTTGGGCGTGGAGATCCCATATGTTCTAGCACTTGCCGTGCAGCTGCAGACAGGAGAGTCTCGCAAAGGTCTTAGAGCCTTCAGGTATGAAAATATGGAAGCATATTTTGAAGAAGCAGTTTCAATATTGCGGGCTACTGATTGAAAGCATTGAGTGTGACTGCTCTCCCACCATTAATCGGTGAACGGCAGGCTCTCCACCAGCATGTTCAACAGATAATTGACGGCGCAAACCACGGGATATCGAACCCTTACAAGCATGGCAAGCACCTACTTTAGAGATGAGCTTCTTTCAGAAGAGAGTTCAGCAATTCTTTTTGGGGAGATGTCTGAAAGAAAAGCATCACGAGATTTAACATAGCTGCTTTTGATAAAAGTGCCGGCTCGCCCAGTAAAATCGCTATAAGGGGAGCAATTAAGGCAGCAAGAAAATTGAAGAGATTGTTGCTGGTCTAAGTAACGCCACTAAGTTTATCTGGCTTTTAAGACAATTACGCATGCGCCGCGCGCACGTTGACTTCTAAGTAGGTGGTTCATGCGGCACTTGTTGAGGCTCGACACGTAAGTTTCTTAGCTTGAGAAGCAGGCTGAAGCTATTATCAAAGCAAAAACAATAAATAAGAATAACCAGTGAACCCTCGTCGCCTGACCTAGCNCAATGCGCGTCGAGGCGAGATATTCACAAGGAATTTTCCACTGATTGGNTCGCTTATCTGACCAGAAATTCGAGGACGAATTTTGAGCCATAAAACCCGACCCCCAACAAAGCGAATCCGCAAAGTGTGCCGCGTATCGCTGTTACCCCGCGCCATCCGAGATGGTAGCGCCCCCAGAGCAAAACGGCGAATACGGTCCAGGCTAGGGCAGAAAAAAAGCTTTTGTGAATGACGCCATCACGGCCCCAGATGTCGTTGATGAACACAAATCCGGCAACAATACCAAGGGACAAAAGTAGTTGTCCTACCCAAAGCAATTCGAACAGAAAGACCTCCATGTCCTGAAGTGGAGGAAAGCGTTTCAGGAATCCGCCTACGTGTCCATGCTTCAATTGGTAGTTTTGGTAGGCAAGAAAACTCGCTTGAACCGCAGCGATTGTTATATAGCTATAGGCGAGGACTGAAATCAGCACATGACTCGCCATGCCGGCACTCAGGTCGATGGGTGGATAGTCGCTAGAAACCGTGAGCGACATTATGATGGTCAACACGGCAAGAGGGAACAGACCTAAGAAAAGATTATCCAAGGGCTTGCGCAAACTACTGGCCAGTACCANCATCGAAATCGAAGCCGCGATGAGCGTGCTAATCTCAGCTATCCCGAAATGATACCCGGTGCTAGTGTAAATTACTCCAGATGCGCTGGCGACATGTGCGAGCGTTGCCAGTCCGCCAGACACAAAGATGGGGAGTCGATTCATAGCACCGAGACCACCGCTTCCACCGTTTGACAGCCGCGACAGCTGCAGTGCGAAACCGGTCGAATAAAAGGCGATGGCAAAAATGCCCGAAATGTAAGTAAGCTGCATGCGTAGCGTAGTTGGCTTAAGTTCGAAGATTCTCGCATATGTGCTCAATTGGTAGAAGCCCTTTTTCACGGCCGCAACGATTGAGGTTATAATCCGGAATCGGGAAAGTCTGGCTGCCACCGGATTTATCAAGAGCTGAGCAGGTGATCTTGTGTTTGATAATTTAACTGAGCATCTTAACGGGACTTTTCGGAAGCTGACAGGTAGAGCTACGCTGACGGAAAGCAATATCCAGGACGCCTTACGTGACGTTCGTCGTGCGTTGCTAGAAGCCGATGTCGCTTTGTCGGTCGTCAAAGTCTTTATCGAACGGGTCAGCGCGCGAGCCGTTGGGCAAGAGGTGTCGAAAAGCCTGACGCCGGGACAGGCTTTCATCAAACTCGTCCAGGCCGAAATGCAAACCGTCATGGGCTCAGCCAATGCAGAGTTAAATCTTCAGTCAGTCCCACCAGCCGTTGTACTGATAGCTGGCCTGCAGGGCGCGGGAAAGACCACCACAACCGCAAAGCTCGCTAGGCTGCTCAAGACTAAGTCGCGTAAAAAGGTCATGTTGGTGAGCGCAGATATTTACCGTCCGGCCGCAATTCAGCAGCTTCAGACTCTGGCGAGTAAAATCGAGGTGGAGGTTTTTGATTCCAAAATGAGTCAGGCGCCCATCACAATCGTTGATTCAGCGCTGCGCGAAGCGAGAAAGAAATTTATGGATGTTCTTCTGGTAGATACCGCCGGACGACTGGCGATTGATCAGCAGATGATGGCTGAGATCTCATCGCTTCATCGGCATTTAAATCCAGTTGAGACTCTTTTTGTAGTAGATTCCATGACTGGTCAGGACGCTGCTAACACGGCTAAGGCATTCAATGACGCGCTGCCATTGACAGGCGTTGTCCTCACCAAGGCGGACGGTGACGCTAGAGGTGGCGCAGCGCTGTCGGTGCGGCAAATCACCGGCAAGCCAATAAAGTTCATTGGTACCGGTGAAAAGATTGACGGGCTTGAGCCCTTCTATCCGGACCGTATCGCCTCCCGTATTCTTGGTATGGGCGATGTGCTTTCGCTCATCGAAGAAGCAGAGCAGAAAGTTGACAAGCAGCAAGCGGAAAGACTTGTCCGCAAAGTCAAAAGAGGCAAGAGCTTTGATCTAGAGGACTTCAAGGGGCAGCTCAAGCAAATGCAAAACATGGGTGGCGTTGCGAGCATTCTGGATAAAATGCCTGGCATGGGCCCAATGTCACTGGGCGCTTCCAGTCAAATTGACGATTCTCAATTCCGCCGTATGGAGGCTATTATCAACTCGATGACGCTGCGCGAGCGTCGGAATCCAGATCTTTTGAATGGCTCGAGAAAGAGGCGTATTACGCAAGGTTCAGGAACTCAGATACAGGATCTGAACCGTTTGCTGAAGCAGCACAAGCAGATGCAAAAAATGATGAAGAAGATGAAGAGCGGCGGCATGGCCAACATGATGCGAGGTCTTGGGGGCTTGCAAGGCAAGATGGGGCCCGGAGAGCTACCCGGAACGCCACCAGGCGGAAAATTTCCTCGATTTTAAGCAAGGCGAGCAGCGGAAAAGCCCCGCACTGCGGTTGTTTCAGCGCTTCCAATACCTAATCATTTAGCATAGAATACCCGGCTTTTCACGCAGCTTGGTACGTCAGCTGCTAACCAACTGAAACGATTTATAAACTGTCGTTTGGGAATATAGTATGGTCACGATTCGACTGGCTCGAGGCGGCGCAAAGAAAAAGCCTTTCTACCACATCACGGTGAGTGACAATCGCCGCGCCCGTGATGGCCGTTTCATCGAGAGAATCGGATTCTTTAATCCGGTGGCGCGTGGTCAAGAGGAGCGGCTGCGACTCGACCTGGATAGGATGGCCTTTTGGCAATCCCAAGGTGCGCAAGTGAGTTGCAGAGTCTCGAGACTGGCTAAGGACGCAGCTGCCTTATCGGCCTAATCTCTCGGGGTGTCTGGCTGTCATGAGTAACTCCGAAACGGCCGGAAAGAAGGTGGTGCTGGGGAGGATCGGCAAAGCCCACGGAGTAAGAGGTTGGGTCAGGCTAGACTCATTCACAACGCCGGTAGACAGAATTCTTGAATATCCGGAGTTGCAGACTGAGTTGAACGGAAATTCGGGTACGTTACGGATTGACGCCAGTCGGCGGCAACCTAAGCGGCTGCTTGTCCACTTTGTCGGCTACGACAGTCCCGAGATTAGCAGGGCTCTGGCTGGCACTGAAGTCTGGATCAGCAGTTCAGAGTTGCCCAAGTTAGATCCCGGTTCGTATTACTGGCACGAGCTGGTTGGGTTGGAAGTCTCAAATCTAAAGGGCGAGATCTTTGGTACAGTAACGGGTTTGCTTGATACTGGGGCCAACGATGTGCTTTTGGTGCAACCCAGTGCGCGAAGCTGTGACGAGAGAGAACGATTGATTCCCTATCTGACGGGCCAGGTGGTGAAAAAGGTTTCGTTGAGCAATGCCAGCTTGATAGTCGACTGGGATATAGGCTATTTGAGCTGAGTACTATGCACGAAATATATGGTACGCCACTGGCAGGTGGCGGGAGCTTGCAAAATGCGAGTTGCAGTTGTCACTTTGTTGCCCGGGATGTTTTCAGCGCTGACGGAACACGGTGTCAGCGGCCGGGGTATCTCGGCCGGATTACTTGAGCTTTCGTTTTGTAATCCAAGGGATTTTTGCAGAGACAAGCATCGCAGCGTGGACGACAAGCCGTTTGGCGGCGGTCCCGGGATGCTGATGAAGACTGAACCACTGCTGGCTGCGATAAGTGCTGCGCGAGCTAAGCTTGGTGGGCAGGAAATACGCAAACCGCGGTGTATTTATCTCTCGCCTCAAGGACAGCGGATCAATCAGCAAAAGCTGACTGAACTGGCAACACTGGAGGCGATCACACTCGTATGCGGCCGCTATCAGGGCATAGACGCGCGGGTGATCGAAGCCGAAATTGATGAAGAGCTCTCGCTTGGAGACTTCGTGCTCAGCGGTGGAGAGATTGCGGCCATGGCCTTGTTGGACGCCCTGATCAGAATTAAGCCGGGTGCTCTAGGAGATGAGGGTTCAGCGGCGCAGGACAGTTTGACAGACGGGCTTTTGCACGCTCCGGAGTACACAAGGCCTCAGCTGCATGAAGGCAAAGCCGTGCCGCCGGTTTTACTTAGCGGCGATCATGCGGCTATCGCCCGCTGGCGTAAAAAGCAAGCATTAGGTGTGACTTGGCTAAAGCGTCCGGATTTGCTGGAACAGCTTGAGCTAAGCCGGGAACAGAAAGAGTTGTTGGAAGAATTCAAAAAAGAGTACTGGACAGACCGAGTGTAATCCAATATTNGATTTAGGTCAGGAGCCAAGCAAAATGAACAAAAACAANATCATCGAAAAGATCGAGACCGAGCAAATGGGGAAAGAACTTCCCGAATTCGGCCCCGGTGATACGGTTGTAGTCCAGGTTAAGATTAAGGAGGGTGATCGCGAGCGACTGCAGGCCTTCGAAGGAGTCGTCATTGGCAAGCGCAACCGTGGCTTAAACTCCTCCTTCACCGTCCGCAAAATCTCGCACGGTGTCGGCGTGGAGCGGACCTTCCAAAGCTTCAGCCCGTTGGTGGACAGCGTCACGCGAAAGCGCCGCGGTGATGTGCGTCAATCAAAACTGTACTATTTGCGTGAACTGACCGGGCGAGCGGCTCGAATCTCTGAAAAACTAGACAAAAAGATCGGTGAACAAGCCTAGCATGGCGAGCTTCGCCGGGCGGGGCATTGTTTAAACCGGCAAAAATGAGAAGGTTGCTTCGGTTGCCTTCTCATTTTTGGTTCGGTACCCGCGAAACCTTACACTATGGCCCTAGCTTGGTAAAATACAGGGAAGTAATCAGGAGGCCATGATACATTGATTCGGCCTGCCGACACCCTGAACGAGTTGCTCATCAAAGGCAACCTTGAACTGTCTCGATCGAAAGTGAGGATGCTATGCGTATTATAACCCCATCGGCCCGATTTTTATTAGGAGCGCTATTTAGTCTGACTATAGTCAGCCAGGCATCAGCACAGAGCGANCAGTCNCTGCGCGGTAAACTGAAGCAGGCAATTGAGGTGGCCTCTCAAAACCAGCTCAGGATCGTGTCTTTGAACCAAACTGCGTTGCCAAATATTTTTGAGGTCGAACTGAATACAGGAGAAGTTCTTTACAGCGACATTTCCGGTGATTATCTGTTCGCGGGTGACATGTATGCGACAAGCCCAGGTGGGCTGACCAACCTGTCAGCGAGTTCCCGACAGCAGCGCGCGTTAGACAAGATTGCTGCCATCCCCGAGGAAGAGATGATTGTTTTCAGGCCGGAAGATGTGAAGACCACTATTACTGTATTTACTGACGTTGACTGTACTTACTGTCGCGCCTTGCACGGTGACCTTGAGGACCTAATGGCTTACGGTATTGAAGTGCGCTATTTGGCTTACCCCCGCGGAGGACAGGCAGCCACATCGTACGACCAGATGATATCAGTTTGGTGCTCGGATNATCGTAAACATTCCTTGACCCTCGCCAAGAAGGGAGAAAAACTGCCAGCTGCCAGCTGCGAGACGCCGATTCTGGAGCACTATAAACTTGGCAATGAGCTCGGCATTAGTGGCACACCCGCACTGGTGTTTTCTGATGGCCGGTTAGTCCCTGGGTATATGGATAGTGAAAGACTGGCTGTCATGCTTGGTCTGATCTGATCCAACCATTATTAGAGAGGGCCACAACACCAACCTGAGCTATGGGTAATTGTCCCGCCGATTTCCCAGTTCACGGCGGATGAACACCCACCGTTCTTTAGTCAACGCCGCCGGAATTCCAGACCTGAACACTTTTTTAGGCTGTGATCTGGACAAGGAAATGAGCACTATCTTGAGTAACCAAAATAATAAGATACTAAGAGTCGGCATCTGCGGCCTTGGTACTGTTGGTGGCGGAACGCTGTTGCTACTGGAGCAGAATGCAGCCACGATAACGGCGCGAGCTGGCTGTCCAATTAGGGTAACCCATGTCGCAACGCGAACACCAAAACCGGACTTGTGTGCGCGTATTTCCGTGTTGGGCCAAGATCCGTTTGCGGTCACGTCAGATCCTGAGGTCGACGTGGTTGTAGAAACCATTGGTGGCTACGACGTGGCGTTTGAGGTAATCAAGCGAGCCTTGAAAAACGGCAAACACGTGGTTACAGCGAACAAAGCGCTGATTGCTGAAAGAGGCAACGAACTGTTCGCACTGGCAAACACCAATGAAGTCACGCTAGCTTTTGAAAGCGCGGTTGCTGGCGGCATTCCTATTATTAAGGCCTTGAGAGAGGGTCTGGCAGCCAACGAAATTGAATGGCTAGCGGGTATCATCAATGGAACCGGAAACTTTATTCTGTCCGAAATGTCAGCCGGACAGAGTGAGTTTTCGGAGACGCTCCAAAAGGCGCAGGATTTAGGTTATGCCGAAGCGGATCCGACGTTCGATGTTGAAGGCATCGATGCGGCTCATAAGCTGACAATCATGAGCTCCATCGCATTCGGGATACCGCTTCAGTTCGAAAAGGCGTACACCGAGGGCATAAGTGGCATCTCGCCGACAGACATCAGCTTTGCCGAAGAATTGGGTTACCGTATCAAGCATCTCGGTATCACCAGGAAAACAGATCGCGGAGTAGAAATGCGAGTACATCCCGCGCTTATTCCGCGCACTCGCCTGCTGGCAAANGTTGATGACGTGGGGAACGCGGTCATGGTACACGGGAATTTCGTTGGGTCAACGCTGTACAGTGGTCCTGGAGCTGGAGCCAGAGCAACAGCATCAGCGGTGGTCGCTGACCTGATAGACCTGGCCAGGGACAAAGTGGCTGACGTGAAGACTCCCATTCGCCCAGCACTGGGTTCTATTGAGGCGGATTCTTCTCTAGACGTATTGCCGATCGAGCAGATTGAGGTCGGATATTATTTAAAAATCCCAGTGTTGGACAAGCTTGGGGTGATGGCGAAGCTCTCTGCCGTTCTGCAAGGGAGAGGCATCAGCATCGAGGCTATTATCCAAAAAGAATCTACAACCTCTGAAACCGTGCCAATTGTCATTCTTACTCAAGTGGTAAGGGAGTACGAGCTCAATGCCGCGCTCGAAGCGCTCGCTAAACTCGATGAAGTCACCGGCCCGGTCACGCGTATTCGGGTTGAACCATTTGATGGAGAGGCGTAGCCTGACAANACAGTGAAATATATCAGTACACGTGGNGGTGGTGTTCCGCAATCATTTGCGGAGGTGTTGCTGACTGGTCTGGCGCCGGATGGGGGGCTGTACGTGCCCATGGAGTTGCCATCTTTCAATCAGGAGCAGATCGCTTCCTGGCGCGATCTTAGCTACGTTGACCTGGCTTTTGAAGTTATCTCGCCGTTTGTTGGAGATTCTCTGCTACCCGAAGAGCTGAGACGAATCATTATTAAAGGCTATTCGGGTTTCGATCATCCGGAGGTCGCGCCACTTACCGCGCTACGGGATAAAGAATTCCTGCTCGAGCTCTATCACGGTCCTACTCTCGCATTCAAAGACTTTGCGTTGCAGGTTCTCGGCCGGTTGCTGGACCATGTTTTAACGAAAAACGATCAACGGGTGGTGATCTTGGGAGCGACTTCAGGGGACACTGGTTCGGCTGCGTTGGAGGGATGTCGCCACTCTGATCGTGTTGACATATTTATACTTCATCCGCATCAGCGAGTGTCGGAAGTACAGCGCAGGCAGATGACAACCGTGTCGGGTGTTAATGTCTTCAACCTTGCGGTCGAGGGAAATTTTGATGACTGCCAGCGCATTGTCAAAGCCGCCTTTTCTGATCAATCGTTTCTGCCAGATGATCGTCAGCTTGTCGCAGTTAATTCGATAAACTGGGCGCGCATTCTCATGCAGATCGTCTACTACTTTGCGGCGGCGCTTAAACTGGGAGCCCCGGAACGGCAGATCTCTTTTTCAGTACCAACCGGAAATTTCGGAGATATTTATGCCGGCTACCTGGCCAAGCAGATTGGATTACCGGTAGACCAGTTGGTGGTAGCGACTAATCAAAATGACATACTGCATCGCTTCATCAGCAACAATGACTATACCAAGAACCAGTTGAGCAAGACCTATTCGCCCAGCATGGACATACTGGTTTCCAGCAATTTTGAGCGGTATCTGTTTGATTTATTTAGACGCGATCCTGTGCAGCTGACCGATTTCATGCTCAGCTTTGGCAAGGAACGTCTGGGGGTCAGTGAGTCGCAGTGGCAAGCCGTTAAAGAGATATTCGACAGTGCCAGCGTAAGTGATGAGACGACCTGCCGAGTCATCAGCGAGACCGCGGCGGAACTGGGTAAGCTGCTGGACCCACACACAGCGATTGGCGTGGAAGCCGGACGTTTGACTTGGCGAAATCCTCAGGTGCCCATGGTTACTCTGGCGACAGCACATCCTGCAAAATTCAGTGAGGCAATTACGCATGCCGGACTGGATACGCCGGAACTGCCTGCTCATCTTGCCGATTTATTCGAACGNGAAGAGCGATATTCGGTGATAGCCAATGATCTTGACGAAGTCTCCGCCTATATCACGGCAATGCTCCGCCAAAAACCTTAAATCCGATCATGATTCGTTTACAGCGGCGCAGCCCCGATGAAGGCTTAAGACTTCCGTTAGCGATGCATCCCCTGCTGCAGCAGGTCTACCGGCAGCGCGGCCTTGCCGATGAGCAGGAATTAGATTTATCGCTGACGAACTTAATTTCCCCCACCGAAATGCTCGGGATGTCTGCAGCCGTTGACTTACTGCTTGAAGCACTAGATCAGCAGCGTCGCGTCCTCATCTTGTCTGACTTCGATGCAGACGGAGCGACTAGCTGCGCACTCGCAATGTGTGCCTTGCGGGAATTGGGTTTTCGTGATGTTGATTACATCGTTCCAAACCGATTNGATTTCGGGTATGGCCTGACGCCTAAAATTGTTAATGAGCTTGCTAAGAAAAAAGAGCCGGAGTTAATTATCACGGTAGACAATGGAATTTCCAGTGTTGCCGGAGTGAAGGCGGCCAAACAGATCGGGAGTCAGGTTCTGGTAACCGATCATCACCTTGCCCCGAAGAAACTTCCGGAGGCCGATGCTATNGTGAACCCCAACCAGCAAGGCTGCTCCTTCAAAAGCAAAGCCATCGCAGGNGTGGGCGTGATCTTTTATGTAATGCTNGCGCTTCGCGGCAGGCTTCGAGAACTGGGGAAGTTTGGAAGCNACCNGCGNGAACCTAACATGGCTGAGATGCTTGATCTGGTNGCTTTGGGTACGATCGCTGACGCCGTGCCGCTCGANCACAACAACAGAATTCTGGTGGCAGAGGGCCTTCGAAGGATCAGAGCAGGAAAGGCAAGACTTGGCGTTCAGGCGCTTCTGCAAGTGTCTGGTAAGAACCCCACAACACTCACGGTCTCAGATCTGGCTTTTGGTGTCGGCCCCCGGCTTAACGCGCCGGGTCGGCTGGATGACATGACTACGGGGATTGAATGCCTGCTATCGGAGCACGANGGTAAGGCCTATGAACTGGCTCTTCAGCTCGACGCCATGAATCAGGATAGAAAGCGAATCGAAGCGGATATGCGTCAGCAGGCTTTTGAAGCGCTTGAGCAATTTGAATTCAATGCGCCAGACTTGCCCAACTCGTTTTGTTTGTTTGATCATCGTTGGCATCAGGGCGTAGTTGGCATACTCGCCTCNNGGGTAAAGGAAAAGTATCATCGCCCGGTGATAGCCTTCGCAACGGTTGANAATGGAAAAGAGCTTAAAGGGTCAGCCCGATCTATNCANGGNTTCCATATTAGGGATGCACTCGATGCNGTGGCGACCAAAAANCCTGGACTAGTGACTAAATTCGGCGGTCATGCGATGGCGGCTGGGTTGAGCCTTGCGCCTGAAAACCTTTCCATTTTTAGACTGGCATTTGAAGCAGAGGCGCGTATTCAGCTGACTGCGTCTCAACTTCAAGAGATTGTAGAGAGCGATGGAGAGCTTTCTGCACATTTTCTCACGCTGGAAACCGCGCAGCTGATTCAATCTGCTGGACCCTGGGGCCAGGCATTTCCCGAGCCGCAGTTTGATGGCCGCTTCTTTCTGCGTGATCACCGCAGATTAAGCGGCAAGCATCTTAAAATGGTGCTAAGCCCGGAATCTGAACCAGACAAAATTGTCGACGCTATAGCCTTCAACGTTGCTGATAAGATGTGGCCAGATGCAAAGGCAAACATGATAGAACTGGTCTACCGCGTGGCGGTAAACGACTTTCAGAATTCTTTGAATCTGCAGCTTTTGGTGGAAAAAATACTTGGTAGCTATTAGTCCAGNCCCACAAAAATTGAGCCAGGAGGGTCCATATTGGCGGATATAGCGTTATCTTTTACATTATAAGCTCCGCTCCGATTGTAAATAGCACGCAACGCTTGAGTGGAGACGGCGACCGGCCGACAGTTTCATGACAGGAGCGTGCTATTTTGGTAAGTTCACGACACGAGAAGGATTGCGGGCGAAAACTTATAGCCCGAGCGCAGCTTTAATATATGTCTCTTGAAAAGATCAGNCTACTAATATTTGTCGCATCTACCCTCTTTGCGGTGACCGGGAATGCGAGTGTGCATCGAACTGATCAGATCGAGGTTGAGCTGATNTCGGAGACTACGAATGTCGTGCCCGGCCAAAAAACNTGGTTGGCGATACGTCTTGATCCTATTGAGCATTGGCACACCTACTGGAAGTTTGGCGGCGACAGTGGCGAAGCGACGCGCGCGATAGACTGGCATCTGCCAGCCGGAACGGAAGTGGGGCAGATTCAATGGCCAATTCCAGAGTGGACCCCATTTCCCGGCAGTGATCTCGTAACTTTTACTTATGAGCGCGAAGTTTTTCTGCCGATCGCGCTGACCGTGCCTAGGGATTTCGATGCGGGNGCCCTGAACGCGAGCACTCGAATCGAATGGCAAGTGTGCGACGAGATTTGTATACCAGGCGGCGCTAATTTCTCAATCTCGCTTCCGGTCGGGTCCACTTTGGAAGCTGATTCTCGATGGGCGGAGGCGTTCGCCGAAACCCGCAACATGCTACCAACACCGCTGGATCAGCACGGGATTGTCGCTGAATTCAATGACCACGACGGTAAGTTAAATGTCATGNTCGCAAGCGAGGAGGCGCTCTTCGCTAACATTGACGAGGCATGGTTTTTTCCGACAGAGCCTCGCGTCATGCGCTTCGCACCCTATAGAGAGGTCATGCTCGACGGTGGCAGAGTCCAGATCTCGACCGAGCTACACCGGCGGTATGACGAATCCCGCGTCGAGCTGGAAGGTTTGCTCTCTGTCAGAGATGAGACTGGTGATCTCCGTGCTTTTGAACTAACCGCGAACCGAAGTTCCGTAGCGTGGGATCACAGCATTGAAGTAGAGTTACTCTCAGAAACTACGAACATTGTCCCCGGGGAAACCACCTGGCTTGCTTTGAGACTTGACCCGGCTCAGCACTGGCACACCTACTGGAAAATGGGTGGTGACAGCGGAGAGCCCACTACCCTGACAGAGTGGNTGGNNCCTGAAGGGACGCAGATTGGTGAANTGCAATGGCCTGCACCATATTGGTTGCCCTTTTATGANACCGATTTAGTGAACTTNGGCTACGAACANGAAGTTGTCCTNCCTTTNGCAGTGACCCTGCCAGCAGACTTTANCGNAGACCGAGTCGAATTGAGCGCGCTTGCTTACTGGAATGTATGTGACCAGATTTGTATCCCTGGCGAGCAGAGACTTAGCCTGAATCTGCCCGTGGGCGAGATCGCAGAGTTTGATGCTGATGCCCAAGCCAAATTCGCTGACGTTCGCGCGCAACTGCCTAAGATCGATCATGACATTCGCTCTATTATCGCCGTGGCTGGAGAACGAGTGAGCCTTGGATTTGAGTCCGGTGATGCACTATTTGACACTTATTCAGAAGCATATTTCTTTCCGGATCAGCGCCGGATCATAAAACCCGGGCCTTTGCGTGATGTTTCCATGCAGGCCAATCTGCTGCAGATTACCCACCAGCAACCTCGGCGCATGCTGCAGGACCTGTCGGAGGTTTTTGGCGTGCTTGTGCTGGAAANTGAATCTGGCGAGCGCGTGGCTTTTGACTTTGTAAATCCGGCCGCAGACGCAAATAGCATGACTATCGTTCCATTTGCGGCGTCTGCAAATGGCGAGTTAGATGAAGAAGGTAATCCTAGGATACTCATGTTCATGGGGTTTGCCTTTCTTGGAGGCATGATACTCAATCTTATGCCCTGCGTTTTCCCTGTGCTATCCATCAAGGCGATGAGCTTTGCAAAAAACGTTGGCGAATCCATCCAAAAACAGCGCACTGATGGCGTATTCTATACGCTTGGCGTCGTAGTCGCGTTCGTCACGCTCGCGTCTGTGCTGATTGCGCTTAGGGCTGGAGGTGAAGCAGTTGGCTGGGCATTTCAGTTTCAGCAGCCATGGTTCCTAGCGTTCATTGTCTATCTGTTTTTCCTGATGGGCTTGAGTTTGTCAGGTGTTTTTGAAATTGGTACCAGTCTGATGGGGGCCGGCAGTGGCCTGACCGCCATGGGCGGCTATCGAGGNTCTTTTTTCACCGGCGTGCTGGCCACTACNGTTGCAACTCCNTGCACGGCACCGTTTATGGGGCCNGCTATCGGTTTTGCGCTGACGCAATCCTGGTTTGTGGCGATGGCTGTTTTTGTCTCATTGGGCGTTGGCATGGCTTTTCCGATATTGTTGTTGAGTTATTCGCCAGCCCTGTTTCGATTTTTACCAAAGCCCGGCCCATGGATGGAGTCTTTTAAGCAGTTCATGGCGTTTCCGCTTTATGCCTCTGCGCTGTTCTTCTTATGGGTACTTGGCAATCAGGTGGGGGTGATGGGCATGTCGCTGGTCTTGGGAATGTGCGGGGTTATGGCGTTCGCCGCCTGGCTCTACCAGCGCCGGCTCAGCATGGGACCGTTCATGANCACACTTAATTACGGGGTAAGCCTAGCCACTCTGATTTTGGCGATTTACCTGGCCCAGACGCCGTTCCTGCAGTCCGTGCAGGCCACTTCTAAAGCAGAAGCCGTTGCGGATAGCGCAACACCGGAGTTTGAGGCCTTCAGTGCCCAGCGACTGGAAGAGCTTCAGTCTGCGGGGAAACCGGTTTTCGTCAACATGACTGCAGCTTGGTGTATTACCTGCTTGGCCAACGAGCAAACTACGCTCGGCACTGAACGCGTAAAAGCGGCGATTGCTGATAACGGCATTACTTACATGAAGGGTGATTGGACTAATGAAGATCCGGAAATCACCGCTGTTCTCGAACGATTNAACAGACCATCCGTACCTCTNTATGTNCTGTATCCGGGGCAGTNAGACAGAGAACCCATCATCCTACCCCAAATCCTGACCCCGGGAATCGTCGCTGAAGCATTCGAATCGATCTAGTGTGGTCCACCTAGAGATAGCTCAAATTAACTGGGCCTACAAGCTGGAAGCGCTATAGAACGACCTATCCTGAGTCGACCTGTGCGAGTATCACGGAGATATTGTCCCGGCCGCCGTTGTAATTCGCAGTCTCAATGAGTTTCTGGATTGCGGTCTTCGGACTGTTTGAGAGATCTTTAAGGGNTTCTCTGATCTGCCAGTCCGCAACCATGTCAGTGAGGCCGTCGGAGCAAATCATTAGGAGGTCGCCCGTTTCAATATCTGCAGAGAGGACATCGATCTCGACCTGTTCTTTCAGCCCNAGTGATCTGGTTAGAATGTGAGAAACGCTTGCAGCCCGGGCCTGCTCTTCAGTNTACAACCCTCGATCGACGAGATCCTGNACCAGNCTNTGATCNTTAGTGAGTCTGGTNAGNTTGTCNCGCCTGAAGCAATAGAGTCTCGAATCTCCCACATGGCCAACATTAATGCTCGAGCCACTTAGCATTATTGCGACTACCGTGGTGCCCATTCCCTTGTGCACGACGTTATCAGACGCAGCTTGGAAAATACTTGAGTTTGTTTCTGCTATCGCGAGTCTGATGCCTTCGAGAAACCGGGAGTTGCTCGCAGCTTCTGCTGAGTCAGATGTACTAAGGGTTTTAAGCTTGCTCATTAGCGAGCGCGTTGCTATTTCCGAAGCAACTTCACCGGACCGATGCCCACCCATGCCGTCTGCCAGTACTATTATCCCCAAGCTTTCATCGACGGCGAAGTGATCTTCATTGTTAGGTCTCTTTCTGCCGGGGTGAGACTCGCTGGTTATGCGTAAGTGGAATTCTTTGTCTGACATGCTTGGACGGAGTTTATTGCTGGCCTACTTCTGGATCAGGCATAATGATTTGGGGTGATAAATATTAACAAAAAGCCTGCGGTTTCGGTTTTCGGCGGCCCGCGACTTTTTTTGTTGAAGCACCCTACACATCAAAGCCCTTTGCGCCGATCATTCGGTTTGGCTTTGCGAGGGTTCCTCCTCGGCAGTTTGTATCATGGCCGGTTGAATCAGTAAACGTTTGGTGTGGGGGGATATATTCTGCTTCTCAATGATGCGAGCTTGCGCCGGTCTGTGTGCGCTTAATGGGCTAGAAGCTGAGACTTCCATCCATTTTTACAAGTCGCCACCAGAAGTTGCGAAGTTTTGGATAATACGGGGGGAGGAGCGATAGTGGGGTTTAAATATGCTACGATGTTCTTCATTTCATACTTGGCTCTCGAGCCGCTCGTGTGGCCGTTTTGGTCAGAAAAGCTTTCGTTTGACCGCTGATTTGTGCGTCAGACTGTTTATATGCCTTAGGGAATCCAGCCCATGAGACTTCTTAACTTTACAGCATCGGCCGTGCTTGTCGTTCTGGTGTTCTATCTTTTGACCGTAGGCGAGAAGCTGCTCTTACCGCTGGTGATTGCGACTGCACTCTGGTATCTGATTAATACTTTAGCGCAATCTTTTCACCGGATTGAAATAGCCGGTTACAGGTTGCCTATCTTGATTTGCCGCATGGCAGCCGTTTTAATGTTTCTTTCGCTCATCTGGGCTTTGATTAATTTTTTAAGTGCTTCTGCTGATGAAGTGTTGGAGGTGGCACCTGTCTATCAGGAAAATCTAACTCGCCGCTTGCAAACTTTGCCCTTCGTTGATTTTGCTGAGTTCGAGGGGCGCTCGTTCATTGATTTGCTGACTGAATGGATAAATATTCCTTCCTATGCGACGACAGTAGCTTCTTCGTTCGCCGGTATTCTTGCCAGTGGCGGACTGATCCTCATCTATCTGGGGTTTCTTTTTCTTGAGCAGGGCCATTTCACTAACAAAATTTCTGCTCTTGTGGCAAATCCTGAGAAAGAATCAGAGGTTACCAAAATTATCGCGCAGATTCGCGACGACATTCAAAGGTACGTGAGTATCAAGCTGTTTACCAGTTCACTGACAGGGCTTGCGAGTTATCTCTATTTGCTTTTGGTAGGGGTGGACTTCGCAGGTTTGTGGGGCTTGCTTATTTTCTTGCTAAACTTTATTCCAACAGTAGGTTCAATAGTTGCGACTCTGTTTCCAGCGCTGATTGCGCTTGCTCAATCAGAAGGCTATGGCCTTTTTATCTTTGTGCTGCTTGGCATTGGTGTCTTGCAGATTTGCGTCGGGAATATTCTTGAACCCCGTCTAATGGGTTCGTCATTTAATCTAAGTCCCGTCATAATTCTGCTAAATCTAGCGTTGTGGAATGCGGTTTGGGGGATACCGGGAATGTTTCTGTGTGTTCCTTTCCTGATCATTGTCGCAATTGTTCTCAGTCACTTCCCGCAAACTCGCTCGATCGCAATGATGTTATCCAGTGATGGAAATCTCAGAGTGCCGGAAGATGAGGCGATCACCAATTTTAGCTTCAGTCCGGAAGGGCCAGCTCTACTGGCTAATGAGGGAGAAACTGATAGGTGTTAGGCGGTTTGCTTAAAAGTTCTCCCTGGTTTTTGGCACGTTCCCCCAGTGTGTTTAATGTCGTGGGCTTTTAGACGTCATTCCATAGGAGTTTTTTTCCTGCAACCTTCGAAGATATGGCGCTATAATCTCCGGGTTGTTTACTGGCGTCTATTTCCTTGCCGAATTTTTCAATCCAGCGATAACTAAACGCATGAAATCTGCTGAAATTAGACAAAAATTTCTCGACTATTTTGCGGCACGAGGTCACGAAATCGTGCCAAGCAGTCCTCTGGTCCCCGCCAATGATCCGACCTTGCTGTTCACCAATGCGGGTATGGTTCAGTTTAAGGATGTATTTCTCGGTGATGAAAAGCGTGAAAGGGCCAGGGCGACGAGNTCACAGCGATGTGTGAGGGCGGGTGGCAAACACAATGATCTTGAAAATGTAGGCTATACCGCACGGCACCATACGTTTTTTGAGATGCTGGGTAATTTCTCGTTTGGTGACTATTTCAAACGGGATGCTATACAGTTCGCATGGGAGTTTCTCACGGAGGAACTAGCATTGCCGGCCGAGAGGCTGTGGGTGACTGTTTACCGAAATGACGATGAAGCGGCTAACATATGGTTGGAAGAGATAAAAGTCGATCCGGCACGGTTTTCGCGCCTGGGTGAGAAAGATAACTTCTGGGCGATGGGTGATACCGGTCCTTGCGGACCATGTTCGGAAATTTTCTACGACCATGGTGCTGACGTAGCAGGAGGACCTCCAGGNAGTCCCGATGAGGATGGNGATCGCTACATAGAAATCTGGAATCTGGTCTTTATGCAGTTCGAGCGCAAAAGTGACGGAACCATGACGCCACTTCCGAAGCCGTCGGTCGATACAGGGGCAGGTCTTGAGCGCGTTGCTGCGGTACTTCAGAACGTCCACAGTAACTATGAGATTGATCTCTTCTCTACGCTGACCAAAGATATCGCGCAGATAACCGAAACTGCCGATTTAAAAAATAACTCTTTGCGTGTGATTGCCGATCACATTCGCTCCTGTGCCTTTCTCATAGTCGACGGTGTGGTTCCGTCCAACGAAGGTCGAGGATATGTCTTGAGACGGATTATCCGGCGGGCCGTTCGTCACGGTTATCAATTAGGTGTAAGCGAAGTGTTTTTTTTCAGAGTTGTAGCGTCCCTCGCACGCGTTATGGGAGAAGCGTACCCTGAGTTGTTGGAGCGTCAGGCTTTCGTCGAGAGGGTTTTGGAGGAGGAAGAGCAGCAGTTCGCCCGGACGCTAGAAAATGGAATGAACATTCTAGAAAAAGAAATTGAAGAATTATCAGGCACAGAGATAGCAGGTGAAACGGTATTCAAGCTTTATGATACCTATGGTTTTCCGGTTGATCTGACGGCGGATGTTGCCCGTGAACATGATCTCACTCTGGATATGTCCGGTTTCGAGGCTGCCATGGACGTCCAGCGCGACAAAGCTCGAGCAGCCAGCAATTTTTCCGCTTTAGAGAAGCTTGATCTGACGGGTATACAGAAAACGAGATTCACGGGATATTCCANTCTTCAAGGAGAGGCGCAAATTGTCGCGATCTTTACTTCGGCCAATAAAAAACTTGATATCGTTCCCGCAAATAGTGATGTCCTTATCGTTCTCAATAGTACCCCGTTCTATGCTGAATCGGGTGGGCAGATTGGCGATGACGGGTACCTCGAATGTGGAGATGCGCGCTTCGACGTCTCGGACACGCAGAAGCAATCAGAGATATTTCTTCACAGGGGAAGGCTGACCAGCGGTAGCCTGAAAATCGGGGATACTGTCCGGGCGCAAATTGACATTAACGGTAGGGCCGCGACTACTCTTAATCATTCTGCGACCCATTTGATGAACGCGGCTCTGCGCAGCGTGCTCGGTGATCACGTGTTGCAGAAGGGCTCTCTGGTTGAAGCGGACAGATTGCGTTTTGACTTCTCCCACGGAGCTCCNGTCACTTCTGAAGAAGTCCTGCGTATTGAAGAGCAGGTGAATGCCGAAATTCTCAGTAATTCTGAGGTCTTCACAGAGGTTATGCCGATTGAAGCCGCCAGAAGGAAAGGTGCACTTGCTCTGTTCGGAGAGAAGTATGGCGAAGAAGTAAGGGTTGTTTCCATGGGCGGAGACTTCTCTGTCGAATTTTGCGGGGGGTGTCACGTCGANCGGACCGGCGATATCGGTCTNTTTAAGGTCGTAAGCGAATCTGGTATTTCGGCAGGGGTCCGACGTATCGAAGCGGTTTCCGGGCGCGGTGCTCTCGCCTTCGTCGACCACGAGCAAGATGTCTTGCGGGAGGCCTCCTCACTTTTGAAAACGGGGACTGAAGGGCTGCTAGAAAAACTTTCCGGCTTATTGAACCAAAACAAGACTATGGAGAAACAACTCGCTCAGCTTAAAGCAAACATGGCAGCAAGTGCCAGTGATGACCTTGCATCGCGCGCCATAGAACTGGCCGGTATCAAGGTGCTAGTTGGCAGTCTTGATGGGTTCAGTCCTAAGTCTCTTCGGGATATGGTTGACCAGCTGAGAAATAAGCTGGGAGTTTCGGTGATCTTTCTAGGTTGTGCCAGTGAGGGGAAAGTGAACCTTGTGGCAGGGGTTAGCAAAGAATTAACTGACCGAGTTAAAGCCGGTGACCTGGTGAACATGGTTGCTCAACAAGTCGGTGGCAAGGGTGGCGGTCGTCCAGACATGGCAATGGCAGGAGGTAGTCAGCCAGAACACTTGGCGGAAGCGCTGGAGAGTATTCAGCCATGGCTGGAGGCTCGTCTGCTCTAGAGACAACTTGAAATGGCATTGATAGTACAAAAATTCGGCGGGAGTTCAGTGGGCTCTCTGGAAAGAATAGAAGCTGTCGCCGAGAAAATTATTGGTTTCCGTGAGCGAGGACATGACGTTGTCGTGGTAGTGTCCGCAATGAGCGGTGAGACGAATCGCCTCACGGCGTTAGCCCAGGAGATCATGGAGCAACCGATCGCTAGAGAGATGGATGTGCTGCTTTCCACGGGAGAGCAGGTCACAATTTCGCTGCTGAGTATGGCATTGGAGAAGCGAGGATACGGAGCAAGGTCCTTTACGGGTGGTCAAGTGCGCATCCTTACCGATGATGTGCACACAAAAGCAAGAATTCGAGAGATCGAAAGCACAAGAATCATTGCGCAACTGGAGCAGCAGAACGTAGTGGTCGTAGCCGGCTTCCAGGGGGTCGATGAGACTGGGTGTATCACGACCCTTGGCAGGGGTGGAAGTGATACAACAGCAGTGGCCCTTGCGGCAGCACTTCAAGCGGATGAGTGTCAGATCTATACCGATGTGAATGGCGTCTATACCACTGATCCGCGAGTTGTTCTTGACGCCCGATTGCTTAAAACCGTGACCTTTGAAGAAATGCTTGAGCTGTCGAGTTTAGGGGCTAAGGTATTGCAGATTCGTTCGGTTGAATTTGCAGGTAAATACAGGGTGCCACTGAGAGTGCTCTCCAGTTTTGAGGANGGNGANGGAACCCTGATCAGTTTTGAGGNAGATAAGGCTATGGAAGANCCNAGCATTGCAGGCATTGCATTNGANCGTGATGANGCNAANCTTACTGTNNCCGGCGTNCCTGACGTGCCCGGAATCGCTTANAACGTCATCGGTCCGGTGAGCGAAGCGGGCATTGAGGTGGATGTTATCGTCCAAAACGCCGCGGCTGATGGGACTAATGACATTACCTTTACCGTTAAGCGAGGGGAAAGTGATCGNGCCAAATCAATTCTTGAAAACATCTCAGGCTCACTGCAAGCTCGTGCGGTTCATTTAGACGCCAAAATTTGCAAAGTCTCTCTAGTTGGCGTGGGCATGAGATCNCATGCTGGCATCGCCAGTAAGATGTTCAAGGCTNTGGCGCAGGAAAGTATAAATATCCAAATCATTACCACTTCAGAAATAAANATTTCGGTGGTTATCGAAGAAAAATATCTCGAGTTGGCCGTGCGCGCTTTGCACAGCGCCTTCGAGCTGAGCGATCCTGACGGTCAACACAGCAGCTCCTAACCTCCGATAATGCTGTTCCTGGCACAAAGACTTATTTAGTGGTTGGCAATCTGCCGAGATAGGCAGATACTAGTGGANAACCTTGATGTCGCTCGGACACATGGCTTGGATCATAGCAAAACCCTAAAAGTGCAGAATATTCATCCTCAAGGCGGGCGAGAAGGANGGCCTAAATNCCTCAGTGCATACGTAANCTAAGTTTGCAGTCCTGTTTACNTTTTCATTGGGCGTTTTAGCGACTACACAATGGAATGAGTACCGGAGATAGGTAATGTTGATACTGACGCGCCGTGTTGGCGAAACCCTTATGATTGGAGATGACGTCACCGTCACTGTTCTGGGCGTTAAAGGGAATCAAGTACGGATTGGAGTGAATGCACCGAAGGATATCGCCGTACATCGTGAAGAAGTTTACCAGCGTATTCAGACCGAGCATTCGCCAGAGACTTGTGGTGAGAACGAGAACTAGCGCTCCTCAAGCGCCCGCGTGAGCGAATGAAAAAACGTGGGATCCAGCATACAAAGGCTCCACCGCTGAGGTGCTCTTTTATGTTATGTGATGCATCGCATTTCGTGGCGGAGAGTGAGGGATTCGAACCCTCGATAGGGGTTAACCTATACGCCCTTAGCAGGGGCGCGCCTTCAGCCACTCGGCCAACTCTCCAGGNNTTCGGGAAGCCCCAGTTATCCCTTCGAAATCATAGCACATTGCGCTCGGATGACGCACTGTTTCACGCTAGATCTTGGCTTCACCCTGCATGCAAAGCTGGCCGGCATGGTTCGCAATCCACAGTGTGACATTGCCCTNGGAGTCGGGATTGCTGCCGTGCACGCTGAACCGACTGNCTNCAAAAATCGGGCTTAGAGCTCTGAATTCAAAATATTTAAGTNCTTCNTCNGGNAAATTGAANNAGAGCAGTTCCAGCATTAGAGTTGCAAGCAGTGGACCATGNACGATGANNTTGGGGTAACCTTCTGTCTGCGTGGCATACTGGTAATCGTAGTGGATTCTGTGTGCATTGAAGGTTAACGCAGAGTAGCGAAACAATAGGCGAGAATCAGCGGTTACCTCCTGTTGGTAATCGCTCGAAGATTCTGAAGCAGGAGTCGCGACCTGCGTGTCGCCGGGTTTTGCGGCCTCGCGATAGACAATGTCCTGAATTTCCGTGATGGCAGGGCAATGGTCTGATCTGATCTCATGCCGGACTTTAACAAACGTCAGTGCGCCGCTTCGTCCTGAGGTTTCTTTTATGCTTTCTATCGTTGATCGACGGATCAGTTCCTTGCCTATCGCTATCTCGGAGTGAAACTGGATCTGGCTACCGGCCCACATACGCCTTGGCAATTTGACGGGGGGGAGAAATCCTCCTCTTTTGCGATGCCCGTCAGCAGCGAGTTCTTCCTGACGTGCCGTTTCAAGAAAATAAAGCCAGTGCCAAAGAGGAGGTAGCCTGTCCCCTTCTTTAGGTTTCCATTCCCTGTTAAGGGCAGCGGCTAAGGCCTTGCAGGGAACCGGGTGAATAGTGTCTGACAGTGTCTCGGTTCTACCAATCCACTCGTGCGCATGAGTTTCATACATGAATGACGCCTGACTTTTACTTAAGTCTTCTGTGATCAGAATTTAATGGATGCGCTTGTCAGTTGCCACTACAATGTTGGAAAAGTTATACATTTAACGACGGTAACAGAAAGTGAGCGGAAAATACTTTGAAGAATTCGAAGTAGGCGCGGTGTACAGACATCAACCGGCCCGTACGATCACTGAAACAGATAATCTGCTGTTTACAGCGCTCACCCATAATCCACAGCCTTTGCATATAGATGTCGAATTTGCGAAGCAGTCCCAGTACGGACAAGTTGTGGTCAATAGTTTTTTCACATTGGGCCTAGTAGTGGGTTTATCCGTCGCCGATACTACGCTGGGAACGACAATCGGGAATCTTGGCATGCAAAAGACAGAATTTCCAAACCCTGTTTTTATTGGCGATACCCTAAGTGTTTCGACAGAAATCGTGGACAAGCGAGAATCTAAAAGTAAACCGGACCGCGGAATAGTCTGGTTCAGACATGTTGCGGTTAACCAGCGAGGCGATATCGTGTGCGATAGCTTGCGCAAAGGAATGATGCTTAAATCAAACGCTGTGAATTCTGAGGAAGACTGAGTATGGCAGTTGTTCCGACTCCAGGGCCGAAGGGCCCGCGTAGATCGCTGCATTTTGTGCCGGGTGGTAATTCGCGGATGTTCGAGAGAGCTCTTGAACTCGACGCAGATACTCTCATCCTGGATCTTGAAGATTCCGTGACGCCGGAGAATAAAGAAAGCGCCAGAAGAACTGTTTGCAAATGGATTGAACAGGCAGACTTCGGCGCGAAAGAATGTCTCATTCGTATCAACCCGCAGAATTCACCCTGGGGTAGAGATGACGTTGAAGCCATTATCGAATTGCATCCGGACGGATTAATACTTCCTAAAGTCATTAGTCGCGCAAATGTAGACGCAGTCGATCAGGTAGTCAGATCGCTCGAAGTTCAGAATAATGTGCAACCTGGCGCAACCTCATTGGTGCTTATTGGGACTGAGGTTCCTGAGGCAGTTTTTTGTCTCGCTGATATGGCGGGAAACACTAGGGTGGACGGTCTTACCTGGGGAGCCGAGGACCTCGCTGGAGAGTTGGGGGCACGCGCAAAGCGAACTGCCGAAGGAGCCTATCTTGACGTCTTTCGCTTCGTCCGTTCATCTTGTCTGCTGGCGGCTGCAGCGAATCAGGTACATCCCATTGATACGGTCTTTGTTGAACTGAAAGACCAGGCCGCGCTAGAGAGAGAGTGTGCCGAAGCTGCATTGATGGGCTTTATGGGTAAATTGACAATTCATCCAACACAGATCGATGTGGTGAATCGGGCTTTTACGCCAAGCGAAGTCGAGGTTGCGGCAGCTAGAGAATTACTTCTTGCGTTTACCGAAGCTAAATCGAATGGCAAGATGGCGTTCAGCTTTAGAGGTCAGATGGTGGATGTTCCGCATCTGAAACGCGCTCGTAAGGTAATCGCGATTGCGGAAAAAATCGATTCTCAGCGTCACAGCTGACGCGCGGGAATGTTACGCAGAGCCTGTGACAGAAAGCGGCCTGTATCACCCGATAGAAAGGGATAGAGTCTACTGTGGATTTTTCGGAACCGATTGATTTGAAGTTGATCCGAGAGGCGGTCAGCAATGTGTGTCGAGATTTTCCTGACGAGTATTGGGAGAGGCACGATCGCGAAGGACGATACCCTCAGGATTTTTATGATGCAATGGCAGAGGCGGGTTGGATTGGTATAGCTATTCCTGAAGCCTATGGTGGCGCCGGCAAGGGTGTGCAGGAAGCTGCTGTTGTGCTGGAGCAGGTTGCGGCATCGGGTGCTGCGATGAACGGTGCAACACCTCTGCATTTGTCCATGTTCGGCATGCATCCCGTTATCAAGCATGGCTCAGAGAGCATGAAAAAGCGGTATTTACCGGATGTTGCCAGCGGCAAACTACAAGTCGCTTTTGGGGTTACTGAGCCAAACGCAGGCAGCGATACGACTTCAATAGAAACGAAAGCAAGCTTGGTGGATGGCCATTATGTTGTGAACGGCAGGAAAGTTTGGACCACCAAAGCGCTTGAGTCGGACAGGGTGCTGCTTCTTGTTCGAACACAGGGTAAACGAGAAGTTGAACGAAAAACTGACGGGATGACACTGTTATTCGCAGAACTTAGGCGTCCTGAGATTACTATTTCCCCAATTGAAAAGCTGGGTCGAAACGCGGTGAGAACCTGCGAGGTGGTTTACGATGGGCTAAGAGTCGCTGAATCTGATCGAGTGGGAGAGGAAGGCGAAGGCTTCCGTTATTTGCTGGACGGGCTGAATGCCGAAAGGATACTGATTGCCGCAGAAGCGGTTGGGATTGGTCGTGCAGCGCTGTCGCGTGCCGTGTCCTACGCCAATGAACGGATTGTTTTTGACAGACCTATCGGCAAAAATCAGGGTGTTGCCTTTCCACTGGCCGAAGCTAGGACGCGATTGGATGCTGCGGAATTGATGGTGCAAAAGTCCGCGTGGAAATTGGATCGGGGCATGCCTTGTGGTTCTGACGCAAATATGGCCAAGTGGTTGGCCGCCGAGGCAGGTTTTTTCGCCGCGGATGCGGCAATGCAGACCCACGGTGGGTTCGGTTACGCCCGTGAATATCATGTGGAACGTTACTGGCGAGAGGCCCGCCTGATGAAGCTCGCGCCCATTTCTCAGGAAATGATTCTGAATTTTATCTCAGAACACGAGCTCGGTTTGCCGCGCTCTTATTAACTACTTGGAAGGAATGAATGGCGGTTTTTAGAGGACAAAAAAGACAGATCATGAAAAATTTCATCATCCAAGCAGTCGCCATTTTTTCCTGTGTGCTCTCTATGAAAGCATTCTCTCAGGCTTCTGAACGAGATGATCCCGAACTGCAGTACGTCGAGCCGTTTCAGGTATTCGATAACCTCTACTATGTCGGGGCAGATTGGGTGGCTTCCTGGCTGCTGGTGACCGATCAGGGCCTGATTGTTTTCGATGCACTGTACGGTGATTTGACGGAGATGCTCATCCGGAATATCAGAAGTCTCGGATTCGATCCAAATGACATCCGATATCTGATCGGCTCTCACGCACACTACGATCACATTGGCGGCGCGGCCAGATTTCAGCGTGAATTCAGTACGGTTGTTATGATGACCGAAGAAGATTGGTTGCTCACAGAGGGACCAGCTCAATTCCGAGAATATCCACGGCCGATACGACATCTGTCAGCGAGTGATGGCAGCACGCTTACGCTAGGGCGAACGCGGCTAAACTTTATGAAAACACCCGGCCACACGCCAGGTGTGCTTTCAACAAGGTTCACGGTATATGATAATGGTTACCCCCATACGGCCTTCATGTTTGGAGGGTTGGGACTGAATTTCAGTGGCGTGGATCAGGCTGAGAATTATGTTGAAAGCGTCAGGCGTCTACAGGCTTTACGGGGGGTTGAGGTCAATATTCCGAATCATGCCTCCGCCGCAGACGTTTTCGCGCGTCGCGACCGACTTGCTTTGCGCGAGGAGGGGGACCCTCACCCATTTGTCGACCCCGAAGGTTGGACCGAATTTCTCGATCTCTGGTTGCGGCGNGGGGAGACTCATNTACAACAGCAACNAGAGTTGGTCAAGTAAGCTACACGTGTCTTCTGCTATTCGCAGTANGCNACTTTGTTGTCTTTCACTTTTCCGAGTAAGCATTTAAGGTTTTGGTTCGCATCAAGGCTCTGGCGGCCAGGGACGCTTGACGGGCTCGATCTGCCACTGAGCGAAAAGGCGCCGTGCTGCCCTCAGTTGCTCTTCGTTCAGTTGAGCATCGAGATCACTCAAAACGCCATCCGCTTCGGGATGCTCTTCCCGTTGAGCTACCTGCGCCCAAGCATGTGCTTGAACGACGTCTCGCTCGATNGGCTTGCCATCTCGGTACATTAAAGCCAGGGTCATCGCTGCATCGGCATGGCCGGAACGCCCTGCGGTAGAGAACCAGCCGATCGCCTGATTAACATCCTGCACTACTCCCGTGCCATCTAGGTAGAGGCTGGCTAGATTTGCTTGTGCATTGACATGCCCTTGCAACGCCGCAGCCTCTGTCCANCTGAAAGCCAAGGAGTAATTCTGATCAACGCCTTGACCGGTGAAATACAAAATAGCCAGATTGTACTGCGCCAAGTCCAAACCTTGATTCGCTGCCAGGCTGAATTCGCGGAAGGCGGTATCAAAGTCTCCGGAGAAGGCCGCTTTCACTCCATCCTCATAGTCTGCAGCGGCCAGAACTGCAGAAAGTGACAGCCCAAGCAGCGTGGCTTGGGATAAGCAATTGCCAGCTTTGGCACGATAGTTTGAATAACGCATCTGTCGATTTAAAACTTCCTTTACTTTNACGCGCTTTTAGTAGCTTTTGAAGGCGGCTAAGAAGCAATCAAAGTCAGTGTCGTTCTTGTTACTCGAATGGGCGATAACGGACAGTGTAGAAGTGTAACGTATCGCAATAAATCATCAAATGGCCTTTCCGGGCCTTTTTTGGTGGTTGCTATGAATAACAAAGAATTTCGCTATAATATTGNACTCTTAGGCNCTGGACAAAATAACTCGCACCCGTAGCTCAGCTGGATAGAGTACCTGGCTACGAACTAGGGGGTCGCACGTTCGAATCGTGCCGGGTGCGCCATTCTGCTCAAGCCCGTTGTCACGGGCTTGCCAATTTCTTGCCTGCGGTTCGAATGATAAACGCCTATATTAGCCTCGGTGGTGCGACGAGGTCGGCAACTAATGTGGCCGTAAGTAGTACCGGAGTGTCAAATCCCGGGAATCTGCAGCCGGGCCAACCTAATTATCCCGTCAGCCAAAATACGTTAGGGGCAAGGATTTTCTCCGTCTACGGGTGTTTCTCCTGAAGGCAGAAAACGACAAGGGTCTGCTTCTTCAAGCGTGAGTCTGGCACCCATTCTAATAAGGCTACTTGTGCTCGGAGCTTGGAAGAACTGATAGCCATCACGCTTAGACATCCACGCTGAGGGCCCTCCAAGGAATTTGCCGGCATTTTCAGCCTGTTCCTTGATCTGCGAAACCAGGAGCTCGTATTCGGGCTCTCCTTGGCGTTTGCCGCTGAAGCTGCCAAGATCCCCGCTTGCGACAAACACACCATCAACTCCTTCTACGGTGGCAATGCTTGCAGCGTTGGCCGTTCCCTCCAGAGTTTCGATCATGGCAATTATTACGACATTATCATTCCAGGTTTGCCGATAACCGCGGCCCCATAATCGGCCATATTGTCCTCCGCCCTGGCTTCGGCGCCCTAGTGGTGGATATTTTGCGTAACGGACCGCATTCATCATTTTTTCCGCGCTGTCGACCATCGGCACGATGATGCCTAAAGCACCAATATCCGCGGCTTTTTGAATTGTTCCCTCGTCAGCGTCAGGGACTCTGATAAAAGGTATGGCCGGTGCGTCACGGCAGGCCCAGATCATCTTGGCTGCCTCGCCGAATGAGAGGGTGCTATGCTGCATTTCTATCCAGATAAAATCGAACCCCGCATTTGCCATTGCACAGTAGATGTCCGGATCTGCCGTTTCGACTGTGCCACCTACTACCTGCTGGTCGGCGATGAGCTTGCTTTTGACTGTGTTGTAAATCTTACCGTCCTGAGCTGCCGCGAGAGACAAGGCGTTGAAGAGGCTCAAGGTTAGAGCAAGAGCGTGTGCTAGTCCTGTGCTTTTCATTGTAGGCTCTCCCGAAGGTTTCGAGGAAAAATATCAAGGCATCAGTATTTGTTGCTTTGGGTTGTTTTTTTTCATCGCAGCCTGTTTGGCGCGGCGTGCTTTTCCAGCAGCTGCCAATGCTGCTTGATTGCTTTCGGTCACTTCTGAGTAGTCGTCCCTCCAACCGGGCTCCCCTGGCCATGAAAACGGAGAGCGTCTGATTGTTTTAGCCTGACTCGCCTCCTCAAGCAGTTCAAGCGCTATTTCGACATGTTTCCTTTGAACTGTGCGGTCATAGGGAGCGCCTAGCGGGTTTCCAAGAGGAAAATCAGTGTGCAGATATCGCGGCACTCCTACGTGCCGAATGATGTCCAGTGCGCTTCCAATAACAATCGTCGGGATACCGTGCTGCTCCAGATGGCGGGCAACCAGACTCACGGTCTGGTGACAGACTGGTCATAACGGTACAAGAGCCGCTACATCCACCTCATCCGACTTCATGCAGTCAAGAATGGCAGGCGCATCCTCATCTAAAGTCTGGCGCTGACTGTATGATGTGGGGACCGAGTAAAAACTTGGAGCCAGATCGCCAATGCCGCCTCCTGCTTGAATTGCGAGCAGGGCCTCTATCGGCAAGAAGCTGCCGACATCGCGCGTGTGCGTCACTGTATCGTGCCAAGATAAACCCAGTGTATACATAGAGTCTGGTGCTGACGTGGCGGGGTTTGAGTAGAGCTTGCGTTCGGCACGACCCTGCGCAGTATCCGGCATGGCCGTAGTCACCACGCCCACTCGCGATTGGGCTAGTGGCTTGGTCAAAGCGCAAAAAGGAGTTTTGCGATAGTTCGCCCACTTGTATGGAATTGAATAGCCCTGAGCCTCGTAATACAGGCGTGTGCGTTCCATGTAAGGCACGTCGTAGTCATTCGTCACGTGGCTGGCACTCCTCGAATTTTCAGATAGCATAACGACAAACCGTACCGATAAAAAGGGGTGGAAAAGGAGTGTGTGTGAGCGGACTGGTCAATCCCCGCTTGGCCTACCCCGTTACGTTGCCGAATAACGCGTGCAGGACTGTCCGGAACCACAGTTTGTACAATGACTTGGGAGCATGATAGGTTTGCATTAAACCCCACATTGGAATTATGTGCCGTGACCGTATTACCGCGATCCAAGCTCAGCCTGTCGGGGATTGCGCTTGGTTTTCTGATCGTTTTTTATTCGCTTTCATCCTCTCCACTTGTCGCTCAAGGAAATTTTTCAATGATCGAGCCATCTCCTGTCTCCGGTGTAAGTTTTAGACAGATTCAGGCAAACGGCTTGAATTTCAGAATTGCCGTGGCAGGTGATTCAGGTCCGTTGATGTTGTTAGCACACGGCTGGCCCGAATCTTGGTTCAGCTGGCGTCATCAACTGCAGTTTTTTTCACAGCAGGGCTACCGCGTTGTTGCCCCAGATATGCGTGGCTACGGGTCTACCGATGCGCCGGACGCAGTTGAGGCATATGACATTCGAACTCTTGCTGCCGATATGCTGGGGATTTTGGATGCCCTTGGTGAAGAGCGCGCTATAATGGTGGGACACGATTGGGGATCGATAGTAGCCTGGAACACAGTGCTTATGTATCCGGATCGATTCTCTGCATTGATTGCGATGAGCGTGCCCTACGCTGGCAGGCCCGAGCAGTCGCCGCTGGTCTCTTGGAAAGAAGCCTTCGCCGATAATTTTTACTACATCCTATACCATAATGAACCTGAAGGTGTCGCCGAGGCCGAGTATGACAATGATCCCTATGGACTCATCAGTAGGCTTTACTTGTCTCCTGATTCGCCAAGAAGCGCGCCTGAAGTGAGTGATCCTCGCCGTGCGGCCGGAGGCTGGATTCCGCGACTCGGGATGCCTGTTGGTTTACCAGATTGGCTAGACCAGCCTGATTTGGATTATGTTGTAGGTGAATTTGAGCGGTCTGGGTTCAGGGGCGGCGTGAATTACTATCGAAACTTCCATCGTAACTGGGAAATCACTGTCGATCTGCAGGATACTCGCATCACCGTTCCGACACTCTTTATCGCAGGTGAAAAGGATGTGGTCATTGCTGGCGCAAACCAGGACCGGCTGGAGGGCGCAATGAGCCGAGTGGTTGATGATCTTCGGGAGGTTATTCTGCTGCCCGATATTGGACATTGGGTTCAGCAGGAAGCCCCAAATGCAGTGAATGAGGCCATGTCAGATTTTCTCACTGAGATCAGTATAGTCCCCTGAAGCTGCTGCAATTACTTTGCTGAAC
>PBHS01000004.1 GCA_002719575.1 Gammaproteobacteria bacterium | reverse complement strand
TCTTCTGTCTGTATTCGAGCATCAAATTTACGAACCGTATTGACCCAGGGAATTTTTACATGCAGGCCGGGCGAGATGTCGGCATTAACTAGCTCTCCGAATTGAAGCATGACAGCACGCTCGGTTTCTTTTACGACAAAAAGCGAACTGCTCGCGACGACCAACAGCAGAAAGAGCGTCCCGATTATAATAAAGTTTTTCATGGTCTCCCCCCCCTATTTGTGCCAATACGAGACCGGTCGACGGAGTTAGAAGATGTAGGCCCTGGCAAAAAGGGCGCCAGCTGATTTGCCAGATCTCGGAGGTCTTGGGTAGAACCGCCGAGGCCACCGACTGCCGAATTTCGCTCCATAATTTTATCCAGCGGAACGTATAGCATGTTACTACCACCATCGACATCAATCATTATCTTACTACTGGCCGTCATAACATCCTGAAGAGATTCTATGTAGAGACGTTGCCGAGTGACCTCAGGTGCTTTCAGATACTCTGTAAGAAGCTGATCGAAGCGAGCAGCTTCGCCCTCTGCTTGCGCAATCGCCTGTTGTTTGTAGGCGTTAGCTTGCTCAATCTGTCGCTGTGCCTCACCTCGCGCCTCGGGGATACGCTGATTCGCATATTGTTGGGCCTGATTCTGCGCACGCTGTTCATCCTCGCGTGCACGAATTACGTCGTCAAAGGCGGGCCGTACTGCATCAGGTGGCTGGGCTTGAACTACGTTAACACGAGCTACGCGAATACCGGTGTTGTAATTGTTCATGTAATCCTGGAGTCGATCTTGGACTGCAGCAGCCATCTGCTCCCGGCCCGTCGTTAAAATTTGGTCCATGAAATTGCTACCGACTTCATGTCGGATAGCCGATTCGGCAGCATTATCCAAGCTTCGCTGCGGATCTTGCACTGCAATCACATAATCAACCGGATCTTGAATGACATACTGAACTGTGACGTCAATGTCGATGATATTTTCATCTGTCGTTAGCATAGCTCTATTTTCGTAAGTCTTTGCGTTCAATTCAGAGACGTTGACCAGGTTTACTTCATCAATCAATGGCGGGTTCCAATGCAGACCAGGCTCAACCGTGGCATCAAGGACTTCACCAAATCGCAGCACAACGCCGCGTTCTGCTTCGTCAACCACGTAGAAACCGAGGAAGCCCCAGAGTATGGCCCCCACGGCAACAAGTCCCACCAACAATCCAGCTGGCATACTGCTAGGAGTATGACTGGTGCCGCCGCCACTCGAACCACCGCCACCACTGCCGAAGAATCTGTTGACCTTCTTGCTTAGATTCTTGATAACCTCATCGATGTCCGGTGGTCCCTGGTCACCACCCCGACGGCCTCCGCCCCAAGGGTCGTTGCCATTACCGTTATTACCAGGTTCATTCCAAGCCATTGGTTTCTCCACAGCTTAATGTTTGCAGGAGCGCGATTTTACCTAACAAATTGGGATCAACCTAGCATTTTACAATGCTCTGCTATGTCCCAGCCACCGAACCTGCTTTGCCTCCCAGCGCTGGCGCCAGGCTCACGCTTTGTCGGCCGCACTGGTCCATATGTTCCGTTATTCGGATTTTACCCTGAGCCGCAAGTCGGTCGAGCTCAGACTTTGGCAGACGCAGATCCAGAATACTTGCCCCAGTTTCATCTGTTTGCTCTGCTGTCACAAAATTACTCTGATATAGCTGGCTGCGAAGCTTCGCCTGTGTTGGCTGCAATATTATTGTTTTAGCCACCAATCCTCCGGATAGAAGCTCCGCCATCGCCGTTCGAAGGAGATCCAGCCCTTCACCACTCTTCGCTGAAAGCCAAACCCGCTCGGGAAGACCGCCGTCGCTTCGTTGGATTCGTGGTTCGCCACCGGAAACACAATCTAACTTGTTGACCACTTCAAGCCGCGGCACCTTATCAGCTTTGATATCCACGAGGACAGACTCGACTTCCTTTCGCTGTTCGTCCTGTGCGTCGTTGGCGCCGTCTATTACGTGAAGAAGCAAATTAGCGGAGGTCGTCTCCTCAAGCGTGGCACGAAACGCTTCCACCAATCCATGTGGCAGGTGGCTTATGAATCCCACCGTGTCAGCAAGGATTGCTGTCCCCAAATTGGGGAGCTCTAAGCGCCGCAACGTTGAATCTAAAGTCGCAAAGAGTTGATCTGCCGCATAAGTGTGAGCATCGGTCAGCAGATTGAAGAGCGTTGACTTGCCGGCGTTGGTATACCCTACCAAAGACACAGTAGGCACTTCTGCGCGCTGACGGGAGCGTCTTCCTTGTTCGCGCCGACTACTCACTTTGTNNAGGGCTTTGTGGATCGACTTTATGCGCTGGCGTATCATTCGGTGATCTAGTTCGAGTTGAGTCTCGCCCGCACCCCTCAAGCCAATGCCACCCTTCTGTCTGTCAAGATGTGTCCACCCACGCTTTAGACGGGTGCTTAAGTGCTTAAGTTGGGCGAGTTCGACCTGAAGTTTNCCCTCGTGACTCCGGGCTCTTTGAGCAAAGATGTCAAGTATTAAGCCAGTTCTATCTAGCACACGACATTTAAGATACTTTTCAAGATTGCGCTCCTGACTCGGGCTTAGGGAATGATTGAAAAGCACCAGTTCGGCAGCGGTTGCGCGGACGCAAGACGCGATTTCCTCGAGTTTACCACTACCGACAAAATAACTCGGAGTCGGCTGACGACGCGCACCACTTATANGCGCCACAGGGATGGCGCCAGCAGACAATACAAGATCCTTAAACTCCGCTGGATCATCACGATCGTCTTCAGAGCCGACGACTAGGTCGACCAAAAGGGTTTTTTCACCAGAATCTAGTCTGTCGAAAAACAATTAGTACCTCAAGTCACGAATTACCCGGCTCGTCCATAACGGCATCACCGTCGCTATGCCCCTGCATCGGAACTTTGACCATACGCGCAGGCACAACCGTAGAAATTGCATGCTTATAAACCATTTGGCTAACCGCATTCTTAAGCAAAATCACAAACTGATCAAAAGACTCGATCTGCCCCTGAAGTTTAATACCGCTTACCAAGTAAATGGATACTGGAATCCGTTCTTTGCGAAGCACGTTGAGGAAGGGGTCCTGTAAGGTATGTCCTTTGGACATTTTTGTTCTCCTTAAAAAATTTCACAAAGGCGCTAAAGCCGGCGTTCACTTTGTATCAAAACGCGGTTCAGCTGTTGCTTTTTGTCCAGCTTTACGCCGTATCAATTATTTTCAAGACTTCATCGACTGAGTTTCTGTCTGGTTCCCCGAGCCGCGTAAGGTTGGGCCAGCTTCGCAGCCAAGTGAGTTGTCGTTTGGCCATTTGCCGTGTCGCAGCAATGCTCTTTTCAATCATCTCATCGCGGCTGAGTTCGCCGGAAAGGAACTGCCAGACCTGCCTGTAACCCACTGATTTAATGGAAGACATACTCAGGCTGAGATCGCCCCTTTCATACAAGACACTTACTTCTTCGATCAGACCCTCCGACAACATACGGTGAAAACGATCTTTGATTCTCTCGTGTAGTACGGCACGTTCAGTGGGTTGGATTGCCACAAACTGAAGACGGCAAGGCAGTGTTAGCGGTGATTTGTTCTCCCGGTGGACCGCTGTCAGCGATCTCCCAGTCNGCAGGAATNCTTCGAGTGCGCGCTGCAAACGCTGAGGATCGTTGGGATGTATTCTGCCTGCAGATTCTGGGTCTACTCGTTCAAGGGCTGCATGCACGGCTTTCCATCCGCTTTCNGCAGCCAGTGCTTCAATTTCGTTTCTAATCCGAGGATTCGCATTCGGCATAGAAGCCAAACCGTCTCGCAAAACTTTGAAATACAGCATCGTGCCCCCGACCAGAACAGGGGTTTTACCGTTCGAGACGGCTTCAAACATCTCTTCTGTAGCATCAGCGCAAAATTCAGACGCGGAATACATTTCTGATGGATCCTTGATGTCCATGAGGCGATGAGGGTACCGGCGTTTGGCCGCAGCATTTGGTTTTCCAGTGCCGATATCCATGCCGCGGTAAACCTGGGCTGAATCTACATTAATCAGTATGCTAGGGAGCCGATCCGCCAAATCCATGGCGAATTGGGTCTTACCCGCCGCAGTGGGGCCCATTAAACAAATGGCTGGAGGTTTTTCCCTAGGTTCGGTTGTTTGTGTAACCACAAATTCAGGTCCTATGTCACCAGGTGCCGCTACTGCCCGCGAAAGAACAACTTATCCAGTGCATCGAGACTTTGATAGAACCAGGTTGGGCGACCGTGGTTACACTGACCTGAGCGTTCGGTCGCCTCCATATCGCGCAGAAGGGCGTTCATTTCAGGGATCGTAAGTTTTCTGTTCGCGCGCACCGAACCATGACAAGCCATGGTCGAAAGCAGATCATCATGATGTGCCTGAACGCGTTCGCTGCTCCCGAATTCCAACACATCAGATAATACATCGCGCACCAACTGCTCGACGTCGGAATCTTTGAGCAGCGCCGGCACCTGGCGCACCACAATCGATTCAGACGCGACCCGCTCCAGTTGGATACCCAGAGTCAGCAAAGTTTGTCGTTGTTCTTCCGCGCAGTCGGCCTCGGAATGGGACACCGCTAATGAAACCGGTACCAGCAAAGGTTGCATCTTTAGCTGCTCAGTAGACGATGCGATTTTCATTCTTTCATAGGTGATTCGCTCATGTGCTGCATGCATATCAACAATGATCAGCCCGTCCTTATTTTGCGCAAGAATATAAATCCCGTGAAGCTGGGCGAGCGCGAATCCCAGCGGTGGAATCTCTGTATCGGTCTGGTGTAGGTCCGTTAGAGCACTACTGTGAGCAACCCCATCGCCATGATGGGGAGTTTTTTGTTTGCAACCACGGAGCTGCTGGTCGGAGAAACTTTTTGGGGCAGTGGTCGCGCCAAGCGAAAGCGGGTTCTGGGACTGTATCTGATCCAGTGTTTTCGGTTTAGTCCCGAGCTCACCGGGAAGAGCATGGTAAAGTGCTTCGCTTCCAGCTGGGATTTGATCTCTTGGTCTGACCTCTGCCAGTGCCTTATGTAAAGCGCTGAACAGAAAATCATGTACCAAACGACTTTCTCTGAAACGCACCTCATGCTTGGTGGGATGAACATTCACGTCAACAGCAGCGGGGGCCAACTCAAGATAGAGCGCATAAACAGGATGCCTTCCATGAAACAGCACATCTCTATATGCCCGCTTAATCGCGTGTGCAATCAGTTTGTCCCGAATGATTCGCCCATTTACGTAGAAGTACTGGAGATCTGACTGCGAGCGAGAGAAGGTCGGCAAACTGACCCAGCCCCAAAGTCGCAGGCCAGCGCGCGTCACGTCGACGAAAACTGAACTCTCAACGAATCCTGCACCACAAACCTGACTGATGCGCCGGTTCTTTTCAAATTCACTACGAGCTGCCTGTAACTGATGTACCGCTCGTTCATTATGACTAACCGTGAACTGCACATCGAATCGACTTAACGCCAACCGTTTGATCGTTTCTTCAACACGGGCAAATTCAGTTTTTTCAGTGCGGAGGAACTTTCGGCGGGCGGGNGTATTGAAAAATAGATCTCTGACTTCGACAGTGGTCCCCAGAGGGTGAGAGATGGGGGTGGCTTCTGCCAGNATCTCCCGACCTTCAGCTTGCACCTGCCAGGCTAGTTCGGCCTCTGCCACTTGCGCCCTTGATTGCAGCGTCAACCGGGAGACAGAACTGATACTAGCCAAGGCTTCACCGCGAAAACCCAAGCTGGAAACGGTTTCAAGGTCAGCCAACTTGTTGATCTTACTGGTAGCATGCCTGCTCAGCGCAAGTGGTAGATCCTCTTTCAAAATTCCTGCGCCGTTATCCCGGATCCGGATCAGCTTGANTCCACCTTGTTCTATTTCGATATCAAGACGGGTAGCGTTGGAGTCGAGGCTATTCTCCAACAGCTCCTTCACCACAGAAGCAGGACGTTCTACCACCTCTCCAGCGGCGATTTGATTTGCCAGACGCTGACTCAGCACATTGATAAAATTCATACAAAATAGCCCGAAACAACGCTTAGATTGTATCACCAACCTGCAGCAGTGCACGCGTCGTTCTTGTAAAAGAAAGTCGTTGGGGTGATTATTGAACCGACGGGATTTTGAGAGTTTGCCCGATCAAGATCCGATCGCCTCGCAGATTGTTTGCTGCTTTTAAGTCTGTGAGTCTAACTCGGTACAACTCCGCGATATCGGAAAGAGTCTCGCCGCGCTTAATTTTGTGTTCGGCGAAAAGGCTTGATTCAGTGTCCGGAAATTTAAGTACCTGACCAATCTGAATCAAATTGCCTTTTAGGTTATTAATGGACTTTAGTTCAGCCAACGTCAGTCCAAATCGCTCAGCGATAACCGACAGACTGTCGCCACGCTTGACCGTATAAAACGTCGGTATGATGTCGTTTTCTTTCTGCCATGCCACCAGCGTACCATCTGGCGGAACTTCGTAGAAATAATTGGCCACGCCCTCTGCAATCGCCATAGCCATTCTTTCCTGGAAATCCCCACTACTTAGCCGCCGTGCTTCTTCGGGATTGGTCAGGTATCCCGTTTCAATCAAGATGGAGGGAATATCCGGCGAGTTAAGTACCTGAAGCGATGCCTGCTGTACCCTGCTTTTGCGGATGCGAGTGACCCCTGCAAGGCTGTCCAACAACATAGTGCCTGCCATCAGACTTTGCTCCATGCTCCAAGCCATTTGAAGAGAAACGAGGGTCAGCGCGACATCATCATCCAGATCTCCGAGAGTAAGGTCACCCCCAACGCCACCGAGAAGGTCAGAACTGTTCTCCTTCTCAGCCACCCTGGCAGAATTTTCGCGATCAGCGCGATCGCCAGATAGCGCGTACACAGTCACTCCCTGTGCGCGGCTGTTACGGTACCAATCTGCGTGAATTGCAACAAACAGATCAGCTCGATTTTGGCGCGCTATCTCTGGTCGACGCTTNAGCTCAACATAGTAGTCGCCTTCTCTGATCATTACCGGTTTGTAGCCGGGCATTTTTTTCAAGCGTNCATACAAGGCTCTCGATATTGCGAGTGTTATGTTTTTCTCCTTGATCCGTCCATCGTAGCCGATAGAACCCGGATCCTCGCCTCCATGACCTGCCGAGATTGCCACGACTATCTGGCGGCGTNCCTCATTTTCCATTTTGATTTCCGGCGGATTCGTGCTTTTGTTCTGCTCACTCGGCGTTTTATCGTAAAGGTCCAGAACTAAACGTTCGCCAAATTCACTGTTAGGCGCCAGGCTAAAGCTTTCAGGCTCAACTTCGCCGGTCAGATCAAGCACTATTCTCAGCGAGTCTTCGTTTCGTATGCCGGTGCGAATCCTCGAGATCGGGCTTCCGGTGAAGTCTAGTCTATGAAAATTGAGGGCAGTGAACGAAGACTCTATATCCACAACAAGGCGGTGGGGATCCTCTAACAGGAAGGTGTTGTACTCAATCGAGTCGCTGAGATCGAGTACCAAGCGAGTATGATCCGGTGCCAGCCAAATGCGCGCATCAACAATCTCCGCTGCCTGCAGGCCAATGCTAGACGAACTCAGCATCAGCACCCAGAAACTCCTAATGAATCTTCTTATTTTCATTGGTGACAAATTTCAAGCCGACGGTAAAACCTTATTCCAGCGCTCATCCCATTCTGGATTGGGACGGCCAGGCTCCATTCAACTCATGGCATGTTTTCTACAAGTTTCGGCGGAATTGCCACAATCTTTCGGCAGCTTCACGCCCTTTTGGAGAATGACCTTGCCACAAAAACTCCCTCGCTGCTCCTGTCCCTTTGATCCTGATCGAGAGATCAGGAAACGGTAAACAGCCCTCTCCGCGCTCTGGCCATTCTATAAGACAAATTGTTTCCTCCTTAAAATAATCATCCATGCCAAGATATGCCGCGTCTTCCGGAGCACTTAGCCTGTATAGATCCATGTGAAAAATACTGCAACTGGCTAATTCATAGGGCTCGACCAGAGTGTAGGTTGGGCTCTTCACCACCCCTTGAAACCCATACCCACGAAGGAAACCTCGGGCCAGGGTCGTCTTACCTGCACCCAAATTACCATACAAAAAAATCACAGCGCCTTTGCTACTAAAACCGGGCCCGTTCAATTGCTCTGGTCCGAGATAAGGATCTTTAAAAGTCGTTCTCGCGAGACAACCTCCTATCGCTAAAGTTGCTGACTCACCAACAGCTTGATACTGAAAAGACTCAGACATTAGAGACGCGGCGCTCAGGGCCTGTTGGGTGATCAACATTAAGAAGTTGGCGAATTTCTTGCAGCAAATCTGTTGCCAACAGTCCTCTCTGACCGGTCGCACCAGCGCACAAGTCCGCTGCTTCGCCGTGGACGCAGACCGCGCATGGCAGAGCCCGATCAAGCGGCAGGCCCTGCGCCACAAGCGCCGCCACAACCCCGGTCAGGATGTCCCCCATGCCTCCAGTGGCCATACCGGCATTTCCCTCGTTGCAAAGCTCTATCAAATCCGGCTCCAAGTGGTTTATCAAAAGAGAGCCATTGCCCTTCAGGAGGCAGCTCCCGCCCCATTTATCATGCAATGCGCGAATCGTAGCAAATCTGTCCAGTTGAACAGTTGACACATTTGAGTTGAGAAGTCGGGCCGCCTCACCCGGATGAGGGGTAAGTATCCATGTGTCTTTTTTTAGCGCCAGATACGTATCGGGATCTCTGGAGAGAAGAGTCAAGGCATCGGCGTCGATTATTACTGGCGTGGACTTTTCAGATAAGGCCTGGAGGGATGTGCTTAACAATTGGTCCCCCCAAGCACCAAGCCCCAGACCAGGGCCGATAACAAGTACTGATGCTTGGTGCAAAAGATTGTCAAAATCAAAATCGTTGTCGTCGGTGCCGTGGACCATTATTTCGGGCCTGCGTGCCAGAATGCCCGCTCGATGCTCCGATCGAGTAACCACGGAAACCAGGCCTGCGCCACTTCGCAAGCTCGCTTCCGCAGCCATCAGTGGAGCTCCGCCAAAACCTCTCTCCCCTCCAACGACTATGACGTGACCGAAGTCGCCTTTATGGGAGGTTGGCAGTCTGCGAGGAAGCCAGCCCTGCACAGATTCGATATCAATCCGTTTGACGCTGGGGACTGGCGCTTGCGCATGTGTGTAGACTTCTTGTGGCAGATCCAGATCGTCAAAGTATAGATCACCGGTATAGTTCTGTGCCGAGCCTGTAAGAAGTCCTCGCTTCATCCCAATGAAGGTGACCGTCCCTGTTGCTCTCACCGCATCGTCAATGGGCTCACCGCTATCAGCGTTCAAGCCAGAGGGCACGTCAACCGAAAGCACAGGAATCTGGCTGGTATTGATCGCTTGAATAGCACTAATAAAATTCCCGCTTACCGGGCGATCCAATCCAGTACCCAACAGCGCATCAACAAGCAGAGTATGCGGCTGGTGTTTACGCATTGCGAAGTCTGCTTCGACAAACGGGTGGATTTTGGCACCAGCCCCTGCTGCCAGCTGGTAGGCACGGGCCGCATCCCCTACAAGTTGCTCCGGCGGTGAGAGGTATAAAATCTCACTTGAAAGACCCAACTCTATGGACTGTGCAGCAATCACATATCCGTCGCCGCCGTTATTTCCAGCACCAGTGAAAACGATCAGGTGATTGCTTGCGGGCCAGCGCTCACGGGCCGCGCGCAGACACGCACTTGCGGCTCGCCTCATTAACTCGAGGCCAGTCGTGCTGAATACATTGATCGCAAGACGGTCAAGCTGACGAACCGCTTGTGATTCGTACAGCTGGCGTGGCAGTGGCGCAGAAGTTTCAGCCATAGCTCAGGCCCCTACAAGTCAGTTAAGTTTCTTAATCAGCCGCCTTACAAGGCGCAGGGTAGTTTCCAATTCCTCAGTCGGGATATCTTCTGTGTTTCTTATAGCCCAAGGATCCTGCACTTCGCGCAACAGGGTGTACGTTTCCTGACCCCTCTCACTCAGTGTTACCAGCGCCGAGCGCTTATGCTTCGGGTTTTCGGTGTATACAAGAATGCCGTCAGCGACCATCACGTCAGTAATCCGTTGTACTGCTTGACGTGACTGTCCCAAAACTCTCGCAATTCCGGGGACTGTCAGACCTGCGCTCGATAGCGCAATGGCGCCAATAACCTTCCAGCGAGCGTGAGTAAGGCCGAGTCCTTTCGTCATGGCATCGCCTTCTGCGATGAGCAGCCCATTGAGTCTGAACAACGTCAGAACCAGATCAAGAAACAGGACCCTTTTCGGTGAGTGCAAACCTAGCTTCCTCGTCGGCGACCCTAACTAGCAGCGATCAAGCCACAAAGGTCGAGCTACTGGGCGATATTGTCAATATATTGTCTTTATGGCGTGCGCCTGTCAACAATCCCGAACATACAGAGCACAAAACTCACCCACTGTTCCGGCTTGTCGCTGATTGGTTACACTTTTAAACCGATTAAACCTCATTTCGCGGTTTGCGCCAGTAACGTTAGGTACCAAGGGAACCAAAGCCTGGACTACTTTTGGAATCATCGCAGCCAAGAGCATTACGCGAAGGCTGCGTTGGTACAACTACTCACGATTGGGTTATTATCAATACGTCAGGGTACTTTCCCTAGACCACATACTGTCAATATTGCTGGCCAGAAAGGATTTCAATTCTTCGAATAAGACGCTGTGGCACGCCTGCTGACAACATACGAAAACAATGGTTCCCTGTTGCTATCGACCAAAATCGAGCTCGACACGATTAGGCAATCGAAGACTTTATGGCGCAAAAAGCTTACGACGAATTCAATCTAGACACTGGGGAGCCATCCGCTGTCTTCTTCCATAGCAAAGTAAAACGGCAGCCCAAAGCCATCGCTCTGCGCGCGAATGAAGCCGAAGCCCAAAGAGCTGGAAAATCTAAAAATGCATCGATCTACCACCCAACGTATAAAGCGAGCTACTTAGTGGCCGCGGCTGTCACATTCAAAATTGTTGAGACTAAGTAACACCCGAACCGTGCTAACGTCAGCCATAATTGTGGCCGCGCTTTGCGTATTCTATGGTGCTAGCGCTGATTCGCTGCAATCTGCCAGAACGTTGCTAAAAGTGAGCAATTCTGAGTACCAATTTAACAAACAAATCAAGGATCATGTTGCAAATGTGCTTCGGACCTACTCAAGCATCGTAGCCATGGAGACAGGGATTGAGTTGCCAAACTCTATCCGTTCTGCAATTGCTGATTGTTACGCGCGAGAGTATGACTGGAATAAATTCGAACGTGGTTTTGCCGCCATTCTTTCGCAGCATATGAGCGAGGTGCAAATCGAGTTGCTAATTGGCTTTTATCGGAATGAGAGCATTCCGCCCAGCCAGATTGAGAACTTCAAAAACGCAATATCATCAGCCGGTGCAATCGCGTCAACTAGTGCTGACCTGATTTACAGGACAAGCCTTGGGTGCGTTCACCAGGACGCAGAAATAATCGCAAGATATCTTTCCGACGCAGGATTAATCGCCAGTCATCATAAGCCCGTCGAGTGATTAAACCCAATCAATGACTGTGCGAATAAAAAACACGCTTTTATCAGCGCCCATATCCACCTGTAGTGCTCAAGCTTCTGAGACAGGCCCATGGCCAGCACACCAGCGGCATGACGAAGACTCAATGAACCCTCTTTTTACAGGTTTTCAGGCGAAGCCCTGACAGAAAGACACGCGATCTGGCAGTGATTCAATGAGTCATCGAATACATCAAGTAATTAATACCCAACCGATATGCGTTATTCGCATAGCGGGTCGGATAGGCCTGGTGGTAGGTGTGCTCCCACCCATCACCCATATCAGAATTCCAGTTGATTAACACCATGACCCGGCCAAAGTCGTCCAGAATGGCATGATTGCTGGCACGGTCGATACCTTGCTCACCAAATTCATCAGAGCGATAAAGCGCAGGAATCATTTGCGGCCCATCGAGATCGTAGTAGACATGAAAAATTTCGTGATCAGGGCTCAACTCTATGATCTCCCTATCCGGGAAAACCTGACTGAACGCCGCATAAAAATTGTCCCACTGGCGCTGACCCCAGAAATCATCAATGAGCAGAAATCCTCCGCGCAACAGGTATTCCCTTAGATTTTTTGTCTCCTTAGGGCTAAGGACAATACCGCCATTTTGGCCGACTTCCAGCATATACAAGAAGGGGTAATCAAAAATTTTCTTATCATCAAATCGGAGGACGATAGGTTCTCGTTCGACCTTAATGTTAGTTAACCGGGACACGCCGCGCAGGAAATTCATATCTGCATCTGGAAAATCGATTGACCATGGACCGTAACCAAACCCGCCACTCCAATAGGTATCGAACTGAACTCGAACGAAATTGAACTCACCAAGCTCTTCCTCTGCCAGATCGGAAGAGGTTGATTCCAACCTTCCGATCTGCGGAAACACTTGAGCTGTGAGCGATACGCTAGTCACAAGTAGCACCAGAACTGCCAGGATTCGTTCTTGCATGGTCCTTGTCTTTTACATCAATTTCGAGGCAAAGGCCAAACAAGCCACCCCTAGGGTTCAAATACAAACCGTCAACAATACCGCGTGAATCGCGGGGCGGCTACCGTAAAGCTTCGCAGTAATCTGCACTGCTAACCGCCGGCGTGAACCAGATAAAGTCGTAAGGTAGGCGGTCTGTGAACTGATCGAGATAGTCTTCAGGATCAATCGCACCCGGCATAACCTCAATAAATGCCAAAGATAATATATCTGGCCAATCCAGTCCCGGGTGCTGAGCCATCAAATAGTTGGGTACACCAAGATCCTTGCGAGCGTGATAATTACCAGTGATTAATACCGCTGACCTACTATCCAGTTTATCGTCCAGCAGCAGGCTCCGCGCCATTGTGTGATCTCTAGTCTGCTGAACCCGCACCATCGGCGGAAACTGAGACTCGGGCAACAAGCCGCAGTGGCTTTCATCGATATCTGCCAGCAAGCGGCTCATCACGAGTTCATCCAGCACAGCCTCAATCTCTGGAGGAGTGGGCGATGAGTAGATTTCCATGACGGTTTCAGCGTCAAGATTTCCAGCAGNGACAGGAATACTCGCGCTGTGAGCTGCCTTAATAAGTGCCTCGTAGTAGGCCCAATTCCAACCTTTCTCGTCCCAATTAAGAAAGTTCTTCAATTCTTCTTCAGACTCAAACCGTGTTTCAAGAAAAACTCGCAAATTATCACTGGAAGTGCTGTCAAGCATTTCAAAGGTAAGTTTATTTACCTTTTCTGCACCGATGAGAGCTTGAAGAACATTGAGCTGAAGCGCGTGGTGATCCGGATTGTCATGCTTTTCACCAAGAACCACATAGGTGGACTGCAGCATTGTTTCCCAAAGCTCTTCGCCAGTAACGAACTTTCCGCGCCGCGATTCCCATATGCGACCAATTAGCTCGTGATCAGTGTGAAGTTTGGATTGCCAAGGCGGTGAACCGGCCAACTGGGCGCTTACTTGGCCGAACAATAGGCACTGCGCAAAACACATAGTGAAGAACAGTAGGCGTCTGGTGCCTGCGACGAGAAAATTAATCAGTACCACCCATCCGCTCCCAGTTAAGGTAAACCTCATCATCCCAGAAACTTTGAAAATAAGCGATAGCGGCCAGTTTGTCTTTATCAGAAAGCCGATCAGCAAAAGCCGGCATTTGACCGCCAAGCGGGACTCCTCCTTGGTTAATAACCTGAAGCAACACAGTCAAGGGATGATGCCAAGCGTGCGCCGTTCCATTAAGTGGCGGCGGCGGAAATGAGCCGTCTTCGAATCGCTGTCGCCAGTCAACCGTCACACCTTGCGCCTCAGCACCATGACACTGAGCACACTGAACTCCAAAAACGTCTCTTCCATCCTGAACCTGCTGAGTCGAGTACCACCGGCCGGCGACTGGTGTTCCGTTTTGGGTTTGGCCCGGTCCTCGTGACGGAGAACACCCCACCAATGCTGTCGCTACAGCGAGGACTAAAGCTGGCATGGGTGTTATTGCCATGAATCAGTCTTCCTTTTTCGGGAAATCGAAATAGACCAACTTGCCCGAATTTTCCTGAATGTCTTCCCAACGCTGAACCGGAAATTGCAGCTGAAGCAAACCGCAGGTTGGAATATGCTCGATTCGCCCAGCACACATGCCATGAGCGAACTCTGTGATCGCCGGATTATGTCCCACCAGCATTGCAGACTTACGGTGCTCTTCTATTAGCCTAACCACTTTAAAGAGCGAACCGGCACCAGAAAAGTAGAGCTTGGAGTTACTGGCAACCTCATCCGCTGGGAAACCTATCTGATCGGCCATCATCTGCGCCGTAGTCTTAGCTCTCATAGCTGGACTTGTAATAATGAAATCGACAGTGTCGCCACGCTGCAGGAATCGCGAGGCCATCTTCGGGACGTCTCGCATGCCACGATCAGCAAGTGGCCGCTCAAAATCTTTAAGCTCTGGATCATCCCGACTGGATTTAGCATGGCGCAAAAGATAAAGCGTTTTCATCAAACTTCAACAATCTAAAAGACGGAGACATCCGGGCAGTGAAAAAAGGGAGCGAGTGGTTGAAAAGCATAACACCCGACAGCTAATTCTACTCTAGCCTGCCAAAGCGTCTAACGATTCAACCACTCGGACCGAAAACTAAGGTTAAATACCCCGATAAGGGCCAATTGGTTTCCCCTCCGACCCGTTACGCTGGGCAAGGATACGCAATGTCAACACACAGATCCCTCTTAACTCTCTTATTCTGGATGATGATTTGCAACGATCTCGCTGCTGAAGAAGGTGAAACAAGGCCAGTCACCACAGAAGTGGAACTGGGCGCCGTGAACACGAGCGGCAATACTGACGCGCAGAGCATCAATTTTCGGGGCGAAGTCGATTGGAGTCGTAAACAGTGGGAATACGGCTTTCTTGTCGACGGGCTGCGTTCATCACAGAACGGCGTTCTGGCTGCCCAGCGCTTTTATTACGTGGGTAACGCCAACTATCAACTGGATGCTACCTCATTCATTCAATCGAGACTTGCACACGAAGATGATCGGTTCAGCGGCTATGACAGCCAATCAGACTTCACGCTCAGCTATGGCCGCAGCTTGTTAGGTAGACACCCAAAGATGAACCTCACCTACGAGGCTGGTATCGGTTACCGAATCAGCCGCATCAAGGAGCGCTTCAGCCGGGTCAGTTTCAATGACTTTGATGAAGCCATGTTCAGATTAGCAGGGGAATACGAATGGGACTTATCTAACTCTGCGCAATTCGAGCAAACTTTGAGCGTTGAAACAGGTATAGAGACAAGCATTTTTCGATCTGAAAGCAGTATCGAAGCCCAAATACTCGATAACCTTGCGCTGAGGCTTTCGATTTTCGCAAAGCATCAGACGGTTGTTCCTGCCGGGCGCAAAAATACTGATACAGAAACTGCCGTCACTTTTGTCATGAACTTTTAGTTTGCCGTGCCTGACAAAAGAGCCTGAGAACTCGCTCAGAGGCCTAAATTCGCTTCTCCTTCAATTCTGGTCAGCCGCGCAGATGAGTTGACCACACCGCCCTAGCCAGCGCCGCTGGTCATTTAGCATTGCGCAAACAACTGCTGGAGATTATTCTGCGAGACATGACCCATTTGAAAGTGCTTTGGCGTTTAACAAAGTTGATCATGGCGTTGTCGATAGTTTTCGCGGCTGGTCTGCATGCGGATCAAACCGACGAGAGATTAAACGAACTTTTTGAGCAATTGTTGCTGGTCAGCGATCCGGCTATTCTGCGCGAGACAGAGAACCTGATATGGGAGATCTGGCTAGAACACGATAGCAATGACGTACAACGGCTGCTGACATTGGGAACTGAGGCAATGACTGGCCGCCAATTCCCGGAGGCACTGTTGATATTTAGTCAGATTGTGGAGAATTTTCCAGATTTCGCGGAAGGTTGGAACAAACGCGCGACTCTCTTCTATCTAATCGGCAACACCGATGCATCAATCAACGACATAAAAAAAACTCTTGAGCTCGAGCCGCGCCATTTTGGTGCATTATCCGGGCTGGCCTTAGTTTATCTGCAGCAAGGTGAGTTCGCACTTGCCGAGGCGGCATTTGAGCGACTTATCGCTATCCACCCAAACAGTGCAGCCGCGCAGAATAATTTGCGCCTTGTACGGGAAAGACGCGCTCAGAGTGTAATCTAAAATGTCAGCTTGCTATCGCAAAAACTGAAAAAAGGGTGCTTGCGCACCCTGCTTTTCAAACTCGGTATGTTCACTGCGCCCTGGATCCAGTCACGGCAAATGCACCGAAATCGCTGCCAAACTCGCCAGTGACCGAATCTCCCTCTACCGTGCCAGAAAAATCTAGCACCAGAGTTTGGCCTTGAGCGTCAACTTCGGCAGAGAATGAGACAGAGTTACCATCATACATAACGCCGTCTATCGGCGCCTCTCCCAGCTGATCCGACCCCATTATGCCAGTGCCATCTGCATTCAGGGTGAGTGTTGCAGGGAGCGCGCCCAGCGGGGTGTTCATTTCTACATTCCACACTCCCACCGCTGGAGGCGTCGACGCGGCGCAGCCAACCAATANCAGTAGTGTGACCGCAAACCATCCGTTCAATATTTTCTTCATACTTATTTACACCTTTTCGTAACACACACAGAGATTTACAACGAAAGCCTGGAGTCACTGTATTTACCAGATGGTGTGCATAACCCCGCTCCCAGTTTCCGGAGCTGCTTTAATTGCGGCTATAGTCTGCCTATTGTCCTGTAAATAGCTCGTCAGTCAACCTAAATGCGAACCATTATCTGGCTGCAAGGAAAAATTACTTCCCAATCACGTTGAAATATTACCATGCAAGTTCCAGTATCTCTCTCACGTCAGCTGGTGTGCCTATTGAGCGGGGATTTCGGCGAACCACCGGATGCGAGTAGGCTCGGTCAGCGATCTCTCGGAGCTTTTTTCTGGGTACGCGCAGCTGTTTTAGGCTAGTAGGTAAACCAAGTCGGGCTATTAGCGCCTTTACAACGTCATGAGCTTCCTGCGATTCTTTGCCCATCGCCGCGGAGATTGCAGGACCTCTTTCGCCAAGAAACTCAGCATTCCATTNGAGGACAGCAGGCAACATAACACAAGAGGTTTGGCCATGAGGTACACCACAGAGCGCACCTAGAATGTAACCAATACCATGGCTAGCCCCGTGTGGTACTGTTCCCAGACCGCAACAAGCGAGCCAAACCGCTTGCTGATTCAAGTCAACCGCAATCACATTATTCTGAGCAACTTTCACCGCTGGCAAGGACTGACTAAAAATAGTCATGGAGTGCAAAAAATGAGCGTCAAGATAAGCCGAACTNTGTCCAGAGCAATACCCCTCTATCGCGTGATCCAGAGAGCGGATCGCGGTTGAAAGCCAAAGCCATGGCGGTGTGTTCCTGGCCAACTCAGGGTCATAAACGATTGCTTGAGGGCATAGCCGAGGGCCTATATAACCCTCCTTGTTGCCTGACCCAGTATTGAGAACTCCAGCATTATTACTGAATTCTGCGCCGGATAGCGTGGTGGGTATAGCGATCTGTCGGATCGCTTCGTTACTGGAGAAAAGGCGAAAATCACCATAACTCGATCCCTTACTGCCATTCCCGTGCTGCGCATATTCGAGGATTTCTGATTCATCCTTCAGGCCCTGCCCGATTGCCAACTGAACAAATTTGCAAGCATCGATCACCGAACCCCCGCCGACGCTGATGATGACATCGGCTTCACTTTCCCTNACTTGATTGAGCAGGTTTAGCGCGTCTTCACGAGGGGTATGCGGCCGAATAGAACTGTTTAATCCTGCAATTTCCTGGGGCAACGCCTGCCGTAAGGCGCTGAGGCTCCCAGTCTTTTCTGCCAAAGTGTGAGAAGCCACGAAAAACGGCCGCTCATAGCCCAAGCTGCTCATAAGCCGCGGCAAAGCTTTTGTGCAAGATTCCTTGAAGATAACCCTCTCAAGGGCGCAGTATGCGAATTCCATAGTTTTACGGTTGGTCGGCGACCGATAAGTGGGCCGCGAGCTCACATATCAGTAGTGTACGCTGAGAAGCGTGCGCGTTGCACGTCGAAACTGTCTCGCGCGCAACTCCCAATTTCCGGGTCTTTAATNCGGAGAATATCTACGCATGACCAGTATGAAAATCAACCGGACTGAGCTCACCGCCAGCGCAGAACCGNAAGTGCGGATACTGTGGGACCTGCTAGCTGCAATAGGTGTTGGCCAGATTTTGTGGACAAAAGCCAGGCCACTTTTCTCAAGGTCTGACAACCTCCATTTGAGTGAGGTGCCGCTGCTCATTTAACAATGTTGCTGTAAGTTGGGTTCTAGGGGCTCGCTCATCTCCGTTCTCACGACGACTTCGCTTCGAATCGGATTCTTGCCAAATCCATGTTTCAAGCGTGGTAACATTTGAAACTGTATAGGGAACGACGAGGCGCCCGAAGCGAACCCCTAAGCATTNTCTGGAACATTGCGGCGCGCTTACTCGGTTCGATTTTAAACGGTCTGATGGCCACAATTAATTTACACTTATTCGGCGTGGGGTTGCACTTTGCTTAAGCCAATTCTAGAAATTCTTCGAAAGCGAAATCAGAAAGCTGACCAAAAACTTGGGCAATCAGCAAAACGTGGTTGGTGGTTAGCTTCGCTGTTATTGATCCTGAGCCTCTTTTCAGAAAAAGATATGTCGCGGGTTACGGCAGCAGAAGCAGACTGGGATGGAGAATGGCTTGCTGAAGGAACTTTTTTTCGAGTCGGAGTCATCGCGGACAAAAAGCGGCTGAAGATTACTCAAATTGATTCCATGGGACAGATTTGGTCGAGCGGGGAAGGGAAAATAGAAGAAAATATTGTCCGCATAAAGGTCGAGTATGCGGGTGCCAGCGGTGCTATTCAGGCTGAGCTCCTCGACTCGAAGACTGCCGTTGTTTCCGCTTACAGCTGTCAGCCGGGTTACATGGTTGTGTGTGCCCTTTCCAAAGGGCGTCAAGCAATCTTCAAAAAAGTAGCAGGCCCAGCGGCGTCGAGCTCAAACGATTAGATCTCTGAAACAGAGCTGATAACTTTACCTACGATGCCATATTCAATAGCCTCATGCACGGTCATCCAGTAGTCGCGATCAGTATCCTGAGCAACGCGATCGAGGGGCTGGCCGGTTTCGTTTGCGATAAGTTGGTTAATTCGTGCCCTCATTTTCACAATTTGCTCTGCCTGAATCGCAATATCGGTCGCATCGCCACGAGCACCACCCAAGGGCTGGTGAACCAGAAATCGAGTATTAGGCAAGGAAAAGCGGTTTCCTCTCTCGGCGGCCAAATATATTGTTGTTGCCGCGCTGGCCACCCAGCCTGTGCCAATCACTCGGACCGCAGGCTTGATGAATTTGATCATGTCATAAATAACATCGCCTGATTCAACGTGGCCGCCCGGTGAACTTATATACAAGGTGATTGGACTATCGCCGTCTGAGGCCAAGGCAAGAAGGCGCTCAGTGACCGACCCAGCGAGCTTGTCATCAATGCCCCCGAATATAGTGATCGCACGGGATTTAAACAGCTTCTCATCCATAAACCCGGATCTCGCCGGTGCGAGAGCAGGCTGGTTGTCTTCATCCTGATTGCTGTGCATAACTTTCTCCCTTGCAGCTCTTTAGCGTTTCATTGTTGTCACAAGTGGCTCGCTTTAATCTTATTGGGGCGATTAACTTCCTTGAGTTCTGCCAAACTAGAGGGAGATTGGCCCCCAAGTCCACCATCTGCGTGTATGGGACGTCTGATGTCGTAACTTTTACTATAACGTCGGCTTCATAGCCATAACGCCACTGACAGTCAAACAGATTGACTTCCTTTCCCGCGAGGTGTTCCGCGTCACAACGGAACTGCGCCCAGGTTGCCGAGTATATTCTGCCACTGCGCTTTACGGCCATGCTTACTCGCATCTAGGTAAACTGCAGGATCGTCAGGACTTCAGCCTCGGGTTTGATCACACTGCAGGCGGCATAACGCCTCGTGCAGCTGAGCCAGTAGCCGTCCCGAGCCGTTCTGCTGTTGGCGCATGTCATAACCACTTCATCGATTCTCCGTTATCAGGATCGCTATCTGCTCCCTTAGCGGGCCCAATTGGAAAGTCGCTGTTCATCAGCGAAATGACTGCCTAAGCATAAAAACCAGAGCCATCTTCGGAACCGAGGGGTTTAAAACATATGAGCAGCTGTGGCAGCAGCGTCAATGACCCTGTCAGAGCGACCAACATAGCAAGACTGGTCAACAGTCCAAATACAATTGTAGGGATAAAATTAGACAGCGCCAGAATAGAAAAGCCAGCAACGATGGTCATTGACGTGAAGTACATGGCTCGCCCTATGCTGTTGTGACAAAAATGCATCGTTTTACGATAGTCTCCAAAGCGGGGGAATTCGCGCTTAAACCGGTGCATATAGTGGATTGTGTTGTCGACCCCAATGCCAACAGAAATTGCAGCTATTGTGATTGTCATTATATCAAGCGGGATATTCGCCCAACCCATAATACCGAGGACAAATGCTGCAGCTATAGCATTGGGAATAATGCATATCACCGCGATAGAAAGTGAGCGAAACAGGGCCAGAAACATCATCATGATGGAAAACATCACCACTCCGAGCGTTAAAATCTGGGATTGAAACAGGCTCTGTAAGACATTGTTATACATAACCAAAATACCAGTCACGCGCACATCATCNTCCGCGAAGCCAAACTCCTCTTCAACTCCACGCTCTATTCGCTGTAATAGCTCATTTCGATTTAGATCAGGNGCGGATTCGATTACCCGGACGTTGAATCGGGTCTGGTTGTCAGCGACCGAAACAAAAGGGGTTAGGACGGTNTCCTTCAGTGCCTCGGGGATACGGTTGTATAAGATTGCCCATAGAAACCCGTCGACCTCCTGGTNACCATTGAGCTTTTCTGCCAATTGGACAATAGCACCAAACGAGAGCACCTTTCCGGTTTGCAGATCTGCATCAAGATATTCATGGATGGCTTTGATCTGTTCCATTTTCGGTGCGGTAAACCAATATGCGTTACTGTTGCCGTTGTTTCCAAACCCGTCGTCGAATCCATCATTAAACTCATCTTCGAATCCGTCATCGAACGACTCGCCGTCATCAGGCAGGTTTACAACTACATCAAACGACAATGTGCCTCCCAGTTTTTCATCGAATAGGCTCATGCCTTGATAAATTTCAGTGCTTTTTCTAAAGTAATCTATAAAGCTGTTTTCAACCCTTAGCTTACTCAGGCCAATGACGCTGAACAGCAGTATGAGGCCGTAAACCAATAGCAAGTTATTGTTTAATTTGTCTGTCACGCGGGCGAGAAAGCCGGTCAAATTCAGGCGCAGGTCACCACTAAGCTGAGTTTCGTCCGTCTTTAACAAGCTCATGATTGAAGGAAAGAGCGTGAAAGCCACAAGCAGAGCTGTCGCAACTCCCATCATCATCATCCAGCCAAAAGTAATTATCGGCAGAATTCCGCTCACAATAAGAGAGCCGAACGCAACCAAGGTAGTTAGCGCAGTGTAAACGCAGGGGCGATACATGCTAACAACAGCATGTCTGAGCAGCTTCTTATGATCGCTGTAGCGACGTGTTGCCCGTAGTTCTCGATAGCGTACGGTTAGATGCACGGTGAGCGAAATCGTGATGATCAAAAGCAATGAAATGAAATTGGAAGAAACTACAGTGACCCGCCAATCCATGAGCCCCAAAACTCCGAGCATTACGGCGCCAGCCACTGCGCAACAAGCCAGGGGTATTGCAACCCATCGTAACTTGCGAAAAATAAGACCTAGGGCAAAAATTATAAGAACGATTACTGCGATGCTAAAGCTACTGAGATCGCCCTGCACAAACGTCACTAAATCATCGGCTATCATTGGCGCGCCGCCGAGGTAGATCTCTGCGCCATCGCGATACTTGTCCAACGTAGTTCGTATTTGGGTGATCATCTCGTGTTGCCGGTCAGCTGCCTGAACACTGTAGCTGGCATATTCCGCTTCGACTTGATTCAGTTCGGCAAGCAGCTCGGGGCTTGCCTCGCCATCGCGGTTAATATTCCTTAGCTCAGTGCGACGATTGATCAACAAGCGAGCCGTTTCGTCGAGCGCAAATCCCAACTGTATACCGGCTGTCTCCCCGTCAGGGCTAAGTAGAGCATTGCGGAAGACCGGGCTGGCCATGATCTCTTCTTGCGCTGCGGCGAGATCAGTTTCCTGGTCCAGCAAGGTCAGGTAGTCTTCAGATATTCCAGTAAGAGGCGTGTTACCGAATATCGGCACGGTCAGAATACTGTTCACGGATTCGACACGATCAATGGCTAGGAGGTCTTCACTCAGGCGCTCGAGCACTTTCAGCTCAGCGAGATCGAATAAGCTCTCGAAAGGAGAATAGGCAACGGTGACTGAATCGTATGTGCCGAAGCGATTGTTGATTTCCCTCGAATATTCTAGATCGGGATCATTTTCCAAAAGCAAGGAATCTGCAGAAGCATCCAGTCGGAAGTTCTGCGCATGCCAGGCAAAAAAGGCCACGATCACCAGCAACATGACAATAACCAATTTCGGTCTTTCAAAAACAAAATGGGAGTAGAGCTGGACGATCTTTGAGGCCATAGAGCTTCGCACTGTGCTATTACGACTTAAACTATACGCTTTTTCAACTAAGTTATCGATTGACGCCACCCTGCTAAAAAGTTGGCCAGCGACGCAACTTTCATCCTGCCCAAACAACCTCCAATGCCTGGTTGGGGCATGAACGGTATAGTAGGCTACTTTTTTGACCTGCCGCTCGAGCTACAACATTGATCCAGAATTCACCACTAACTGGATATTCTCTGACGAGCATAGTGTTATAAGGTCTTGTTTTTATGGGACTAGAGAAATTAACTCACTAATAAAGTTCTGACCAAGCCAACTGAGATTGAAACTGGGCTGACGGTGTTAAAGTTGGTAAACTNACGAATGTGGGTCAGTGCGNTGCGCATTTGAATTCGAAACATGCCAGCCTCGCGGGCGGACACTCGACATTAAGCTTTTATTTAGGAGTTAGTTATGAACTGGTTTAGCAGGTTAATCGTCTTCCTCACCGCTGCGACCCTATCGGCCGCCTCGTTGAGCGATGAATGGCTGCGGTCAATTCCGGAATTTGAACTTACCGATCATCTTGGTGAGATCCATACTCTGGATAAGTATGATTCCTTTGATTACGTCGTGTTCTACGTCCAAGGCGTTGGATGCCCGATTGCACGTATTGCCCTACAAAGCTATCGGGAGGTTCGCGATGAGTTTGCCAACAAAAACATTGGGTTCAGTATGTTCAACTCGAACATTCAAGACAGCCTTTCACGAATCGCGAAAGAAGCTGGAGAGTTTGGCATCGACTTCCCTATAATGAAAGACGAAGGGCAACGACTAGCAAGGGCCCTGGGCGTCGAGCGCACGGCCGAGGTATTTATTGTAAACCCACACTCTCGAGAAGTACTGTTTCGCGGCCCTATCAATGATCAATTGGGTTATGAAACTCAGCGAAACGAGGCCCGCGAGCACTATTTAAAGGACGCCCTTTATACTGTTCTCGCCGGTGATGCAGTAAACATGAATGACATCCCAGACTCCAAGGGCTGTCTGGTGGCAATCTTCGATACCTAACCCAAATCCTTGGATTCACAGAAAAACTTAAAAGGGAGGCTCTGCCTCCTTTTTTATGAGCACTTGATGATTTTTATGGATTCCGCCTCACTCCAATACCGCGAGCAACCGGTCCATGCCAATTGATTTTTCGGCATTTTCCAAGAAACTAGCCGGAACTTGCGTCAGGAATCGTCTGACTTTGTCTATATTGAGCTGTGTGGCTGTCTCAGCGCTCGCCAGCGGACTGCTCTTGACCCGCTTTGACGGCACATTTAACGCACTTCTTACGCAGAGTGATCCTTACCTCGAAGAATTAGAATTATTGGACAAGGAATTTCCAGTTCCCACAGAAGCCGCGTTCATCTTTGTTGCCGCCGAAGGCCGAACAGTATTCAATGAAGCAACTCTTCAGGCTATTGGTGACCTCCGGGAAAGTTATGCTGCGGTACCTAAAGCAGCATACCTTTCTACAATACTTGATTGGATTTCGCCTGAAACCCAAAGCCGACTGTTCGCAAAAAAAATCGAAAATTACACCGAATATGAATTTTCCACACTGGCCCAAGCGGCCATACAGGATCGATTGCTCACTAACAGTTTACTAAGCCCAGATGCAAGTCTGACGTTTGGAAATTTAAAACTGACAGCAAGGGACGCAAGCGCCAGCGAGAGATTGGAGATCGCCACGGCAATTCAGCAACTTCGAGACGACATACGACAACGCCATCCGGGCGTNGAAATATATGTTGGATCGGACATGATCCTAGAGCAGTCCAGCCAAAGTGCNATGATAGAAGACCTTACCAGCCTTTTGCCATTTGTCATCATNATCTGCGTCCTAATTATATGCTTGTGCTTTCGATCACTTACTCTCGGAGCCTGCATTCTCGTTCATGTCGTGGTGACTGTGATATGTAATATTGGAATGGTCAATTATCTAGATTTCTCGTTCAATAACATTTCTATAATCGCACCACTCGTGGTGATCATTATCGCTGTAGCCAACAGCGTGCATATTATTTCGATTCACAAGCAGGCACTGGCTTCAGGTATGGGGCNACTCGCGGCTATGGAGCATAGCCTTTCTTACAATTTCCAGCCGGTCTCTCTGGCAACCTTGACTACAGCAATTGGATTTTCTTCGCTCAATATGACCTCGTCACCTGCCATTCAGGACTTTGGACAGATCGTAGCTATCGGCATTGTGTTTGCATACAGCCTGAGCTTCACTATGTTGCCTGCAACTATGGTTTGGTTCACTTCTCTGGGCCACAAAAACGTGCAGGATCAAACCGTGTTCATGCAGCGACTTCTCGAACGCGTTATCACTTTCACCAACAAATATGACAAACCCATATTTCTAATATTTACATGCCTTGCGCTGGGTACCGCAGCGCTCCTCCCGCTCAACAAAACCGACTTTAATCGGCTGGATTTCATAGCCAATGAGGGAGACATCCGAGAGTATTACGACAAGGTGGCAGAAAAAATGAATCGCGGGCCCGCCCTGACCTACGCAATCAAGACTACAAGAGCAGACGGAGTTATTGATATCGATTTCTTGCAGGAAGTGGAGATTTTCACCTCTTGGCTGGGCAGTCTTGAGAGCGTTGAGTCAACCGCAAGCCTCAATGACGTGCTAAAGACAATCAATCAATTCGTTAATGATCAAAAGCCTGAATACTTTTTTCTTCCAGAGACTGAAGACGCCGTTGAAAATTACCTGGACGCTTTCAGGCTAGTCAACAGCAGAGAGTTCCCCATAAGCGGTTTTGTCAGTGACGACCTGTCCGCCATGACTGTGTTCATAAATGCGACACAGATCTCCAATCAGGAACTGTTAAATCTTGACAGAGAAATCACCCAGAAGTTTTCTGAGGTTTTCACTGACGCAACACTGATTCATGGGAGCGAGCTGCTGCTGTTCTCGCGAATGGACGACCTAGTGACTAACGAATTGCTGCAGGGGTACTCAGTGAGCCTCTTGCTGATAACCTTGACCCTAGTGATTGGGTTCGGAAGCGTCTACTTCGGTATACTTAGCGTTCTGCCAAACCTCCTCCCCGCAACAATGGTGTTTGGCTTTTGGGCTATTCTAGTGGGCCAGCTGGACCCTTTTGTGATGATGCTGTTCAGCATAAGCATCGGCCTCGTGGTTGATGACACAGTCCATATACTCAGCCACTATCTGAAAAGTCGACGTAACGGCGTATCTCAGTCTGAAGCGGTTGCCCACTCTATACTCATGGCCGGACCTGCACTTACGGTCACAACTATGGTGCTGGCGCTGGGCACCACAATCTTAATTTTCGCTAACACCATTTATTTTCAGCAGTCAGCAAAACTCCTTGTGCCCATCGTAATTCTGGCGCTGGTGCTCGACTTGATTTATTTGCCCACAATTCTGAAACGTTTCGACAACAAAATCTCAAACGTATCTGTCATAAAAATCTGAATTGGAGATTCGCATGGTAAGTAAAGGTAAAATGATCGAGTTCTTACAGAGCGAGTTTCCAAAGGCACCATTTGCAATTGAGGACTTCACCGACAACTCCGTTGTGGTCAGACATCAAGTTACGGAGCAAGATTTACGTCCCGGTGGCACAGTATCTGGCCCGACCATGATGGCCCTCGCGGATACTGCTCTGTACGTCGCACTCTTGCGACAAATAGGCCTGGTCTCACTTGCAGTGACCACGAACCTCAATTTCAATTTTCTGAGAAAGCCAGTGGCCGATTCAGATTTGCTGGCGGAGTGCAAGCTTCTAAAACTCGGGAAATCACTCGCTGTGGGAGAAGTCTGCATTTGCTCCGTGGGCGATGAGGTCCCGGTTGCACACGCTACCGGAACCTACTCGATACCACCGAAACGCTGAAGCAAGGCGATTAGATTCGGTCTTCGAATACCACTGTAAACGACACAGGCACTGCTCGACTGATGCTCGGTAAACCGGCAACTTCGCGCAAAGACTCAACCCCGGACACCAGATCAAAGCTCTCTGCGCTGACGACGATGGGTTTAAGAGTTGTAGCCACTAGCCCATTTTGCTGCCGACTAACCAACACTGTTGCATTGTAATTCTGCGACTGCTCGTGCAACTCGAGGCTAAAATCAACCCCCATTTCTTCGCTACTACCAACTGCAATATTGGCAAGTTGCTCTGCATTGATCTGTGCTTTTATCGAGCCTCGTGGAAAGAGATTAGTTTCGAACAACATGGACTGCATGCGCTCATTGCGAATCGGAACGAGTGTATTCACACTGGCAAGTTCAATTTCAATCGACACAAGNCCGTCTGCGTCAATGGCACCTGACAGTTCATCGAACGTATGAACTTCTGCGACGTGATCGGCTTTGACCGTAACGAAACTCAACGTAGATGCCTCATTATTGAGCGTCCATTGTGCCGATGCTGCAGCTGAGATGATCGACAATCCCGAAATAAAAAGGCACTTAACAGAACGGGGGAGGGTTCTCATGAATATCTCCAAAGCAAAAAAGTAATCCGAATTCGCAATATGGCTCACCTTGAGCCTGAAATCCAGCAGTTTCCGTCCGGCGCACCAGCGCATAATCGTGCATTGCTAGTAACTTGCCTCCCGGGCCTTACCACCCGTTCCCAATAGAGAGGAGGCATTCAGCATTTACCAATATAGCAAACGGCAAATTAACTCGTTTTCTCAGGTTAAGTGGTCGGCCAATTTGTTTGAAAGGCCTCGAACACTTTCAGCAAGGCATCTGTATTCGCTTGTCCTAACTGTTTCAGAGCGCTTGCGGCGGCTTCAATCGTCGCAAGACCTGTGGGTACCCTACCGGAACGAATGCGGTAATGACTCAGTGCGCCATCGATATGACAAATCCGAAGTTGCTGTAGCCATGGGTTGGACAACCAAATTTTATTTGCCTTGCGCCAAGTTCCGTCAATCAGCAACAGTTTGTTTACCGACGAATTTTTGTGAGCTGCGGACAAAGAAATGCTGGTGCTAGCAGGAAAGAGCACCACTGTGCCCTGATTCGAGAGTAATTCTTCCCGCACTTCATCAAAGTCCTCTGGGCTTTCTCCAACAATTATTTTTACCCCCTCCGCAACGAGGGAAATAAGCCGCGCCGTATTTTTTGCGTGGCCTGCTTCAGAAGGATGCTGAAAGATAGTTAATTGAATAGAATACTCAGTTCTATCGATTGCATGACAGACACAGGTACGCTCCGGATAATGGCAGTTTGGGCAATATGATCGGGACATTTCTCAGATCAGTTTACTTTTAAAGCATGCGGTTGCTGGCCGAATTGACTGATCACTTCGATAGCGCCAGACATTCCGCCAATAAGACACTTCGCGGACTCAGTCATTTGCTATCGAGGCGTGCGCCACAAAGTCACAGTATCATCCCGATTCGCTGACGTGCCCTAAAACCGAGTTCCTGTAGAGTTTTTGCGTCGAAGTCCAGTGAGATTGATGGCTGAAGATCGGCCTGTCCTGATCCAAGACCACTGGGAGCCCCTTGGCAGAGTCAAAATGAAAATCAGACCGTTGAGTTTCAGTAAGCCAACCAATCACCTTTCGTTGGTCCCGCTCTATTCGTTTTTCTGACACCTTTAATGCAGCGCTTGTCACGGCTTCAAAAGATAAGCCCACGGTCTTTGCGCTATGCTTTGATGCGNTGTTTCCTGAAGCTGCCGCACAGCGTATTCCCCCATCAATCATCGTCATCAACACTGGGAATACGNCCCTGGTTTTTCCCTTCAACCTCCCAGCGTCGCCAACCCGCCAATATACCCACCAAACCATGATTACCTTCATGACANGCATACTCGAAGATCGGCTCCTNNATCCTTCGCATNGGCAATCGAGCGGACCANGGTTGATCCCACATTGCNGNGTCTTCAACGGTAAAGTCGTAATCCAGANTGTTGTCGTCAACCCNGGTGAACCTCTCTTCGATGCTAAGACTCGGNGAAGTGTTACGCCAGCCATACTCAGGGTAGAAATATTTGCTGGTGATGACCAGGATATCACCTTCCCAACGAGCGATTGAGCGACCCGCCCATTGCGGAAGCGGCGCTTCAAAATCCTCGGCGAATGGGATGATTCGAGCATGATGGACCATTTCCGTCATAATCATGACATGTTCTCGGGTTTGAACCAGCTGCATGTTGTTGTTGTAGGAGCCAGAGATGAGAGGGGGCCCCGTGCGATTGTTAATAATGCATCGGTCATTCAGCGCACGCGCCTCAGGCCCTGCACTGTCACGTCGCATCTGTTGAACAAGCGCATCGCGCCTGCGACCATTGGCGTTTAAGGGAGGCAATCTGCCGTTGGGAGGATCGTATATCAGAGAAGTACGCCGATCTGAGACGGTATCATTGCCACGCTCATACCAGAACTCGTTGTAAGAAATGACCCCCGGTGGATAGCCAGCTCCCCCAACGGAATCAATTATCAGGTCACGGTTCTGACGTCTATTCTCATATTCCGCCCACTCAGCCGCTTCTTCGGCGCTGAGCATTGCCTTATCAGCCAGTTCAGCAGGACGTTGTAGCGGGGTTATCGTGCGGAAAGTGAACGTGCCCTGCAAGTTAGGATGATCATGCTCGGTTCTCGGCGGTTCAACTGGCTGAGCAAGAAGTGTTCCTGACAACATGAAAACTTCCAAAGTCAGCAATAGCTGTCGGAGCTTATACATAATTGTCTCCTGGGATATAGTTTTCATATTGCAATGCCTGCGGTAAATTTTTTCCGCCCGTACTCCTGTTTCCAGTTTTTCGAAGTTGCAACAGACTAAAGAGTTATCAGCAAATTACTTGATCGCATGTCGAACTCAGTTTGCCGCTTTCAGGTTGATCAACCACAAATTGCAGAGCGTTAACGCATATCGCATTAACTAAACCCAGGTGTTTATCAAAAGTCGACGACAAAAAAACCGGGCAAGGCCCGGCTTTTTCCCCAGCAACGGTTCGCAGGGAGGGGCCTTAGTCGTCTCCTCCCTGATTCGTGAACTTATAGTTCACGACTCCAAAAAACATCTCGTCCCAACTCTCATTGCCCCAAGGCACCGTTCGCTCCGGGTCTGGGTTTGACGGGTTCTGGGAAGAATTATCGAATGCACCCACAACGCGAATCTGCGTGCCAGCTGGCACGAGCTTAGGCTCTTCGTACAAGTAACTTAGCTGCCAGTTATAGTTGTACTTGGCAACGTTGATCAGCTCTTCGGTAGTGCCATCGGGGTAGTCAGCATAAAAACGCATGTACTTACCACGAAAGTGCATGTGTGGCGTGAAGCTGTAAAGATGCGCCTCGCGATCTATCGTAATGCTTTTCACTTGCTCAAATGCTGGATCATGAGGGGGAATATCGTCCCAGCCGAATGGAAAAATGCAAGCGCAATTACCAGACATCCTCTCAGCTGGCACCTCGCCCTCTGGGTAGAACCACACACCGACTTGGCTACGATCAGTTGTCTCTCTTCCATACGGAGTGTAGTGCATATTCAGGTGCAAAACAGAACCGGCCTTGATTAGACCTCCTGTGCCCTCTGGGTTCATCTCCTGAACAAATCCTGGGATATAAGCAGCGATGTTTGCTTTATCAGGATTACCCGAACCACCAAGGAAACCACGGTTAGGCTCTTCGTCTGGAAAATCCAAGCGGTTTACAGTGTGATGCAACACCTGTCGATCACCGGCAATTATCTGGCTTCCTTTCATCCATCTGTCAGTGGGCATATCGAAAACAACTTCGACATTACGGAAAACACCATTACCAGTTGGCGGAACTGTTGTCGCTGGGATGTCCAAAATCAAGTCTGGCTCGCCGTGAGCCCACTTAGACTCTGGCCAGGAAAGTTGGGCTAACGGATCTTCATCGCCATCTTTCGGGGCGCCAGCTTCCGCCCAAGCTATGATATTGCGTACATCCTGTTCCGCAATAAGACGGTTATTAACAAAATCACCAATATGACCGTCAATTGCGCCCGGCGGCATACGCTTGGTCATCAGNACCTCGCGTATCATTGGTGACCATCCCTGCACCATAGCGTGACTGTCCATCGCGAAAGGTGCAATCCCCCCTTCCCGATGGCAGGCCGCGCAGTTTTCTGCAAGAACCGGTGCGATATCGGAGACGTAAGAAGGTACTTCCGAACCCTCTTCATAACTAATTCTCTCTCCGTTGACGGCAACTTCTGGAGTCGTCACCGTCTTGCCATCGAGAATCTCGTTGAGCGCAACTTCAGCCCCCGGGACAGAGCCTCTGTAATCTACGGTGAAGCGAGCTGGATCAAAGATAAGTACCTGACCAGAGTGAGAGATCTCCATCGCTTCGGAGATTAATCTGTGATCATCCATCAAGACCGGAATGTCGGCGCCGAGTCTGACAAGCTCAGCGGCCACTTCGGCCCGATTTTCAAGACCCATAGGATTGATCATGAGAAATTCGATACCCCTGGAGTCAAATTTCTCTTTCAGTTTAAGAAAAGCGGGCAGCGCTGCCTCAGTTGCCTTACTGCTAGCCACATGAACCAAAAATGCCACAGCTTCGTGGTCATCCAAATAGCTCATGCTATGGTGATAACCGTTTTGGTCAATAAGTGCAAAGTCTCCGACTCGATCCTGTGCTAGAGCCAAGATAGGCATCAGTACGGCGGCAATTAACGAAAGTTTCATCTTGCCAAGCTTGTACATACTTTTCTCCTTAAAACAGTCCATCTCTTGCTGTTTCGCTAATCGGCCCCTGATTCTTCGGGGTTCCACGAGACGTTATTTGGTTGCGCGCATCAAAGCCCATAAAATCTTACGAAATGGTAAAGATCAAGACCAGCTTCGTCAATTACCTAAGGTTCGCTTTAACCCGCCGCAACAACCGTTCATAGCATGCTTTCAGGGTTAGGGTTGCCGAAGCAACGCAAGTAACTTCGGATAGAGGACAGGATTAGCGATCAAGAGATTTTTATTAAAGAATTGAGGATCCACGTCTTTGGGCACAAAACCGAAATGCCCACAAACGGCGCCAGCTTCCTCTGCAATCAACCGAGCCGCTGCAAAATCCCACAGACTTAGGCTTTCATAGTAGCCATCAAGGCGCCCCGCGGCCAGCCAGCAAATGTCAAGCGCAGCTGAACCAAGACGCCTGATGTCAGCACAATTATGAAGAATACTTCTGACACGCTCGACCATTTCGTCAATACCTTCTTTGATGTAGGGGAAGCCTGTCGCAATGACTGCTCTGCGTAAAGTTGTCTCCTGAGCCACTCTGATCGCAACCCCATTGAGCAAAGCGCCTTTTCCTAATTCTGCGCTGAAAAGCTCATCAGTGAAGGGGTTATAGACGACGCCAAGCGTAATCTGTCCGTTCTCGCAGTAGGCAATCGAAACGGCTGATTGAATATGGCCACGGGCATAATTCACTGTGCCATCGATCGGATCTACAATCCACACAGGCACCTCAGAATCCCAAACTCGTTGCAGTTCGGGAGAAGACTCCTCGGACAGAAGCCGGTGTTCTGAAAAACACTGCTCAATCCTTGTACGAATTAACCGGTCAGCCTTGACATCGGCATTAGTAACGAGCTCGTTTCCTCCCTTATAGCTTATAACAAGGTCAGCCTGCGCGCGTTCACGCACAACCAGTTCGCCTGCTTCACGCGCGACGCTTTGCGCAAAATCCATGAGCTCTGTCATAACGGCTTCCTATGCGAATCGGTAACTGGGTATAAACCGCAGCAAGATCAATTGTTGCCGACGAGAACATAGATATTACTGCTGTCGACCAAGCGCCAGAGTATGGCGGTTTTCGCCGTATTTGCCACCCTCATTACCTTCGCTTCCCAAGAATTGATTATCAGCGCGTATTCTGACATCTACTCGCTTTATGTCGTGTTTTTTCGCTCCCTTGCGGATTTAATATACAAGCTAGTGACCCAAAAAACTCATATTTGCCTTTTTCAATCGCTCCCAGCGACAGAACACAAAGGCATTTATCGCCTAAACTCTCACTGGGGTGCACGCCACAGTTCTATTTTTGAGTCTCGAACTGCGTTTTGAATACTGGCTTAGCGGCAAGTTTGCGGGCTATTCCGGCGCTTCTATCGGACTGGCCGTCGGATATGTTGTAAAGTATCGGCCAGACAGCCCGGTCGTCTTCGTCTGAGCGACCGGCGGCGGTCAATTCCGCGGCCGATTTGGTCGGAATGATGTTGACGGAGGTGATAAGCGGGATGCGTCTTTCAGGCTGGGGTCGGTATCCAAGCGCAGAAGCGTCCATACTTGCGCCCAGAGATGCCGGCTCCATAAAGCGAATTCTTCAAAACGTTGTGGGGCCTCGAATTATCCCAAGAGGGGCTGGGCGCAGCTACGGTGATAGTGCTCTAGCGACGAAGGTGTTGAGCAGTCGCTACTTAAATCACTTCATCACGCTAGACACGGATGCTCTTACCATTTGTGCCGGCGCTGGCGCTACTCTGGCCGAGATATTGCGACTTTGTGTGCCCCTGGGCTTATTTCTGCCAGTGCTGTCCGGCACAAAATATGTCAGCCTGGGTGGCGCGATCGCAGCCGATATTCACGGCAAAAATCACCATGTCGACGGCAGCTTCTGTGACCACATTGATTCTTTTACTCTGCTGCTGCCTAGTGGTGAAACAATAGTCTGCTCTCAAACCGAGAATGTAGACTTGTTTCGGGCCACCTGCGGCGGGATGGGGCTGACCGGGATAATTCTGGATGTGGCGATATCTCTGAAAAAGGTGCCGAGTGCCTTTATAGAAGCGCTGTCCGTTAGGGCTGCCAATCTCGAGGAAAGCCTGGCATTGCTTCAACACTACAATAAAAATCAATACGTCGTGGCTTGGATAGACTGCCTAGCGAAAGGCTCGGCGCTAGGGCGAGGGATCATTCATCTTGGCAGTCACAGCGAGACAGGTGAGCTGGAACACAAGCGAAAAAGAAGACTCTCAGTGCCATTCACGACACCAGGCTTTCTGCTCAATCGTTACGCGATTGGTGGTTTCAATCAGCTGTACTATTCCCGTCACAGACTAACTAGGTCGGTCAAATCCGTTTATTATGACGACTATTTCTTCCCACTGGACAGGATAAACGGATGGAACCGGCTCTATGGGGCCGCTGGATTTCTTCAGTACCAGTTTGTTTTGCCAGACNGTTCAGCAGAGGCGGGNCTNCGAGAAACGCTAAATACGGTAAGCCGTGCGGGGAAAGGCTCCTTTCTTGCAGTTCTCAAGCGGTTTGGACCGGCCAACGCAAATTTGCTGAGTTTCCCCAAAGAGGGAGTCACACTTACACTCGATTTCAAGTATGAGCCAGATCTGCTGCCTCTGCTGGACAGATTGGATGAGATTGTTCTAGCAGCCGGCGGAAGACACTATTTGGCGAAAGACGCGCGCATGAGCGCTGCAGCATTCAGACACGGATACCCTCGATGGCACCAATTCAAAGCCATTAAAGATCAGATAGATCCTAACGGAATTCTGGGATCGCTTCAGTCGGAACGGCTTGGACTGACGAAGCCAGGTTTGAGGTCATCCGGGTCATGAATATTCTTATAATCGGCGCNAGCTCTGCTATCGCCAACGCGTTTGCGAGACGATGCGCAGAGCGTCAAAGTTGCTTGTTTCTGATCGCGCGCAACGCCTCGAGATTGGAGCTTCAGCAGCAGGATCTTAGGGTTCGAGGCGCAACACGGGTCGGAGCCCATGTACTCGACCTTTTGGATCACGAAGAGCATGAAGCCGCGATAAACGCCGCAATTAAATTCTTTGGTGACGCCGACATTGATCTCGCCCTAGTCTGCCACGGATCGCTTCCAGATCAGGAAGCGGCAGAAAGAGATTTCGAGCTCGCACATCGTGAAATTGACATTAATGGCCTTAGCGTTGTTTCTTTGCTGATCCGACTGACACCTCGCTTCCAAAAGCAAGGTCACGGATTGCTGGCGACGGTAACCTCAGTGGCTGGTGACCGTGGCCGGCGGACCAATTTTGTGTACGGCGCAGCTAAAGCACTGGTCTCGACATACTTGCAGGGTCTGCGGGGAAAGCTCTTGCCATACGGCGTGGACGTCATGGACATCCGACCTGGGCTGGTGGACTCGCCGATGACGCAGCAGTTCAAAAAAGGCGTTCTCTGGTCTTCTCCTGAGCTTGTCGCCANAGAGATAGAGAGCGCTGTGAAGCGCAGACGNCATACCGTCTACATTCCCGGNTATTGGCGACTGATCATGGCTATTGTGCGTTCAATACCGGAAGCCGTCTTCAAGCGGTTAAAGTTCTAGATCTTGACTGAAAATACATCAACAGCAAGCGAGGCCCTGCCTCTTTTTGTCGATCTCGACGGGACCCTGATCAAGACCGATCTTATGTTTGAGTCGATTTGCGTGCTCATCAAGCGAAATCCGTTTAGCCTTATAGTGATAGCCATCTGGCTCCTGCAAGGAAGGGCGTTTCTAAAAGCACGACTAGCTGAACAAGTCGATCTAAACATCAGTCAAGTGCCTTTCAACGTTGAATTCCTGAGTTTCTTGGGCAAAGAAAAGCGCAATGGGCGACGACTGATTTTGATTTCAGCTGCGAATCAATCTGCGCTCAGAAAATTCGCCGAACCACTCCAGCTATTCGCGACTTGTATCGGCAGCGATGAGCAGATCAATCTAAAAGCCAAGGCAAAGCTCAAGCGCATCAAAGAAATGAACAACGGCAAACCATTCAGTTATGCCGGCAATTCAAAAGCAGATGTTCCTGTTTGGAAAGCAGCAGCGGAAGTTATTCGGGTAAACTGCAGCAGCTCGCTCGCCAGGCACATATCGGAAACCAAGCCGAGCAGAGAATTCGATCAGTCTGGCTTGAGGATCCGGTTTCTATGGCAAGCCATGCGGCCGCATCAGTGGGCGAAGAATGGCCTGTTGTTTATTCCTCTAACGCTCGCTCATCAGATAACCGATTTTCATCGTCTGCTTCACACATTCGTTGGTTTCATCTGTTTTTGTCTGATGGCATCCAGTGTCTATCTCAGCAACGATCTGATGGATCTGAAATCTGATCGCTTGCACAGCACCAAAAGAAAGAGACCACTGGCTGCTGGCACCCTGCCGATTCAGACCGGTATTGCCGTTGCCGTCATCTTGCTTCTGGCTGCATTCGCACTTGCCCATCTTCAGCCCGGGGATTTCATCGTCATTCTTTTCAGTTACTGGATGCTCACCGTACTTTATAGCGTGCTACTGAAACGCTTTTTCCTCCTGGATTTGATGACGCTGGCAAGTTTTTATTCCCTGCGGCTTGAAGCTGGAGCACAAGCTGCAGAAGTCAGCGCTTCAGTCTGGTTGTTGGGGTTTTCGATGGCACTGTTCTTCGGACTGGCTGCCTTGAAGCGCGTCATCGAATTGAGCAAATCAAGCCATGCTGCGGAACTACCGGGTAGAGCATACGCTCGTGGCGATTTGAACTCTATTGCCATGCTGGGCATTTTCGCTTGCGCATGTTCGGTGCTGGTATTTATCTTTTACATTTATGCTGAAGAAACCAAAGCTTTGTACCGCTCTCCAGAGCTGCTTTGGCCGATTGCAGGTCTGCTTGGGGGTATCTTGTTCAGAGCATGGTGGTTAACGCGACAGGGAGCATTGAGTGAAGACCCGGTTCTTTTGGCTGTGACTGATCGCCCCAGTCAGGTTGCCATAGCACTCATGTTCTTGGTGTTATGGTTCGCAATCTAATGACATCATTGAGTTGGGAGGCTATCGCAGTGCCGGAGAGGAAACGTCTGACGCTGAAAAGGTCTACTATGTTAAATACGAATTTTCCAGTTTAGGCGAATTAACCTCGATGGCCGAAAAGAGCAGCGTACCGCTGGAGTCTTCACGAGGGAAGTTGCAGGTCTCTCTAAAACCACTCGCATGCTATCGGGGGCAGTGAAAGCAATTGCCCCGCTGGCGCCGCTCGACGCGTCGCTCCAAAATCCTGATTCAATTCGTGACTGTTTCAGACAAACGCGACTCAATGCCCATCCGTCAGCGAGCGCAATGGCAGAAAGCGAAACTCGATATTCGCTTCAGAAGATCGCAAAACCGTCGCGAACGATCTCCCGAAACGCCTAACGATATGACTGTCGAGATACCGAAAGTTGCCATCGTCCGCTTCCAGGCCTGGTGTCCTGCAGGCATGCATAACAAGTTGACTAATGCGGCTAATTTTTTTCCGGTGCCTCCCCGGATGGACTCTATCAAATGGCAAGGCTTCGAGTGGGTAGCTTAACGGGAGGTTGACTGCTCGGAAGAGCGTACCCACGACTCTTCGGACTTTCCCCTGATATCGAGCCGAGCAACAGGTGCTGTCAGGCCAGCGCTGCCGAAAGTCCTGCTGCAGCCTCAGTGTCGACATACTCCCTTAAGTGAACGATCTTGCCATGCTCAACATCAGCAACAACGCAGGCTGCCAGCGTAAGTTGGCCGCCGTTGGGCAGTGTACCCCTGACTATGTGTTCCTCGACGAAACCACTTTCAGTGGCATAACGGGTGACATCCTCATACCGAAAATCACTGACTATGGCACTCACGGCCTTTGAAAACTGAATGAGCGTTTCAACATCAAACTCGTTCTTCAGATTCTGGCGCGCCCTAAACCCCGGCGCGCAGATATCTCGGACCGTATCCATATCACCTGTCTCAAAGGCCGTAAACAATTTCTCGGCTATTTGCTGGTTGTCCATCATACTATCCTCTTGAGGCAAATATCAGGCGCATTGTTGTCAGCTATCAATCATGAAAGCATCTGCGACCGGATTCCATAGACTTGGCTTACCAATGCGGGTAACTCTCATTGCACTGTGCACGCGTGGCTCAAGCCACTGCGCAAACTGCCCCACGTCATCAAAGTCAGGATCAAGCCACTTCAAGACGAGGTCCTCATTCTTCAGATCAAGAATCAGGGGCATCGATTTTGAGTGAATGTTATCCCACTGCGGCGACAGTGGCGGAAGAGTGATGATCGAAGCAGAGTAGACGAACCCTCCAGTGTGCCGATCTTGGTATGCCTTGTACAACCCTCCAAACGCAATTGCTGCCGTCTCCAATTCGATCATGTGGTAGGTCTTTTTGTCACCCAGATTCTCAACAAAAGCGCTTGCAGGGATAATACAACGCGTTTCACGGTATGGGACATAGGAGATACCCTGCGGTTTGTGCAATTTTTCAGACCGAGAGTTAAAGCTTGCGTACCGGTAATCGGGCTTCAGCGTTTCGCGGTCAAGAAGCAGCCACCAGGTGGCTTCTGAAACCTTGCGCTCTTTGTCAAGCACTACACGCCTTTCATGAATGATAGCGATTCGGCCGCCAGGCGCGATATCCCGACTGATGCAACTACCAGGGATCTCGACACCCAGCGATTTAAAGAGACTTCGCACTTCGGCATTGTCAATAAGATTGAAGCGTCCGCACATTGCTTTTACTCTCAGGGCAATAGTAAAGTCCGTGAAGTCAGCGCTATTTTGAGTTGCTGAAGCTTCCTACGCACCTTCGCTGTATAAGAACAACAAGGGGACCGCTATGCAAGCCGCGCCGTCATCATACCTCACCTTTTTCCTAACATGCCTGTCTATGCTTTGGTGTTTGTCATTCACTGAAACAGCGACAGCGCAAGTCGCTTCTGAAGAAATGCAGCGCTGCGAGGCCTTGCTTGATAGCCGCAACCTAACTTTGACTCGAGCAGAGATCACAGAAAATCCAGCAGATGGATCTGCTTATTGCTACGTGCGCGGCATTATCAGTCCGGCGATTCACTTTCACGCGCAATTGCCTTTACCTGCCAACTGGAACGGGCGCTTTCTCCAATGGGGCGATGGTGGCAAGGACGGCGATCTGGACTTTGCAAACCACCGAGTGGTTGAAGGCTACGCAGTTACCAACAGCAACATGGGACATGATAGTGGCGTTGAACCCGGCGCATCATTCGGATTCAACAACCGTCAGGCTGAAATGGATTTTGGCTATCGCGCGGTTCATCTCACCGTTATGGCGGGCAAGCGCCTGATAAAAGACTACTACGGTTACAATGCAGATTACGCGTATTTTGAGGGTTGCTCCCAAGGAGGACGTCAAGCATTCATGTCTGCCCAGCGCTATCCACAAGACTTCGATGGGATTGTCGCTGGCGCGCCAGCGTTCAATTACCAGGGCCTCAATGCGGCCGGTACCTGGAACCTNCAGCGTATCTTTCGGGACAACCTTGTCGGTAATCTCGCTGTCGACACCAACGGTGATGGCAGTCCTGACAGCCTGGCGCTGCTAGATAAGCTTCACGACAGAGTGCTGCTGAAGTGCGACACCAACGACGGGGTGCAAGATGGCATCATTGGAGATCCGCTTGCCTGTAATTTCAACCCATCATTTGATCTGGCTGATCAAATGTGCCCTGGCAACGCTGCTGGAAGCGATTGTTTCACCGCTGCCCAATTGCAAACGATTAAAGACCTTTACAATGGCCCCTCTGACTCATCTGGCAGGAAGGTATATCCGGGCAAGATGTTTGGCTCCGAACTGCGATGGGCGGGATACTACATACCCTGGCAAGCCAACCAAATGGGGCCTTCAAAGCTCATGGGGGTCGCTGGGGACCATATGAACTATCTGTTTTATGAAGAGGACCCCGGCGTTAAGGTTCCTGATGTTCGTGATGTAACCTACCAGGCGAAAACCGANGGAGTAATGCCAGAGTTCCATTGGATCGACTGGAATATCGACGACTTCTTTAGCGGCCAGGGCGACCTTATGAAATCCATCACCGATGCCAATGACCCTGACCTGTCACGCTATTTNNTAGATTCCGGAGGCAAAATGCTCATCTACCATGGGCTGGTNGATGCACTCATTGTAGCAACAGATACCATCAACCATTATAACGCTATAGTCGATAAAACGTTCGCTGGCAGCNTGGAAGCTGCTCATGAGCATGCTCGANTGTTCCTCGCNCCNGGNATGGCNCACTGCCGNGGAGGCCCTGGCCCGGACACCTGGGACAATCTNGTGCCGCTGGTAAACTGGGTGGAAAACGGNGTCGAGCCAGACNGGATNANAGCNACGCACAGCACTGATGGTCAAATAGACAATGAAAGACCATTGTGTGTCTATCCGCAGCAGGCTCGATATGTCGGGCCAGTCGGTGGCGCGAACAATTCACAAAACTGGCGTGCGGAGAATTTTGAGTGTCAGTAGAGCAAGCAGGTCAAACTTATGCAAAATGACAGTTCGATCCAGTTTGAAGAATCCGTAAAGCCCTCAGCGTTTGCTTATCTTGAGAGAAGTGCTAGGGTTTCGGAAAGAGAGTTCATTAGACAGGAGCCAAGAAGTGTATACGAAGCTCGGCCAAGCCGTCACTCTAACTTTTTGCTTACTCACGCTAGGACACAGCTCGGGCGTATTTGCCCAGGAGGTCTTCCGCGCGCGACTATCACCCATGCCTACGACGCCCCAAACGGTAAGTGAAATTCTTGGTGAAGGCGAAGTGCTGCTGACCCTCAATGACCGTAAGCTTGAGATCGCCGGCCACTTTGAAGGCATGAGCTCTTCAGCGACGGGCGCCCACCTGCACAACGGACCTCCAGCACAGCCGGGCCCGGTGGTTCATGTTCTCGAGATTGATCTATCAACCGGAGGCGAAATTCGGGCAACCGTTGAACTCAGTGATGATCAGCTAGTGGCACTGCGTAACAGCGCGCTCTATATTCAAGTTCACAGCGAAAGCAACTCCGCCGGTGAACTTAGGGGGTGGATCTTTCTCAAAAGCCATTTTGAACGTTCATAAACAGAGGCGGTGACTCGCCTGTCACATTAATCTAAAGCCATGGTGCGACAGCAGACCTGATTAGTAGAGAGTAACCATGAAGAAAAATCACAAATATGAGAACTCGCGAATAAAGCAGTTCGCAGCGATCCTAATTATAGGCGCATTAAGCGCCTGCGGGGCTGATTCTTCCTACACAACTGCAATCAAGGTAGCGGCGGCGGCCAGCTCCTCTTCATTTGAAACCACTGCTGCTTTGACGTTCGATACTCAGGCCAGTGCCGGAGCGCAAACTTATGAACTGAACTGCGCTGTTTGTCATGGACCAAACCTTGAAGGAACAACGCTGGGCCCCTTGCTATCTGGCAATGCCTTTGTGCGGCGTTTGGGCGAGCAAACTCCTGCCCTACTATTCGGAAATATAAGAGCCAACATGCCTCCCGGGGGCAGTGAGGATCTGACGGAAGGCGACTATGTGAACCTTGTCGCACATATTCTCAGTCAGAATGGCGTTGACAGCAGCATCGCTGCTCTAACACCGCACACTGATTTCGAAATTGCCGAAAATATTTCCGAAGTCGTTGCCCGGCGTCAGCGTCCTGAACCTCCTGCTCCAACAGGGCTAACCGTCACAGGCAACACCGAAGACTTCGTTCCATTTGTGCCCCTGACTGACGCTATGCTGCGCGACCCCAGTCCCAACGATTGGCCGATGCATCGGCGTAATTACTATGCCCATTCCTACAGTCCACTTAATCAGATTAACAAGGACAATGTACGCAACCTGACCCTTGAATGGGTCTGGAACATGCATGAGGGGGACTCTGAGCCAGCACCATTGGTCTACAATGGCATTATTTATCTGATAAACCCCGGGAATGTTGTACAAGCGCTTGATGGAAAAACTGGCGAACTTATATGGGAACACTGGACTGGTCCTGCCAACAGGCAAGACATGCGCAATATCGCAATGTACGAAGACAAGATCATTCAGGCAACGACTGATGCCCGACTGGTTGCATTAGATGCACGCACCGGTAAACAGGTCTGGGAAACTGTCATTGCTGACAATAGCAAAGGGTTCTCGAACTCATCAGGCCCCATCGTGGCTGATGGCAAGGTTGTAGTCGGTCTAGCCGGTTGCGCGCGCTATATCCCTGAGGACTGCTTTATCAGTGCTTACAATGCTGACAACGGCAAACTACTCTGGCAGTTTGAAACGATTGCCGAAATGGGAGAGCCCGGCGGCGACACCTGGGGCGGCCTGGATAATATCTTCCGGGCTGGAGGAGAAACCTGGATCACGGGCTCATACGATCCAGACCTGAAGCTTACCTACTGGGGCACTGCGCAGCAAAAACCTTGGGTGCCTGTTTCCCGCCATATGACTATCGACGACGTCGGTTTGTATACGAACTCCACCGTCGCGGTAAGCACTGACAGTGGCAAGCTTGATTGGTATTTTCAGCATGTTCCCGCTGAAGCTCTGGATTTGGACGAAGTCTTTGAGCGAGTGTTGATCGATCGCGGTGACGATAAGCTGGTCTATTCTATCGGAAAATATGGAATCCTTTGGAAGAACGATAGAGTGTCTGGAAGCTTCAAAGGCTTCAAGGAAACGGTTTTCCAAAATGCTTTTACCCATATCGACCCTGAAACCGGTGAAGTGACTTATCGAAAAGATATACAGAATGCTCAACTAAACGAATGGACTTCTGCCTGTCCCTCAAGTGCTGGTGGCAAGGACTGGCATTCCATGACCTACCACCCACCTTCTGGCCTCATCATCGCTCCGCTGAGCCAGACCTGCCTGGAAAATGCCGCACGCGAGGTGGCACTGGTTCAGGGTGGAGGTGGCCTCGCAGCAAGCCGCAAATTCTTTGAGATGCCGGGAACCAATGGCAACCTTGGCAAAGTTGGTGCCTACCATGCAGATACCATGGAAGAGGTCTGGAGCCATCAACAACGTGCATCTCTGCATACCGGAACAATTTCGACCGCTGGTGGATTGGTATTTGTGGGCGATCTCGACCGCCGCTTCAAAGCTTTCGATGTTGACACTGGCGAAATTCTTTGGGAGACCCGGCTAGGGACGTCAGTGCAGGGCCACCCGGTCAGTTTTGCAATCGAAGGTAAGCAGTACATCGCCGTTACCTCGGCGCTCGGTGGCACGAGTCCGCGTGTAGTGCCTGGCGTTATCGCTACCGAGATAACTTATCCGCGCTGGGGCAACGCAATTTACGTATTTTCTCTGCCAGATTAATGAAGCCTGAGTTTCATGATGTGTTTTTTTGTAGCAACTACAACGTGCGGAATAGGGAGCATCTAAACACACATCGCTTTGATGAAGAGCCATTTTCTCGAAAAATTACTCAATTCTTTAAAGAAGCCTTCTCAGAAGACGGGCNTGGCGTTGAAACTATNNAAAATTACGCAAAGCACTGCCTATGAATCAAATTTTGCNTTTCGNAAATGCCCNGCTCCGCCTCGTTTCATGAAACCATTCTCTCGGTTTTGCGAGAATTGGATCTTAGGCTAGACTCAGGCTTTACTGTCACTGCAGGCCTTGATTGATGGGAAAGCGCTACCAATCGCTTCGCGAGGACCATGTTGACTTTATTGAGGCACAAAAGCTATTTTTTGTCGGTACCGCAGCAAACGATGGCACCATAAACGTGTCCCCCAAAGGCTGGGATTCCCTTCGCGTTATAGAACCCAATCGACTGGTTTGGCGAAATATAACTGGCAGCGGTAANGAAACGGCTGCCCACCTTTCCCAGNACAATCGCATGACACTCATGTTCTGCGCGTTCGACGGGAAGCCCAAAATCTTGAGACTTTATGGCCAAGCCCAAGCTTTTCATTCGAGGGATCCTGAATTTGAAACCCTTGATGCGCTTTTCAAGCCCCACCNGAGCACGAGACAATTAGTCGACTTTAACGTTTCTCTGATACAAACTTCGTGCGGCTTCGGCGTGCCTTTGTTCGACTTCAGGCNTGAGCGTGACGAGATGGATAAATGGTTGGATGCCAAAGACGAGAATGACATCAGAGATTACTGGGAACGAAAAAACGCCGTAAGTCTNGATGGTTTGCCTACCAATATTCTCGGATCAGAAGATGATTGAAGAAAACTCAAAAGACANAGGCTTGAGGACAGATGAGCCAGCGAAAAGTAAGATCGGCCGCATCGAGTGGGTTGACTTAACGGTAGGCGACGCAGCACGAAGCAAAAGTTTCTATTGCAAAGTTATTGGCTANAAATCGACTTATGTAGAAATGGGAACCTACTCAGATTTCAACCTNAACCTNCCGGGCAGTGGNTAGACTTTCGCAGGTATCTGTCATGCAAGNNGGATTAATGCCANTTTGCCTGCCCAGTGGCTAATGTATGTCAAAGTCGCTGGTGTTGCAGCCTTTGCTGCCGAAGCCGCGCGCCAAAACGGAANAGTGCTGGATGGGCCGANGCGAATGGGTGGCAANAATNTTTGTGTTATTCAGNATCCGGACGTAGCCGTCNTGGCGCTAATTTCCGATTGACATCTTGCGGAGGAACTCAAGATGGGAAACATCGAGTACATCTATCTCGCCAAAGATAAAAGACGAGCGGTCGAGCGGATCGATAAAGCAACCCTGGAAGCTGGTAAAGGCATGGTGGGTGACCGCTATCATCAACNAGCGGAGGCCCGCTTAGCCAAAGATTTGCCGGCAATGCAAAACCATGTAAGTCTGGTCGAGCGCGAAGCGTTAGATAAATTCCTGTCAACACATTCTTTGACTCATGATTATGGGAAATTTCGAAGAAGCATAATCACATCTGGAGTTAATCTCAATGCGCTGGTGGGGAAGCATTTTAAGCTCGGGGGCGCTGTACTTTTTGGCGTCGAGCTCTGTGCCCCCTGTGCTTANCTGGCCAGCATCATTCATCCTGCGGTTCTCCCAGATCTAGCTCTGAGCGCGGGCCTTCGCGCAACGGTGATAAAATCAGGCAAGATTAAACTTGGCGACGCCCTTGCAGAAATAACATTTGACGCCTAGATCGCGGAGCTCAGTAGTAATCTTCACAAGGGAATCTCTATGACTTTGAGACAGTTTGCTTCAGCAGTTATGCTTTTAACCTTAGCTCCAACTGCAGCCACCACAGGGCCATCTCCATATATCTATGTACTTGGCGTAGCTCAGGACGCGAGTTTTCCGCAGGCTGGCTGCTATCAACCTCGCTGCATGCCGGCGTGGGAAAATACCTCACTGCGGCAGAAACCAACCTCCGTCGCAGTCATTGACCGGGCCAGTGAATCAAGCTACCTGTTTGAGGCAACGCCGGAATTTCGCGATCAGCTTTATCAGCTGCATCGGGAAGCGCCCTTCCCTTTAACGGGCATTTTTCTAACCCACGCACATATTGGTCACTATACGGGGCTTATACATCTGGGCAGAGANGCAATGGGCACACAAGGAATTCCCGTTTACGCGATGCCGAGGATGCTTGAATTTCTCGCTAGCAATGGTCCCTGGAGCCAGCTGGTTACCCTGGGCAACATCGATCTTCAAAGGCTTGAACATCAAGTTACTACACAATTTAGTAACGTCAACATTACTCCCTTCCTTGTCCCTCATAGGGATGAATATTCTGAAACAGTGGGCTACCGTATCGAAGGGCCCAAGCGAACAGCTCTTTTTGTTCCTGATATCAACAAGTGGGCAGACTGGGAAGTAAATGTTGTTGAGATCTTGGAAACAGTCGATTACGCACTCATCGACGCGTCCTTTTTTGCGGATGGCGAACTTAGCAATCGCGACATGTCGAAAATCCCACATCCACTCGTAACAGAGACGATGGCGCTGTTCGAGCAAAGCAGCGATGAGGTTCGCAAACGAATTTGGTTTATACACATGAACCAGTCGAATCCCTTACTAAACCCTGATAGCGGCGAAACGCGACTCGTTCGGGAAAAAGGATTCAACATTGCTCGGGAAGGCGTCAGGCTGCCGCTCTAGAATTTTTTTGTGCTGCCGGGGTATCGGCGCGCAGCTTCCTTGTGAGCTCAGTTCTACGCCAGTTTTNCGGAATTGTAATGGTCGACCGCATGTTTAATCTCGGCCACGGTCTTCATGACGAGAGGCTCGTGTTGAACGATAGGTTCATCGATGCGATGACTAACAGCTTGGATCTGATCCTGCTTGAACACACAACAGTTTGTGATGGGAAGCCTCCGATGCGTTCAACATCCTCTTCGCTTCCAAATTCATGCNACACAAGAAATGGATCAANGCGGGCCAAGCCACAGCGATCAAATGCCCTTTTGAGACGCACACCAGCNCCATNACTTTCCAGTTGTGCAAGCANAACTCCCTGGACACTTCTATTTCGANGGCACATCTCACCCNCTCNTCTCAAACCTNGAGTCAGGCGTNTCTGCTCGACCCGTGCACGACAGCCAGACCGTTGATCCTGCTTTTGGCAGTCTGGTTNGCANATCNAGCTCTTGTTGAGTCTTGTATGCCAACGTTATTATAAGTTCAATGATTNANATGATCGGTGCGCTNGCCTAGGGACGACCTNTGAAAAGAGCTTTTCGAATANTTTCAATCGCTTGCTATATTGTNTNTAGCCAATCTGCAANGGCAGATCATCGGTCNNTCGCNGGCTTCACCGCTTGGGGAGACAACCGGTTTGACGGCAATTATGCCAAGGAAGGCTTCTATCGTCCCAGAAATAGCGGGCATTTCGATGAATATCGCTGGAACCGGCCCAATCGGTTGGACAGACGGGGCAACAGCAGAGTCCTTGAAGACCTTCCCACCAACAGCTTGTACCCCATCTATCGTTCTGTTAGCGACTTTTGGGGCATCGGCAGAGTAGCACTGATTGGAGGACTTGGTCGTGGGTCCTCGCGCAATCAAGCAAGCGTAAGTCGGTCCACAATCAGAGTGGGCTATCGCTATCAGCCAGTGCGCGCTCGAANCATCATNTCCACNGGCCAGGCTGGTCGCTCAAGGTCAGTTATATCNAGCATCATGCCCCNCAGCGCNTTNGTCACTCAGAACGGCAGAAGGCTNCAAAGAGACATTGACGGNCGGTGCTTCGAACGCGCACAAAATATTGCCGGTGAGGCGCTTNGGATAGAGCTGGATCCAGCTGAATGCGCATTCTCCATGCGCTNATAAAGATCGAAACCGAAACCCGTCTTGACTTGCAAAGATGATTGCGATCGTTGCCAGCNNGCGGGCCGCCACATTTTCTNGCGATCCAGANNTCNANTTNAACGCGAATAANAGTCNATTGGGTTATTGGGTCGAGCGCTNCCTNNACGTTGTCACGCGCANAACGTNGATAGTAGGNCGGATTGCTCCCGGNNCCATAAACNGATTTCGCAATCAGTCCGCGACTTTTCTGTCTCATCAAAGCTTATGCTCGCGGTGCAGCTCCGGGCCCCTTTAGTTATTTGGCGACTTCCGGAAAAGTTTACCGCCCCATCGAACCTTCAGTTAGACAGCAGCCTCAGCGACGGGCACACTTTCTACCTCCCTGCAATCGAACGGAGTCTGTGTTAACCCATCCTATGCGCTTCCGGCAGGTGAACGTCACCGGAAGAGAGGCAACAAAAACTAATCAGAAAAGTCGTGCCAGCTGCATCCACGATCACCCATAAAAACTTCTGGGAATCAAGCGACATGCTGAATTTCGGTTTGTGCTTTCGGAATTAGTAAATATTTAACTTTACTATTTATGCTCGCTCTTGAGAGCTAATCAGTCGTCAATCAGACCGCATCAGAAAATATCTGTGCCACTGCTTGCCAAGGACTACATATAGTGTTAGCTTTAGTAATGCAACACAGCATAGTGGTTTAATGCCGTATTGCATTTGTCTGGGCGCAGCCCCTCCACACCTCTTAATTGGTGCCCAGGCTCTCCTTGAGATCCCCACCGCTGCCTGACCCGCGTGTGCAGGCAGCGGGCGGGGCTTTATACAAGCACTCCAACACCTCCCACCTCAGCGTTATCTAAACCGCAAATTGCGCCGCTGGGTCTGCCGTCATATCATCAGGTTAAACAGTTACACCGATCCGGGCTGGGTCTGGCGTGCATTAGCCGGTCTAAATAGGTACCAGAAGAATGATTGTCTATGGCGTAGCGTTACTTTCCGTCAGTCTGATTTTCGGAATGCTCATCGGAGAAGCGCTTGGTGTGGCTCTGGGAGTTGATGCCAACGTTGGCGGGGTCGGCATTGCCATGTTGTTCCTCGTCTTCGCCAGCAATTCAACGTCATTCGAAGCCTTGACCAAAGGCGCTGCCGGCGACGGCATCAAATTCTGGAGCGCCATGTACATTCCGATCGTGGTAGCAATGGCTGCCAGACAGAATGTAAACGGAGCTGCGGACGGCGGGATACTNGCACTTTTCGTTGGCATTGCNGCGGTNTTGGTGAGTTTTGCTNTGGTCCCTGTCCTCAGCCGTTTNGGCTCGAAAGAGAACGCCCCNCTNCCTCANAAGGACCNGNNTTAGTGGATATCNTAGACTCTGTTTTTATGCGCAATAACCTTATTGTCGCATTCGCGGTGNTCGGCATCACGATNTGGGTCTCTTACCTTGCCGCCGACAAAATTACCCATGGCCGAATTCATGGCTCAGCAATCGCCATTGCGCTCGGCCTGATCGCCGCCTACTTTGGCGGAGTGGCCACGGGCGGCAACCGCGGTGCCGCAGATGTCGCGCTACTTGGCGGCCTCGGACTGATGGGTGGTGGCATGATGCGTGATTTTGCGATCGTAGCAACAGCCTTCGGCGTGCAGCTCGGTGAATTGAAAAAAGCAGGTATCGCTGGCGTGATTTCGATTTTTGCAGGCGTNATCGTGTCGTTTATTGTTGGCGCTGGCATAGCGATCCTATTTGGCTACACGGATCCAGCCGCAATTACAACAATCGGCGCTGGAGCGGTGACCTATATCGTCGGCCCCGTCACTGGTGAGGCCATCGGAGCCAGTGATGCAGTAATCACTTTGAGTGTAGCTGCAGGGCTTGTNAAATCNATCCTGGTAATGATAGGCACGCCCATTGTGGCGNGCGCGATCGGACTAAACAACCCAGGTTCTGCCATGGTGTTCGGAGGGCTCATGGGCACGACCAGTGGTGTCGCGGCGGGCCTAGCAGCTACGGATCCAAAATTGGTCCCTTACGGCGCCATGACAGCCACTTTCTACACCGGAGTTGGCTGTTTATTGGGCCCTTCTGTCTTATATTTCCTGGTCAGTGCGCTGTTTTAATCACTGACCGTTCAACGACTGAGAAAAAAGTAGATTTAGATGAGACGAGACGCATACCCTTATCTGCACTCCGACAACAACAAGATCGCTCTGGTGGAAGGCTCAAATTCCTTTACCTATTCTGAAGTTGACCGGCGAGCCGATTTGTTTGCGTCAGGTTTGCTGTCAGGCACTGATGACTTGAATGAAGAACGGATTGCGTTTTTCTTACCCGCCTCAATCAACTACGTTACTGCGATGCATGGGGTGTGGCGCGCAGGTGGTATCGCCGTCCCTCTCAACGTTGCTTCAGCGGTTATGGAGCTGGAACACTACTTGAGCTGTGCCAGTATTACGCGGCTAATCGCTAACCCAGACTCTCATAAAGCGCTTGAACCAATATGTCGTGAGTTAAGCATCACGTTACTGAGCGTCGAAGAGGTCATGGCCTCAACTGTTCCCGTGCTTCCAGAGGTGTCGGAAGACCGGAGGGCAATGATACTTTTCACCAGCGGCACAACGAACAAACCCAAAGGCGTGGTCAGCACACACAAAACGATACGAGCGCAGATTACAACTTTGGTTGAAGCTTGGGAATGGAGCAAAGAGGATACTATTCCACTGTTTCTGCCACTTCACCACATTCACGGGATCATAAATATACTCAGCTGCGGCTTGTGGGCAGGTGCTACTGTCCATTTATTTGCGAAATTTGACATTCCCCGGATCACAGAACAAGTAGCATCTGGCACGTATAATGTTTTCATGGCGGTACCAACGATCTACATCAAATTGATTCAATATTTTGATGGCATTGAGAATAAAGGGGTTCAATCTATCTGTGATGGATTTAAAGCCATGCGCCTGAATATTTCTGGTTCGGCCGCTTGCCCCGTGAAACTATTTAATCAATGGCAGGATTTAACCGGCCAGGTTTTACTCGAGCGCTACGGCATGACGGAGATTGGAATGGGAATTTCAAACCCGTATACCGGAGAGCGTCGGGCTGGCTGTGTTGGTCAGCCACTACCCGGTGTGCAAGTACAGTTGTTTGACGATAATAACTCTCCAATCACGGCAGAAGGAATACCAGGTGAAATCAGGATTCGGGGTAATAATGTGTTTCTAGAATACTGGGATAACCCTAAAGCGACCAACGAGTCATTCGAGAGCGGCTGGTTCCGCACGGGTGACGTTGCGATTCTTGAAGATGGCTATTACCGTATCATGGGCCGCTCGTCGGTAGACATCATAAAGTCAGGCGGCTACAAGCTTTCGGCCCTTGAAATTGAAGGTGTTCTACTGACTCATGAAAGTGTAGCTGAAGTTGCCGTAATCGGCGTGGCAGACGACACGTGGGGGGAAGCGGTGACCGCTATCATTGCACTCAACCCCGACTGCAGCCTCAGCTACGATCAGCTCAAAACCTGGTGCGACGGAAAAATGTCTTCTTACAAAGTTCCCAAAGCCTTGAGATTAGTTGATGAGTTGCCAAAAAACGCGATGGGAAAAGTCACAAAACCCAAACTCCACGAGCTAATCTAGCCTTTTCACGAACACTACCAAACTCATCGGCGAGCACCCGATAAGTTATCCAGCTAAACTCGGAATCTGCCGCGCGTGATGACAAGACGCAAGTGCTAAGTCGCGCCTGACTTAGAATGCCACTTTAAGCTCGCAATTCTCTTAACTGTTCCATACACTGCCAAAGATTCTGCGATTATAAGAAAGCTCGCGTTACTCGGCAAAACCGTTTCCGGAACCTTTGCCATTCCCCTCGGCATGGCCACCTGCTTGGCTAATATCATTAAACACTTTTGCGACCTAGTGCCTGAAATGGAACATTGGCTCCTCGGACTATTTGGGCAAGAATTGGAAATCCCGATTCAAAAATAGCGGGCTCGAGCCTACCGTGAGCTGCTTACGAAATTGACAAAAATTCTGCAGCCTAGTTCAGATATCTAGTGCAACTGTTTACTGGACTAAGTACACCGCAGGAATCTGTGGCACATATGACGCCAACAATTGTCGTCCACTCTGTGTTGATGTGCGGTTCCTTGCCGCGAACGTCTGATATAAAGGTCGCGTCACAACTTCGGCTGAACTCGATTTTCGCAAAGACGCTGCTCCTCGCTCGAGCTCTCAACTATTCTAAAAACTTTTTTTATAAAACATGATACCTTTAGGGCCTTAAAAGGCCGGGGTAGCCGCGCTTAGTCAGCGCAGTTCAGTGGCCAGCTCATCATCGGTTCGCGGTGAAGCCCAAGGCCATGATTTCTCAAACATAGGAAGAGTCATTTAGGGGGTGATATGAAAGCAAATCTCTGGCGCAAGGCGCTCAATTTGGTAACAGCCGCGACGCTGGCGATTTCATTTTCTGCTCAGATCCTTGCTGGTGTCGAGCCGGCTCGGCTGGATGCAGTCGCAGCCGATCTGCAAGCAAGAATAGACGAAGGCAAACTATCTGGTGCAGTCGTGATGGTTGCCCAAAACGGAGAAATCCTGATGCACGAAGCCATGGGGCATCAGAATGTTGAAGATCAGGTGCCCATGAGTACAGACACAATTTTTCGAATCTTCTCCATGACTAAACCCGTAACAGGTACCGCGTTGATGATGCTGTGGGACGAAGGCAAATTCCAACTCGATGACCCAGTCGAAATGCACTTGCCCGAGTTAGCCGGTATGCAGGTCTTCGTAGCGCAAAATGACGACGGCAGCTGGGTTACAGAGCCTGCCGATCACCCAATGA
>PBHS01000003.1:22055-33404 GCA_002719575.1 Gammaproteobacteria bacterium | reverse complement strand
CCGCTGGTCATGTTGATCACGGAAAATCTGCGCTGGTCAAGCAACTCACCGGGGTGGAGACAGACACGCTGCGAGCGGAAAAAGAGCGGGGTCTGACAATCAATCTTGGCTACGCCTATCATCACTTTTGGATAAAGAGCGAAGTCACCTCCTCAAAAGTCACACTGGGCTTCGTCGATGTGCCCGGCCACTCAGATTTCATCCACAACATGCTAGCAGGGGTGAGCAGCGTGGATTCAGCCCTATTAGTTGTTGCCTCAGATGACGGCATCATGCCGCAAACGCGCGAACATCTCGCAATCTTAAGTTTTCTGGGCATAAAGCAACTGACCATAGCAATCTCCAAAATTGACAAGGTTGACGAAAATAGAATTTTGGCAGTGATGCAGCAACTATCCGAATTCCTAACTTCCTTTGGATTCAATGCTCCTGTTTTCTTCCCAGTGAGCAATATAAGTGGTGAGGGCATTTCTGAACTCAAATCCCATCTGATGTCGCTGGCAGAGCACAAACTTTCAGGCGAAGTAGAACCACTTGATCAAGAAGCACGCTTTCTCATCGACCGAAGTTTCAACGTCAAGGGCATTGGCACGGTAGTGACGGGTTGTCTGCGTTCGGGGCAAATCAGTGCAGGCGATCAGCTCGTACAGGGGGTCAGTGGGGAAATTACTCGGGTGCGAAGCATTCGCCTAGACCAGGATACGATACAAACGCTGCGCTCAGGCCAAAGGGCTGCTCTCAACATTAATCTCAACCAGACCAGCGTCAAACGGGGTGACTGGTTGCTGGATAATAAGATCCATCGCAATGTAACGCGGTTTGATTGCCGCATTCAGACCGCAGGGCTCTCGCATCGGTTCAAACCGGGCGCTCAATATCATCTCTATCATGGTTGCGGACACTATCTGGTTAACATCCGGTCCTTAGATCCCGTGCTGGGCTACTGCCAAATCCTAAGTGCAAGTCCTCTGTCTCTCGCCTATGGCGATCATTTCATTATTAGGGATCCGGCCGCTGCTAAAACACTCGCAGGAGGGCATGTGGTAGACCTGTTTGTTCCCAGACGCGGTCGAAACGCTGAAGCACGGCTAAGCTTGATTGCTGCCGGCGATCTTCCAGCTCAGCCAGCTTTCAAAAACTTACTGAAAATTTCTACACTTGGTGTGAATCTCGAACAGTTTCGTCTCAATCATGCTCTGAAACATGATTCTCTGGAGAAGCTGCTGGCTGCCGTAAACCCGCGTCCAATTGTCTTGAGGTCGGATGAAAAACAAACGGGGTACTGTATATCCCAATCGCATTATCAAAACTGGTGCGATCGCATACAAATCTCGCTGAACAACTTCCACAGTGAAAGCCCGACTGAAGCAGGCATCTCAGAATCTGCTTTGTCAAACCTGCTTAACTCGCCGGGCGCGCACAAAATACTCAGCCAAGTGCTCGAGCTAATGCGCTCGCGCGGTCTGATCAAACTCAATGGGACTCTGTTTCATCTACCCGATCATCAAGTACAACTCAGTCGGGAACAACGTGTGTTTATAGAAAAAATAAAGCCGTTGCTGAAAGACGCCGGCAAAGTTCCGCCCAGAACTCTGGAATTAGAAGAGATGAGCGGCATCCCATTGAAAGCACTGCGAAGCGTTTTAAGAGAGGCAGGCAGGTCTGGAAGTGTCATACAGGTTGCGGACAATCGGCATTTCCTGCCAGAAACTATCTCGGAACTCGCGTCCTTCACTGAATCTCTGGCAAACCAAAGCGAGGGAGGTTCTTTTACAGTAGTCGAGTTCAGGGACGCTTCCGGAATTGGAAGAAATCTCTGCATTGAGATCCTTGAGTACTTCGACGCCAGAGGGTTTACCCGCCGAGAGGGCAATACACGTCTCATTCGGACGCTAAAAGAGAACATTTTCGGCTGACCTTTAGCAAGCCGCGCAGGTTTTATGATTAGCATACTGTATTTTTCTTAAGAGCAATTCTCGGCTAAGCTACGATGACGCGACGCTAATTTGACTGCAGAGTTGGTAGAACTTCAAACCTGAACAGAAAATGCAAAGTGTCAAGCCCACAACTCATACCTACCTATTAGTTCTTTCTAGCGCTTGCCTGCTGCTGATTCTGTCCTTTGGCTATCGAGCTAGTTTTGGCCTCTTCATGGTCCCATTGTCCGAGGCCAGAGAATGGGAGCGAGGTGTATTCGGTCTCGCACTAGCAGTCCAGAACTTATCCTGGGGAGTGTGCGCGATGATTGCTGGAGCAATGGCCGATAAACACGGTAACCTCCGAGTACTGCTGGTGAGCGTGGTGCTGTATGCAATCGGTATCATTAGCATGTCAGTGTCGAGCACGGAAGGTCAGATTCTTGGCACCGCTGGACTTCTTGTTGGCGCAGGTATTGCGGGTACCTCCTTCGGAATCGTGCTGCCATCAATTGCCCGGGCAGTTCCAGAGGAAAGGCGCGCCTGGGCTCTGGGCGTTGGCACTGCTTCAGGCAGTTTTGGACAGTTTCTAGTAGTGCCTGCCATCGCTTATATAGTTGACCACATTGGTTGGATGCACTCCTTACAGTTTCTCGGACTCAGTGCGTTTATGATGGCGCTATTTTGCATTCCTTTGTCAAAATTTGGCGGGACGAATGAAAGCTTACAAAGAGATAATGAAGCGTCGATCAGCCTGAAGGAGGTCGCCCAGAGAGCCTGCTCGATCAAATCCTATCGCCTCCTGGTTTTTGGATTTTTCGTGTGCGGATTCCACGTCGCCTTCATCACTGTGCACATGCCCGGTTATGTCGTTGACTTAGGCTTTGAAGCGCAGATTGGCGCCTGGAGTATCAGTCTGATAGGTCTTTGCAATGTGATCGGGGCCTACTACGCCGGAGTGTTGAGCGGCACCAATTCTATGCGCGCATTGCTTACCGCCGTTTATCTAGGGCGTGTGGTAGCAATCACTTTATTCCTGGATATGCCAATTTCTATTTTGAGCATCATGATTTTCAGCGCAGGCATGGGATTTCTGTGGCTGGCAACTGTACCCCCGACATCTGGATTGGTTGCACTTTTTTTTGGCACCCGATACATGTCCTTCCTTTACGGCATTGTCTTCCTCAGCCATCAAGTAGGGAGTTTCGCCGGTGTGTGGCTCGGAGCTTGGCTCTACGAGCAGTACGCATCTTATAATGGCATCTGGTATGCCGGCATCTTTCTAGGTGTCGTAGCAGCCCTGCTGCACTGGCCTATTGAGGAGAAGGATTATTCAGAGAGCCTGCTGGGCACTGTTCGAACCGCTTAGAATTACAACGATGACATCACAACTAAACAAGGGCGTGAGCCTCCAAACTGGAAGCGGACAAGTTATAACAAGACTGAAATGGGCTGCAATGGCGTGGACGTGCGCGATTCTGACTGCCTGTAGCAATTTAGTTGTGGTGCCCTCGGAAAATTACAATAGCCGAGTCGATTATCTGGTAATCCACGCCACTTCTGAAAACTTTGCGGAATCTCTGCGGCTTTTAACTCAGTCCACCACGAACCCTGTGAGCTCGCATTATTTGGTGCCCGCTCCGTTTGATCCGACATATCCCCACAACGAACTTAGAATCTACCAACTGGTGCCTGAACTGGACAGAGCATGGCATGCAGGAGTAAGTTATTGGGCAGGCGAAACCGGCCTTAATGATAGATCAATCGGCATTGAGGTCGTCAATGAGTTCAAATGCACGGGCGCGATAAGGTCCATCCAGAACACAGCGCCGGCTGACTTTGAATGTGAGTTCCCAGTGTACGATGATGATCAGATTGCGCTGCTGATTGATCTTATCTCAGGCATTCTAGACAGGTTCCCATCTATCGATCCGATCGACGTCGTAGGTCATTCAGACATTGCGATACTAAGGAAATCTGATCCGGGGCCTTTGTTCCCCTGGAAGCAATTATATGACGAAGCAGGAATTGGCGCCTGGTACGAGCCAGATACCAAAACCAAATGCGAACAGCGCTTTTCCGACGAGCCACCGCCAATGCTGACCATTCAGAACGGACTCAATCGCCTAGGGTATCAGGTAGAACTCTCCGGCAGTTATGATCGGTCAACACGGTACGCCATGCGAGCTATGCAGCTACACTTTCGGCCAAGCGATTTCTCTGGCGCTGTCGACACCGAATCTATGGCCATCATTTGGGCTCTGCTGGACAAATACAGACCCTCGGAGTTAAACGGCCTCGAGCTAAGCCGCTGTTGATTGATATCGCTTCGATCGGTGACTACCGCCGTCAATTGGCAGGCATGGGCAGAAGTAACTCGGTTCCAGGTGGTCGCTGCACGTCAAAAGCTTTCAGCGTCATGGCGACAAAGTTGTAGTATCCGATCAGACCCACAATATCCATGAGGCCCTCATCCCCGAACAGCTCAATGGCCTGAGAAAATGTGCGTGAGTTGACTTTTTCTTCACTCACCAATTCTCGGGTAAACTGAATGAGCAATCTCTCAACCGTACCCAGACCGGCTGAGGCTGGTTGATCATCAAGATCCCGTCGGTACTTGATTATTTCAATGATTTCCCGCTCTAGGCCCGCAGCCAAAGCCAGTGGTTCATGAGCAGACCATTCATATTGATTGTCGATTTCTCGAGCTGTCGACAAAATAATCAGTTCTGTGAGTCTTTGATCTTTCATCGTCCCGTATCTCACGCGCTGACGCACGTCGAATATAGCTTCAGCTAGAACCGGGCTGTGCAGCCACATTGCTACAGGCCCCCTCGGTCCGTTTTCGTAGCCTGTTCCTGGACGAACATAAGTGTCATAGGCTTGCCGATCAAAGGTGTCGAGCGCTTCCGGATTGACATTCGGCAGCCTTGCCATCGTTTCCAGCAGAATGTCATCTGGCAGGCGGTCAACAGTTTGTAGGCCCTGTGGCAAATAGCGTTTTGGTTGGGCCGAAAGCAAAAACGCTATCGCCACCGAAGAAAAGCAAAGCCCAGTCATCAATCGTTTTACAATAAGGTAATTGCGCATTGATTGATCTCTCCCGACAACAATTGTCAACAATATCAAATTTTCGAAACTGCGTTCGCAATTTCCATACGGTCTTTTGTTGCGAGAAGTATGTGTTTATCTTTTCCCAGATGCTATTGCAAAGCTTTCCAGGCTGATGAACATTGAGCTCGCACAGACGACTGACGTATCATTATGGCTCAAGCAAGCGAGTTGCGATACAGCAAACCAAGATAGAGAATGATCCATTTAATATGCTTAATGAGACTTGTCGGACCCTCTTCATCATAAGCCTGATGATTACCGCGCAGCTTGCGAATTCGGCTGTCGTCGAAGTGCGTCTCGACGGTAGACTCTTGCCCAATGCAACTCTTTTTGACTGCAGTAACCAACACACAACGGACGCTTTGGGAGTCTTAGTCCATGAAGGCTCTTGTTTGTCGCTGAGATATGTAGACGAAAACGAAAAAGCCTTTCGTTCCATGAACCGATGCGGCTTCAATGAAGCTGATCGTCTCTACAGGGTCAATCTCAGCAAGGAAGTCACGCTGAGTGGTACGGCAGAATTTCCGCACGCAGGGGGAGCTGAACTTATTTTTTCGAATTTAGACGAAGGTGTTGATTTACACCGCGGTATCGGATCATCGAATCCTGGGACACACAACTTTTCGGAGGAGCTTCCTGCTGGCCGTTATCGGATAAAAGTTAAGTCTTCAACTGATTCGGGTCCAGCCAGTGAATTTTTTCTTAGTTCTGTCGGCGCAGATGCGCGCAGCACGTCCGTATCCGGATTAAAAATAGGTACTGAGCATTCAACGATTTCCAGGTGGCAAAGCAACCCGCCTCGAGCGGATCTTATTACAGTAAGGCATTTAGATAGCTCGCACCTATCACTCATCGAAGGAGCATCCGGTGCTGCGGAGCCTCTTGTAAGGATCGGTCTTGTTAATCTGCAGACTGGACAAACAGGATTTGGAGCTTCAGAAGCCGACGGAAGCTTTTCGATCCGATTCTTCGCCCCACCGGGCGCTGCATTGCAGATCAGCCAAGACCGCCATGCTGAAAGTTACAACGACTTCAGCAGCAAACAACCTGCAACGGTGGTCCATGTTCCACTGACAGAAGCAGCATTTACGATTTCTACAGGCCAAAGACTCAACGGTTCGAGCCAAAATGGCATGAGCGATCTCGAATTTAAGGGCGCCAAAGACCCAGGTACAGCCTGGTTAACAGGAACACTGGACTCTTCTGACTGGCTGGCTGGCGACACGGGCACTTTGCGCGGTAAGGTGGATATTTATTCCAGAAACCTGAAATATGGCGCTGTTCCTTCCTTAGGCGGTGGTACGGCCATGCTGGAGCTCTTATTCAACGAAAACGGTGAGCAAAAGGCTGCGCAACCTCAATACTCGGCTAGCGATTTGACAGTAACCGGGCTCCCAATTGAAAGAGCTTCAAATCAAGATGCTGAAGCGATCATAATTGGCCAATTTTCGCTGACAAATTATGAGAGTGTCGGCACTGGCCATGGAAGAGCGGACTGGAGTTTAGTTTACAAGGTCCCTGATGAAACACCAGATGGGATCTATCAGCTGATCCTGACTGGTCAGGGGTGGAGCATGAACCCATGGGTCTCCGGTCTGGCTTCGGAGCGGCTGTACTACGAAGATGTTTACGGTGAGCCTTCATTTCATTTAACGGAAGTGCATGGCGCAGCACGCATCACCATCGGAGAAGTGCAAACGCCACGGCTGTACAGTGCGATTCTTCTGAATGAGGTCAGCAACGGCTCGAGGGGCACGACCGCCGTCGAGGATGTAGGAAAGTTCGGTTTCTCCGGACACTGGATAACAAACGCTGACAAGCTGATCCTACCCAAATCTACCAGGGAAGGCGGCAGAGTAAAGAAATACAACATTGAGCCCTTCACCCCTCTGACAGCGTACAGCAATAAGGAATGGCTCAATCCACCAAAGCTGCCGCTGGAATTCCCAACCGGTCAGCTTAGCGCCAGCATAGTTTCACCGAGTGGAGTCCAACTCGATGTGGGTCCGCACACAATAAAGGGCGCCTACGTTCAACAGGCAACTTCGGAACTCGGAGAGGCACTGTTCAGAAACAGCAATAACACCGACATGGTATATGGCTTGACGACCCACTCAGAGGACTTCGTGCTTACCCTAGATGAGTACGGTGAGTACCGTGTCACGCTGGAAGGCTTCGTCAAAGATATCTTCGGCCAGAAACTCGAGATTGCCGGCTCGTACTCGATTTACATCGCTGAACTCATGGGCCTAGAGACTGGAGTTTTCCCGGGAACGCCATTTGAGGTTGGAGACAAATACGCGCCGACCGTGATAATTCAGCCCGGCTTACCGGCTACAGTCACCGTTTCGATCTCGCATTTTCCCAATTCCTCACCCGAGGCACGAGTCAGCAAATCATTCATTGGCGACGCGAACCGCTTCGGGTATTTTGCAACCGATGAACAGGCATTCAGGTTCTCTGAGGCAGGCGAGTACCGCGTCAATTACGATGCAACCTACACCGCTCCAAACGGAACGCTGTGGATGGCCTCAAGAAAGTGGGCATCAGTGGTGGAGACACCGGGCAGCAATATAATTTCTCACGGCAGCCGAGGCGATGAGGGCGGCCAGGAAACCAAACAGTGGTATTTCATGGAAGACAGCCGCGATCAGAACGCACACTTTTTTTCGCCTTTCCAGATAGGTGATGTGATGTGGATGGACAATTCCACCGAATGGAATGCAGCGATGCAAAATATCGTCACGCTTGACGATGGCGGCGGTCAACTGACTGATTTGATCAACACAGATAACGCTTACAGCAACGGCTTGGGCTCCGGATCTCTGCTCTTGCGCCCAGATTCTGGAGGGGACGTGCCCCCCTTCGTGGACCCATCGCAGCCGAACATTCATTGGGCTTACTATTACTCGAGCATTGGCCGTCCAGGGATCAGTGTGCGAGAGTTTGTGGGCACTGAATCAACCACGAATGGCTACTGGCGCTTCAACACCCCATATGGTTACCAAATGGGCAGCGGATACGAGGGCGACCAGCCAAACGATTTTAAATTCGTCTTCGGAGGTGCTGTTTATCGAGTGCCTGATTCTGGCTTCAGCCACTTTGGCGCATATGGTTCGCTCTGGACCATGTTGCCAGAATCCGATCAACAAGGGGGACGTGTGATGCCTCCATTTCAGGGGGCAGCCGGAGGGCCCTCCGGCGGGCCGCTCTTTGAGTTAAAGGGAAAGCAGATCGATATATTCCTTCATCCTCAGGGTGTGAGACCAGGTTCGATTCTCGAACTGGGAGACGTGGTGAGCTTTTCGGGCCAGGTAGCTCCAACTCTTCCATCACAAGTTCAAGTCGAGATTACAGCTCCGAGTGGCACAAGACGAGCATTCGGAGGGGTTGCAAATAAGGTGGGTTACTTCTTTGATCCCGCTAACGACTATGTGGTTGAGGAACCAGGCGTCCATACTGTCGAAGTGACAGTTATTCACGATGGCATGACTTCAGCTGGCCCGGTTGAGCCCCCATACCCGAGCGGGTCAATTCTTGGGGCAACCAATGATTCCTTCAAATTCTATGTGACTAGCGCCGGTACCCTGCAAGCGAAAATCTCATCGACAGTGCCTGCAACCCTGCCCCAGAGTGCGAAACTGGCGCTGCAACTTGAAAGCGGCAGTGAAAAACCCGTCGCTGGCATGGAATATACAGCAGTTATGCCAGGCTTTATTCTGGACCAGCGCACACTCTCGGAATCAAATGCGGTATACGATGCTTTCGAGCTGCATAAATCGTTCCCGAATCTTGACCTGCCCAGTGGCGAACTTCAGCGACGAAATGGCAGCGATACCGTGACCCTGAGCTTCCTCACCCACCGGGCAGACGGCGCCGGGTCCACCGTTTTCGAGGGTCGACAGGTGCTTCTTCAAGGCGAGCAAATTCTGGCTCCGGCTCATCTAAAGAAACTTACCGGAACCTTTAGAATTCAGCTTTTAAACAGTGATCTCTCTCCGGGCGAGCGTCTCAACGCAAGCGTTGAATTCGACGTCAAGGGAGATGCTGACCTCTACATTGCGGTGTTTCTGCCCGACGGTAACTTTGTCACCGTTGATCAGACATTGAACATTAGCGAGATCGGAGAACTCATTCCATTTTCTGATTCTATCCCGCTAGACGAGAGATTGAGTCTGCTACTTTTCGATATTGCACTTGATGAAGGCGTCGCGTCGGGCACCTATCGATTGATAGCTCTGGTGACAGCAGCTGGAGAGGACCCCGCGGACGAGTCCAAATGGCTTGGTTTTGATGAAGCTACCTTCACTTTTACCAAATAGGTAAATAAACCTCTTAGCTGGAATGGGAAAGGAAATACGAATCTCGCAGCCCGCTTCCCTTAAAGAAATCGCTTCGCATGCACTTTGGGAGCCGGTCGCGAAAGAAGCAGGATTCGCCGTTCATTTGTTTNTCNGTGCACTGACTCAAGGCGGTGATAGAGCCGTCGAAAAAGCGATAGTGAAACCAGAATTCAGCAAAATAACGTCAGCTTCCGACCACGCTCACCACTTCTCTGNGTGGTANACAGGAGACAACCGGAGATACTTGGACCGTGTAGGTTAAGAAGTCGGCTATGCCGCTTTAGAGTAGAAAAAATTCAGGTTCTAAACCAGTGATTGGGGTCGCCTCCGGTTGGCTGACCCAAACATTTTTTTGTANTTGCCATCTTCAGCCTTACAGATTTAATTGGACTTTTTATAAAAAAAGTCACTGTAATTTTAATTGTAAGGTTCNGGTCACGATTGAAAACAATTAAAGATCATACTTAGTTATAATAAATAAAGTGTTGGGGACAATCATGCGGTCCTACAGCGGAATTAATAGGAAAGAATATTTGGACTGAGGGGAATCAATCGCTACTTGAGTGCAATCAAAGGATTTCTTAAACAAAAAAATGATGGAACNAAGCATTGAAGAAACATTGCGGCTGGGCATTGCTGCGCACAATGCAGGCAATTTGCATGAAGCCGAGCGTGCTTATCGAGCTATATTGCAAANTCAGCCGAAGCATCCTGATGCAAATCATAATTTAGGGCTCATAGCCATTTTGTCGAACCAGATAGANGCTGCACTGCCGTTATTCAAAACCGCTTTGGACGCAAATCCAAATATAGAACACTTTTGGATGGGCTACATTGATGCTCTGATCCAGAATAAGCAGCTTAAGGATGCTAAGAGGGCCATNAAAAAAGCCAAAAAAAAAGGGTTCCATGCCAAAAAAATGCAAGCACTACTGTTGCAGTCCCGAGGGATGATCGACATTAAGGTACCACCTCAGGAACAACTTAGCCGTCTTTTGGAGTTCTATCAGAATGGGCGATACGGTGATGCTGAGAAGCTTTCGACATCTATCACTCAAGATTTTCCAAAGCATCAACTTGCTTGGAAGATTTTAGGCGCGGTTCTTGGAGCAACAGGCAGAACGTCTGAAGCCGAAGAGGCTAATCAGACGGCAGTTAATCTGTCCCCACAAGATGCTGAAGCCCATATCAATCTTGGCATCACACTCGCAGAGCTGGGAAGATTACAGGAAGCTGAAGTAAGTTATCGNCAGGCGATAGTTTTAAAGCCCAACTACGCCGGAGCCCACAACAACTTGGGAATTACGCTGCAAGAATTGGGAAGATTTGATGAAGCTGAAGCAAGCTTCAGGCAGGCGATAGCGTATGAACCTGACTACGCAGAAGCCCACACAAACTTGGGTAATATGGGCAAAGAACAAGGAAAACTTAGTGAAGCGGAAGCTAGCTATAGCCAAGCGATAGCATTGAAACCTAACTATGCCCAAGCCCACAGCAACATGGGTCTTACTTTGCATGGATTAGGCAGGTTGGACGAAGCTGAAGCAAGCCTCAGGAAAGCGGTAGAATTGCAGCCTTACTCAGCCGAAATCCACTATAACTTGGGCCTAACGCTTACAGAGCTGGGNAGGCTAGAAGAAGCGAGAGCGAGCTACAGCGAGGCGATAGTATTNAAGCCTAACCTAGCAGAGGCCCATAATAATTTGGGTCTAACGCTGAAAGAACTCGGAAGATTAGACGAGGCTGAAGCGAGTCAAAAGCAAGCAATAGCANTGAAACCAGACTANGCNGANGCNNANNNCAACTTGGGNANCACGNTNNAAGAACTGGGCAGATTAGATGAAGCTGAAGCNAGCTATAAAAAAGCGATTGCATTAAAGCCTGACTATGCCGAAGCGCACCACAATTTAAGTTTTGCACTNCTNNANANNNNTANANTNAANGAAGGNCTNGANGAGTATGAATGGCGNTGGAAA
>PBHS01000003.1:0-22050 GCA_002719575.1 Gammaproteobacteria bacterium | reverse complement strand
TNAGNNNCTNTTNAGNAATNNGACATTTTCCACTGCCTNTGTGGGATGGTCAGNAAAGCCTGCAAGGCAAAAGAATTCTCCTTTGGTCCGAGCAAGGCATTGGCGACACNTTAAATTGGGCTTCATGCCTACCGCTGGTGTCTTCGCTGGCTGAACACACTATTCTNGAGTGTCAGGAGAAAATTGTTTCTCTGTTGGCGCGNTCTTTNCCAGANATTGAGGTCAAGNCTGANGACCGAAGTATNGATGCNAAACGAGATGATTTTGATTTNCANCTTCCGATGGGNAGTCTGTATCGNCACTTTNTTCCAAACATAGGTGAGAATTCAAATATCGATGCGTATCTCATTCCAGACCCAGCCCGAGTAGAATTTTGGAGAGACCGTCTAGGCTCATTGGGAAAAGGCCCATACATAGGCATCAGCTGGAAAAGCTCTGAGGTATCTCCCTTCCGTCTTAAGCATTATCCGCCAATTTTGGAATGGTCTAGCGTGCTTACCATCCCTGACGTCACCTTTATCAACCTGCAGTATTCAGACTTTGCAGGTGACCTGACTGACATTAAAAATGAACTTGGGGTGACGGTGCACAACTTTGATGATTTGGATCAATACAACGAAGTTGATGATGTGGCTGCACTTTGTGCTGCGCTAGATATGGTCGTGTCGACGAAGGTAACTCCGCTGATATTTTCATCAGGAGTTGGAACGCCAACTAAAGTTGCAAATTGGCGGCAAAGTACTTGGAATAATGTTTTAACGAACCCAGTTTGTTCTTCTATTGAGATGTTTCATCGAGATACATGGGAGCCTTGGGACAAAGTGTTTAAATCAATCGCAGAAAATATCTTGCAATTAAAAAATACGATCGCTCCGAGCTCCAAAGCCACCCCACAATCGTGAGGGTTTTCATTAAGACTGCTAGAGCTCAGAGTAGTATTGGACAGCTTTCCATTAAAGATAAAATCAGGAGGCTAAAGTCAATCGATATGAATAAAGAATTAAATGTCGGAAATCAGGTTTCAGCTCCTTCTGAAGAAGACCTCACGCAGCTTGTCTCGTGTTACGAGAATAAGCAATATGCGCAGACCTCTGATCTTGCAAAGGAAATTATCGAACGATACCCACAACATCAATTTACATGGAAGATTCTTGGNTCAGCGCTGACTCAAGAGGGCAGAGTGGATGAAGCCTTGGAGGCCACGAAAAATGCAGTTCAGNTAGCCCCTGAAGACGCAGATTCGCATTTCAATTTGGGTAATTTATTTTTCAAGCTTTCGCAATTCAACGAAGCCGCGGACAGTCAACTACGGGCAATAGAACTNAATCAGGATGACTTGCAGGCCTATAGCGCCCTCGCGAAAACCCTCGTTAAACTTGAAAAGCTCGAGGAGGCTGAAAAATACCTCAGGCTCGCCTTGCAAAAAGACCCTAACTCGGTCGTAAATCATTTTACCTTGAGTGAAGTGCTTAGAAAGCGAGGTGAATTTGCCAAAGCNGAAGGTATTCTGAACGAATTGCTCATAATGAAACCGACTCTTGCCGAAGGCCACTATAATTTAGGCGTAATACAAAGAGATTTAGAGGATTACGATAGAGCCGCTGTGAGTTATGAAAGAGCGATCGCCCTTAAAAGCCACTTNATTGATGCTTATAAAAATTTGGGACTCATCGAAATAATCAGGGGGAACCTTGATAAGGCATTNTTGTGTTTTACCAATTCCGCNACNTTACTGAGAGGCCAGCAACAGAAGAATCCGAACCCCTCGCACGCTTTTGGGCATATTAGCCAAGCAAAGATTACCCATGATATCGAACAGTTCGAATATCTTAAGTCAAAAGACGTAAACCCATCACTTTTTGATGATCTCGCGTCCCTTTATAAAAAACTTGCCAGAGAAATACCTTGGCCCTCAAGCACAGAGGTCATTTCAATCAAAAAGCATTATCAAGATGCTTTTCAGGGGACATATAATCGAATTCTGCACCAGCCAGATTCTAAGGGTTTAAACTACGCAGTCCTAAATGAGGAACTAGATACCAAAAAAATCACGCAGGACTACTATTCCCATTCATCTGGCCTTACGTTCTTCGATAATTTTCTTTGTACACCGGCTCTAGAATCCTTGCGGGAACATCTACTAGAAAGCACTATCTGGTTTAACGTAAAGCAAGGGGGATATCTTGGTGCATATTTAGCAGAAGGGCTCGCGTGCCCCGTTATTCTGCAAATCGCTAAAGAATTGCCCGAGAAGTTTCCGGAAATATTTAGGAGTCATGCTCTGAAACAGGTGTGGGCTTACAAATATGAAAATCAGTCGCGCTCGACTGACGCTGCAGCGACCGGTATAAAAGTTCATGCCGATTTTGCAGCGGTGAACGTGAATTTTTGGATTACACCCAGCGAATCAAATCTTAAAAGAGAATCCGGTGGCCTAAAAGTCCACGACATAGAAGCTCCACCATCTTGGGATTTTGAGTCCTACAATTCTGACGAAGAGCTTATCCGCAAAGAAATAGAGATAAGAAGGCATGAGACCTCGGTGATTCCATATAGAGCTAATAGGATAGTAATTTTTAACTCTAATTTATTTCACGAAACTGATGAATATGAGTTCAAAGAAGGGTATGAGAATAGACGTGTAAATGTAACGATGCTTTTTGGCGAAAGAACCTCGGTGTAATTTGTTATACCCATTTCGATGAAATAGCACTCACGGCAATGAAAGGAGGTAAGTCTAGAAACTTTTTATGAAAATAACGACTTACCCAATTGGTGGAATTGAATATAATTTTGTTTAATCGGTCTTAATCCTTATGTCCCTTGTATTTAGTTGAAAGTTCGTCTCATTTAAAACACCACTGATTCCTCTTCAAAGCAGATTGTAAACCTCAGAGATCTAATTTAGCTGCTTATTTTCGTGAAAGTAGCGCTCTGACAGAGCGCTTTTGCATTGTATTAAAAATGAGTTTCCCCGAAATCAAGATGAACTGAGCGATTGGTTCAACAAATTCACAGTCAGACATTCCTGTGAACTTTCCGAGTTCTAAGATACTAAGTGTAAATATAGTACGCTTGATACACTAAGATTTTACTTTCCTAGTGATAATGGAAGGGCAAGATGCTAATGGCTGCATTAATGTATTTAAGCCGGAAGCTACCGTTTTCATCCAAGAAGGATTTTAGTAGAGGAAAATACAAACAGTTAAGCCAGCATTGGGTCCCCTCAGCAGAAAGGAAGGGAATGCAACTTGAAATCAGAAAGCCGCGAATGAATCCAATTGTTTCTGAGATAAATTCACTGTGGGGATTGTGGAAATGGGTGTAACAAAAATGACAGATAGCTCACTGCACTCAGATTTTTAGAGAAAGATTATCTTAAGCCATTGTATATGTTGGTATTTATTTTTCTGGCCCGCTATTTGCTTGCAGCGTCTGTATATCTGGCAGGAGACAGGAAATGCTATCATTAGACAAAGAACCGTTTGACGATCAGTCTGACACCCAACCATTCGTCTTTGTTGATGAACAAAGCACTGAGCTTTTCAACCTCGCATGCAAGGTTGCTGCGACTGACGTTTCAGTTCTGATCAATGGTCCAACGGGCGCAGGCAAGGAAGTTATTGCTAAGGTAATTCACGAGTCTTCCCCTCGCGCCAGCGGGCCGTTTATCGCAATCAATTGCGCTGCCATCCCAGCCTCGCTAGCAGAAGACATGCTCTTCGGTCATGAAAAGGGCGCGTTCACGGGGGCAAACACTGCAAGCAAAGGGTGTTTTGAGCAAGCAAATGGTGGCACGCTGTTCCTGGATGAAATTGGTGAAATGCCGATGGAACTGCAGGCTAAACTGTTGAGGGTACTGCAAGAAAAGCAGGTTACCAGAGTCGGGGGGGCTTTCCCACTCGCGGTAGATGCTCGGATAGTAGCTGCAACAAATATAAACCTCAAACAGGCTGTTGCTTTGCGGGTCTTTAGAGAGGACTTATATTATCGTCTTAGTGGATTCAAGCTTACTCAGTTGCCTTTGAATCGGCGAAGGAAAGATATTGCACCACTCGCTCTTTTAATGATTCAAAAACACTCGAAACGACCATTCCCTCGCCTCGCCCCATGTGCAAAGGAACTGCTTGAGAGTTATTCCTGGCCAGGTAATGTCCGCGAGCTCGAAAACTTAATTTGTCGATCCCTGATCTTGTGTAATGGGGAGGACATTTTTGAATCAGACATTATGTTTGATGAGGAAGAGGGGCAGAGCATTCCAGAGAAATATAGCGAAGAATCCAAATCTTTTTATCGCCAAGAAAATTGCACAACGTTCACTGCGGAAAATGTCAAAAAGTCGGATGAACCGCGGAAAAATTTCCTAATGTCCAACCTCCGCAACGAAATCGAGCTACAGAACATCATTGCTGCGCTTGAAATAGCGCCTACAAGAAATAAAGCTGCGGAAAAACTCGGGATAAGCCCGCGAACACTGAGATATAAAATAAATAAGCTAAGAGATTTAGGTATGCCAGTTCCAGCTGCGTATGCCCGAATGTAACGACATAAGTAGAAGCATACGACGATGAAATTAGAAACGAATAACTTACTAGCCCAGATAAGGGATTATCAAGCCCAAATAGCCGACTCCAGGGCAATAAATTCAACTAACACAGAAATTTATGGCACCAGTAGGCAAGGCAATTTTGGCTCTGAAATATCGACCGCTATGACCCAAGCCCTTTCAGGCGTGAATGAATTGCAGGCTAATGCAGTCAATCTTAGTAGTTCATATCTTGCAGGAGATGATATTCCTTTAACTGATGTAGTGCTTGAAATGCAGAAGTCCTCACTTGCTTTCGAGGCAACATTGCAAGTCAGGAATAAGGTTTTAGAAGCCTACCAACAGATAATGAACATGCCGGTCTAACAGTCCGATCACAGTAACTAAAGAAAGGAAATAATTGTGGCTACCGCTCAACAAGCCCTACCAGGCACAACGTCAGGGAGCAATGCCGGTGCGTTACTTGATACGCAGCGAACACAAGATAGCTCTAGCTTTAATGCCCCATACCCGCCAGCGGGTTCACAAGCATTTAATTTCCCAGCCACGCAGCTTGTCCAAAGATCATTACCTGGGGTCATAGTTTTGCTCACTTTGTTTGCATTATTCCTTTTTTACAATTGGCTAGAGTCCGGTAATTACCGACCATTATTTCCAAACCTGCCGGAGTCTGAAAAGAACGAGGCATTCAACGTTTTAGCAGGGTCAGCCTTTCCAGTCGAGTTAGATAACAGGACTGGTGACATTATGGTGCCTCCAGGTCGTTATTATGAAGCGAGAATGTTGCTAGCCAGTGCTGGCTTCTCAGATCCAGGGACCTCACAATCGTTAGATATTTTCAACGAACAAGCGTCTCTTACAACCAGCCAATTTATGGAAGAAGCTCAATATAAAGCGGCAACCGAAATCGAACTTTCTAAGAGTATAGTACAAATATCATCCATAAAATCTGCGCGGGTCCATCTAGCCGCGCCGCGGCAAAGTTCCTATGTGCGCAACAGAGTGCCAGCGAAAGCTTCAGTAGTTGTAATTGCCCACCCCGGTAGGATCATTACGCAGTCTCATGTGCAGTCAATCACAAACCTGGTCTCGTCGAGTGTGCCATATTTAGCCGTTGAGGATGTATCAGTCGTAGATCAACAGGGTAACCTTTTGACCATGAGCATGTCGCCTGCCCTGCGTATGGCTGACATGCAGGCAACATATGAAAGGTCAATTGAAAGCGACTACAAAGCTCGAATAGAGCAATTACTTGCACCTATTGTAGGCATAGAAAACGTAAACTCTGATGTCGATGTTGTTATTGACTTCTCGGAATTTGAAACAACCTCAGAAATTTTTGATCAATCAGGCAAGGGTCCGTTATCTCGGTCTGAAACTCTTTCTGTCGACCGAAATAGAGGAAATTCGCGGGTTGGAGGAATTCCTGGGGCGCCGTCAAACTTAGTTCCCGCGGATCTTGCTGACACTGGTACAGATGAACAGGGGACTCCGGACACGGAAATAGCTGCACCTGACGAGCCATCCAGTGAGCGAAGTACTCGGAATTATGAAATTGATCGATCTATCCAATATTCAAGAAACGCGGTCGGAACCATCTCTAGACTTTCGATAGCAGTGGTCGTGAACCAGGCGGCCCTTAATTTTGGAGTTGATGAAGAGGCTAGCTCTGAAGACTCGTTGGCCCCTGAAATCAACTTNGACCANCTCACAGANTTAGTAAAAAACTCGGTGGGTTTTGATGAAGCGAGAGGCGATCAAGTCCTTCTCGTCTCCTCTCCCTTTGTTGAAGTTGTTCAAATTGAAGAATTACCTACACCATGGTACGAGAACTCTTCCATACAGTTTATCGCTCAGCTGGTTGGCGCAGTGATACTTTTCGCACTAGCTCTTTTGTTCGTCGTGCGTCCAGCTATGACCTCCATCCTATCTAGAAACCGAGTAGCAAATGAAGGTGCTGGCTTTGGAGACGGTTCTCCTCAAGGACAGGCATTCCAGCAACTAAGTTATGATCAAAGGGTCGGTATGGTAAGACAAGCAGCTAGTTCGGACCCCGCGAAAGTAGCAACGGCAATACAAGATCTAGTGAAAGGGTAAGGGAGTAACAGAAGCTATGGCGAAAGATAAAGGATCAACGGAGCCGAACGATCCCACGTCAGATTTAAGGGAAAGGTTTCTGAAGCTTTCTGGCGCCGACAAAGCTGCGATGCTGATGTTACTCATGGGAGAAGAGCATGCGGCACAGGTAATTAATCACCTTGAACCAAAGGACGTTCAAACTCTTGGAAAGAAGATGGTTGAAGTTGCAAATCTACCCAAGGATGTCGTTAATGCTGTTTTGGATGAGTTTCTAATCTCAACTTCTAAGATGTCCGATCTTGGAACTGGGAATTCGGAATATATTCAGAAAGTTTTCAAGAGGGCTCTCGGTGAAGATAAGGCTTCCGCGGCGCTGGACAAGATAATTCCTGANCAATCGCTCAAAGGGCTAGATATGTTGCGCTGGATGGACGCAGCAGAAATTCATGCGGCAATCGAGGCCGAGCATCCTCAAGTTATTGCAGTTGTTCTCTCCGTTCTTGACCATGATGTAGCAGGTGCCCTCATAAAAATGTTCTCAGAAGAGGTGCGTTCTGACGTAATAGCTAGAGTTGGTTCTCTGAAAGGGATCCAGCCTTCAGCTCTTGCTCGACTAGAGGAAGTTCTTAAGTCTCAGTTTCTACAAAGGAACCACTCAAGCAAAACTCCGTTCGGTGGCGTTGAGGCGGCCGCTAAGATACTAAATTTCTCAGGCTCAGAGATAGAGACAAGCATACTTAAGTCTGTCGAAGCACAAGACCAAAAGCTCGCTGAGGCTATTGAAGAGAATATGGTAACTTTCGCAGATCTTGACGGTATGGACAATAAGAGTCTGCAGACGCTCATACGAGAGTTAGATAATGAGCTGCTAATACCTGCTTTGAAAGGGGCTGAAGATTCAATAAAAGAAATTTTCTTAGAAAACATGTCCGAAAGGGCAAGAGAGCTGTTCGAGGACGACTTAGAGGCAATGGGTCCTATTCGCGTCTCAGAAGTTGATAAAGCACAAAAGGAGATTATGAGAGTCGCTCGGAGACTTTCAGGAGAAGGTGAGATAATGCTGTCGGGTGGCGGAAATGAGTTCATCTGATAGCAAGATCTCAAACAGCAGATCCTCACTCGGAGATAAAACCGAAGAGTTTGTACCGGACTATTCTTTTACGAAAAAAGCCTCCTCGATTGAAAATTTCAGGGTTTGGGATCCGANGGATTTTGGAAGGCCAACGAACCCNGATCTTCAGGACAAGGATTTCTCCGAGCCAAGCCCTAGTTCAAAAAAAAGCCCCTTTTTTCAGCACAAGAGCGAATCAGATGTTAAAAAGCTTGAAGAGGAATACGAAAGAGGTTTTAAGGATGGCAAAGAAGCATCAGTTAAAGAGTTAGAGGAGAAATCTAGCGAGATTGCTTCTTTGTTGGGATTACTCAAGAATGGTCAGTGCGATGTTTCGGAATACTACGCACCTCTTAAAACCTTGGCTATTCGAATCGCCGAAGCAATTCTGAAGGTGGAAATAGTGGAGTCTCGAGAGTCAATCGCGCAAATCATAAAGGATTTGCTCAGCGAAGCAGCACCTTCTAGCGGAGGTCCAGCCACCCTTTACCTCTCGCAAGATGACCTAAACGCTTTATCCTCAGAGTTTATAAGCCAATACGAGGATGTGAAGTTGGTTGTCGATGAGAAGCTAACNCGCGGCAGCGCCTATGTCGAAATGAACGATCGACTAATAACCGACCTCAAAGAAGATCGTATTGGGGCTGTCGTTCAAAAGGTGACGCAGCATGGCTGAGCGCAACGTGGATGATCTCTTCGATTTCAGCCAAGCGTTGGATAATTTAGATCTCTTCGTCGATTCACCAGGGTTCATTTCCAGTGGTCGTGTAAAAAGAATCGTGGGACTCACTATTGAAGCTCTCGGAATATCTGCGCCTATTGGAGCTCAGTGTGTAATTCAAGCTCAAGGTCCGGGTAGTGGGCTGAATGCAGAAGTCATTGGTTTCGATGGAGATCTGGTATTCCTTATGCCTTTAGANAGCATTGAAGGCATCGCCCCGGGATGCCGAGTTACCCTTCAATCGGAAACGTCCCTCAGTTGCTTCAGTTTCGCTTTGAAAGGGAGAGTCATAGATGGATTAGGGCAGCCAATTGATGGACGGCCGGAATTAGATTATGAGGAGAAAACATGCATTGGACTGGGCGAGTCGAACGCGCTTGACAGGGAGAATATAACCGAGGTTCTTGACACGGGGATTAAAACCATTGACTCATGCTTTACTTTTGGCAAAGGCCAACGCATGGGTTTAATAGCAGGCTCAGGTGTTGGGAAAAGCGTGCTACTGGCAATGTTGGCGCAAAACACGCCTGCAGATATAGCTGTTATTGCTTTGATCGGAGAACGTGGAAGGGAAGTCAAAGAATTTGTGACGGAGACCCTAGGTGAGGAAGGCTTGAAAAAATCTGTCGTTATAGCCGAACCTGTCAACGCTTCTCCTGTTCGTAGAATAAAAGCAGCTAAATTAGCCCATAAAATCGCAGAACAGTATCGAGAACAAGGCAAGCATGTGTTGTTACTCATGGATAGCCTCACGCGCGTAGCCCATGCCCAGAGGGAAATTGGTTTGGCTATAGGGGAGCCCCCGACAACTAAAGGATACCCGCCATCGGTCTTTAACTTGTTGCCGAGTCTTATCGAAAGAGTAGGGATGGGTAAAGCATCTGAAGGCTCGATTTCGGCCTTTTACACAGTTCTTGCTGAGAATGATGATAGGTCTGATCCCATAGTTGATATTGCAAGAGCTTCACTGGACGGCCAAATAATGTTGTCAAGAAAACTTGCAGATGCCTCGCACTATCCAGCCATCGANCTTGAGGGCTCTATTTCGCGGGTNGCCGANAAAATTGTCAGCAAANCACATGTAGTTTTGGCGAGGAAATTAAGGCGCTTGTGGTCTTTATACCGCCAAAATGAGGATATTATCCAGATTGGCGCTTACGAGCCTGGATCCAATGCTGATTTAGATCTAGCTATTAAGTTAAAACCCGAGATCGATAATTTCTTGATTCAAGGCGAAAATGAAACTTTTTCAATGCCTCAGACCATTCAGCTGCTGTCATTCATCGAAAGTGAAAAAACATGAGCGCCAAAATCTGGCAAATCATGATTAAAAAATTGACAGGCGAGCAAAAAATTCTGGAGTCTCGATTGGTTGAGCGAAAGAGGCGAGCCTCAGGGCTTAAATCCAAGATCAAAAATCTAGATAGCTATCTTCAGGACTATCTGACGTATGAGCAAGGGGACACGCTTTTTGATCGAAGGCAATTGCTTNTGAGGGAGTCAACAATGGTNTTTGCCAGTCAACTCAGCNTGGCNAAACTAAAGTTGGAGGAGGCTCTGGAAGCATGTAACTCCGAATGCGAAGNNCTTCGCAACGATCTTNCTAGGCTCCTAATAGAGTCATCTAAGTATCAACGGATGGACGAGATTTACTCGCGCAGGCAGCATTCTTTGGCTGAACAAGCTGAACGAAAGCTTAATGATGANCTCTCCACCTTGAATTTTTTGCGATCAAACATAAAGAAATTCTAGTTGGCATTCTATTTGCTTAGTGTTTAACCAGCAATCACTGCTTACTGACCGATAGCGGTTACTTTATTGAACATAAAGAAAGAACTCTAATTATGATAAAAGCGCAATTCGACCTTCAAAATATAATTAATGAAATGAAAACTGCGGATAGAGTGTCAGCAACCTCTCCGAAGTCGGAAAGCGAGCGATTCTCTGCGACTTTAGACCGAGTTTCTCGGAATGAGGCTTTTAAGCAACGATCGACANCGGCAGAATCGTCCTCTGAACAAGCCACGCGAAAATCCATAAAAAAGCAAATGCCGGATTCGAGAGACGATGCTGGCTCCGGTGATCTTACGCAAGGGCCGGACGATGTCAGCACACAAAATTTGATATCGCACGCATCTGGGCACAAAAGNGGCAACATTTTGCCGCTATTGCCGCCTGAGCGGTCTGCGATGAATCAAGTAATGCTCGAGAGTAAGAGGCCTATCTTGGTGGGGGAGTTAAAAGCCTCAGTTCCTCAGAATGACCATATCCAGAATCTGACAGATTCCGGCGATTTGCAGATAGGGACCGAAATTGGGATGAAGAAAAACTCCGAAACGGGGNCAGCCAATCCAAAACTTCAGGGCCCCCAGAAACTAGAATCAGCTTTTTTCAATGGTCTACCTTCAAAATCAGGTAAATTAATGANCGCGGAAAATTTTGACGTGGAGAACAAAGATAATNCCTCATTGAATGGCATTCATCGATCACTCGAGGCACGTAATTCAGATCTTGCCCTGGGTACCAAGTCGCCAATTTTGCCATCATCGAGCGCTTTTGACACGGAGGCATTTAAAGAGGGGCTCAGCAAGATTATAAAAAACCAAATCGTTAGCTCATTCTCTGGCAAAAATGTAAGCCTCAAGATGGTTCTCACGCCAGAGTCTTTGGGAGAAATAGAGGTAGATTTGCATTTCACAAAGGATAAGAGCCTCCAGGTCACACTTCGGCCGGAGACCTTAGAGATTGCAAAGCTGATTCAAACGCATGCCACAAGCCTTCGGGAACAGCTATCCCAAGAACATAAAGGACTTCTCTCGCTTAATATGACAAGCCATTTTGGTGGAGAAGGAAATTTGAATGGAAGTGATAGCAACCGATCAGGCAACGAGGATAATAGTGGCTTTGTCAGCTTGAAAAAGCAGAATTTGAAAGATTCGGACGCTAGCACGTCCGTGCACGTCGATAAAAACCAAGCATCATCTTTAATAGATACATTTGTTTAATTTGGGACAAATAGATGGCAGATGACGAAGAAAAAGCTGAAAGTGGTAAAGGCGGTATTAAGAAGATCGTTTTGGTAGCGATTTCCCTGATGATCTTAATTGGGTGCGGCGTAGCCTATTATTTTCTCGTTTTGAACGGCTCTTCATCAGTTGCTGAAGGTGATCAAATAGTCGAGGAATCTATGGAACCTGAATCCTCCGAAACCCTTTATCTACAATTGACAGATTCATTTACAATTCAGCTGCGGGACTCTGACCGAATGATGCAATTAAAACTCGCATTGCGTACACCTTATGGGCAGTCAATGATTGATGAGATGAGCGCACATGAGATTGGAATTCGGGCTGCCCTGCTTGAAAGGCTCGCAAGCGTGGAAAGCGCAACAGCCTCTTCTGAAAGCTTTAGGAGCCTGATAGAACCAAATTTACGAGATGCTGCGAATGCCATTTTAGAAGAGCAAGATCTCTATCCCGGGATTGATTTAGTACTATTCACGGAATTTCTAATGCAATAAGTTGCGTAAAGACTATGGATAAAGAATTCGAAACACTAACAGAAGAGGAACTTGAAGCAATTCAAGGAACTCGGAACGATGAACACCTAACTAAATTGGCTACTGGTGAATCCGCTGAAGTCGTTAGGCATGATCTTACGAGTGAATACAACAATGTCAGCATAGCAACTGATATTTTTGACTCAGTGAGCGAAAAAGCTAGAGCAATATTACAAGAAGGGATAGCAAGCGTCCTGAACACACCCTATCAAATTGATTATGTTAAAACCGAAGTATGTCGATTCGAGGCACTGCTGGCTTCATCCGTATCTCCGGTCTCGGCAACAACGCTGGATATTAGCCCACTTCAAGGGCACGCCATACTGCTTATAGATTCATCTATTATCTTTCACTCCTCAGATAGGTTTTTCGGTGGAGCCGGTGTTAGCACTATCGGATTTACTCCTAACAAAAAATTGGAAGGCTCTGAGGAGGCTATTGTTGATATAGTTGTAAACTTGGTAAAAAGCGCTTTAAAAACCGCATGGGGACCAATTTTTGACTCTAGCTTTGAGAAAGAACTCTCTACAAATAATCTACAGGAAATCCAATGTTTTACGCCCGAGGAGCTTGTAGTGCTTTCAGATTTCCAAGTAACTATCGGGGAGCTCTCAGGAGTAATTCAGATAGCTTATCCATTGACAGCCGTTCGGCCGCCTACGCATGCTCAAGCCAAAAGGCTTGATTCCAAAGTTAAAGAGAATGCATTTGAGAGTAATGACTGGACGCAAGAATTATACGAAGCTCATTTAGAAATTGGGATCGAGGTAAACGCGAAACTTGGCGAATTCACCACTACCCTGGGTAAGCTCGCCAANCTTCAAGNTGGTGATGAGTTCCCGCTCTTACTTTCTGACTCAATCGAAGTTAGTGCAGGAAATACTCCACTTTTCTTGGCCACAGCGGGGACTGTTGGAGAATTATTTGCGATCAAAATAGAATCCATGAAAAAAATATGATNAATCTAAGGCAATATCATGAATGACGAAGAGATAGTGGCACAAGAGGATAGCGAGCAGTCTACTCTAGGTGGAGGCTCTGAGTTTGCTGCCGATAATACTGATAATGTTCCTGGTAGCGGTGATTCGCAGACTGTAGATAAGGCTCTTTTGAACAGCATACCAGTGTCTATTTCGGTAGAACTNGGCAAAAAGAGGTTGAAGATAAGCGAGCTGATGGAGTTAAAAAAAGGAGCGGTGGTTCCCTTGGACTCTGTGGCTGGCGAGCCACTTGAGGTCTTTGTAAACGATACGCTCCTCGCGAAAGGCGATATAGTGCTAATCGATGAAAAATACGGCATTAAATTGACTCATATTGTTCCCAAGCCTGAGCGCTTAAAAAGCTCNGATTAGACGCCGTATCGTCCAGCATGAAAACATACTTGGTCGCTTGGTTTATACCGTGCGGCCCTCCTTATATACCGTTATAACCCTTTTAGGCATGTTAGATGGAAAGCAACGCGCTTCTNAATGTAGCTATCGCATTGGTCGTCGTCGTTGCGCTAATGTATATCTTTTTCTTGCTTCTTAAAAAGTATTCGGCCGATTTTTCTTATGCAAATCGAGGAAAGATAAAAATCGTTGATCAGCAGAGAGCGGCTTTCAAAACACAGCTTTTGCTCATTGAAGCCGGCAATCGCACGTCGTTAATTGCTATTTCTGGGGATAATGTAGTGCCAGTTTGGACTACGTCAGAAAGCAGAGAAGAGACAGAAGATGTCTTGCAGTAAGGCAAATAATTTGGCAACTAGAATAAATCTCTTTCAATCTGAAAGTTCGGCTGCCACTGCAGCGTTTAAACTTCTTATCCTGGCCACAGGGTTTTTATTTACATCTGTCGCTATTGCCCAAACGGGGCTTCCAGCCATCAGCGTCAATCAAACGTCTGATGGGACTGAATATAGCCTGACACTTCAGATTCTCATTTTGATGACAGTGCTTACGCTACTGCCATCGCTGTTGATCATGATGACATCTTTTGTACGAATAATAATCGTTATGTCTTTGCTTCGTCAGGCCATAGGCACAGCACAAACGCCACCAAACACAGTTTTGGTTGGGATCTCGCTCTTTCTCTCGTTTTTTATTATGTCGCCTATTTTTATTCAAATCTATGATGATTCAATTACTCCCTACCTAAATGAACAGATAAACGCAGAGCAAGCGATCCAAATCGCTGAGCAACCATTGCGGGATTTTATGCTGTTGCAAACACGAGAAGATGACTTATCTGTATTTAGCGACATTGCGGGTTATGAGTATCAAGGTGAGCAAGACGTCCCACTCAATATCCTTTTGCCTTCATTCATGACGTCAGAATTAAAGACCGCTTTTACTATTGGCTTTCTCATCTATATCCCCTTCGTGATAATAGATCTTGTGGTAGCGAGCGTGCTGATGTCTATGGGTATGATGATGCTATCACCGATGATGATATCGATGCCTTTTAAGCTCATGCTGTTCGTACTAGCAGACGGATGGATCTTGGTGATGCAATCATTGGCAGGAAGCTTTGGAGTTTAAATGGAAATATCTGATGTTATAACAATTGGCAGAGAAGCGCTTATTGTCACGATGATGATTGCCGGCCCTTTGCTCGGTGGAATTTTATTAGTTGGCATTGTAATAGGAATTTTGCAAGCTGCGACATCAATCCAAGAGATGACTCTNAGTTTNATACCTAAGCTGATCATAGCCGTAGCNATACTTTTNATNCTNGGCGGCTGGCAAATACTTACACTTGTAGAGTATTTACAAAACCTGCTCGCAAATNTGCCAATGTANCTGCAATGATGTTTTTTTCNACAGCTGAGCTCGTCCAGCTTTTCNATGAGTTTTTGTATCCTTTTACTCGTATTTCTGCGTTTCTCCTCGCCTCGCCATTTTATTCAATCCAAGCACTTAATTTAAGATTTCGAATCGCGATTTCTGTATTACTTACAACTCNATANATAAGCTATTTCGAAGTTATATCTTTCGATCCTTTCAGTATTGATGGGTTGAGCTTACTACTACAGCAAGCCGCGATTGGTGTCAGTTTGGGATTTAGCTTTCAGCTAGTTACCGCNGCAATTACTCTGGGAGGTCAGGCCATTTCGAACTCGATAGGATTGAGTATGGCGAACATGGTAGACCCAACTCTTGGAAATGTTCCTACAATTTCCCAATTATTAATCTTACTTTCAACCCTAATTTTTCTTTTGATAGACGGCCACTTGATTCTAGTCGAGCTTCTCTTCATGAGCTTTGAAAGTTTCCCTTTGGGAGCGTCAATTTCGCTTGAACCANTCATTCAAGCAATTATGGACTGGTCCTCAACTATCTTTACGGGTGGGCTTCTCATTGCTTTGCCTATTATGGTTGCTATGCTCTTAGTAAATACAGGGCTTGGAATAATTACCCGATCAGCTCCTTCTTTGAACATAATTGCCGTGGGCTTTCCGGCTATTACATTAACCGGCGTCTTTATCCTCCTACTCTCTTTGCGTGGGATTTTACAATTAATCGAAGAGTTTTGGTCGAACGCGTTTGAGCAGCTCAGCCTGCTTATGGTGATATAAAAGTGGCTGAAGAATCCGATCAAGGAGAAAAGACCGAAGAGCCAACGCAGCGGAAGTTGGAAAAAGCTCGTGAGGAGGGCCAATTCCTGCGGTCACAAGACACATCTATCGCCGTCCTATTAATATCCGTTGCTGCTATTCTATATTTTTTCGGTTCCACAGCGGGGGCCAGGTACATCGAATTGATGAATAGAGCGTTCGACTTTGACGAGTCTATAATTATTTCACCCGAGTCGATTCTTATCGTCTTCTCAGATCTATCTCTTAGAAGCCTGATCGTCATATCGCCAATCTTAGGAATTACAGTCTTACTGGCCGTGCTTACTGCGTACTCGATTGGAGGAATTGGTTTCTCATTAAAATCGTTCATCCCAAAGGCTTCGAAATTAAACCCAATTACAGGTCTTGGAAGGATGTTCGGCTCGCGAGGTCTAATAGAGTTAATCAAAAGCATCGCTAAACTCGTTTTAATTGCAGGCGTGATAACTGCAATCATTTACTCTGTCTACGATAGAGTCTTTTTCCTCAACTTACTTTCGCCAAAAATGGCGATAGTAACTGGTCTTGATATCTTAACTCTGGGAATACTTCTCGTTACTCTGACATTGCTTTGTATTGCAGCGATTGATTTACCATATCAAGTAATAACGTTCAGAAATAAACTCAAGATGACCAGGAAAGAGTTGAAGGATGAATTTAAAGAAACCGAGGGTCGGCCAGAGGTGCGAGCTAAAATACGCGAGCGGCAGCGGCAAGTGGCTATGAACCAGATGATGCACGCTATCTCTGACGCGGATGTTGTTGTAACTAACCCTAACCACTTCGCTGTCGCGATAGCTTATGAGCCGGGCAGCGAGAAAGCACCAATAGTTCTTGCAAAAGGCACAGACTTCATTGCCGCAGCGATTAAAATTAAAGCATCCGAAAATGTGGTTCCCATTTTTGAGGCACCGTATCTTGCCCGTGCTCTTTATTTTACGACAGATTTAAGAAATGAAATTCCCATACCACTTTATCGGGCAGTAGCAGAAGTAATTGCTTACGTATATCAGCTATCAGAAATAAGGAAGGATGGCGGAAAACCGATAAGACCAATGGTTGAAGTACCTGAAACCATGCTTTTCGATGAGTTCGGAAATTTAGAGATTAGGGCCTAAACCTTTCAGTCCAACAGTCGACTGGGATTTTGTAGCGATCTAAAGGCTTAAACCGCCGCGCGCGAGTGAAGTAAGAGAAAGACCCATCAAAGCTATAGAGACAAGAGAATGACAGACGAAAACAATCCTGACACGTCGGAGGAGGAGAAAAGCAGTCCTCCAACGCCGGATGATGATTCGCTAACCGATGTTGCAGAACAGAAAGGCTCTGAGGACAGCGAAGAGTCGGAAGATGGAAACATTGGGCAAGGTGATTTTCCAAAAATAAGCGATTCCGTAGAGGACCTTAAAACTCAGCTTGGCCGTCTTTCTGACAAGATAGACAGCCAATTCGTAAGGGAGCAACGCGAAATTGGAGCGTTGAAAAAGCGGGTGACTACCTCATTATCGGTTGTTATGGGCTTCTCAATTGTTTCGATTTTGCTAACAGGTTTCGCCTGGTTTTCTCAAAGAAACGAGCAATCTATAGCAGAAGAACTCGGAGACAGAATCAATTCTTTTACTGTAATGGACTCACTTATAGGAGACCTGCAGCGCGATCTAGATCTTGCAGGCATCGAGTCAGAAGGTCTCGGTGAACAACTCCTTGGATTTCAGAATACATTGGACGTCGCAATCGAACAAATTGCCTCAGGTGTGAACGAGCAGATAGGTGGGTTTGAACAAAATATCGAACGCCTTCAAACCTCGGTCGCAGGGTTCGATGATAAGTTCGATGCATTTAGTGATACAAATCTTGCCATGTCGACTGAGATTCGACGAGTAATTCAATCCAATGCCCGACTGGAAGAGTTTGAGGAGACGCTTCAGGCCCTGATCCTCCTGGAAAAAGAGAAGTACTATGACCTTGTTACCGCGCAAATAGAAATTCAGACAAAAGAAATCGAAGAAGAGGCTGAAACCGCAGGAACAACCGATGTTGACTACATTTACTTTAGCCAAGAACAATAGCGCAGTTTAATTGGATTTTCACAATAAACTTTGACGTAGACCTTTTGCTGTCGAACTTAATATTTGGCTAACTCGAGATTCATTCACTCCAATAATAGAGCCGATTTCTTTCATATTCATTTCGTCTCGGTAATAAAGTGACAGTATCAGTTTTGACCGATCATCCAGTTTAGAGACCTCAGCTGCGACCCTTTCCGTTAAATCAGCCTGCTCCATAGACAGCAAGGGGTTTGTATGCTCGTCTTCGAATGCTGATTCCCATTCAGCCGTATCCTCTTCAAGATGAACCATGTTCATTTGATTTGCGTGAGCACGCCTTTTCTCCAATTCTGAAATGGAAATATTCAAATAAGCAGCGATTTCAGCATTTGTTGGTTCTTTCTTGAGATTATTAGAAAGTGTTGTTTTGGCTTGGTTGTATTCTCGCGTGGTCTTCACAGCTAGTCTTGATAAACTGCTCGACTTCCTTACTTCGTCAAGTATAGCTCCTTTTATTCGCCTCTTTGCATATTCATCGAAGGAAACGCCAACGCTTGCATCATATAACTTACTTGCCTCCATCAACCCTACCATGCCGATCTGTACCATATCATCGACTTCCATATAGTCAGGAACACGAGCCTTTAAATAAAGAGCTATTTTTTTTACCAAACCTATCTTCTGTAAAACATCAACTGGCTCTGAAGTTAAATTCTTGATCGTTTGGTACTCGCCGTCTTTTGAACTCATCTTCATATCTCCGACTAGCTTGCAAATCCGTCAAGAAAAAATGATAGGCCTTTTGATCCCTCCAGCGAGCTAAATGCTGAATGTTTCTCAATTTCTGACACCACTGCTGAAAGTTCCGCGTATGCATTCGAAGACGCAGTGATAACCCCCTTGGGCTCAGTAGAATCCCAAACGCGGCAGTACAGAGAATCCTCTGAGATGCAACCAATATATTCAAGGCTTTTGTTGAGAAATTTTGTTGTGACGTGATTGAGGGACCCAAACAGTTTCTTCCCTGCCTTTGAGGAAGAGACTCTGTTTGGCAAATAGATTAAATTTTCTATTCCATACTGTTTTGAAAGCACCTTTATTAGGGAGTATGCGTCAGATATGGAGCCTAGCTCATCGGTTCCGACAACAATTTTGAGATGAACACAAGAAAGGAATGTAAGCACTTGGGTGCTAATGCCAGCAGACATATCCACCAAGAGGTAGTCATATCGACCTTCTATCGCAGAAAAGGCTTGAACTATTGACGAAACAGCAATTTTATCCAAATCCGCAAGGTCTGCCACGCCGCTACCACCAGGAATAAGATCAATCTCTTCGCTAAGGTTTACAATAGTCTGCTCCAGACTTACGGCTCCGCAGATAACATCAGTCAAATTGTGGGATATGCTCTTTGAAAAAGCTAAATGCACGTTGGCCATCCCTAAGTCAGCATCAAAAATCAAGACTTTTTTCCCCAATTCGGTAAGCTGCAAAGCAAGATTAACGATTAGTGTCGTTTTACCGACACCACCTTTCCCACTTGCTATACCGACGACACGAGTACTCATCTTTACACCTATTTTTTTCTTCTGTCTGAATGTTGAATTAAGTTATAGACAGTTTTCGTACGCCGGCTTTTGGAAAAAGCGATGTCGCGACCATTGTTCACGCAGCTTTACCAGCTAGTTTTGCTTTAAATTGATCGAACTCCACTGAGTTAGGGAGATCTAGTTGATCTATCAAATCTTCCTTGGTCACGGAGACCAGCTGACTATTTAGGTCTGGGCTGATTGATCCAAGTGATAAAGGTATTTTTGCGTTAGCGAGAGATTGAATCAATGGCCATCGATTTGAATTCATTTCAAGCCTGGTGATAATGATACTAGACCAATTCGTTACGTTCAAAAAATGCTCTTGTGCAGCGACAAATGAGTCACATGCGTTTACGAGATGAAAATTTACTGAATGAAGCGCTTTCTCCATTTCTGGGATCTCTTCTTTGATATTTCCAGTCGAAGTATCAACGATCATTACACCATTATCGGTCAGCTGGTCTTCAACCTTCTGAAGGGTGGCAATATCATTAATATCGAAGATTGGCACTTCTAACTCTTTAGATAGCTCTTTCATTAGCGACTGGGATGTCGATTGCTGCTGCTTGTAACTAACTAGGATGGGGACCGCTTGATTTAGCGACATCAGCTTTAATATCATTTTAATCGCGATCGTTGTTTTCCCAGACCCATAATTTCCACAAAGGATATGAGTTTTAACACTAAGATCTATTTCTGTGCTTTCGGGTAGGGTGTCTTTCAATATTTTTTTAACTTTACGAGTAAGCGTCGGGTTAGCATCGTCCTCACTGAGTCTTGCCATAATGGAAGAACGGAGATTTGAAGGAATTCTTAAATTTTTTAGCATTGTTTCCAGATTCGACTTCGCCCGATCGCTTTCTAAAGCCTTACTTTCAAGCTCTTTTCGCAAGTGCTCGATTTCCTTTTTGATGAGAAAAGATATTTTCTGATAATCCATCTTCTCCCTTTCAGGCGCCGATTTGACAGGTTCACTTAATAGTGGTTTTGGGTTTCTCTTTTCTTTTATTTCTTGGTCTGTCCCAATAATTAAGCGATATCTTTGCCCTATTTTTTTACTCGAAAGAAGTAATGAATCATCCCCGAACCTCGAAACCGCGTGGCCGATACCAATCTTAGGACTCCGAGCCCAAATTACATCCATTTTCATGCTGCAACCCCATGCGCTTGATTTGTCTGAATACCTACCTTGCCTACAACCTTTATCTCTTGATCCTCAGGGATCTCTGTATATGCCAGCACGGAAAGGTTACCTAGCCGTTGTCTTGTTATGCGAGAAAGCCAGGGCCTGATGGTTGGAGAAACAACTAAAACCGCAGGCTGGCCCTGCTCTTCTACACCATACTTTTCGCTCGCGATCGCATCGATCAATGCGTCTATCAGCTTTGGCTCTAAAAAAGCGTCTCGTGATTTCGAATTTTCTTGTAACGTATTATTGAGCAATTGTTCAAGACCCTGCTCGAGGGTTATTATTGGTAGGTTTTCTCCTGCACTTACGATACCTTGAACAATGCTCCTCCCGAGATGCGGCCTGATAAGTGATGTTAACTCGACGGGATCTTTAGTTTTGCCTGATTCAGATAGAAGACTGTCAAAGATTGATCGGTTATCTCTGATTGAGACACCCTCTTGAAGCAGATTTTTCAAAACCTGTGTAACCGTGGAGACCGATAGTTTTCCCGGCACTAAATCTTCGATTAATTTCGGCGATCGTTCAGACACTAAATCGAGCAATTGCTGCGTTTCGTTGTGCCCAAGCAATTGATCCGCGTTGTTCTTCAGTATTGAATTCATATGAGTCGCGATTGCGGTTGCTGGATCAACGACTGTATAACCTGCTGTCTTTGCAAAATCGCTGTGAGTTCTATCAATCCAGAAGGCATCAAGGCCAAAAGCAGGTTCAACTGTTTTCTCACCTTCTAAAGGTATGGTTATCTGACCAGGATTTATAGCTAAATCCTTACCTATAAAGACCTGTCCTTGTCCTCGGATTGTGCCATTTAAAACGATGTTGTAGTCGTTAGGTCCGATCTCTAAGTTATCTCTAATCCGAATGGGGTTCACCAAGAAACCTATTTCCGAGGATAGTTTCTTTCGTATGCCTCTTACTCGAGAGAGCAAAGTTCCACCAGACTCTTGATCTATTAATGGAATTAGCCCATAACCGATTTCCAGCCCAACTTGATCCACCGGTTCAATATGCGACCAGTCCAATTCGTCGTGCTCAGCATTTTTATCCTCTTCCGGAACAATCTCTTGGAGGCCAGCTTCTTTTGCAGCAGCTTTTTTCTGCGATTTATCCAAAAAATAGGATATCAGAGCAAGGACAACGCCCATTGAAAGAAATATAAAGTGCGGCATTCCTGGTATACAACCTAGGAATATGAGAATCGCGGATGCAATAGATAAAGCTGCAGGGCTCGCTAGCTGATTTCCCGCTTGAGCGCTGGTTGATTCTGATGTTGTGACACGCGTCACAATTATAGCAGTTGATAAAGAGAGTAAAAGAGATGGAATCTGAGCAACTAAACCATCGCCGATCGTAAGTAAGACATATATTTCCCCAGCCTGAGCGAAGGAGAGATTATGCTGGCTGATCCCAATTGCCAGGCCACCAATGATATTTATCAGTAATATTAGGATCCCGGCAATAGCGTCACCGCGGACAAATTTAGAGGCACCATCCATTGACCCGAAGAAGTCAGACTCTTGCGACACTTCGTCGCGTCGGCGTTTTGCCGCCTCTTGATCAATTACACCTGCGTTTAAATCGGCGTCTATTGCCATTTGCTTGCC
>PBHS01000002.1 GCA_002719575.1 Gammaproteobacteria bacterium | reverse complement strand
GAGGACACTCCTTTATCATTTAACCTTAATGGAACGGACGTTGACGAGGGCGATATCTTAACCTATTCCATCGTGAGTGGGCCGAGCAATGGAACACTGGAAGGAACAGGAGCATCGAGAGTGTACACGCCTAATTTAAATTATCATGGAGCCGATAGTTTTACCTACCGGGTCAATGATGGAGAGTTGAACTCTAATGTTTCGACCGTTTCAATTACCGTTACCAGCGTTAATGATCTGCCGGTCATAGCCGGTTCTCAACAAGTGGAAGTTAATCCTCCCGCCAATGGTTATTTCAATGTCTTTTCTCAGACAGCACTCACCGATGTGGATGATGATGGTCAAGCCCTCCTCGATGTGGAGTTATTATTGGTTAACCATGCGAACGGAACCCTTATTGATCCGAGTGGAGCCATGACTCTTTTAGATCAAACCTATAAAGTGAGTGGACTAAGTCCAACACAGATGACAGCCGTTCTCCAGGGCTTACGCTTTACACCGACACCGAATGGTAGACCGTCACCTGAGGAGACACGTTTTATTCTTAAGGTTGCAGATAGAGACGGTGGTGCTGTGGAAGATAATCAAACACTGATCACAGTTTATCACAACGTGGCCCCTGAAGCTCTCGCCGATAGCTATACGGTTACCGAGGATGATCCTGCGATGCTAGACGTTCTTGCCAATGATACTGATGTGAATGAAGAGAACACATTGGTGATCATAGATCTTGCTGGAGCTGATGGAGTTGGAGTAAGCGACGCACAGATAAAGAGCTCAGGAGCTGGAGCTGATGTTTACATTGATCCATCATCCAATGGCACAGCGCTAACGCCTCATAAAGGAACGCAACTTAGATACGACCCACGATTCTCTTCGATCCTTGAAGCACTTCCTCTAGGGGTAGAGTATAACGATACTTTTGAGTACACGATCGTCGACCTTGAAGACGCGGCAGGTGACCCACGTTCGTACGGAGATGGTATCGCGGATACCAGAGCTTCAACGGTTCAGGTTAGTGTAAAGGTTGTTGGAGCGAACGACGCCCCGACACCAGTTGCAGATTCGGTGGGAGCGCTTGAGGATTCACTTCTAAGGATTATGGCTGATTCAAGTCTTGCCGGAACACAGACCGAGTTTGATACGGACTCTAACTACCCGGGGGCTCGTTCGATTTCGCAAGTGAGCTTGCTGAAGAACGATAAAGACCCGGATTCAGATGATGAAGGGGAAAGTTTAAGAGTTATTGGTGTGCTTAATAGTGTTGAACAGGTAAATGGCTATGAAGCAGATTTGCAGACCGGTAAGGTGGTGGTGAAGAGTCTGGCTCACGGTCTTCAGGGATCGGAGAGTGTTTTGATATCCGGTTACGGAGGTCATCCGTCTTATAACGCGCTTCATATTATTGAGGTGATTGATGAGGATAGCTTCCTTTTGCCGGTCAGCTTTGTTGAGGACCATCAGCAAAAAGGAGTTTGGGTGAAGTATTTAAGAGGTTCTCAGTTGAACGCAACGAGTGACCAAGGCGCAGCGCTCGCCTTGGAGATTCGTGCCGATCATAGAGAGACCAACATCGCTTATAATCCTCGGGCCTCTTCAGTGCTCAACGGGATTGCTTCTGATGCCACTCTCAATGATTCATTTTATTATGCGGTTGAAGACCGTCATGGAGCGATCAGTGTGGCGCGCGTTGATGTGAGCGTGAGAGGAGCTAATGATGCACCGGTGCCAAGTAACGACCCTCAAGGTTTGGTAGGTTTAGCAAAGTTTGTAGGGGCAGGTGAAGATCTTGGTGAAGTGCTTGGAAGTCTTGAAGTGGGTTATGTGCGGCCCGCGTCATCAGGTAATAATGGAGTCATTCGAGCCGCATTAGGAGTTGCTGGTGGAGCCCTTGTATCAGCCGTTGAGGTCGATGAACTCTGGTACACCGATGAGCAAAGTCAGTTACTGATACCAAGTGCTGAACTGTTAAAGAACGATGCGGATGTCGATAAGGACACGCTCTTTGTGGTGGCTCCTCAAGAAGGGTACACAAGCCGTGAAGGCGCGAGTATTAAACTCAGTGCAGACGGAACGACTGTTGAGTATGATCCTTCGGTTTCAGTCGCATTAAATAGCCTGAGAAGAGGAGAGCGCCTAGTAGATTCTTTTGAGCTTGAGATGAGTGACGGATTTAACCGTGTCAGCTTCGTGGTGGCAGTGCTTGTCGAAGGGGTCAATGATCAACCCGTTGCCGATTCTCTCGTGGATCTGCCAGGATCAGGCTACAGTACCGCAGAGGATGAACTTCTTGTGGTGCAGCATCCTGGTGTTCTCGAGAACGATCTTGAGGCTGATATCAATAGTAAAGGTATTGATGACAAGAGGATCATTGTTCCTGCCGAGGGAAGAACGACCGATGTTGAAGGAGTCATTTACTCAACGATTCTTGAGCAAGGTTCAGCCACCAGCCGCTTGGTCTATGATCCGAGTGGGTCTTCTCAGTTTGATGCGCTTGCCGTTGGTCAGAGTTACACAGATAGTATTTCTTACGAGAGCTTTGATGGGAGTTATGTGTTTGCAGAAGATGATGAGTATAAAGTTTCAGTTGGAGCAAGAGGAGTGACTCTCAATGTTCTTAGTAACGACCGGAACCTTACCTCAGTGAGCTCAGAGCTGCGTCTTCTTAATGTCAGCGATTCCAGCAAGGGAAGCTTNGTTGTTGCTAATTCTGAGCTTGGAACCGTAANCTATGTTCCNGNACCAGGCTATGTTGGAGATGATGTGTTTACTTACGTNGTTGANGATGAGTTGGGTAATCGTGANTCCGCGCAGGTGGTTATTCAGGTCACCGAGGATAGGATTAATGGTAACCTTCAGGCGAATGATGACACGTTTACNGTGACCTTNGGCCANAGNTCCATGCTGCANGTNTTAGCCAATGATGATGTNCAACCATCCGATGCCGGTCAGCTCAAAGTTGAGGGCATTATTCAATCTCCAAACAAGGGAGGCGTTGTGGTGCTTAATTCGGGTGCTATCATTTATACCCCTAATGCGGGAACGAGTGGTGAAGATAGNTTTNTTTATGAGATGAGTGGAGGCGGGGTGTCACGCGCGCAAGCGACCGTCACGGTCCGCATCGTGGAAAGAGAGAACACACTGCATCTCTCCAATGATGATTTTAAAGTTCTCAGTGGATCACAAGATAATCAATTGGATGTACTCGCCAATGATGGGATTATTCCTGATGGGTCAACCGGTTGGGAGATCACTTCAGCCGAAGTAGATCGAGGCACGGTGAGTATNGTTGATGGATTAATCCAATACACACCCGATGTCAGTGTGCTTCTTCCGGCTACGCTGACTTACAGCGTGTCCGACGGATTAGGCGGAACTGGCACGGCAACCGCCACTATAAATTTTGTTCATGTAAACTCATCACCCAACGCATCGGCTGACGCTTACACCGTCTTTTATGATGTGGTGGAGGAAGATAAGGTGCGTTCATTTGTTCTTCCGGTTCTTGCTAACGATTTTGCGGCATCTNGTCAGGGGCAACTTCGCATTACTGGAGTTGGTATTAATGAGACCAACCAGTCTAATGCTCCAGACCAGCAGGGTCAGGTCGTGATCGATGGGGCTAACCTCATCTACACCCCTGCCTTGCAGGAGAACCCGGAAGAGGGATCTCACTTCATTGAGAAGTTCACTTATGTTCTTGGTGATCAGAGTGACCGCCGAGTCGAAGAGCAGGTCACCATTACCGTGCTAGCCCGTCAAAACGCTCGTGCCGCTGAGACTAATGCCGATTACTTCACCGTCGCATCAAATTCAAACGCCAATGTCCTTGATGTGCTCGCCAATGATGGCTCCAAACCGGCGGATGCTTCCGCATGGAAGATTACAGGAACCACTCCAGTCAGTGTCTTCTCTGTCGGAGGAGGTCAGGGAGGAGAAGCGACTGTCTCTGATGGAGCAGTTCTTTACACGCCTCCGAGTGGGTTCGTGGGAACGGTGCGTTTCGAGTATAATGTCTCTGATGGTCAGGGTGGNACCGCCACCGCTCAGGTGATCGTCAAGGTCGGAGACCTGCCTGTTAGTAACGATCAGTTCGCCGTGCTATCAGGAACCCAGGATAATCAACTCGATGTGCTGATTAATGATGGTATCCTTCCAGGATCTAATGCAAGCGATTGGTTGATCGTCAGTGCAAGCTCAGAGAACGCTACGATCACCATCAGTAACTCAGAACTTCTTTATACCCCCAATAATAACTTCATTGGAAGCGATGCCATCACTTATATTGTGCAGGATCAAAGTGGTGGAACTTACCCGGCAACGGCCACAGTCACGGTCCATCAAAGTGGAGCGGACCGGACCCAAGGCTCAGCCAAGATCACAGTTAACGGTGTCAACGACGCACCCGTGGCGTCTGATGTTAATATCGCTCTTGATGAGGATNNCCCAGCGGCCGTGGAGCTGATAGCAACGGANGTTGATCAGGGAGATGTGTTAACTTACTCGGTGGTGAGTGGGCCGAGTAAGGGTACGCTGACNGGNACAGGNNCATCGAGAGTGTATAAGCCTAATTTAAATTATTTTGGTTCTGATAGCTTTACTTATAAAGTCAATGATGGAGCGGTTGATTCTAATGTTTCGACCGTTTCGNTTACCGTTAACCCAGTTAATGATGCGCCAGTGAGTCAGCCTGTAGCGGTGACCGTGGCAGAGGACGGACAAGTGACGGTGAACTTGGTGGCATCTGATATAGAGGATGACACTTTAACCTATTCCATTGTGAGTGGACCGAGCAATGGAACACTGGAAGGAACCGGCGCATCCAGAGTGTACACGCCTAATTTAAATTATTTTGGTGCCGATAGTTTCACCTACCGGGTCAATGATGGAGAGTTGAACTCCAATGTTTCGACCGTTTCAATTACCGTTACCAGCGTTAATGATCTGCCGGTCATAGCCGGTTCCCAACAAGTGGAAGTTAATCCTCCCGCCAATGGTTATTTCAATGTGTTTTCTCAGACAGCACTCACCGATGTGGATGATGATGGTCAAGCCCTCCTCGATGTGGAGTTATTATTGGTTAACCATGCGAACGGAACCCTTATTGATCCCAGTGGAGCCATGACTCTTTTAGATCAAACCTATAAAGTGAGTGGACTAAGTCCAACACAGATGACAGCCGTTCTCCAGGGCTTACGCTTTACACCGACACCGAATGGTAGACCGTCACCTGAGGAGACACGTTTTATTCTTAAGGTTGCAGATAGAGACGGTGGTGCTGTGGAAGATAATCAAACGCTGATCACAGTTTATCACAACGTGGCCCCTGAAGCTCTCGCCGATAGCTATACGGTTACCGAGGATGATCCTGCGATGCTAGACGTTCTTGCCAATGATACTGATGTGAATGAAGAGAACACATTGGTGATCATAGATCTTGCTGGAGCTGATGGAGCTGGAGTAAGCGACGCACAGATAAAGAGCTCAGGAGCTGGAGCTGATGTTTACATTGATCCATCATCCAATGGCACAGCGCTAACGCCTCATAAAGGAACGCAACTTAGATACGACCCACGATTCTCTTCNATCCTTGAAGCACTNCCTCTAGGNGTAGAGTATAACGATACTTTTGAGTACACGATCGTCGACCTTGAAGACGCGGCAGGTGACCCACGTTCGTACGGAGATGGTATCGCGGATACCAGAGCTTCAACGGTTCAGGTTAGTGTAAAGGTTGTTGGAGCGAACGACGCCCCGACACCAGTTGCAGATTCNGTGGGAGCGCTTGAGGATTCACTTCTAAGGATTATGGCTGATTCAAGTCTTGCCGGAACACAGACCGAGTTTGATACGGACTCTAACTACCCGGGGGCTCGTTCGATTTCGCAAGTGAGCTTGCTGAAGAACGATAAAGACCCGGATTCAGATGATGAAGGGGAAAGTTTAAGAGTTATTGGTGTGCTTAATAGTGTTGAACAGNTAAATGGCTATGAAGCAGATTTGCAGACCGGTAAGGTGGTGGTGAAGAGTCTGGCTCACGGTCTTCAGGGATCGGAGAGTGTTTTGATATCCGGTTACGGAGGTCATCCGTCTTATAACGCGCTTCATATTATTGAGGTGATTGATGAGGATAGCTTCCTTTTGCCGGTCAGCTTTGTTGAGGACCATCAGCAAAAAGGAGTTTGGGTGAAGTATTTAAGAGGTTCTCAGTTGAACGCAACGAGTGACCAAGGCGCAGCGCTCGCCTTGGAGATTCGTGCCGATCATAGAGAGACCAACATCGCTTATAATCCTCGGGCCTCTTCAGTGCTCAACGGGATTGCTTCTGATGCCACTCTCAATGATTCATTTTATTATGCGGTTGAAGACCGTCATGGAGCGATCAGTGTGGCGCGCGTTGATGTGAGCGTGAGAGGAGCTAATGATGCACCGGTGCCAAGTAACGACCCTCAAGGTTTGGTAGGTTTAGCAAAGTTTGTAGGGGCAGGTGAAGATCTTGGTGAAGTGCTTGGAAGTCTTGAAGTGGGTTATGTGCGGCCCGCGTCATCAGGTAATAATGGAGTCATTCGAGCCGCATTAGGAGTTGCTGGTGGAGCCCTTGTATCAGCCGTTGAGGTCGATGAACTCTGGTACACCGATGAGCAAAGTCAGTTACTGATACCAAGTGCTGAACTGTTAAAGAACGATGCGGATGTCGATAAGGACACGCTCTTTGTGGTGGCTCCTCAAGAAGGGTACACAAGCCGTGAAGGCGCGAGTATTAAACTCAGTGCAGACGGAACGACTGTTGAGTATGATCCTTCGGTTTCAGTCGCATTAAATAGCCTGAGAAGAGGAGAGCGCCTAGTAGATTCTTTTGAGCTTGAGATGAGTGACGGATTTAACCGTGTCAGCTTCGTGGTGGCAGTGCTTGTCGAAGGGGTCAATGATCAACCCGTTGCCGATTCTCTCGTGGATCTGCCAGGATCAGGCTACAGTACCGCAGAGGATGAACTTCTTGTGGTGCAGCATCCTGGTGTTCTCGAGAACGATCTTGAGGCTGATATCAATAGTAAAGGTATTGATGACAAGAGGATCATTGTTCCTGCCGAGGGAAGAACGACCGATGTTGAAGGAGTCATTTACTCAACGATTCTTGAGCAAGGTTCAGCCACCAGCCGCTTGGTCTATGATCCGAGTGGGTCTTCTCAGTTTGATGCGCTTGCCGTTGGTCAGAGTTACACAGATAGTATTTCTTACGAGAGCTTTGATGGGAGTTATGTGTTTGCAGAAGATGATGAGTATAAAGTTTCAGTTGGAGCAAGAGGAGTGACTCTCAATGTTCTTAGTAACGACCGGAACCTTACCTCAGTGAGCTCAGAGCTGCGTCTTCTTAATGTCAGCGATTCCAGCAAGGGAAGCTTAGTTGTTGCTAATTCTGAGCTTGGAACCGTAATCTATGTTCCCGCACCAGGCTATGTTGGAGATGATGTGTTTACTTACGTCGTTGAAGATGAGTTGGGTAATCGTGACTCCGCGCAGGTGGTTATTCAGGTCACCGAGGATAGGATTAATGGTAACCTTCAGGCGAATGATGACACGTTTACCGTGACCTTAGGCCAAAGTTCCATGCTGCAAGTGTTAGCCAATGATGATGTCCAACCATCCGATGCCGGTCAGCTCAAAGTTGAGGGCATTATTCAATCTCCAAACAAGGGAGGCGTTGTGGTGCTTAATTCGGGTGCTATCATTTATACCCCTAATGCGGGAACGAGTGGTGAAGATAGTTTTATTTATGAGATGAGTGGAGGCGGGGTGTCACGCGCGCAAGCGACCGTCACGGTCCGCATCGTGGAAAGAGAGAACACACTGCATCTCTCCAATGATGATTTTAAAGTTCTCAGTGGATCACAAGATAATCAATTGGATGTACTCGCCAATGATGGGATTATTCCTGATGGGTCAACCGGTTGGGAGATCACTTCAGCCGAAGTAGATCGAGGCACGGTGAGTATAGTTGATGGATTAATCCAATACACACCCGATGTCAGTGTGCTTCTTCCGGCTACGCTGACTTACAGCGTGTCCGACGGATTAGGCGGAACTGGCACGGCAACCGCCACTATAAATTTTGTTCATGTAAACTCATCACCCAACGCATCGGCTGACGCTTACACCGTCTTTTATGATGTGGTGGAGGAAGATAAGGTGCGTTCATTTGTTCTTCCGGTTCTTGCTAACGATTTTGCGGCATCTGGTCAGGGGCAACTTCGCATTACTGGAGTTGGTATTAATGAGACCAACCAGTCTAATGCTCCAGACCAGCAGGGTCAGGTCGTGATCGATGGGGCTAACCTCATCTACACCCCTGCCTTGCAGGAGAACCCGGAAGAGGGATCTCACTTCATTGAGAAGTTCACTTATGTTCTTGGTGATCAGAGTGACCGCCGAGTCGAAGAGCAGGTCACCATTACCGTGCTAGCCCGTCAAAACGCTCGTGCCGCTGAGACTAATGCCGATTACTTCACCGTCGCATCAAATTCAAACGCCAATGTCCTTGATGTGCTCGCCAATGATGGCTCCAAACCGGCGGATGCTTCCGCATGGAAGATTACAGGAACCACTCCAGTCAGTGTCTTCTCTGTCGGAGGAGGTCAGGGAGGAGAAGCGACTGTCTCTGATGGAGCAGTTCTTTACACGCCTCCGAGTGGGTTCGTGGGAACGGTGCGTTTCGAGTATAATGTCTCTGATGGTCAGGGTGGTACCGCCACCGCTCAGGTGATCGTCAAGGTCGGAGACCTGCCTGTTAGTAACGATCAGTTCGCCGTGCTATCAGGAACCCAGGATAATCAACTCGATGTGCTGATTAATGATGGTATCCTTCCAGGATCTAATGCAAGCGATTGGTTGATCGTCAGTGCAAGCTCAGAGAACGCTACGATCACCATCAGTAACTCAGAACTTCTTTATACCCCCAATAATAACTTCATTGGAAGCGATACCATCACTTATATTGTGCAGGATCAAAGTGGTGGAACTTACCCGGCAACGGCCACAGTCACGGTCCATCAAAGTGGAGCGGACCGGACCCAAGGCTCAGCCAAGATCACAGTTAACGGTGTCAACGACGCACCCGTGGCGTCTGATGTTAATATCGCTCTTGATGAGGATAACCCAGCGGCCGTGGAGTTGATAGCAACGGACGTTGATCAGGGAGATGTGTTAACTTACTCGGTGGTGAGTGGGCCGAGTAAGGGTACGCTGACCGGNACAGGAACATCGAGAGTGTATAAGCCTAATTTAAATTATTTTGGTTCTGATAGCTTTACTTATAAAGTCAATGATGGAGCGGTTGATTCTAATGTTTCGACCGTTTCGNTTACCGTTAACCCAGTTAATGATGCGCCAGTGAGTCAGCCTGTAGCGGTGACTTTGGCAGAGGACGGACAAGTGACGGTGAACTTGGTGGCATCTGATATAGAGGATGACACTTTAACCTATNCCATTGTGAGTGGACCGAGCAATGGAACACTGGAAGGAACCGGCGCATCCAGAGTGTACACGCCTAATTTAAATTATTTTGGTGCCGATAGTTTCACCTACCGGGTCAATGATGGAGAGTTGAACTCCAATGTTTCGACCGTTTCAATTACCGTTACCAGCGTTAATGATCTGCCGGTCATAGCCGGTTCCCAACAAGTGGAAGTTAATCCTCCCGCCAATGGTTATTTCAATGTGTTTTCTGGGATGACACTCACCGATGTGGATGATGATGGTCAAGCCCTCCTCGATGTGGAGTTATTATTGGTTAACCATGCGAACGGAACCCTTATTGATCCCAGTGGAGCCATGACTCTTTTAGATCAAACCTATAAAGTGAGTGGACTAAGTCCAACACAGATGACAGCCGTTCTCCAGGGCTTACGCTTTACACCGACACCGAATGGTAGACCGTCACCTGAGGAGACACGTTTTATTCTTAAGGTTGCAGATAGAGACGGTGGTGCTGTGGAAGATAATCAAACGCTGATCACAGTTTATCACAACGTGGCCCCTGAAGCTCTCGCCGATAGCTATACGGTTACCGAGGATGATCCTGCGATGCTAGACGTTCTTGCCAATGATACTGATGTGAATGAAGAGAACACATTGGTGATCATAGATCTTGCTGGAGCTGATGGAGCTGGAGTAAGCGACGCACAGATAAAGAGCTCAGGAGCTGGAGCTGATGTTTACATTGATCCATCATCCAATGGCACAGCGCTAACGCCTCATAAAGGAACGCAACTTAGATACGACCCACGATTCTCTTCGATCCTTGAAGCACTTCCTCTAGGGGTAGAGTATAACGATACTTTTGAGTACACGATCGTCGACCTTGAAGACGCGGCAGGTGACCCACGTTCGTACGGAGATGGTATCGCGGATACCAGAGCTTCAACGGTTCAGGTTAGTGTAAAGGTTGTTGGAGCGAACGACGCCCCGACACCAGTTGCAGATTCGGTGGGAGCGCTTGAGGATTCACTTCTAAGGATTATGGCTGATTCAAGTCTTGCCGGAACACAGACCGAGTTTGATACGGACTCTAACTACCCGGGGGCTCGTTCGATTTCGCAAGTGAGCTTGCTGAAGAACGATAAAGACCCGGATTCAGATGATGAAGGGGAAAGTTTAAGAGTTATTGGTGTGCTTAATAGTGTTGAACAGGTAAATGGCTATGAAGCAGATTTGCAGACCGGTAAGGTGGTGGTGAAGAGTCTGGCTCACGGTCTTCAGGGATCGGAGAGTGTTTTGATATCCGGTTACGGAGGTCATCCGTCTTATAACGCGCTTCATATTATTGAGGTGATTGATGAGGATAGCTTCCTTTTGCCGGTCAGCTTTGTTGAGGACCATCAGCAAAAAGGAGTTTGGGTGAAGTATTTAAGAGGTTCTCAGTTGAACGCAACGAGTGACCAAGGCGCAGCGCTCGCCTTGGAGATTCGTGCCGATCATAGAGAGACCAACATCGCTTATAATCCTCGGGCCTCTTCAGTGCTCAACGGGATTGCTTCTGATGCCACTCTCAATGATTCATTTTATTATGCGGTTGAAGACCGTCATGGAGCGATCAGTGTGGCGCGCGTTGATGTGAGCGTGAGAGGAGCTAATGATGCACCGGTGCCAAGTAACGACCCTCAAGGTTTGGTAGGTTTAGCAAAGTTTGTAGGGGCAGGTGAAGATCTTGGTGAAGTGCTTGGAAGTCTTGAAGTGGGTTATGTGCGGCCCGCGTCATCAGGTAATAATGGAGTCATTCGAGCCGCATTAGGAGTTGCTGGTGGAGCCCTTGTATCAGCCGTTGAGGTCGATGAACTCTGGTACACCGATGAGCAAAGTCAGTTACTGATACCAAGTGCTGAACTGTTAAAGAACGATGCGGATGTCGATAAGGACACGCTCTTTGTGGTGGCTCCTCAAGAAGGGTACACAAGCCGTGAAGGCGCGAGTATTAAACTCAGTGCAGACGGAACGACTGTTGAGTATGATCCTTCGGTTTCAGTCGCATTAAATAGCCTGAGAAGAGGAGAGCGCCTAGTAGATTCTTTTGAGCTTGAGATGAGTGACGGATTTAACCGTGTCAGCTTCGTGGTGGCAGTGCTTGTCGAAGGGGTCAATGATCAACCCGTTGCCGATTCTCTCGTGGATCTGCCAGGATCAGGCTACAGTACCGCAGAGGATGAACTTCTTGTGGTGCAGCATCCTGGTGTTCTCGAGAACGATCTTGAGGCTGATATCAATAGTAAAGGTATTGATGACAAGAGGATCATTGTTCCTGCCGAGGGAAGAACGACCGATGTTGAAGGAGTCATTTACTCAACGATTCTTGAGCAAGGTTCAGCCACCAGCCGCTTGGTCTATGATCCGAGTGGGTCTTCTCAGTTTGATGCGCTTGCCGTTGGTCAGAGTTACACAGATAGTATTTCTTACGAGAGCTTTGATGGGAGTTATGTGTTTGCAGAAGATGATGAGTATAAAGTTTCAGTTGGAGCAAGAGGAGTGACTCTCAATGTTCTTAGTAACGACCGGAACCTTACCTCAGTGAGCTCAGAGCTGCGTCTTCTTAATGTCAGCGATTCCAGCAAGGGAAGCTTGGTTGTTGCTAATTCTGAGCTTGGAACCGTAAGCTATGTTCCTGTACCAGGCTATGTTGGAGATGATGTGTTTACTTACGTTGTTGAGGATGAGTTGGGTAATCGTGATTCCGCGCAGGTGGTTATTCAGGTCACCGAGGATAGGATTAATGGTAACCTTCAGGCGAATGATGACACGTTTACCGTGACCTTAGGCCAAAGTTCCATGCTGCAAGTGTTAGCCAATGATGATGTCCAACCATCCGATGCCGGTCAGCTCAAAGTTGAGGGCATTATTCAATCTCCAAACAAGGGAGGCGTTGTGGTGCTTAATTCGGGTGCTATCATTTATACCCCTAATGCGGGAACGAGTGGTGAAGATAGTTTTATTTATGAGATGAGTGGAGGCGGGGTGTCACGCGCGCAAGCGACCGTCACGGTCCGCATCGTGGAAAGAGAGAACACACTGCATCTCTCCAATGATGATTTTAAAGTTCTCAGTGGATCACAAGATAATCAATTGGATGTACTCGCCAATGATGGGATTATTCCTGATGGGTCAACCGGTTGGGAGATCACTTCAGCCGAAGTAGATCGAGGCACGGTGAGTATCGTTGATGGATTAATCCAATACACACCCGATGTCAGTGTGCTTCTTCCGGCTACGCTGACTTACAGCGTGTCCGACGGATTAGGCGGAACTGGCACGGCAACCGCCACTATAAATTTTGTTCATGTAAACTCATCACCCAACGCATCGGCTGACGCTTACACCGTCTTTTATGATGTGGTGGAGGAAGATAAGGTGCGTTCATTTGTTCTTCCGGTTCTTGCTAACGATTTTGCGGCATCTGGTCAGGGGCAACTTCGCATTACTGGAGTTGGTATTAATGAGACCAACCAGTCTAATGCTCCAGACCAGCAGGGTCAGGTCGTGATCGATGGGGCTAACCTCATCTACACCCCTGCCTTGCAGGAGAACCCGGAAGAGGGATCTCACTTCATTGAGAAGTTCACTTATGTTCTTGGTGATCAGAGTGACCGCCGAGTCGAAGAGCAGGTCACCATTACCGTGCTAGCCCGTCAAAACGCTCGTGCCGCTGAGACTAATGCCGATTACTTCACCGTCGCATCAAATTCAAACGCCAATGTCCTTGATGTGCTCGCCAATGATGGCTCCAAACCGGCGGATGCTTCCGCATGGAAGATTACAGGAACCACTCCAGTCAGTGTCTTCTCTGTCGGAGGAGGTCAGGGAGGAGAAGCGACTGTCTCTGATGGAGCAGTTCTTTACACGCCTCCGAGTGGGTTCGTGGGAACGGTGCGTTTCGAGTATAATGTCTCTGATGGTCAGGGTGGTACCGCCACCGCTCAGGTGATCGTCAAGGTCGGAGACCTGCCTGTTAGTAACGATCAGTTCGCCGTGCTATCAGGAACCCAGGATAATCAACTCGATGTGCTGATTAATGATGGTATCCTTCCAGGATCTAATGCAAGCGATTGGTTGATCGTCAGTGCAAGCTCAGAGAACGCTACGATCACCATCAGTAACTCAGAACTTCTTTATACCCCCAATAATAACTTCATTGGAAGCGATACCATCACTTATATTGTGCAGGATCAAAGTGGTGGAACTTACCCGGCAACGGCCACAGTCACGGTCCATCAAAGTGGAGCGGACCGGACCCAAGGCTCAGCCAAGATCACAGTTAACGGTGTCAACGACGCACCCGTGATATCAGGTGAAAGTCAGGTTGAAATTATTAACACCACCATTACTAATCCATTTTCTAATATTAGTGTTACCGATGTAGATAACAATGGAAATGAATTGGTCACAGTTTCTGTTTACCTTAATGATGAGCAAAAAGGGATATTATATTATCCACAACCTAATGTATTCAGGAAAGAGGGCAATAGGTACGTAGCATCAGGTCATACTCCAGAGGTGGCAACTTTACTTCTCAAAGGTCTATGTTTTCAGCCTACTTCATCAGGCCGAGTCAATCAGAGAAAATCTGAGTCTATTTTAATTAATTTATCTGTTTTTGATGGTCAGTCAGAAACAGTAAGTGATAAAACTTTAGTTACTGTTACCCATCCTCCATCCTCGGTTATTTTACCATTCAAATTGAATGGTTTGCCAGATAGCGAGACAGGTTCTGAATTTGGCAATGCTGTAGCAGTGAGCGGGAAGACCATGGTTGTTGGTTCTTATCTTAAGGATAATAATGGGATAGATTCTGGAGGTGTTTATGTTTATGAAAGGGGAGACGGAAGAAATTATAATCAATGGAAAGTTAAAGATATTTTGATGCCTGAGGACATTATTAAAGGGGATAATTTTGGTAAAAGCCTTGACATTGATGGCGAAATGATGGCGGTTGGTGCAAGTATGAAAAACGAGCACGGCAAGAAAGATTCCGGGGCTGTTTATATCTACGAAAAAGAGTCAAAAGATTCAGATGGTTGGGTTCAAACTTCAAAGCTTACTCTCCCTAAAGAGTTGGCGAAAAGCGGAGATCAGTTTGGTAGGGCAGTGAGTATTACTGAGGGTAATCTGTTTGTTGGTGCTCCATATTATGATACCAATGGCAAAGACAGTGGAGCTGTTTTTGTATTTGAGAAGAACCCATTCGTTGAAGGAGGATGGGAGTTTACCCAAACTATAATCCATGACGGTGACAGAATGGATTGGTTTGGCTTCTCTTTGGATGTAGATGGAACCTATGCTGTTGTTGGTGCACCTGGCGCTGATCGGTCGAAAGAAGTAGATGGATTTGAGTTAGGTGCAGTATACATTTTTTCTAACAAGAATAGAGTAAAAGGGGGGTGGGTTTTAGATGATACACTGGACCTTTTTGATGATCCTAGAGCCTCAAGAGGAGACGGTTTTGGGTCCAGTGTAGCGGTTGACGGGATATCAGTTGTTGTTGGTAGCTTCTTATTTGATGCTTCTTTGAGAAATGGAGAACGAGTCAAGGATTCAGGGGCAGCATTTGTTTATGAAAGGAATAACAAAGAGAATTTGTCATGGGATTTGATTGATGAATTATTTAGTCAAGAATTACATGAGAATGAAAAATTCGGTAATTCGGTAGATATTAATAATAGGTATCTAATCGTTGGTAAAAATAGTATTAATGCAAATTATCCAGCTGGAGATGTGCATCTTTATGAAAGAGATATTAGAGGAACAGAAAATTGGTTGTTTTCTGGAATGCTTCATCCTGAAAGAGATGACACTGTATCTGGTTTTGGTTCTAGTGTAGCCCTAGGTGATAATGTTGCCATCATAGGTGCTTCTAAAGATCGAGAATCTGATTTATATGAGCGATCAGGTAAGGTTTACGTAAATTATCTTGAGCTTCCTGGTGCATTTCACTCCACAGATTATGTTAAAGATTGGATAAATATTCATTTTGACAAAGATCTTATAATTAAGCCGTCACTGGAAAAAGTCCTTTGGGGACTGTCTGCAGATCCAGACAATGATTCTTTGACAAATGCCATAGAATTATTTTTCGGAACTGATCCAAACTCGCCTGATGAGGGGGCTTTATTTAGAATCACAAGAAATGAAAAATCTCTTTCTATGATATACCCTCGCAGTAAGATTATTCCCGAAGGTTTCTATGGAATTGAGTGGTCAACTAACCTTAGGGATTGGTCCAACAGTGGATTGGCTTTCAAAATTTTAGAGGATAAGGAAGGGTATCACCTTATCAAGGCTTCAATTGAAGTTAAAGAAGCAAAGTCTCTTTACATGAGAATCAATTTAAATAATAATAAATAAAACAATTTATGAAAAAAACAGTATTCATATTCTCAATCATTTGTTTCATTATCACCAATGTGATCAGCATAGCTGAAGAAAATCCTAAAACTAAGAGGGGATTCTTTAATATGTTCTCAAAGCCATTTATCAGCGTTGACGGTGGTGTTTCTTTGTGGACTGCTGATACTGGAGGAATGAACAAAGAGGCAGGTGTTCAAAACACTGGAAATGATGATGGTTCATCGGAAATGTTTGGTATAAACATTGGAACTAGAATTGATAAAACTCAGATTAGCCTGGGTTTACTTCGTATTGGTGAATTCAGTAGTATAACTCAAGGTGTTGAGGGGCCTGCGCTTGATCCCGAAAAATACAATATATTTGCCGATACCAAAACGACAGCAGGCTTGTTGTCTTTATCATATGATTTTGTGTCGCTTGATAAAATTACCATGTCCTTGCTTGGAGGTGTAGGTGTTGCAGGAATAGATCTCAAGGCAACAGATTCAGTATGGGAAAGTGAATATGACGAATCTGATTTTTTCTGGCAACTGGGTGCCGGAGTAGAATATAAAATCTCAAGCGCGATATCTCTTGGATTGCTTTACAATTATAGTGACTTTGGAACTTTGGAATCAGATTTAATGTTTATTGATAATCCAGAAATAATTGGAGACGAAGGCAGTTTTTCATCTGATTACACCACACACAATTTTAAAATTAGCCTAAAGTACAACTTTTAATACCTACCATTTGTATTTGATTAAAAAGATTCCAAACTTCAAGAAGTTTGAAGATTACACATCTTTTATAGTGGGTAATTTCCCTTTGATCTGAGAAAAAGTTTTTTCAGCATTCACTAATAGAGGGTAATAAGAAC
>PBHS01000001.1 GCA_002719575.1 Gammaproteobacteria bacterium | reverse complement strand
GCGAAATTTTGCAGGTGTGGCTCAACTTTTCCGCTGACTGACAGAAACCCGTTGCGCCCCTGTCAGCCATTCGGGCAGCGTTCGGCACTTTTCTTGGCACCGGGTGTCGGTTTTTGTTGTTTCGGGTTGACATCAGGCGTTCTCAAAAATACTGTATATAAATACAGTATTTTGNTCATGTCATCATGCCACCAAAACCCCTCCATGAAACGNCCCTGAACCCGGAGTGCTCTTCCGGNCTGCCAGATTATGCTGAATTGCACTGCCTTTCGAANTTTACTTTCTTGCGCGGCGCTTCTTTTCCNGAGGAGTTGATAGAGCGTGCTGACGAGCTGGGCTACCGGGCAATNGCCATTACTGATGAGTGCTCCTTGTCCGGGGTAGTGCGCGCACATGCGGTTGCCAAGGAGAGAGGTATTGAACTGATTATTGGCAGCGAATTTCATCTGGAGGAAGGCTGCCANTTCGTTCTGCTGGCCTGTAACCGGCGCGGTTATGGTCATTTANGTCATTTGATCAGCTGCGCTCGTCNNGACACCGCCAAGGGTANNTANCNTATGGATTACNCAATGGTAGAGCAGCACCTGCCCAGTGACTGNTTAGCCCTATGGTTNCCTGACCTGAACCATGCTCCTGAGCATCTNGCANNTCANGCAGTATGGCTGCACCGATTATTCAGTANGCGCTTATGGATTGGGGTCGAATTGCTGCTNCGGGGAGATGACCTGAGGAAGTTACGATTTCTACAGCGCTTAGGTGAGCAGTACNCAATACCCTTATGCGCAACAGGTGGTGTTTACATGCATGTGCCAAGTCGGCGTATTGTGCAGGACACAGTAACCGCGATTCGCTTGCGGCGCGCCATCAATGAGCTCGGACTGGAGGGAGAGTGCAATGCTCAGCGCCATCTTCGNGGTCGCNAACAACTGGCCAAGTTGTANCCTCCTACANTGCTGGCTGCCACAACGGAAATTGCTGNTCGCTGTAAGTTNTCGNTGGATGAGCTGCGTTATGAGTATCCCGAGGAGCTGGTNCCGCCTGACTANACTGCGCACGGTTGGCTACGTGAACTGACCGAGGTCGGGNTCCGGACACGCTGGCCAGAAGGTGCTAACCCTAAGGTACGCAATCTGATTGAACATGAGCTGATGCTTATCAAAGAGCTCAACTATGAGCATTACTTCCTCACAGTGCATGACCTGGTGACCTTTGCTCGCAATCAGGGCATTTTGTGTCAGGGGCGCGGATCAGCTGCCAATTCGGCTGTGTGCTATTGCCTCGGAATTACTGAGGTGGATCCGGCCCGGGTAGAGGTTCTATTTGAACGGTTTATTTCCAGAGAGCGGAACGAGCCTCCNGATATTGATGTGGATTTTGAGAACGCGCGTCGTGAGGAGGTCATTCAATATATCTACAACAAATATGGCAGAGCCAGAGCGGCATTGGCTGCCACCGTTATTACCTACCGCTCTCGCAGCGCGATTCGGGACGTGGGNAAGGTGCTCGGNCTGGAAGAGTCATTACTCAATCGTATAACCAAATCCATCTATTGGTGGGGTTCTTCTCTCGAGGAACAGCTTTCTGACTCCGGCCTTGATTACAGCGACAGAAAAATCCGGATGCTGGTGANGTTAGCCGGTCAGCTAATCGGTTTTCCGCGCCACCTTTCCCAGCACGTGGGAGGGTTTGTCATCAGCCAAGGATCGTTGACGCATATGGTTCCTATTGAGAACGCCAGTATGGCAGAGCGGACTGTGATCCAGTGGGAGAAGGATGATCTGGAATCACTGGGGCTGCTTAAGATAGATGTACTGGCGCTGGGAATGCTGACGGCGGTACAAAAATGTTTGCGCCTGGTTAGTGATTACAGNCAGCNCCCCCTCGCCATGCAGNACATCCCCGCAGAAGATCCTAAGGTCTATGACATGATGTGCGAGGCAGACACTNTCGGAGTATTCCAGATTGAATCGCGGGCTCAGATGAGTATGTTGCCACGACTTCGCCCNCGNAATTATTATGATCTGGTTATTCAAATTGCGATTGTGCGNCCTGGTCCTATTCAAGGAGACATGGTTCATCCCTATCTGAACCGGCGTAATGGCAAAGAACTTATCAGTTATCCGAGCGAAGCAGTTAAAGAGGCGCTCGAAAGAACGCTGGGGGTGCCTATATTTCAGGAGCAGGTTATGCAGCTGGCTATGGTGGCAGCTGGATTTACCGGCGGAGAAGCAGATCAGCTGCGTCGGGCTATGGCGGCCTGGAAGCGAAAGGGAGGCTTAGAGCCTTACCGTAAGAAACTGGTCGACGGTATGCTTGCCCGTGGTTATGAGCCAGATTTTGCACAGAAGCTTTTTAGCCAGATCAAAGGATTCGGCGATTATGGTTTTCCAGAGTCTCATTCAGCCAGCTTTGCCCTCATTGCCTATGTCTCATCTTGGCTCAAGCGCTATCACCCTGCGGCGTTTTGCTGTGCCTTACTCAATAGTCAGCCTATGGGGTTCTATGCCCCAGCTCAGCTGATCAAGGACGCCCAGAGGCATGGTGTCATTATTCTTCCGGTTGATGTTAATCAGAGCCATTATGACAGCACTCTGGAATTTGACAGTAGCTATGTAAAACCGAACTCACCTTGTCATGATCATACGGAAGCAAAAATACGGATTGGANTGCGANNGGTGAAAGGTCTGTCCCGGACCGGCGCAGAAGCCATTTTAGAAGCACGCCAAGGGNGNGCGTTCGACACCGTCCAGGGCCTGGTCTTCCAGAGCGGAATCAACCGCAAGGACCTTGAGGCTCTGGCGGCAGCTGATGCCCTGTATCAATTAAGCGGCGATCGTCATCGTGCNTTTTGGCAGGCCAGCGGCATTGAAACCGCNGGCCAGAATGTCAGATCTGCTAATGCAGGGAGTCAGATGCTATTTTTTTCTGATCCAGGCTTCGACAGTGATTTTGGTGCTGACGTCTTACTGCCTGTAGCCAGTGAAAGCCAGAATATTGCCGCAGACTANAGATCTACCGGTTTTACCCTTCGGCGCCATCCACTCGCGCTGTTCAGATCGCACTTGAATCATTTCAGAGTGCAGCGCGCTGATGAACTTGCGCTGATCGACAATGANGGCTCTGCCAAGATAAGTGGTCTNGTCACCTGCCGACAGCGGCCGATGACGGCGGCAGGGGTTACCTTTCTTACACTTGAAGATGAGAGCGGTTTTGTCAATGTGGTGGTGTGGCCTTCTCTTGGAGAAAAGCGGCGGNCGGTTGTTCGTCAAGCGATGCTGATAGGGGTAGTAGGGCACGTTCAGAANAACAATGATGTTGTGCACCTTGTTGCCAGAGATCTGNTCGACCTCAGTCACTGGTTGGGNGCAATGGACGTCTNATCTCGGGACTTCACGTAGCTGGACAACCGCGTTCATCGAAGTTACTTTGTCTCTACCCCAANTATTATGTTTCCAATAATATCGGTCCTNGAAGCATTAAAACGCATTTAGAGCATAAAAGTCAGGCGATTCTTAAGGAGAACTTCATGAAAGCCAAGGTAATAATTACGATGAGCGCAATGGCCCTGCTGTTGGCCGCTTGCTCTAACGACTCTGAAACCTCAACTGCTGACTCCTCATCCAGCGCAGCTCCACCGGCGATGGCAGAAACGAGTATGCCGACTGGCCCCAGCCTNGAAGACGTCATTAATNATGAACGCAGGGCAGATAACCAAGGCAGAGANGAATGGCGNCACCCGTTGGATACATTGTCTTTCTTTGGAATTGAGCCTGATATGACCCTTATTGAGGTTCTGCCTGCCAACGGTGGTTGGTATACACAGATCCTGAATCCGTTGACGGCTGAACAAGGTCGTTTGATTGGTGTGACCTATCCAGACGCTCTGTTTAGTCAAATGATGGGCACATGGAATGAGCAGACTATTGAGCGTATGGGTGCTGATATTACCCAAATGGCTCGCTACCTGAGCGTAGAGGGAGTTGAGCCTTCGCAACCCATCGTAGGTTATACAATCGACAATATTCCAGACTCCGAGAATGGTCAGGCTGATGCGGCTCTATTTTTTCGTGCCATGCATCACCTGTTCCGGTTTGATGAGCCTCTTATCGATACTGCTTTGGCCGAAGTTTATGACGCACTTGCTCCCGGTGGCGTAGTCGGTGTGGTCCAGCACCGTGCACCGGAAGATGCTGACTCGGCGTTTGCCAGCGGTAACAATGGTTACTTGAAACAGAGTGATGTGATTGCTGCGTTCGAGAGAGCAGGCTTTACTTTTGAGGAAGCCAGCGAGATCAACGCCAATCCCAATGATCCAGCCGATGGTCTCGTCTGGCGATTGCCACCTACGCGCACTGACAATCCAGAGACGGCGGCAATAGGTGAATCTGACCGCATGACGATCAGATTTCGCAAACCTTCCTAAAGGTTTTACTGGGCTTTAATACAAAGCCCTGGCTGCTTGCCGGGGCTTTCGCCTATCGCATCTTCTTTTTGGTGTGGACCGATTGCTCCTTGTCTTCGGTCCGCGTTCAGGGAAGTGGATGCATACTATCTATTCCTGTTTGTTCTAGTATCTGCTGGAGGCTTATGGTGCGCTAATAGTGCAGGTGAGTTCGCTCAGGAAAAATAACCGTGCAGGAACCAATTACGCTCACGACTACGTTCTCGAAACACCCACAGGCGGCTACCATTTCGTTCTCTTGCAATATAGTAATCGCGGAGAATATCTAGGCCTGACCACCAGGAGGTTTCGATACGTTCAGGGCCGCTGATCAAAGTAATAGCTTGACGATGATAAAGTTTACTGCCTTTTAGAGTTAGTTGAATGGGCTCATCCAGAAGCCAAAATGGACGTGGGTTATTCGCTACTCCAGCAGCTGACATTTGCGCCTTTTTGTCTTCGTAGTTCAGCTGTTGAGTTGCATATTCCGGGCAATGTTCAGCAACCGTATTGATGCTCTTTAGTGCATCATCGCCGAGGCGTGCATGCATTTGCTCCATGAATTGATCAAGGTTCTTGCTGTTAATTTTTGATCTGCACTCCACCCGCTCTTCTGTCAACAGGGCATCACTTTCGCTCAGAAATGCATCGAACTGTTTGACTTCGAGTTTTAAACCGACAACAGGGGCAGGTACAGCAAGTTGGGCAAAATGGGTCTCTATCAGTAATAAAAGGTGGCCACGATGTCGAGTAGCCTGTCTCAGACCTATTTCGATTTCAGTGCGGCTGCGCTTTTCATGGGCCATAGACAGCAGCAGATGGCTGGTACTTAAATCTCTCTGTATCAGGAAGTCGCGAAGTTCTATCAGTATTTCATCAATGATCGGCAGCAGATAATTTAGATTCTCCACTTCATAAGGCAGGTCATAGGAAGCTGAAAATTCAGGTGAGGGTATATAGTTTCGCGTTGGTTCAGGGCTTGTGCCTGCTGCCTTGCTGAGTGAATTGACAAAATTACTCCCAAACCGTTTATGTAAACCGTCAACTGGTAAACGCCAGATGTCCCTTATTTTTCTGACCCCCATGTTGTGCAAACGCCGGCGCTGCTCCTTCTGCAGATCGAGTACATCGACAGATAGCTTCCCAAGGGCAGAGCGCAGGTTTCCTCTCTGATAGACTAGAGCATTATGTCCTGAACGTGCCAGCAATAAGCTGCCGCTGACTGTTGGGCTGGCTGCATAGAGAAAGCTGTCTCCCAGAGATCTGGTTTGCAGTACAGGCACAATCAGGCTCTGGAGCTTGCTGTGGATATTGTCTATACCGCCAAAATATCTGAGGCTGCTGCGAATTTCGCAGACCAGTGCCTGAGAGTGGAAGCTTACGGTGGCACTGACGTTTTCCGCCAGACCCGCTAACTCATTGAGAATCTGCGTCTGTTGTGATTCGCTGAGTTCGCTTAGCTGTGGAAAATAGATCGCATACCAGAGGCTTTGCCGTCTAGATCGAGATTTCGCTGGTTCTTTATTGCTTTCATTATTGGTACGGCGCTGCTTATCAGGCCCGCAGCGCTTAGCTAGGGGCAGCTTGATCACGCATGATTTACGTGACCCAGCGGTGGCCACGGGTTTTTGCGCCGCATTATCCGGATCCCCCATGATTCTCTCTGCGAACTCAGGCTGACAGTGTCTTCGGATAGAGACTGAACTGGGCACTTAATGGCCTGAAGTTGCCACGAGCCTTGATGACAGTCACTTCGGCNCGNGAAAAGTCGCGATTATCGGTNGCGGAACCCTTTATCTGCAGGCGTAATGANGATGGTGAATACTTGCTATCATTATGCTTGAAAAGAACTGCCAGCGTGTCGCCAACTTCAGCTGCAAGCTGCAGACGGCGTAGCACTTTACCCGGTAGCCAGTTCTGCCAGGCCAACACCAGCCCGCAGGTTTCAGTCTGCATCGCCTTTTCCATACTCCATAGCGCGTCTTTACAGGGCGTGTCTTGCTTCACTATTAGAATCTGGTCGATATCGATACCAGCTTGAGTCAGGGCAGGCGCATTAAGCAGATAAGGTGGGGCCACCCAGAGAATCCATTTCCCCTGCTTGATGACTGACCGCATCAGGGGGATGAGCAGCTGTAGCTCTCCCATCCCCGAGTGTCGTGCAATCACTTCGACCAGGCCGCTGCTAGGCCAGCCGCGGCCTGGCAGAATATCGTCCAGCTCATGATACCCCGTGCCGATACCGTGAAAGCCTTGACCAGCCATATCGCAACCACGCCAGAGGTTTGGGTTGCTGTGCAGCATTTGATTTACTCTTGTACGGGGGGTTCCTCTGCTGTTGCAGGTGATGTTACTGAACGCCTTGTCAGTATTGACCTCTGGCTGAGTGACAGAGTCTCTAAGAATAGTCATTTTTAAATCCACACCATTTATACTGTATTTATATACAGTATAAATCCAGTGCTTTTTTAAGCGCAACTCTTTTTACATATTGACAGTAATTAATTGTTTTTTCTATTTTTCTCTGAAGGCTCTCGGTAATAAGCCGTTAAGCTCCCTTTATGGTGAATTTGCCGGCAGTCATCAGGCTTTCATTAATTAAAACGGCGGTTCTATCTGAAATCGTTACCTGAGAGTACCGATGAACAAGAAGCCGAGAATGGTAATCGTAGTTTTCAAAGTATTCGCGGTGAGTGTGCTCGCCAGCAGCGTTGCCCAGAGCGCGCTGCTCTAGCACAGCCGCACCGTCAGATGCAGATTTATGCTAACCAGAAGGGACAAAGACGCCAGGGATAGGCAGAGGAGTGCTATGAACCGCTNTAGGCAGTATCGGGGCGGTATATTTTCTCTGAGGTTACGACCGCGTCCAGACTTACATCCCAACTTTCGTTGGGAAGCCCCTCAGCTAACTGGCACTCATGTGCCAGCCCAATCAACAGAGGCTGGCTACTTCTATTGAGAATTTTAAAATTGAACGTTCGATCATAAAATCCCTTGCCCATACCGAGGCGATAGCACTCCAGATCGAATGCTACTAGTGGCACTAGAACCAGATCAAAATCGGTGGGAGAGACTCCGATGGCGGGCGCATGCGGCTCTGCGATGCCCCATTGGTTCTTCATCAGCTCTGTTGAACTATCATAAGCTGCAAAGCTGAGTTGTTGTTTATCATGTTGGCCAGCAATTGGCAGAAAGCAGGTTTTACCTTCGGCCAGAGCTTGTGATAGCAGGGGTTGGGGATCGATTTCACCATCAAAGGCGAGGTAGAACGCAATCTTGGTGGCGGACTGATAAAAATCCTGAGCGGTAATTAACGAGGAAAGGGCTGCCGCTGCCGCTGCTCGCTCCTCTTCACTCAGACGCTTGCGAGCCTTCCGATGAGACTCGCGCAGGGAATGACGTTCGTTCTTATCCATCATCGATTATGGTCAGTCTAGCGAAGGTCACATCAAGTCCCCCGGAACACCGCTACCAAAGTTGCCCTGAACCGAAAGGTTCAGGTGGTGGCTCCCGCGATGCATAAGGCTTTCCGGCTTGCGGACTTGCACAACAACATCTAACGAGTTGCCTCCGGGTATTACAATATCGGCTCAAGAACACTTTTGACTGGCAAATGCTCTAGGGAACTATCGATATAATTATAACTTGGGCTTCGGGGACAGGGAAAGCTCCCGAAAGGCAGAAATCCTGACTGGTTTAACGAGTCTGGTCGAGCAGGCCGGGCGCATGGCCCAGAATTTTTAAGGTATTAAGTATTTAAACTATGGCGCTACAACTCGAGTTGCCTTGATGAGGCTAGAGCAAGATCGATCTTTTTCTCCAGGGATTGGACCTGCTCCGACGTAGCACGGCTATTTTCATAGATCAGCTGATTCTTGCGAAGCATGTCATGAGTGATGTTCAGAGCCGCCATCACTGCGATCTTCTCGGCACCATGTATGTTTCCGCGACTCTTTATTTTCCGCATATTCTCGTCAAGATAGCGAGCAGACTTGATGAGCGCCTCCTGATCCGGAAGAGGACAGGTTACCTGATACTCCTTGTCAAGAATCGACACCTGTACAGTGGTGTTTCGCTCACTCATATTTCTTCGACCAAAAAGCCTTTTCCGAATGCAGTCTCAGCAAGTGTCCATGGACTTTAGTCTTTTTAGCACCGACTGCAGCTTGGTCTTGGCAAGCTGATTCCTCTCCATCAATTGCTGGTGCTCATACTGCAGATTCGACTTATCGGCTTTTAGTATTTGGTTCTCATGCTTCATTTCGGCACAAAGATCAATCAGATCGTCGACTTTGCTGCTTAGGGTGTTAAAACTTTCTTCGCTCATACCTACCTAGCTGTTTTCAAGAAGAAACCAGGCAAATCACGAAGACATTAGCTCATCGGTATGGATGAGCTTCAAGCCTTTGCAATGTCCAACCGGCTTTCGTTAGGTGATAAAGGAACTATAGAGGTGAGGTGTTTTCGGGTCAATAATAGAGTGAAAAAAATGGGGCTTGGTTCCCGCCAGTGAGCCAGATATGCTTGTACGATAAAAGGACATCTCAAATCTCAGATGGGCACTTTTGATCTGGTGATCAGCAAACCAATTTAGGAGCCTCTTTGTCGACATGACAGACAATTTCCATCCTTTTAAAGAAATGACAACCCGGAGAAAGGAGTTGATGGCTCAGATGGAGCACAACAGCATCGCTCTGATTCCTTCCGCCCCGCCGAGCTTCCGCAATAACGATGCGGAATATTTATACCGCCAGAACAGTGACTTTTATTACCTGACCGGCTTTGCTGAAGAACAGGCCCTTTTGGCTCTGATCCCGGGCCGGAAGCATGGTGAGGCGGTCCTTTTTTGTCAAGAAAAGAATAAGGAAAAAGAACTGTGGACAGGCATCCTAATGGGCCCAGAAGCAGCTGTTCAGAAACTTGCTATTGACGATGCCTATCCTATTTCGCATATAGATGACATTTTGCCTAGCATGATCGAAGGCCGAGACCGGATCTATTACTCAATGGGTAAGGACGATAAATTTGATGACCAGGTCATGGACTGGGTGAAGATAATTCGTCAAAAAGCAAAACTAGGCGCTCATCCACCGGGAGAGTTTCTGATGCTTGATCACCTTCTGCATGAATTAAGGTTGTTCAAGAGTGCTGCTGAGATAAAGCTTATGGAGCGTGCTGCCAAAATTTCAGCGGAAGGGCATCGTCGGGCAATGACTTATTGTAAACCAGGATTTCGTGAATACGAGCTTGAGGCAGAATTGCTTTATGCCTTTACACGTAACGGCAGTCGGGCCCCTGCTTACAGTTCAATCGTGGCGGCGGGGGAAAACGCCTGCATACTGCACTACAACACCAACAACGCCGCAATCAAAGAAGGAGATCTGGTGCTTATTGATGCAGGCTGTGAGTACGAATACTACGCGTCTGATATCACTCGCACTTTCCCAGCAAGCGGTAAATTCAGCGATGAACAGAAAGCGATTTATGAAATCGTACTGGAGGCTCAGGAGGCCGCGATTAGGGAAATCAAACCCGGTGCGCACTGGGATGCACCCCATAACGCGTCGGTGCAGGTGATTACGCAAGGCCTGATTAATTTGGGTTTATTGGAGGGCAAGCTGCTTCATCTGATCAAAAGCGAGGCCTACAAAGGCTTTTATATGCATCGCGTAGGCCATTGGATCGGTTTGGATGTCCACGACGTTGGCGATTATAAAATCGACGGGGCCTGGCGAATGCTAGAGGCTGGCATGGTGACCACGATTGAGCCGGGTATTTACATTGCCCCAGATAATACCGACGTGCCTGAAAAATGGCGTGGCATCGGAGTGCGTATCGAAGACGATGTGCTGGTCACGAAATCGGGGTACCGAATCCTCACCACTGGTGTTCCCAAAACTGTTTCAGAAATCGAAGCATTCATGGCCGAGACTTCTCACTAGTAATGCACGTCCAAACCTTAGCAAATAAATATGATGTCGTTGTTGTTGGCGGTGGAATGGTTGGCGCCAGTTTCGCGCTGAATCTGGCTCAAAAAATCAACGACTGCGAATACAGCATTTTGGTTGTCGAAGCCGTAGACAGCAAAAACTCAGATCAGCAGCCGAGCTTTGACTCACGCTCCACTGCGTTGTCTTTTGGGAGCAGGCAGATTCTCGAAAACATGAATTTGTGGCCGGCGATCAAACAGATTGTCGAGCCGATTGTTGAGATTCAGGTAAGTGATCGCGGCCATTTCGGTGGGACAACGCTCAGCAGTGCAGAGCAAGGCGTGGAGGCCTTGGGTTATGTGATTGAAAATAGACAGTTGGGCAGCATTTTGAGCCAGGCAATGCGGGACTCCGATGGCGTCAGCTTATTGGTTCCAGCAAGCATCACTCAAATGAAACCGTGTCAGTCTGGAATGGAGTTAACTGTTGGAGTTGCAGGGCACTTGACCAAGATCTCTGCGAAGCTGGTTGTGCTAGCTGAGGGTGGAAGGTCTTCAGCTTGCGAAGACCTTGGAATCGAGAAGACAATAACTAACTATGGCCAGCATGCGATTATCACTAATGCCGCGTTTGAGAGGCCGCATTCGGGAGTTGCCTTCGAACGTTTCACTGAATCTGGTCCTCTTGCTGTTCTGCCGCTTTCAGATTTTCAGCGGTTGAATCGAGCAGCGCTCGTTTGGACTGTCTTGGAATCTTCGCTGGAAGAGCTTCTCCATTGCGACGAAGAGACATTCATGTCGATGTTGACGCAGCATTTTGGAAAGCGACTCGGCAAAGTCCTGCAGATCGGCCAGCGTGTTACCTACCCTTTGTCTTTAACTTTGGCGAAGGAGCAAGTCAGGCCGGGTCTGGTGTTGCTGGGCAATGTAGCGCACACTTTACATCCGGTGGCTGGACAAGGCCTGAATCTCGCTTTGCGCGATTCTGCAGCCCTGGTTCGTCAGCTTTTCAAAGCCAAGCAGCAACAAACCGCCCCCGGCGAGATGAAGATCCTGCAGGCCTATCAGGAATCACAAAATCAGGATCAGTTCGAATCTGTCCTGTTTACCGATCAAATGGTNAAGCTTTTTTCAAACAATAAGTNGAATNGGTTNGCGATACGCAAGCTGGGATTCCTGAGTTTGGAGCTNGTGCCGTCTGTTCGNGCCAGATTTNCTNAGAGTGCCATGGGACTGAAGCCGTAAAAAGTATTCCGCTCGATTGAGTAGCTCATATTCGCAATAACAGACGACGGATATTCTCGATCCGTTTTCTATTTGTGCCGAGGTCGCTGTAACCCAGCCTAGACGCCGATCGAACGTGTACGACACCCGCTTCCGAGTATTCNAGAAACTCTACATCATCAACAAAGCGCATTAGGCGTGAAGTAAACTCGGCGCAGAGATACCCGTCTNTATACTCGACAATGTTTGCCTCTTCCAATCCGAGCAGGATCTGTTCGACCTCACGCAGGTTTGCTTTCAGAGGCTGGATTCCATGCTCGGCGTCTGATTCGAAACTGGATACGCAGTTCGGCGACCTTGGNCATGCTGNNAGGCGACCATCCTGCTCGCCGATATTTTGCGGCGGTTCCCCGGTACAGGCTGTCAGGAAAGAAATCAGAGNAAATAANGTTTTTTTAATGTTCACTCGAAGCCTTTGATACGCTGCTGCGACCATTTNGCCGCAACGAATGTCTTTGGAGTCGGGATTACTGTACGACGGTCATTCCAAGCCATTCCGCTATNAGNGCGGGCTTGTCTTCACCCTCGATCTCTACCTTCACTGCGTGTTTGAGCAGCCACTGGTTGGGGTTTTTTTCCTCGGCGCTCAGAAGTTGAAACCGACCTCTGACTTTATTGTTCACCTTTACTGGATTGATAAAGCGTAGCTTGTCGAAGCCGTAGTTAATTCCCATAACCGCATTNTCGAGTTTCGTGCTGCCCTCGTAGCCCATCTCGACCATCAAGGACATCGTAAGAAAGCCATGAGCGATCGTTGTTCCGAATGGCGTTTGTGCCGCTCTTTCCGGATCAACGTGTATATACTGATGATCTCCGGTCGCCTCAGCGAATTTATTAATTTTGTCTTGATCAATCCGCATCCAACTNGAAACNCCGANTTCCTCGCCGATGTGNTCGTTNAATTGGTCAGTAGACAGGGTAAGCGGCANGGNANTCTCCTTGATGCTGATTCNACGGATANCNCTAGCTTATCAGGAANCANNTTGAGTTCCTATTTGCCGTCGCGTTGAGGCGCTTACCCAGGTTGCTACTCAGCGGAACGCATCAAGATCTGTTTAGATGAATCCGCCCGGACATGCAAGCTCTCTCTTTAGTCCCTATAATGTAAAGATGACCAACGAGCGTGAATTTGACGTAGTTATTGCTGGAGGCGGAATAGTAGGTACAAGCCTAGCCAGGCTTCTGGCTGACCTCGGCCCAAGTGTAAGCCCGCGCCGGATTGCGCTGATTGACCGGGTCGCGCATGACTCCCAAAAGGCGCCTTTCTATGAAAGCCCCCAACGCTATGATCCAAGGGTCAGCGCGCTCACGCTGGCCTCAAAAACGTTGTTCAGCAAGCTGGGGATTTGGCGCTATATTTCCGACATGCGGGAATGTCCCTACGAAGAGATGCAGGTATGGGATGCGGAGGGGACTGGCTCGATTCGGTTTCGAGCTGATGAAGCGCATCAANCCGANCTCGGTTCTATTGTTGAGAATTCGATAATATCGTCAGCCCTGTATGAGGGACTGACAAACCAGAANAATCTCACTTACCTNGCGCCTTTTAATCTGGCCNAAGTTAGGCGCGATGAATCTGATAATCTGAAAATCGTTTCAGATGATGGTAGCTCTATTCGAGCAAAATTACTGGTTGCTGCTGACGGCGCGAATTCAAGAATTCGTCAGCTTGCTGGCTTCGAGACTCGTGAGTGGGACTACGGACATGACGCTATCGTCACGACGGTGCGAACTGCAAAGCCACACCAAGAGACTGCGTGGCAGCGCTTTATCCCAACTGGGCCGCTGGCATTTCTGCCGCTGGCGGGAGATGAAGAGCAGCGCCATTGTTCTGTNGCCTGGTCGGTGGTGACTCGCGAGGCCNAACGGCTGATGNGNTTGACAGAGGNGGAATTCAATGAGGNGCTGGCGCGCGCGTTTGAATACAAATTGGGTCGCATCGAGTGCTCTGACAAGCGCTTTCGAGTGCCCTTGCGGCAACGTCACGCAACCGAGTACTTCAGAGGTGGAATTGTTCTTGTCGGCGATGCGGCNCACACGATTCACCCTTTGGCAGGACAAGGCGTTAACTTAGGNTTGCTNGACGTGATTGCNCTGAGTGAAGAGCTACATGCGGGCCTTGACGCNGGCCGTAAGGNGAACGACCGGCGTGTNCTCGAGCGCTATCAGCGGAGGCGCAAGCCTCACAACCTTAGAATGATGTGGGTGATGGAAGGTTTTAAACATCTATTCGCCAGCCGAGCTCCTGCTACAGTCTGGCTTCGCAATTTTGGATTGACTCGCGTGGATAATGCTGGCCCGCTGAAAAACCTGATCGTGCGACACGCCATGGGTACGGAGTAACCCTACCCCGAGCAGTCAGTCTGTTGTACAGCACTGACGCGTTCGCTGCTGAAGTGCCCTTGAACTTTTGTAGCCGTGATCTTGAAGAAATTTCGATATCGAATAAAGCCCATTTTCTGGAACTAGGTTTGACAAAGCCCTGAACCTCGTTCGAGGCACAAGCTTTTCGCTTGCTCTAAAAAGTTAGTGACCAAATACTCCACAGGCCAGAAAAAGCGTGGGTTTCGTCTATACAATAGCTTTTAAAAATTAAAAAAGTCCTTATATAAGAATTTCTTATGAAGATTTCTTAAAGTCAGTCGATACAACCCCTGTGCGATTGTCAACGTCATGTGTAGAGGACGAATTGGGCAGTTTGGAGCAGTACAGAGATATGATTAAGGATAAGAGCAGGACAAGGAACTTCCCATTCAATCTGGATCTTAGCAATCTGGACACCGGGAGTATCACAAATATTCTCAACGATATTGAACAGCATCTGCCTCTGATGGAGAGTGAAGGAGACTTGTGTCAGCTGCTCAAGGTGAAAGCGTTTTTCGAGGACGAACTCAAGGTTTCGCATAGACTGCACTAACAGACCGTCTCGTCCACAGTTACGGCTTGGTGTTTTTGCGGAGCCGGCGCGCCTCAGGTAAAAGCGTCAACCAATACGTTATGACGGGTTCCACATTGGTTTCTGTCGACCCCAAGTGATCTTAAGCGAAGAAAACCAAGGCCATGCCGTCGACTAGATCTCCTTGATATTGGCTGGGACTAATCTTGGGTTAAGGAGCCACACGCATATTTATTTCTGCAGCTATGATTGCTGGAGACANAGTTAGCATGCAGGATCCTTCAACACTGGGTGCCACATATTTTGATTAGATATTTGCTGAACACTGTGTCGTCTTCTCTCTGTGTTAAGCTCTGAATCTGGATCTTCCGCGGACATCGCGGTTTTCGCGCGAAATNTATCTGGCTGTCAGCGGTTTCAGAAGTTCCACTTTGATCGAAAGCATCTTGGCAACCAATAAGTCAATGACCACTACCACACGGAAAAACTGGAGCGCTGAACCCAACTCCGTGCGCAAATTTTTGTCTGTATTTCAATACAGTAAAATTGCGACGAAAATTGTGTGGAGCACCAGTGCGTCGCTCACTCTGGCAATGGCTGCGAGCACCCTACTTTCCGGCGTTTTACCGGCAGTGATTGCCTCAGTCGGGGGCATGTTTGTGGACGCCGTGTCTCAGGCAATTCAGGCGACAGGTGCGTCAGCAGATCTCGCTCGCAGAGAGGTGCTGACTTATGTGCTTATTGAAGCAGGCCTTGTCGTCATAATGACCGGTGCGCAGAGACTTAACGCTGTCTGTCAGGCCATATTAAGAGTCCTTTTGGGCAACCGAATTAACGTGATGATCTTGGAAAAAGCCCTTACCCTCGAACTTGCNCACTTTGAAGATTCGGAGTATTACGACAAGCTGGTTAGGGCGCGACGAGATGCTTCCAGCAGACCGCTCAGTCTCGTAGTCAAGACGTTCGACTTGATTCGTGAAAGCATCGCCCTGCTGACCATTGGCATTTGGCTGTTTCAGTTTTCTCCTTATGCCGTTTTATTGCTTGGGTTTGCCGGGGTTCCGGCCTTTATCGCAGAGGCAAANTACTCTGGAGAGGCTTTTCGCATTCACAGACGAAGGTCTGCCGAAAGGCGAATGCAGATCTACCTTGAAATGGTTTTGACCCGCGAAGACGGTGCTAAAGAGGTCAAGATGATGCAGCTGGGCCGGCTGTTTCTCAAGCGATACGTTGATATTTTTCTCAATATTTATGAAGAGGATCGCGACCTCGTTTTCAGGCGTGGGTTCTGGGTTTACCTGCTGAGCTTACTAGCGAGCGCCGCGTTTTATTTCGCTTATGGTTGGGTCGGTTTCGCTGCAATGGCCGGCGCTATAACAATCGGGCAGATGACCATGCACGTTGCGCAGTTTCGCCTTGGCCAAAATGCGGTCACCAACAGCTTGACTTCAGTCAACGGGATGTATGAGGACAATTTGTATCTGTCGAATCTGGCAGAATACCTCGATCATGAGGTGCCCGAAGCGACTGGCAATCAAGTGGCAGGACCTGACCCTTCCGACGGCATAAGGTTCAAAAATGTCAGCTTCTTTTATCCTGATAGCGACGTGCCCGCGCTTTCTCAGGTAAATCTCCACATCAAGCCGGGAGAAAGCCTAGCGATTGTCGGTGAAAACGGAAGCGGTAAAACGACTCTGATTAAGCTGCTAACTCGGCTTTATAAGCCTTCAGANGGCGAAATCNTGCTCGAGGGATTAAGCCTTGATGCATGGGATGTTGATGCCTTACGTAAGAAAATCGGTGTGGTTTTTCAGGATTTTGCACGTTATCAGCTAATCGTTGGCGAAAACATCGGAGTTGGTGATGTTGANGAGCTAAANNAGGAGCCCAAAATTGCAGATGCTGCAGAGAAAGGCATGGCCAATACGTTTATAAAGGATCTGCCTGAGGGCTACGAAACGCAATTGGGAACCTGGTTTAAGAATGGCAGGGANCTCAGTGGTGGTCAGTGGCAAAAGATTGCGCTATCTCGCGCGTTTATGCGCAGCAAGGCCGATGTTCTGGTTCTGGATGAGCCCACCGCGGCGATTGATGCTCGAGCAGAGGCTGAGATTTTTTCTCACTTTCGCGATCTAACCTCAAAAAAGATCTCCATAATAATTTCTCACCGCTTTTCTACCGTGCGGAAGGCAGACCATATTATTGTTCTTGAAAAGGCCAGAATTCAGGAAGAGGGCAGTCATGAATCGCTGCTTGCGAGTGGCGGTCAGTATGCCACGCTATTCAAGCTTCAGGCTCGGGGATATCGATAGCCGGCGCAACAATAAATTCGATTGAAACCTGATCAGCCTCGATGCAATCAATAGTTGCTTTCATTGGCCGATTTATGTATCTCCTCTGTCTGCACAATTCCAAGTCGACCGAGAAAACTGTGGTGACAAAGACTAAGGTTGATAACTACTCTAGAAGCGTGCCTTTGAGCTCCGGTTTTTCAGGTAGAAGTCTTGCGGGTTGGTCGCCAAACTCTTGCTTGAAACGTTCATCAGCAGATTGCGGCGAGGGGTCTCGTTTTGAAATGCTGATTTCTTGGGCTTTCTTGCCCTTTGGCGCAGCATCGCTTTTGCGATGATCGGTGGTACTGATGAAGGCAGATTCTTTCGGTGTGACCACAGTTTTGTCAGGAACTGCTTCAAGAGCTCGTGATCCCTTCGGTAGACGCAATCTGGATTCTCACAGTCCCATTTTTGTCTATTAGTTTCCTCCAGCCGATCGTAATGATGTTGATCTGACTTAGCACTTTTTTGTACTTCTCTACATAAGTCCGCTAGATTAATGGCTAAAGATGAACAGCACCAGGCCCAGCAGGGAACATATGGAAAAAAATACGCGGTCCCAGAAAGCGCCTGAAAGCTATCTTATTTCTCCGAGGATTCTTCCTCATCAGGTATCTGCGGCAATATCGCTACGTCGCGCTCGCTCGAGAATGATGGTTTGTTTCTGGACGCTCCCGCTTTATGTGTTGGCGATCTGGACACTTCTAACTAATCAGCGTGATATTGACGCGTTTATGTGTATTTATATGGGTATGTGGGCAGCGTTCGCAACGGATATGGCGCGAAGGCGCTGCCCTTTTTGCAAAAAGCAATTCTATGTAAAGCACGTATTGATGGATCTTCGAGCAAGGCACTGCGTGCACTGCGGGTTTGACTCATTAGTTAAAGCAAATCTGCCGTCCAAAGAAGGCACAGGGTCTTAGCCTCTTGACAAATTTAGTATTACTGCTCAAGCCCCCCGCTTCGCTAAACGATGGTTTTCAGACTAACACCTAAAAACAACGCTGAGGATCTATCCTATTTAGATATTTTTTGGTTCTGCTACTGAGCGTTGTCGGAGCGTTTTTGTCCAATCACCTATGCGATATAAACGCAAACCACAGTAGGTTTACGGTAGAGAGCTCATCTGCCACTTGTTGAAGGTCTGCTCTTACGCAAAAGCCCATGGTGGCATGTCAGATTGGATTGAGTTACACGTGATAATTCCAAAAAAGTAATTACTAATATACGTCTCGCAAGAAACGTTTTTCTTTTTTGAGTTGATTGATGTAACCCTTAGAGCCTTCAGCGGTTAAATTACCCTCCTTCTCGACGATTGCTCGAAGAGCTGCCTCGACGTCGACCGCCATTCGCTCTGCGTCGCCGCAAATGTAAAAGTATGCTCCTTCTTCCAGCCATTTGAAAAGCTCTGAGCTCTTCTCACGCATTCGATGTTGCACATAATTTTTTTTGCCTTGATCTCTTGAAAAGGCTAAATCTAGGTTGGACAAGTGTTTGCTTTTGCTCCAACTTTCTATCTCCTCTCTATAGAGAAAATCCTGATCTCGTCGGCGGTCTCCAAAGAAAAGCCAATTTTTACCAGTCGCTCCGATTGACTCTCGCTCCTGCAGGAAGGCTCTAAAAGGTGCTATACCAGTTCCCGGGCCAACCATTATTATTGCTTGATCGTTGTCCTCGGGTAACCTAAAGTTTTTGTTTCGAGTGAAAAATACACTCGCTTCCTCACCTAATTTTAATCCATCTGCTAGCCAAGTTGAGGCAACGCCCCGGTGTTCCCGGTTATTGTGTAGCCACCGAACTGCAGCTACCGTTAAGTGAACTTGCTCAGGATGCTTTCTTAGGCTCGAGGATATCGAATACGCTCGGTGTTGGAGTGGCCTCAGCAGTTTTACAAATTCCGTCGGGGAGAATTTCGACTCTGGATGCATTCTGAGCAGATCAAGGACATCTACACCCCAAAAATGCTTATGCGAGGCCGACTTATCATTACTTTGAAGCACTTTCTTGAGGTCTTCGGAGTTGCTCCTGGCAGATATTTCCGCGATGAGTTCTTTCGAAGGTGTCATTATTTCGAGCCTGTTCTCCAAAACATCGCCCAATGGCTTGTCGAACCCATCTATAGGATCGTTGTATTTTGCTTGCAGAACCTCGAGAATTGAAGCTACCAAAGATGCATGGTTACGTGGCAGCACATTGAGTGCGTCGCCTGGCGCGTAGTCTAAACCACTGTCGTGGAGCCCTAGTACAAAATGCCTGACTTCCTTGCTCGAGTTACGAGTTGTTAACAGGCTGTTCTCTTGAATCTTGGCTTGATATGGGTTTTTTCTCGTCCAGAGAACCTTTTTGTTTTCCAAAGCTCTGGGTGTGTCACGAATATCCGTGATTTGTTCGGCCGAATCTCCTTTCAAGGACTCAAGAACATTTGTTATCCAGGCGTTGGCAGGGTCTTCGTATTCAACGTCGCAATCCACTCGCTCCGATATTCTGCTTGCCCCTAACTGTTCAAGGCGCATGTCAAGTAACTTTCCGGCTTCACAAAAATCATCGTAGCTGGTATCGCCCAATCCAAGTACGCCGTAGTTTAGATTTTCTAAGCGAGGTGCAGTTGAGGCCGAAAGTGCTTCCCAAAATAATTGCGCGTTATCCGGCATCTCTCCGACACCATAGGTTGAGACGATAAATAAGGCGTGGTTGATCTCTTGGAGGCTTTCAATGGAGATTGAGTCGAGTTCTATGTTCTTGGGAGCAAAGCCTAAGCTGCTGGCAGCTTCGCAAACATCTTGAGCTATCATCTCTGCGTTCCCTGTTTGGGTGCCGTAAAGGACGCTCAATGGCCTAAGCTTTTTTTGTTCTGGATTTGGAGCCGCTCGAGAGGCAATCAGCTGAGAGTTCAGACCGGCTGCAAATCCTGCCAACCAACTTCTCTGTTCTTGGCTAAAAGGTGCATCTTTCGGAAAGGACAAATTCTTCATTGTTTAACCAATCTGAATATTTTGAATACGTTCTGGTATGGCCGATTTTGCGAACAGCTCCTCAAAACTCGGTATGACACCCAAGGTTTCACGATTTTTCCGGTCTTGGAACATTATCCATCCATAAGTAGTTGGGCTATCGATTGATCGGACGCTTCTCATCGTCAACGACATTTTGAAATCAGTTAAGCGTTTGTCTGCTACGAGGGAAGCAATTTGATTATCATCGTATTCCGTTAAGGCGGCCCTTGCATGCTTTGATAACCTATTCAATAAATCGTAGTCTTCCGTCAAAACTAGATTCCTTGTTTTCTGCTCTATGTCCGCTTTTGTTTCGTAGAGCTTTGCTTGTTCAGCCAGCTCTCTCGCGAAGTCTAGAACAGTCCAGCTATTCAAGAGGCGATACATTTTCTCTGAATCGGAATCATCGTCCGCGGGCGAGAACCCGTCGACCACTGGGTCCTGTGATTTCCACGATGACTTCAATCTGCTGATTTGATGTCTTGCGAGTGCTGATGAAAGCTCTTCAACTAGCTCTTTCCTTGACTTTGTTTCAAGGATTGCAGAAGAGTCTTGATATTGTAGCAGTGCCTTTGGCATCACCCACACAAAGTTCTTAGCCTCTTTGTGCCATTGATCAAGAAGGCGAGATGCGAGGATGGATGAGGTCGCATCGGCGTGCCATGTAAGCAGAAGCTTGATTGAATCGTGGTGGATGATGCCCATTTCGTCGGATTGGTCAAGCCGGCCTGTCAAAACAGAATCATGGCTAACAGCTTCGTGAAATCTGTCATCGGGATCGTATTGATAAGCGAAACCACCGGACATACCGTTTCCGAAGCCCTTGGAGAATCTTCCTAAATTCAAAACGACGCCATTGGTCATGTACTCGCAACAAAAATCTCCCACTCCCTCAACAACAGCCGATGCACCTGAATTTCTAACTGCAAAACGGTCACCCGCTTGGCCTCTGACAAATAGCCTGCCACCTGTTGCCCCAAAGAGGGCAAAATTTCCAACAAGTACGTTTTTTTCGGAGTCCTGATGCGCCGATGACGGCGCAGCTTGTACTATGATCTCGCCGCCACAAGCTCCCTTACCGACGCCATCGTTACACGTTCCCGAATGGTGCAGTCGCATGCCGTCATTGCAGAAGACTCCATAGCTTTGTCCAGCCGAATTTCGCGTTTGGATACTTATCGCGCCAGACCTTAAATAGAACCTTCCTCTGTCATCTACCAAATATTTATCTTGGGCAAATGGGTGCGTTTCGTAATTAAGCAACCTCTCTATGTCTATAGATAGTTGTCCTCCGAAACTTTTGTTTTGATTTGATAGCTCTAGTGGCTCTGCTAGTTTAGGATTCCAATCGTGCGCGTCTGCCTGAGAGCTGATTATTTCAAGGACTTGTTGGTCGAGTCTGTAGTCGCGCTCCAAGTAAGTTGGGTTAGAAACAAATACTTCTTCGACATCAACTAGCATTTTCCTAAGGTTGATTTGACCGACGGATGCTGGATGATCTAAGAGATGAAGCAGATCAGCCCTGCCTCGAGCCTCGTCCAGAGAGCCGAAACCTAGATCGGCAAGAAGCTCTCTGACCTCATGTGCAATGTTTAAGAGGTATTGCGCAAGAGCCCTAGGGTCTCCGTCAAACACTTCAGCGTTAGTTGTGAGCCCGGCCGGACATTTAATGTTGCAGTTCTTTGCCATGACGCATTTCAGCATCATAAGCGCAGTCGTTCCAAACTCGAACGAATCGCCACCCAGCAGGCAAGCTTTCAAAACGTCAGAGCCTGTTTGCATCGCTCCAGAACATCGGAGAGTCACTTTCTGCCGCAAACCATGTAAACAAAGAGCTTGATGGACTTCGGCTATACCAAGTTCAGCTGCGCGTCCCGTGTACTTTAAGGAAGTGACCGATGCAGCCCCAGTGCCGCCAGTATTACCAGCAATATTTATTACATCAGCTCCCGCTTTCGCAACGCCGACAGCGATAGTTCCAATGCCCTCTGAGCTCACTAATTTTACTATAACCCTCGTGCGAGCAGCTTTTGCATCATGAATCAGCTGTCCTAGGTCTTCGATGGAATAAGTGTCGTGATGCGGCGGAGGTGATACTAGTTCTACTCCGGGCGTGCCACCTCTGGCAGCTGCAATTTCAACCGTGACCTTTGGTGCAGGCAGCTGCCCCCCTTCACCAGGTTTCGCACCCTGCCCAATTTTTATTTCAATTTCTTTCAAGTTTGGATCGGCAAGATAAGCAGCCCAAACGCCAAATCGGCCAGACGCAAATTGTTTTATCCTACTCGCCCGAATTGTGCCAAACCTGGATAAGTGCTCGCCACCCTCCCCACAATTAGACATTCCACCGACCATATTTGTACCATGTGCTACCGCTTCGTGAGCTGATGCCACGAGTGCCCCATGTGACATAGCCCCTGATGCGAATCTTGGCGTTATTTCCGAGGCTGGCTGCACTTTAGACAGCGGTATTGCCTCCGGGGGATTAAGAATCCTGGAGATATAGTCAAGTCCTTGGCCTTGTAGTCGAATAAAAAGCTTGCCATTACTCACGTGACTCTTTTCAATATCTGCTCCGAATCTTTCTTCTAACGAATGCTCCAATGCCTTGAGTCTTTCCTCATCGTTTTGATCGGATGGATTCATTCTGAGGGTGAAACACTGTTCGTTTTCTGAGTTAACGGAAAGACCTCTAATATAAAAATTGAGATTTCCCGCACGATTAAAGAGCATCATTTCCTCTTTGATTTCTGCAGACGTATTTTTCTCTGAAATGTCTGCCGGAAATGATAGAACATCCCGCAGGGCAGCCGGTCTGTTGAGGCGCTCTCTAGCCATATCTGCTGAAAACCTGCGATAGCCTTGCGTAATTGAAAACTCGTCTATTTGTTCTGATGTCAGCTTGTCAAAACTCGTATTAACATATCCTTGATCGGTAATGCCTAGAGCATCCTCCATGTTGCCCAGAGTCATCAGCCGCATTGGTTCTGAATTGCGGTCATTCTCGGGTGCTGAGAACTCGATACCCTCCTCCGTGAGATCGACGAAGCCACGAACTGCCGTTGTGCCAAATGAATGGCCGGCGCCGACAGCTCTTTCTTTGAACAAGCCCAAGATCGGAATTCCATCTGGTTGCACAACTGTGAGCGCACGCTCGTGCCAATCTGAGGTAGATTGGGCGATCCTGTCAAACTGAACACCTCCAACGGGAGACTTAATATTTGGGAAGAATCGGCTGAAGACTGGATCATCAGCGTCCAAAAAATTTGGCTCAAAAAACTCGCCACCCGAGTAGCTCTCTACCGTACACAAACCAACTTTGCCCATTGTTTTCTTCAGAGCCTTTTCTGCCGCTTTGATGAACCTCGAGTACGCTTCTTGAGGATTTTCGGGGTATTTCTCCTCGGCTCGAATTTGTACTGCAAGCGCGTAGACGGCACTAGCTCCAAACCCAAGCGCACATGCAATATGATGAGACGATTTGACTTGTCCGCTTTCGACAATAAGCGAGACTCTTAATCTCAAACCTTGAGCGATTAGGCTCTGATTCACCGCAGCCACTAGTAGGGTTGTGGGTAGCGCTGCATACTTGGTGCTAATATTGCGATCCGAAAGGACAACAATCCCGCCTTTATCTCTGGCAAATCCGGTTACTTTTTCAGCAACCTGTTCGATCGCTGATACCAGCATTAATTCGTTTCTCGCTGACGATTCAGTATCGACGGCATAAACCGTGTCCACCGTGATACATGGCGTATTGGTTTGCTCGCGAATTACGGTGATGGCTTCAAGTGAAAGAATCGGGGAATCTACTACTAATTGTTTAGATTCGTTTGGGCCCAAAAGTGGCTTCTCCCCAAGTGCCACTCTCAGGGTCATTCCGTCGGCTTCGCGCACTGAGTCTAAAGGCGGGTTTGTTACTTGCGCGAACCTCTGGCTAAAGTACTTTGCAACTCCGCCCTCGTTGTCGTTCAATGCATTAATCGCACTGCCGTACCCCATGGCGGAGACCTTCTCCATGCCTGAAGAAAGCATCGGATCAAGCAGAAACTTGAAGCTTTCTTGGTTGTGGAAGTAGCTAACATATCGAGCATTGAGGTTCAGATCTCCGGTGTAGAGCGATGCCTCAGTAAGTTTTCGATGCGAGGCAGCTGGAACCTCATTGATGCTTACCCTCGCGCCTTCAAGCAATGAAGCGTAATCTTTCGCATTCGCGAGTTTCTCAAGTGCTTCTTCAGTCTCGTAAACGCGGCCTTCGTGATGATCGAAATAAATCATGCCGCCTGCTTCAATTCGACCCAATCCGATGATTTCTTCGGGATCAAATCTTATCTGACCGGCTTCGGAGGTTACCGCGAGGTACTTGTCGGTCTCCACTGATCTAAGCGGTCGTAAGCCCAATCGGTCTAGTCTCGCTCCCACAATATGCCCATCACTAAAAATCAATGCTGCAGGCCCATCATTTTTTTCTTCATACAGTGAGAAGTACTCAAACATTGCTCGCACTTCAGGGGATAGCCTCGTGTCGTTCTCCCACGCTGGGGGCATCATTGATACTACTGATGCGACAAGGTTAAGATCCCCATGGTGGATGCGCGCCGCCAGTGTTTGGTCGAATCGACAACTGTCAGATTGGCCTTTGGGCCTGACTACTGAACAATTTCTGGCTTTGGCCTCGGCCACTTCAAAAAGCCTATTCTTTTTGTCAGTGTTTAGTTCGCCATTGTGCGCCATTATTCGAAATGGTTGCGCCATTGACGGGTGGGGATCGGTGTTGGTTGAAAAGCGAGTGTGAAAAAAGAGGGTATGGACCTTATGATCTTCCGAATTTAAGTCACTGAAGTATGGAATTAATTCCCAAGAGTTGAGCCTACCTTTTAAAACTTGGCTATGCGTGGAAAGAGACAGCGGGTAAAATTCGGACAGTCGTTCATTTCGGAAGGCGCCAGATTCGATCTCAAGAAGTACCTTAAAGACTATTGAGTTTGTCTCATCTTCTGTCATTCCTTCAGGACATTGAAAGATCCACTGGTAGATCGGTAGCTGAAATTCCACCCCCCTGGGTTCAATTTTTTCGTTATTGACAGGGAGTTTTCGCTTCAAAAGGACTTTTAGTGCTGCTCGGTCAAAAGCCTTTTGGATTATGCCTTCACTACTGTTACGCAGCCCTTCGTTATTCGGTAGAAAGAAATTACCCACCCCGTAACTTCCTGGCCTCAACGCCAGTCCGACTAATTTCGAAAAAAACTCATGCGACAAATCAACAAAAATCCCTGCACCATCGCCTATTCCAGATGATGACATACCCCCGCGGTGTGGGACTGCGCAGAGGGCCTCATGACCTTTTCTTATGAGGTCGTGGGTTTGAACACTGTCTTTACGAGTAATAAAACCTACTCCGCAGGAGCTATGATCTGCATCAATGTCGTAGAGTAGATCGGTTTTGACANTCATGGTCAGACGCTCATCGATTGTTTGAGTTTCGGAAAGGCATGTTTTATTGCCCGGCTACCATCGTTCGAAGTGCACGCAGTATCAATCAGCGGGGCGTTGATCTTGGCAAGCACCCATTTCCTATGTCCAGGTACTTTTGTTGAGGAAGTAATCAGGACGGCTGTGTCGTTTCGGGAGTCGATTAAACCGGGAGTGCCGATACCTTCGTGACGCCCGCGATATGATCGGGGCGTATCAAGACTATCAAACAAGCTTTTGAGTGCGGTTTTGCGGGTTGGTTCACGTTCGGTTCTTCCCGCTAGGTATGTCAAAACACTCTTAATGTTCGAATCCGATGGTATTCGTAACAGTGGTTCTGCAGTGTTTTTCACTTTTATAAGCGTTTNTTCGAGCATCTGGTGAAAGTTTCTTTTTGTCGGTNTCAGTATTATTCGCACCGCTGCTGATGCGATCTAAGAACGCTCATCGAAGGGGGCGGTTAAGAAAGTTGATATTTCAAAGGTTTTCAGTNTGCTGAGCTCTGAAGCCGCGCAACTGATTCCCTGAGGTTTCAGACGACCCACCAACCTACCACTCATGCAAATCATGTCAAGAGTTGAAAGATGCATTGAACTCGTCATTTTGTTTCTAACCTTATGTATTTATTGATTTTATNGATCTTTNAAATTTTGTGCAGTAAGCCGTTAATTACCTGCAACATGTTGTCGTATTAAACAGAGGAGGTCGGGGTGCTTTAAGAGGCAGCGTAAACCGCGTTGTTTGATTTCTCGGGCTCGGAGCCAAGCGGAAGGTTGTGATTTACCGTNAAAGGATTGCCAGACGTTCCTCTGGCACCTCTTTTTGACCCAACCCGTTTTATTCCCAGTCGACGACAACTTAACAAAGAGACCTGTGGATCTTGCTGAAAATATTGAAACAATTGAAGCTGGCTACGAGTTCTTGCTGGCTTGTGCAGCCTAGGGGGTCGCCCTGCTGACTCGGAAACCGGGCCTGGCCCTCACGCACTACTCTTGAGGGGATGCTGGAGGCGATGGTCCAGCTCAGCGATTCGCTGATAAATCGGTCAGAACCCTTTGAGCGCCTGATTGCCGAGGAATGCCGAAAGGCCGAGACTGCGATTGCCTTTCTCCTCCGTCAAGAAAGAATCGGGTCGGCAATTGTGGATAACCTCAATGCTTCAATCCAATTGCGTGCGGTGCTCGCCGATCTGTTTCTTTATGGTGAAGCGCTGGAGCCCAGTACAGACGATACGCCCTGCCCAACGGCCCACGATGCCACCGAAGTTAGTTCGGACGCCTAGTGGCCAAGTAAGTAAAATTCCTGCAAGCTTGTTAACTTGTTTAAAAATGTCAGCACCGACTCTCTCCTAGGACGTCTTACTATGCTTAACTATCCCCGCAGGCTTCAACTTGCCCGGCTTCCAACTCCGTTGACTCCGCTCAGAAGATTTAAATTCCCTGGCGTTGACACTGAAATCTGGGTGAAACGCGATGAGGTGACTGGGACTGAGGTCTCAGGGAACAAAATTCGCAAACTCGAGTTCAACCTGGCGGATGCCTTCGAGCAAGGCTGCAATGTAGTGATCACTTGCGGAGGCATTCAGTCCAACCACTGCCGAGCTACTGCAGTCGTCGGAGCGAGGCTCGGATTAAAGGTTCATTTGTTGCTGCGCGGCGAAAAACCGGCAGTATCAACAGGCAATCTTCTGATGGACTACCTGTGTGGAGCCGAGGTCACCTTCATACCAGAAAGCGATTGGGCTGCGCACGCTGATCATGCCGCGCGCTTGCAGCGAGGATATGCTGCTAATGGCGACAGGGCTTTGTTCATTCCTTTAGGCGCGAGTGATGAAGTGGGCCTCTGGGGTTATGTTGCAGCTTGCGAGGAATTAAAAGAGGATTTTACGCGCGAAGGGTTGTCGCCCGATTACCTTATCACTGCGACAGGTTCTGGTGGAACGCAAGCTGGGTTAATAGTTGGTTCGCAGATTTTTGATCTGCCTGCAGAAGTGAGAGCGTTTAACGTGAGTGACNACGCGCGCTACTTTGATCGAAAAATTCGTGAAGATGTGTTGCTTTGGAAACAGCGTTACGAAATTGAGATTGACGAAACTGCGCTCGATATCCAAACTGTTGAAGGATATATAGGCGAAGCATACGGGGTCGCCAGCCAGGACATATTCGATTTGATTGCAGAGTTAGGCAAGACTGAAGGTCTGCTTCTAGACCCTGTTTACACGGGTAAGGCGTTTTACGGTATGGTGTCTGAGCTTGCCAAAAAAGAGAGTGGCTGCCTGCCCGATGCGAAACAGGTTGTGTTCATTCATACGGGAGGGTTGTTTGGGATCTTCCCGCAGCAGGCTGGATTTGGTTTAAATCATGAGAACCCTCCGGAGAGTTGAANTCCTCGCCGAGCGCAACAGCTAAGCGTGCCTCGCGGCAGCGGCAGTGGGTCATTGCCTTCGCAAGATTCACAGATCGAAACTGAAGAGTGATGGGCTCGAATGACCCAAGCTGGAGATGACCCTTAAACGGAATGACCAGGTTTAGGATCGATGTGCATGCCAAGTCAGGTGCTCAAATTTTGTTCGGAGATCGACTTGCCAGCATTTTTACTGCGCAGACCTAGCAGAGCGACTGCGATAGCGATGCGTATGCGAATGATTCCATTTATAACGATGCGGGTATAGTTATGCAGTTGGAAACCCGCTTTAGAAGACAACGGCACTCAATATGTTGACGAGAATTGGCATCAATTTTTTTAGNGGATTTTTTATGTGCTGTGCGGCGCTGGCGCAACCTTCGTCCGCACCACTGGATGCGCCGGGTCCACCGGCAATTGCATCCAATCTATTGCATCACAGCCTTCANATCGATCTTGACCCCGTCAAACGCTTCATCAAGTCAAGTGACCGGATGCGCCTGCCGAAAGCATGGGTGGGTCAGACCTTGCATTTTGAGTTGAACAGCGGCCTGAGTATCACCTCTTCAAATCTGCCGATCAGTGAAACTCTAAACGAAGGGGCCGCGCCTGCTGATGCTATAGGCTCGCCTGTAGCTCAAGAGAAAAAGATCAAAAGATATCGAGTTAATGTGCCTGCTTCGTTCGACGGTGTGCTCGAAATAGACTATTCGGGCACCATAGGGGACCAGTCAAAGCCAAGTAGCTCAGAAGATGTACAAGGCTTTGCACCGTCTTCCGGAATTATCTCTAGCGAGGGGGTTTTTCTGAGCAGGGCGTCGGTATGGGTCCCACTATTCAACAATGACCTCATCACTTTTGACCTTTCGACTCAGTTTGCGCAAAGCGCTTCAACGTGGACAACTATTAGCCAGGGGCAGCATTTTGGCCAAAATGGCTGGTACACTCAATATCCGCAAGAAGAAGTCTATCTGATCGCAGCAAAATTTACCTCTTACAAGGAAAATACTGGTACGGTTGAAGCCCAAGCTTATTTGCGAACCGCTGATTCAAATCTTGCCACGAAGTATCTTGACGCAACAGCGCGCTATTTGGCGCTATACGAACCNCTCCTCGGAGACTATCCTTTTTCAAAATTCGCGCTAGTGGAAAACTTTTGGGAAACCGGTTTTGGCATGCCTTCTTTCACCTTGTTGGGCCCTCAAGTGATTCGGTTTCCGTTTATTCTCGAGTCTTCGTACCCGCACGAACTATTGCATAACTGGTGGGGTAATGGCGTCTATCCGGATTATGGAACTGGCAATTGGAGTGAGGGCCTTACGGCTTATCTGGCGGATCATTTGTTTCGGGAAATGGATGGATTAGGACACGAATATCGCAAGGAAATGCTCGCCAGGTACAAAAATTATGTGTCGGCTGGAGACGATTTTCCAATTTCNAAGTTTACCTCGCGTAATTCTGCTGCAACTCAAGCNGTGGGTTANGGGAAAACNTTAATGTTGTGGCACATGCTAAGNATGGAGGTGGGNGACGANCTNTTTATCGACGGACTGCGGCAATTCTACGAAAACTTCAAGTTTCAGCGTGCGTCTTTTGCTGATATCGAAAACCTGTTCAGTAGATTGAGCGGGAGAGACCTTTCTACCTTTTTTGAGCAGTGGGTAGACCGAACTGGGGCACCGCAGCTTGCGGTAACGGTCGAAAAGCTTATTGGAGACCAAGCGCGCATAATGTTTGCTCAGACTCAATTTGAAGATCCATATNCANTNAAAGTGCCGGTTGCCTTGTTTTATGANGGAGAGTCTGAACCACAAATCTANAACATTTCTTTGACTCAAAAAACCGAAGGGGTAATAGCGGAGGAGTTNGANCGTTTGCAGGCTNTNTTNGTTGATCCTTTTTTCGACGTGTTTCGNTCCCTNGATAGAAAAGAGACACCTCCGACGATCGNAGAGCTNTTTGGTGCTAACGAGATTACATTTGTTCTTCCGAGAGAAGNAAGACAGGAATGGTTACGCCTAGCCGAAACCTTTGGTCAAGGCNCGGANTTCGAACTGGTCGACGCTGATAGCCTTGGCCAGCTGCCGAGTGACCGGTCGGTTTGGGTTCTAGGTAGAGACAATCCTCTCTTGCACGTTGTCGACTCAGCGTTCGACGAGTTCGAATTGGGCTGGGAGCCGGATGGAGTTCGCTTGACGGGCGGAGCGATCCCATTCGAAAACCGCAGTACAGTGCTCGTGGGCCGGCATCCACAAAATCCAGACCACGCTCTCGGCTGGATACACGTGGATAATATGGCCGCAATGCGCGGCTTGATCGAGAAGCTGCCTCACTATGGTAAGTACTCTTACCTCAGCTTCGTCGGAGAGGAACCGACCAACGATGTGAAAGGCGTCTGGCAGAGTCTCAACTCGCCGCTGCGTTGGGTGAAGCCAGAACTCAGCTCAGCTATAGTTTGGGATAGTCTGGTTCCGCCACCTGCTATCGCTGAGCTACCTCCCAAATACCTGCCGGAGCAGCTGGCTCGCCACTCGGATGCGCTCACCGATGCGGGCATGCAAGGCCGCAGACCCGGCAGCACCGGCCTCGCTCGTGCGGCGCAATACATTGCTAATCAATTCCGTGAAGCTGGGCTTCAACCAGTCGATAGCACCTATTTTCAATCTTGGCGGCAAGAAGTCCCTGGATTCGGGCAGGTGGAGCTGAAAAATGTTTTGGGAATGATTGCCGGGGCTGATTCAAATCTTAGCAAAGAGCCCGTTGTTCTCGGTGCTCGTTATGACGACCTTGGCCTCAATGGAGAGACCGGGGAGCCCTTTCTTGGTGCGGATGATAATGCGTCCGGAATAAGTGTGCTGATCGAAGTAGCAAGGAAGCTTGCCCGGGTATTTACACCTCAGAGACCTATCTTGTTCATAGCGTTCACCGGCGGGGACTCGGGGTCGCTCGGATCCGATTACTTTGTAAATTCTTCGCCTAACGAGGTCCAATCGGATACGGCATTTGCCATGGTTAACCTTGACGCAGTAGGTCGACTGGAAGGCCGTACACTGCAGATTATTGGTACTGAAAGCGCCTACGAGTGGCCGTTCATGGCGCAAGGTATTGGCTACACGATAGGCGTGCAGTCACAATTCGCAGCGCAAGCGGTTGCCAAAAGTAACCATGTTAGCTTTTTGAATGCTGGGGTTCCCGCGATTAACCTCCTTGACGGCGCGCATTTGGATTATGGTCAGCCAGCAGATACGGCTGAGCAGCTCGACCTGATTGGTATGGGGGACGTTGCGCTTTGGGTTGAGGAAGCGCTCGTTTATCTCGCCGACCGGACTGATTCTTTGCGAGTAGACTCGCGTCAGGCGTCGCAGTTTCCGGCGAGTACCGGCACGAGTGCACGCGAGGCCAGTTTGGGGACGGTTCCTGATTTTGCCTTTCAGGGGCAAGGGGTTCGCGTTACTGGGGTTTCGCCGGGTGGAGCTGCCGAGTTAGCGGGCATGCAGGCTAAGGATGTTATCCTGCAGTTTAACGGACAGGCCGTGGATAGTTTGCAAAGCTATTCTAAAATGCTCCGCGCCGCCGCCCCAGGAGATGAAATTGAGGTCATGGTTCAGCGCGGCGGGCAAATTCTTTCTCTTCTCGCGACGTTGCAAGCGCGTTGACTGAGCAGTGTCGCCTAGCTTACGGTTCAGGCAGAAGAGTGGCGCGGTCATGATCGCTCGACGCAAGACTGCAATAGCGAGATGATGCCTTGTGGATGTTGAACGGGAAGAGTCTTGCGTTTCCTGATCTATAACAAGGCAGTGCGTTAGGCCAGCAGGTGATCGCTGTGTGGGCGATTAGATAAACCAATCAGGGACTTTGGATGAGCTGCAATGAATCTCTGCCCGTTGGCTGATATTCAGAGAGAACGCAGGCTTTTTAGAACACATCGAATAGCGGTAAGCTTGCCGCCGTACTTATCGGGCGGATACCTCAGTCTACTGCAGAGTCAATTCTTTCATCTCAACAGGTGTTCATCATGCGAGCAACTAAAACTGTTACTGCCCTCTTGGTGGTTATACTGATGCCCTTTAAAACCTATGCCCAAAAAATTGTTATCGCTCATCGCGGTGCTAGCGGCTATTTGCCGGAACACACGCTAGAGGCTAAAGCCATGGCTTATGCGCAGGGAGCACACTTCATTGAGCAGGATCTGGTAATGACAAAAGACGATGAGCTGATTGTGCTTCACGACCTTACTCTGAATCGCACAACTAACGTCGACGAGAAATTTTCCGAGCGAGCCAGGGACGATGGACGTTATTATGCGATCGATTTCACTCTTGACGAGATAAGAACACTGAGCGCAACCGAAGGTTTCAGGATGGAGAGTGGTCGAAAAGTGAAAGAGTTCAGTAACCGGTTTCCAATTGGCAAGAGTGCTTTCCGAGTGTCTACTTTCCAAGAAGAAATCGAAATGATCCAGGGTTTGAATACCTCGACCGGTCGAGATGTCGGCATTTACCCAGAGATTAAACAGCCCGCTTTTCACCGCAAGGAAGGGAAGGACATTAGCACCAGAGTGGTTGAAGTTTTGAAGGACTATGGCTACACCCGCAAAGACAGCAAGGTTTTTCTGCAGACGTTTGACTACGATGAGCTAGTCTCCATTCGAGAAGAAATCTTGCCCTCGGTGGGAATCGAGGTCAATCTGGTCATGTTACTTGGCAACCGGACAGACTATCCCTGGATGTTCGAGCCAGATGGTATGGCAAAGCTCGCCTTTATGGCTGACGGAATTGGACCTTCCTTCGACCTTATTGTGGACAGAGGATCTGAAATGCGAGCTATACGCATTACTGATTTGGTGGCGCAGGCTCATGGCGCAGGTCTCCATGTGCATCCTTACACCTTCCGCGCTAATCCGGAAGCTGTGCCGCATTACGCGTCCGACTTTGAAAACCTGCTTGAAATCCATTATTTCCGAGCAGGTGTTGACGGTATTTTTACCGATTTTCCGGACCAGGCAGTAGATTTTCTGCAGTCAAGATGAGGAATTATGTTGCGTCAATGAAGTATCCGATCTGGAGAAATCCTGCGAAGCGTACCGTGTTTACGTACTGTCTAGCATGTATGAAAAATTATTTATTTCTTGATTATGGATGCTGTCGTTTCTTGGGCCTAGCGATACAATGACGGGTTAGCTTCCTTTAACTTATGAACATACCATCAGGATCTAAAAAATGATTATTTCAGTGACCTTAAAAAGAGCCTTCACAGGCGGCCTTACTGCGGCTTCTGCCCTTTTTGGGATATCTGCCTCCTTTGCGCAGGAATTCATTGCCGGTGATCCCATCGGTGCAGTTAACGAGGCCGGTGTTCGAGTGCCGATGTCCACCAATGTAAAAGTCTATGGAAGCTTCCATTTTTCAGAGAGCTGTACCTTCGACCCTGAGCGCAATCTGATACTCGCGATGAACAATGGGGAGCGCGGTGACGGGACCGAGAATGACGGATTTGTGTCTTTGATCAATCCTGACGGTTCCGTGCACACACCAAAATGGATAGGAGTCACGCGGGATGGCCTAGAATTGCACCATCCTTTGGGGAGTGCAATTCGCAATGGCGTGCTCTACACCGTCGATGTTGGCCATATCCGATCTTTTGATCTTGCGACTGGTCGTCCCTTGAAGTCAGTGGCAGTGCCCGGTTCAACTATTCTCAACGGGATTGCAGTGACCGATGACGGTACGGTGTATGCCTCCAACACGCGTAACCCTGAATTAGTTTATAAAATTACTAATGACGATGAAGTCTCCGTTTTTGCTGAAGGTGCGCCATTGAACGTGCCGAACGGCGTAGCGATTGACACGGATGGAAATATTGTCGTGGTTAATATTGATGACAATGCGGTAATTACTTACAACTTAGAAGGCGAAGTCGTCAAAATAGAGCACGCTGCGGAAGGTGGTAATGACGGCGTTGTCGTGCTTCCTGATGGAACGAAGTATGTCAGCAGTGTGCGGTATGGAAGTGTGTCTGAGATAAAGCCGGGACAGGAGGCATTCATTATTGCTTCCGGCGTCCCCAGTGCGGCGTCTATGTGTTACGACTCGGTGCAGCATCAGCTGGTAATACCTATGAATCCCAACTACTCCTTGGCTTTCATTCCTCTCTAATGTTACAGCAGCGAGGCTCAAATACTTTCTCAGCGAGCCTCGCTGCGCCTCATAACCAACCTAGTCTCCAAAAAGCACTTTCGTGATGAGGCGATTAAACCGGTTCAGTCCAGCCTGTAGATGATCTTCCAACAGAGCGGAACTGAATCGAAAGTGATTTTCAATGCCGAACTTGGTGCCTGGTATCACCAGCACATCTTCTTCCTTTAGCAATCGCCTAGCCAATTCTTCGGAACTGATCGGTAGGTCAAATTTGGGAAAGGACATGGCTGAGGCTTGAGGTGGCACCACTGAAAATATGCCCGGGTGTGAATTCAACGCTGTAGTGAATGTATCGAAACCACGCCTAATTAACTGCCGGGCTCTGGCTCTCAGTTTTTCCCGGGCCGTTTCAGTCAAAGCGTGATCAGCTAGCTTCATAGAGAAAATTGTGGCAGCTATTGAAGTGTACTCATGGCGTCGCCAGCACTCCTCAACCGTACTTGTCGGAGCAACTAGCCAGCCGAGTCTTAATCCGGGCAAGCCATAAGCCTTGCTCATGGAATTAACAGCGACGACGCGCTCGTACTCCCCCCAAAAGCTGGGGGTTGGAGTGTCGCTATTTAACTCAGTGCCTGCATAAACCTCATCTGCCACGATCCAGGCTCCCACGCTATCGGCGGAGGCAATTAGGGCCTGACGATCTTGCTCAGACAGGATGCGACCTGTGGGGTTGTTGGGATTTACCACATGAATAATTCGGGTATCTTTGTCGGTAGCCTGTCGCAAGGAGTCGCTGTCCAGCGCCCACCCCTCAGACTCAATCATGTCGACGGTTCGTACTTCGAATCCAAGGTTAACTGCATTGCCGCTAAGCTGCTCATAAGTAGGCCTCAATCGGATCATGTTGTCGCCAGGTCGAAGCAGAGTAGCTGCCACCAGCGTGTTGGCTTCGCTGGCCCCGATGGTCACCAAGACGTTATCGGCGGTTGCACCTGTATACATCCTGGCAATCTTCTCTCGCAAGCTCAGCAGGCCATTAACCTGTGGATAATCTACTAGCGTGGCAAATAGTGATTGCGTATCGACTTCTGCCAGTTCGAAGAGTTGGGCAAACGTCAGCGGGTGGACGCCACTCTCGGCAAAGTGATATTCAACCGCATTTTCGTTCTCTGACATGTATTGTTCGATTGCGAAAGGCTGGAACACAGAATTCTGCATAGTCTTTTACTTGAGTTTTGACCCGGTTGGCGGGATTTATTAGTTGGAGGCAACCAGTCTGAAGACACGAGAATCTTCATGAGACTAAAACATTAGGTATAACGAACCCCATCTTGTTGTCGGTAAGGCTGTCCGAACGGTATGCGCACGATACCTGGCTGCCCCTGATCACACCATCTGCAATTTGCGAATTAAGCTAAAGTTGAGTGACTTGATTGTATTCTGATTGAGTCTCCTGAAATAGGCCATTGAACGGTAGATTTTGTTGGGCAGTCCCTTCGGGCACTTATTCCTGACTGGCCCCTGCCCTCCGAGACAGACCTCTATCATCGGATTTGGCCTGCGCTTTGTTTCATATCGCTATTCCCGTCAGTTTCACGACGTTGTAATTCTTCGCTTCATCGGTGTTAAATCAAAGTTCTAATGCAATTTGGGTAAAGACTGCACGACTCAGATCTAGGCAGAAATATCCGCTGGCCATGCGGAGTCTATCAATGCTTATTTTTTAGTGCTGCCTTTACCGACTTCAAAACCCAATCCGCTTAAGCGCCCGGCCTGGTCGCGCACCTGTAGCTTCGCCATCTTTTAACACTTGCTGACCATTGACCCAGACTGAAATGATGCCTGTCGAAAGTTTCTGAGTATCCTGAATCGTAGCATGGTCCTGTACTGTATTCGGATCAAACAGGACTAGGTCAGCTTTCATGCCTGCAGCCAACAAGCCCCGATCTTTAATGCCAATTGCATTGGCTGCGCGTTGCGTCATGGCGGCAATGGCTGTCTCAAGGGGCAGGGCGTCCTGTTCTCTGACGTATTTGGCTAGGACACGCGGAAAGGCGCCATAGCCTCTCGGGTGTCCGGCGAATCCGCCGTCAGAACAGATATTGGCAAAACCCCACTGAATGAGTTGGGCGATGTCATTCTCTTGCATTGAGCGCCCCATTATGGATTCGGATCCTAGCCCGCCATTTTCTTCAGTCCACTCGATGGATTCTCTAATCACATCAGAAAGAGTTTGTGCTTCGGAGGTGCGTCTCAGCACAGCAATGTCCGCGATGGAAAGTCCCACGTAGCTGGGATCTGGAGCGAAATAGGTAAAAATGATGCCGTCGGCTGGCGCTATGCTTTCTAGAACAAACTTAATCTCTTCCATATCGTCGGGATCGCGTGACGGCAGCAGTACACCGATCGTGGATTGCCAGTACTCATAAGGATAGATGTCAGCGGTGACTTCAATTCCTTCGTTGCGAGCCGCGTTCAGCATCTCGATCGCCCTGCCGGCTTCTCCCCAGACTTGTTTCGCAGCTAACTTCATATGGGAATAATGGACCGGCATATCGGTGACGCGACCTATGTGGATCAGTTCCTCGATTGCTTCAAAAACGAATCTGTCCTCGGAGCGGACGTGAGAGGCATAACGCGCGCCTACATCGGCTGCAGTCTGTGCCAGATGAATGATTTCACTGACTTCTGAGAATTTGCCCGGCACATACTCAAGGCCACTTGAAAATCCTAGGGCACCGCTGGCCAGCTCGTCGGCGAGCAGACTTGCCATCGATTCCACTTCATCTTTGCTGGCGGCTTGCGGCGACTGCCTTCCCATAACCAAATCGCGAATGGTGTTGTGACCAACATAAGAAGTAACATTGACTGCAGCAGGCGACTGCTCATAGGCAGCGAAGAAATCAGCGATAGGGTAACTGTGCACCCCGTCCTGTCCAAAAACAGACGTCGTTATTCCTTGGGTCAGTATGGGTAGCGCATCTTTGTTGGTATCAAGGCCACGATCATGATGACTATGAGTATCTATGAAACCAGGAGTGAGGGTTAAGCCTCCAGCATCGATGACAGTCTCTCCAATCAACTGTCGCAGGTTGCCAATTTCAGTAATCAACTCGCCATTGAATCGCAAGGCCCCGCTGTACGCAGGCTCGCCACTGCCATCGACGATCTGGGCGTTAATTATGAGAGTGGTGTTTACATGGGACTTTGATACATGATGTTCGCCACACGCAACCAAGGCCAATAAACATACAGCCAACAAAAACCTGATGACTGCCAGAGATCCTGATTGATTAAGATGCCAAAAAAGAGACGGTTGAATTGAATACAAATCCAAAGCTCCTGTCTTAGTAATTGCGGGCGATCATTTTGTTTTTATTGGCTGCAATCTTTATCCAGGTCAAGAGGCACCAATCCAAATAAATCCCTGATCTCATTGGTGTTCAGATAAAACACAGCGAATGAATACAGGCCCAAAGGCACCGCATGGGTGGTGGCAAAGAGCAGATATTCGCCCGCAGAAGAAACCGCCATCATCAAAAAAATTAGTTGGAAAGCATGTACCATGGCATTTACAGAAGCGAGCAGCGTGGCGGCAATCCAAACCAGATAACTACGATACAAAATCCCAATTGCCAGGGCGGCTCCCAGAACCGCTGTAATCAAACCCGGAGACAATCCTCCAGTCGACAGTCTTATATCTATCATAGTGAGTGAGCTGGCGAGCAGCATTACGCCCGCAGCGGTGTAGATACTTGTGGGGTTCTCTGGAAAGTGCAGGAGTTTCATGGTGGCGCCTTGTCATCTTGACTGACCATACTGCTCTTGTACGGCCATTGTTTCAAGCGAATTGCTTGGCCGACTCGCGCCAACTTGGGTCGGTGCTGCGCGGCTTATGTGTGCGCCGTCAGTAATTTGCGCTCTAAGAGTCAACTCTCTCAGCAGGTGCATTGCTCTCTGGTCGCAGAGGAAAAACGTTACGAAACTCCCAAAAGCGCGTATCAAAATAAGCGTGGAGGTTTGGGGGATTCTGTTGAATGGTCGGGCGAGGAAAAGCAAACGCTGGGCGAAGACTAATTGTCTCCTCTCGAGGTGCTCAAGACCTCCATAAGTGCGGCATTAAAAGGCGTACCGAAGGCCCACGAAACCAGCTCGAGGCGGCGCTGGCCCCAGAAATAGCGGTATGGTCAGATCCTCGATAATGGGAACCTTAAGCTCTCCCGGTTCCTCGCCCAATAGGCCGAACGTTTCGAATTCTTCGCCAAAGAGGTTGTTTACTGTCGCGAACACTTGGAACCGATTGCTAAATTGATATCGGGCTCTTAGATTGATCAGTGTGTAGCCAGATACCGTATCAAGTTGATTGGACTCATCCCCTCTAAGGCGTTGGTCGCTATTGGCTATTACGTCTAGTCCGATGCCGAAACGATCAGTGACGCGATAACTCGAGAGCAGCTTAAACTGGCTCTGTGGGATGCCAGGAATCTTATCGCCGTTCTTCACCAATATTTCGCCTTCGTCGTCTGCAAAAGCGTGGTTTGGGCTCAATACCTTGAAATCATCTTCGAAGGTGGCGCCGACAAAACTATACGCCAGCGTCCAATTCAGGTCCTGGAAATTACCGGTGAGCCGGCCTTCAAAGCCGACGCGTTGGGTTTCATCCACGTTGGCGAAGAGGCCAGTAGCCCGGCCCGTGGTTTGAAACAGGATATCGTTAGCGTTTGTGGTGTGGAAGGCTCCTGCGGAGTAGGCGATTTCACCAAGAAAACCACGAGCTCCAATTTCAAAACTGTTGGACACGACGTCGTTTAGTGGCGGATCGGCGAGAAAAGCATTGGGCAAACGGCATTCAAAATCCAC
>PBHS01000059.1 GCA_002719575.1 Gammaproteobacteria bacterium | reverse complement strand
TTGATCCGTGCCACCGAAGAGATAGCCAAGAGCCTGTCTGACTCAAAATGATCCGCATTCTGCACCTCTTACCACTTGCTGGAATGGCTCGGTATGATTGGTCTCATTCAGCGCGTTAACTGGTCACGCCTTACCATTGGAGGCGAGCTGCATGCGGAAATTAATGCTGGCTTGCTCGCCCTCGTTGGAATTGAAAAAGAAGACAGCAGCAGCGACGTAGACAAACTGCTGCGCAAGCTGCTTTGCTACCGGATATTCGCTGATGAAGAAGGCAAGATGAATCTCGGACTCAAGGAGACGGGAGGTGAATTGCTGCTGGTGTCTCAGTTCACTCTAGCCGCGTCCACGAGTAAAGGGCTGAGGCCCGGATTCTCCTCAGCCAAGCCGCCGGATCAGGCCGAAAGGTTGTTCGATGAACTTGTCACTAAAGCCAGCCAGAATCACGGCACAGTGCAAAGCGGAGTATTTGGTGCTGATATGCAGATAGCCCTAGAAAACAATGGGCCAGTGACGTTTTTGCTAAGAAGCTGACTAGCAATTTGATCTCAATCGACGGGTGAATCCTGCTGATTACTGTTTGCTTCTTCTTCCGCTTGCTTATTACGGATTATCTTGCCGGCAACGATCCCGGCTTCAAACAGCATCCACATCGGGATTGCCAACATGGACTGCGTGAAAGGATCGGCAGGTGTCAGCAACATTCCCACAACAAAACAGGCAACGATCACATAGGGCCGCTTTTCTGTCAGGGATTCCGGTTCAGCGATGCCGGCCCAGATGAATATAAAAACCGCAATCGGAACTTCAAAAGCGATCCCAAAAGCAAGAAAAATGGTGAGCGCGAAGCTAAGAAAGCTGTTGATGTCTGGTGCGACCGAAATGCCTTCAGGAGCGACTGAAACAAAAAAAGCGAATACAAACCCGAATAAGACGTAGCGTGCGAAGGCAATGCCACCGTAGAACAGCAAGACAGAAGAAATGAACAGCGGAATCGCAACGGTCTTTTCATTTTGATACAGACCTGGTGCGATAAACGACCACAACTGAAAAAGTATGTACGGTGCGGCGATTAGGAAAGCCACGTAGAAAGTGAGTTTGAATGGCGCAAAAAATGGCGACGTGGGATCAATAGCTATCATGGTTGATCCTTCGGGCAGCGCGTCAAGCAGTGGTGTAGCGACATAAGTGTAGATGTCATTTGAGAAAGCGAAAAGCGCCAGGAACAACAGAACAACGGCGATCACTGACTTTAAAATGCGGTCCCGAAGCTCGATTAGGTGATCAATGAGAGTGAGCTCTTCTTCCCCACCCAAACTCATGATGTGGCCTTGCCCGATTTTCCGGTGTCGCCTTCCTTCGACTTTTCAATGCCGGCCAGCTTGGGATTCTTGCCAAGGCCGTAAAGACCTTCCTTGACCTCGTCTCCTACTTTCTGCAGTTCCTCGCCGACTGATTTAACTTCTTCAATCAGCGTTTCCGGCTGGACTGCCTGACTTTCGGCATCCGAAGAGGCTTTCTGCCCGTCGGCATATCGGGATGCGCCCGGGTCAAAATTTTCGCTGTTCACGATCTTGTTCATCGACGCCTGTGTTTCCTTGGCGGCCATCTCGACGCCATCTTTGGCGGCTTCTAGTTCAGCTATGACGCTTTCATTGTGAAGCTGCCGGCGTACCTCATCGGCATTCAGCTCCCGCTCGATTTCGGACTTAACCTTGTAGAAGCTCCTTCGAAATCGGCCAATCCATAATCCGGCAGTTCGAATCGCGCCAGGCAGGCGCTCGGGACCGAGCACTAAAAGCGCAATCACGCAGATCAGGAGAACTTCAAATGAGCCGATGTTGAACATGATTCAGAGCCGACGTTTGCTGCCGGAGACGGACTAGAGCCGGTCTTGCATGAGTCGGTCCCGTGACCAGCAATCAGGATTTGGTTTCGACTTTTTCGGCCATGGCTTCAATGGTTTCATCGGAGGCCTCTTCCGCCTCATCGGACGCCGCCAAGGCGCCCTCATCTTTCATGGCTGTTTTGAAGCCTTTAAGAGCGCCACCGAGATCCGACCCGAGATTTCGCAGCTTTTTGGTTCCAAACAGCATAAAAACGATCAGTAAAATAATAAGTAGCTGCCAAATGCCTATTCCACCTAAACCCATCTTAAACCTCCAAAACCAGCAGCCTGTATGGGCTTGGCTGCGGGGAACTAAGTTTATCGCGATGCTTTCTCAGCAATTCCAGATATGTTAAAGCGTTTTGCCAGTTCCTCCAACACCTGTTCGGGATGTAAATCGAGGTAACTAAGCATAACAAGGGTATGGAACCAAAGATCTGCTGTTTCATGGATAACCTGGTTATTAGTCGCCTCAGGCCCCTGGTAGTCTTTTGCTGCAAGGATCGTTTCATTGGCCTCTTCACCGACTTTCTCGAGAATTTTATTCAGACCCTTGGCATAAAGGCTGGCTACGTAGGATTCTTCCGCTTTGGCAGATTTTCTTTTTTCCAGTACCTGGGCCAGATTGGTAAGTACATCATTCATCATTTTCACTATTACCTATTTGAGGCTTAGCGTTGGCGCAACGCCGAATTTTGCTTTCATCGACCTTGGATTTGCAGAGACTTTCCAGTTCGATAGCGCCCTAGTCTGTCACTATCCATAAATCATTTTCTTTTCGCTGACATGATCAGCTGGCTTTTCCTGTTGAACAGGCAATGTCGCTGCTTTGCTGTGCAACCCGAAAGCACGTAGAGTCACCTTCGCGTCTGATTTACATTAACTTTGCAAATTTCCAAGCTCTTCGCCTTTGCACCACAGTTTGCCAATAGAGCAAAACCAGCGGACAGCGCGCTTTTCAGTCGCTGGCGTGGTGAGTGGTTCCCGATAGACCGGGTCTGTGTCACGATCTACTTGGATGAGGCCCCTTACATGCTAGGCCACCTGGTTAGGTTCAGGCCTCCCAACAGCAGTATGCGCCCTCACTAGCGAAAAAACAAAAGGTAGAGTCCGATCCCAGCCAAGCCCAGCGTTGTGATAGGAACACTGCTGATGCTTGCTCCGGCAGGAAGAAGCAGCGTTAGCGCGCTGAGTCCTAAGGCCAAAAATCCTACTAATCGATCGCGTGCGTGCTTTTCAGCAAGCTCTTTCTCTTGCTGCTGACGAAGGCTCTCAAGGGTATTGCTTAACGCGCTGAGCTCGCCAGTTTGGTTGATTGCCCTTAAGATGAGCGCCGGTAGTTGGGGAAGCTGGTCAATCCATTCCGGAAACTGCTCGCTCAACCGAGTCAGAAGTGCAATAGGGCTCAGGCGTTTGGCCCTCCAGCGCTCCAGGTAGGGCAGCGCCGTTTGCCAGAGGTCCAGCTCCGGATAAAGCTGCCGACCGAGCCCTTCGATATTCAGCAAGGTTTTTTGCAGCAACACCAGCGAAGGCTGTACCTCCATGTCGAACCGGCTTGCAGTATTGAACAGTTGCACCAGGATCTGCCCAAACGAGATTTCACCCAGTGGTTTCTCGAAAATTGGCTCACACACGGTGCGAATGGCCGATTCAAATTCATGCACCGGCGTTTCCGGCGGTATCCAGCCACAACTGATGTGCAGTTCTGCAACGCGACGATAATCTCGCTGAAAAATCGCTAGCAGATTTTTGGCCATATACTCCTGATCATCACCACTCAATGACCCCATGATAGCGCAGTCAATGGCGATATATTGCGGTGAATCTGGCTCATCAAAGGCAACGAAGATGTTCCCTGGGTGCATGTCTGCGTGGAAAAAGTTGTGATCGAACACCTGTTGGAAGAAGATCTCAACTCCTCGTTCCGCTAGTTTTTTCAAATCGACTTGGTGCTCAAGAAGGGCTTCGATTTGACTTATCGGCATGCCATGAATGCGTTCGAGGACGATCAGATCTGGCCGGCAGAAATCCCAGTAAACCTTCGGGACATAAAGGTTAGCCGAGTTCTCAAAATTGCGTCGCAGTTGCGATGTATTCGCGGCCTCTGCGAGTAAGTTGAGCTCATTGAGAATGACCACTTTGTAGTCGTTTATGACCTCTTGAGGATGAAGCCGCCGACCCAGCGAGGAAGTGCGAGCAAGAAGGCTGGCCAGTTGTGCAAGCAACCTGATGTCGGCCCGAACGGTTTCTTCGATACCCGGTCGTACGATTTTGACCACCACTTCTTCGCCGCTGAGTAACCTGGCGCAGTGGACCTGGGCGATCGACGCGGATGCGAGCGGTTGATCGTCCAGGGTGCTGAAAACTTCTGTAATAGGCAGACCGAGCCGATCACTGATGAGAGACGCGATCTTTGGTTCACTAAATGGTGGAACTTTATCTTGCAATGCAGCAAGCTCGTCTGCCAGTGCTGGCGGCAGGAAATCTCGCCGGGTAGAGAGTAGCTGGCCAAATTTGATGTATATCGGGCCCAGAGCTTCGAGGGCGAGGCGCAGGCGCACATTCCTGTTGCTCTGGGTGCTGCGAGAGAACAAGCTGATTAGAGAGAATGGCAGCAGAATCAAACGCAACAAGAGGTAGACCGACTGCCCCTCGGCGAATTCATAAAGTCGGAATTTGGCCGTGATACTGAGGATTCTGAAAAGGCGTGGCAAGTTCGACACGTGTAAGCTGGCTCTGGTTGAGTGGGAGCAAAGATAGCATCTGAGCGTGAGAGCCACAAGCGATCTGAACCTATAATCTCTTGATTATCAGTCGCTTATAAGCGTATTAACTCGCCCACCAAGCTCCTGAGCGCGGGCTGTGATCCGGTCTAAGTGGAGGCGTAAATCATGCAGTTGTTCAGCGAATCGGGCAGCCTCAAAGTGGCTGGGTACAAAGCCGATCTCTTCTTTTAGGTAGTCCTCCACGTTGCGCCTCATACGGGTTTTGGACTGTCTGGTCCAATCCGAACCGGCCTCAATTAACTTGGTAAGCTGCTCGGAGAGAATGTCGCCGAATGTTGCGCCTAGCAGGTCGCTCCACCGAATGTCGGCCCGCTGAAGCGCGCGCAGAACTGCTTGGACAAACTCAATGTCGCCAGACAGTTCCAGTTTTGGATTCACCAGGCCCCGAGAGCCCGCATCACGGGCTAACATGGATACCAGAACGAACGCCGGTGCCCGGACTTTCGCATCCGGATGCAAGCCGAGGGTGGCGCTATCAAGGTTGCTCAGCCGAATTCGACTCGGTTCGAACTGCACAGAAATTGTTATGTCTGGCTGGCTGGTTTCGATCTCAAGATATTTATTTGTAAACGGTTCGACTAGGCCAGCTAAATGCGGATCATCTTCTATCAGTTGATTGATCGCCATTCCCGCGGGAGCGAGGACGAGACTACTAAATAGCGGTTTGACCACCAAAGGGGCTCCAGGGTTTGACGCCGACATGAATCGCGCTTATGCCATTAAGGACGTTGTGAAATCGTGTTTCCGCAAAGCCTGCTTTGTCCAGCATGGCTAGGAGAGTCTCCTGATCCGGATGTACGCGAATTGATTCCACGAGATAACGATAGCTGTCGCCGTCGCCAACGATCATCTTGCCAGCGATCGGCCAAAGCTGCGAAAAGGCGTTATAGGCCTTCGAGATGATCCGATTTTTTGGTTTAGAAAATTCCAGCACCAGTAATCTTCCGCCGGGTCTAAGAACGCGACGGATTGATTCCAGTGCCTTTACTTTTCGGGTTACATTTCGAAGGCCGTAGGCAATGCACACACAGTCAAAGGTGTTGTCAGCAAAAGGCAAACGCTCTGCATCGCTCTGTGCGACGGTGATATTGGATTGCAAGCCCCTGTTAACAATGCGGTCTCTACCGACCTCAAGCATCGCCGAGTTGATATCCGCCAACACCACTTGTCCCTCTTTGCCTACTATCGGCGAGAAGCGCATGCTCAGATCGCCCGTGCCGCCGGCCAGATCCAAGACCCTTTGACCGCGACGTAGTCCACTTAGCTCAATGGTAAAGCGCTTTATCAGTCGATGAGTTCCCAATGACATCATGTCATTCATCAAGTCATACCGAGTCGCGACGGACCTGAACACCTCCGCCACTCGCTCGTGTTTTTCGTTGATTGGAACTTGTTTGTAACCGAAGTGAGTGGTTTCCCCCTGCGGAGCAGTCTGGTCAGCTGTCGAATCGTTCATGAGTCTAATCGGTAACTGGCTTGATCTGGATTACCCGAGTGTCAGCCGGGAGTGGCTCCCGCGTCTGGCCGGCTTCGCGCAGTTTAGCAAGGTAGTCTTGCCAGAGCGAACCCTTATTCTCGCCGAGTTCAACTAAGTAGTCCCAGCTGTAAATTCCGCTGTCGTGACCGTCGTCAAAGTTGAGTTTAATGGCGTAGTTTCCGACTGCTTCGATGCGATTGATGGTCACGTATCGTTTGCCGGTTTGCAGTACTCCCTGTCCTCTGCCATGACCTCGAACTTCGGCCGAAGGAGAGTGTACACGCAAAAACTCGGCACTGAGGACGACAGATTCGCGTTCGGAGTAGGTTAGCTCTAGCTTAGCTGATTTTCGATGCAGCTTGATTTCTGTCGGAACCAAAGAGTCTGACCTTGCTTTGTTGATCAATTAGAGAATGTAGCGACTCAGATCTTCATCGCCGGCGAGTTCTTCCAGTTGCCTNTCTACGTAGGCTCGGTCAATGACNAATTCGTTGTTGTCGCCAACCGCGAGGTCAGAGGCGGAGTAAGAAACCTCCTCCAGCAGGCGCTCCATGACCGTATGCAGCCTTCNGGCGCCAATGTTTTCAGTTCGTTCATTAACCTGCCACGCAGTTTCAGCAATTTTCGCGATACCATCTGNGCTNAAGGTNACTTGAAGGCCCTCCGTCCCGAGCAACGCCTGATATTGTTCGGTCAGGGAGGCATTCGGTTCTTCAAGTATGCGTTCAAAGTCCTTCGCTGTTAGNGCGTTCAGCTCAACCCGNATCGGCAGCCGNCCTTGNAGTTCNGGAATTAAATCTGAAGGTCNTGACAGATGAAAGGCACCAGATGCAATGAATAGGATATGGTCGGTCTTGATGCTGCCGTATTTCGTAGAAACCGTTGAGCCTTCGATCAGCGGCAGAAGGTCCCGCTGNACACCTTCGCGTGANACACTCGCACTTCCGCTGTCGTTTTTGTTGGTAACTTTATCGATTTCGTCGATGAAAACGATGCCGGTTTGCTCCGTTGCTTCAACNGCCTGATTTTTGATCTCCTCCTCATCGATCAGCTTGGCGGCCTCTTCGTCCTTGACGGTTTTTAGGGCGGCTTTTACAGTGAGTCGACGTGAACGTTTGCGCCCAGAGTTGATGTTGGAAAACATCGTCTTCAGCTGGCTGGTCATGTCCTCAAGTCCGGGTGGCGCCATGATTTCCACACCGGTAGGCGCTTCACTGACTTTGATTTCAATCTCTTTTTCGTCGAGCTCGCCCTCCCTAAGTTTTTTTCGGAACACCTGCCTTGCTGTTGACTGGGAGTCATTCTCAGACCCCACGTCATCACTGCGGGCTTGTGGCAACAATACGTCTAGAATGCGTTCCTCNGCTAAATCCTCAGCCAAATGCTCAACTTTCTGCATCTCNGATTCGCGAATCATCTTGACCGATAAATCGACCAGGTCTCGGACAATTGANTCGACATCACGCCCGACATAGCCAACTTCAGTGAACTTGGTGGCNTCGACTTTGACGAATGGGGCGTTGGCCAGCCGCGCCAGTCTTCGGGCGATCTCGGTCTTACCCACACCGGTCGGGCCGATCATCAGAATATTTTTGGGGGTAATCTCATTNCGTAAAGTCTCGCCCAGCTGCATGCGGCGCCATCGGTTTCGAAGGGCGATGGCAACGGCGCGTTTAGCGGACTGCTGGCCAACAATGTGCTTGTCCAGTTCGGAAGTGATTTCTCTGGGAGTCATCNTTGACATGGGTGGGGTCCTGTAAGANTTTGCAGCCGGTTNTTGTNAAGAGATCAGCTGAAATTCAATTCTTCAATGGTTAGATGTTGATTGGTGTAGACGCAGATGTCACTCGCGATAGAGAGNCCTTGTTCCGTAATCTCCCGTGCATCNAGTTCAGTGTTTTGGAGCAGTGCGCGCGCNGCGGCGAGGGCATAGGNGCCACCCGACCCAATGGCCATAATGGCGTCCTCCGGTTCGATGACATCTCCGTTGCCTGTCACTATTAGAGAGCTTTCCTTGTCGGCAACCACCAGCAGTGCTTCGAGGCGTCGCAGGGCGCGTTCCGTGCGCCAAAGTTTGGCCAGTTCTACGGCGGCTCGAGCTAGTTTGCCCTGGTGCTTGTCAAGTTGCTCTTCAAACCGCTCGAACAGGGTAAAGGCATCAGCGGTGCCTCCAGCGAATCCGGCGAGGACCTGATCTTTATNGAGTCGTCTTACCTTNCGAGCATTGCCTTTNAGGANAGTGCTACCCTGAGAGACTTGGCCGTCGCCACCAANTACGACNTTGCTCCCTNTGCGGATGGATAGGATGGTTGTGCCGTCAAATTGTTTCAATCTAACGNCCCCAATAAATTGTNAGATGNCGTGATNACGCTGNCCGTGAGCCGGGTTATGTCTGGTGNNTNTTNNACNNTTAANNTTGGGGGTGTGGACCAAATTTCAAGCCGCTGCCGACAAATAACAAACACATCATTGCAGGAGGCGAATCNGGGNTGCTTGCGNTNAATNGGCTAAATTTNGGACCGTTNNGGCACGCAGTGNTTACAGGNACCCCTGATGCAGACGGNNGNAATTGTCAGTCTGCCTTCGCTGNNAGGCGTAANAACGGAATACTNTTGCGGCGCAACACGGTTTCAGCACTGTCGAGTTCGCCCTGGGTGCGGAATGGACCAGCCTGCACGAGAAAGAGCGATCGGCCAAGTATGCCAGGGTTCTTTATGAAGACATTGAGACCTAACGCAGTCTGGCGGCTCTGTTCTGTCTCTGCCAGTTCCCGTCGCTCGAATGCACCAGTTTGAAGCAAGTAATCCTGTTTTAGCCTNCGATTGGGATCTTGAGCACTGAGGNCCACTGGCGTTGCGTTAACCCGCACCTCGTACTCCTGCAACTCACGATAAAATTCGTATTCCAGGGTTGGCTTTTCAGGGTCTGACTCAGCTGTCTTGTCAGGGAGGTTTNCAGCTGGGCCACTGATTGCGAGCTCAGCGGTGGGCACAACGACCTGCTGCAGCGAAGGTAATCGCCCGGAGGCGTAGAGCAGAACGCAGGCAAACACGCCAATCGTGATACCTAGAAGGACGCCTGTGATCAAAAGCGACCAGGTGGGAGGATTGCTGGCCGGCTGCTTCTCCAGCAGTGGTTCAGGTCTTATTTTGGCAAAATCCTGTGTCATTAAGATCGTACTGGCCCGTTTATTATTCTAACGTATTGTTTTAACAATATTTATTTCACATGACTCGGCTAGCCACTTGGTTTATCGGTTCTCTCCGCGGGAGCTGAAGCGAAATTTGCTTTGTTCGGCTTCTGATCGATTCCCTCATAGCAGGTCTTGCGCGTCAACATCCAGTGACCAACGTACCTCTGAGGGAGGCTTGTTANCCTCGAGCGTCGCTGCAAGTTGCTGCAAAAAACCTTGTAGTTTGGGGCGTGAAGNGCTCTTGATGTGCAGTTGGAAGCGGTAGCGACCTGCCTTTTTTTCCATCGGTGCCGGCAGAGGCCCGATCAATTCGANATGCTGCCAATGCTGCTGAAGGTGGGTTGCCGTGTCAAAACAGTGTTTGGCGAACTGAGTTCCCCGCTCCGCGACAGGCGACTCAATTCGCAGCAGGCATATATGCGAAAATGGCGGCATTTCACTCATTTGCCTTTCCTGCAACAGAGTTTTTGCGCACTGCTCNTAGCTATGGGTCATTAAGCTNNTGAGCCCGGGATGATCCTTATAGCGGGTTTGGATGACGACTTCTCCNAACTTGTTCGCGCGACCGGCACGGCCTGCAACCTGAATTATTGTCTGAAGCATCTGTTCCTGGCCACGAAAGTCGGGACTGAAAAGGCCAATATCGGCATCTAGAATTCCCACTAGCGTTACGTTTGGGAAATGGTGGCCCTTCGCCAGCATTTGGGTACCTAATAAGATGATGGGCTCCCCCTGACTTATCCTGTCAGTCAACTGTGTGAAGGCCTCACGACCTCTTGTGGAATCGCGATCAATTCTCAGGACAGCCATAGGCTTGTACCGCCGTTTGAGAGAGTCTTCCAGTTTTTGGGTGCCGGCCCCCATTGTTTTGATTTTTTTAGACCGGCAANCCGGACAGTGAGGAGGAATTTTTGCCTTTGCTTCACAGTGATGGCACCGCAGAGAAGGGGGGCTGGCATGCACCGTCATGCGCGCGTTACAGTGCTGGCACTCGCAGTGCCATCCACACTGATCGCACTGCAGAACCGGCGCATATCCTCTGCGGTTGATAAACAGCAGCACCTGATTCCCTTGTCGCAGATGCTTTTCCATTTTGATTGACAGAGTATGCGAGATCCCTTCATGGACGGAATCGGAAGACATGTCGACAAGACTCATCTTTGGCTCGTAGGCGTGGCCGGCCCTGCGACTTAGCTTCAGATGCTGAAACTTGCCAGCGAGCGCATTATTCAGGCTTTCAAGGCTTGGTGTCGCGCTGCCGAGGACAATCGGAACATTCTCAAGTTGCGCTCGCTTGATTGCGAAATCCCTGGCCGAATAGCGAAGCCCTTCCTGCTGCTTGAAAGAAGAGTCGTGTTCTTCATCTACGATGATGATACCCGGCCTTGCCAGTGGCAGGAAAATTGCGGAGCGAGTCCCAATTATTATCGACGCAGAGCCAGTGCGAGTTGCTCGCCAGGCTAGCAGTCGCTCTCGGTCGGTCATCGCAGAATGCATAGCGACAACCTGACAGTTGAAGCGCTGTTTAAAGCGACGGAGGTTTTGGGGTGTCAGTCCAATCTCCGGAACCAGCATCAAGCATTGCTTACCCTCGCGTAACACCTTGGCCATGGCCTGCATGTACACTTCTGTTTTGCCTGAGCCCGTGACGCCATTGAGCAAAGAGCATTGAAAACCCAATTCAGGATCGATCGCTGCTAGTGCCCTGATTTGGTCAGGATTAGGCTTAACCGGGGGAGCGGCGATAACCGGTCCGAGATGAAGGTTCTTGTTTGGATGTTCTCCGGTGCGGGCAGTTACCAGGCCTTTTCCCTCTAGCTGCTTGAGAAGGACTCTGTTGAATCCGGCTTGACGAATTTGCGCCGCAGAAAGAGGCCCGTTCTGCGTCAGATATTTGACGAGCTTTCGCTGACGCGGCGCGTGTTTTAGCCGTGAATCGTGAGTTTGTCCAACATGGACCGCTTGATACTGGATTACTGCCGGTTGATTGATCGGGCTGCCGGTTCGGATCAATTTGGGTAGTGCTGTAGCAAAAGTATCGCCTATCGGATGTTGATAGTAGTCGCTCGCCCACAGCAGAGCGCTGAATAGTTCCGCTGAAAAAAGCGGTTCGGTGTCCAGGCATTCGAGCGCTGGTTTGAGTTGCTCCTTCGGTAATGTGCTGATTTCTGTAATCTCAATCAGAATACCGATTACTTGGCGGCGACCGAATGGTACTCTTATCCGCGAACCAGCAGCAGGCTCTTGCACACCGATCACCGGCAGATAGTCAAAGCTGCGACGCAAAGGTGTAGGCACTGCGATCTTAAGAAATTTTGGTGAACTAGCGATGACGTACCTCTGATGTTTGGGATAAGGTTTCGCTAAAAGCAAGCCACGGACTGAAAGCTTAGGAGCATACACAAGGCGGGCAGGCTAAAACAGATAAGAGTTGTTGAAATACTATGAAGCACATCGGGCGGGAGGCACTTGATCAAGAAAAGATCGCTGGTGTGCCTGCTATCTACGAGCCAGGTCATTAGTCTATACTGAAGTTGGGGTCTGGATTTGGACTTACAAAGCGATTCACATTAAGGGCAAGGCGCTATTTCTCTTTTTATGGGATCGGACCACGAACGCGCCGTGACAGGACACGCTAAACACAAGAAGCCCGGATTACATGAGCGATGGAGAAGTGCCAGTCGAACTACTGGCTGTGAGAGAGAAGATCGACGAGATCGACGAGCGCCTGCTCGACTTGCTTGCCGAGCGATTTGCGCTGACCTACGAGGTGGGCGTGCTCAAGGCTGAGCAGAATTTGACTTCATTTGATGCAACTCGGGAGGCTGAGAAATTAGCCCGTCTGGCGGATCTCAGTGAGCAGAGGAATCTGAACCCTGACCTTGTTGAGGAATTATTTCAACGGATCATGCAGCAAGTGGTGAAGAACCACGACGCTTTGAAGTCTTCCGAATAATGGATGTCAGTTAGGCGCTGGGCCTTTCCACGGCTTGCCTCTTTCGTCCTCTTCGTAATGATTTGTCTTCCACGGAACCCGTAATGGCCAGGGAAGTCTTGTTGAAGCGTTGGAGTACGAGCTCAGCGTTACTGCACAAGAAACCAAAAGGCAAAAATAATAAAAGCAGATAGTCTCCCGAATTCTGGCTAAATTAAAGCAAACAGAGGCGGTATGATCGAAACTCAGCCAATTTTCGGCAGACACATCCTTATCGATGTCTGCTCGAGGAGCTGCCTCTTAAGTCGATAAACAGGAAATCCCTGACAGTTTCGGTCGCGTTGGCCTGTTTGTTAAGAGCTCAGGGAACCGCCATGCTCAAGTGATTGCGCTGCAACTGAGCCGCCTCAAAAGATGATTTCGGTCGAGAGCTCCTCGCTTTCCTCTCCTTCGATGTCTGCGCCCGGCAGACCTTCTACTGCCGGTTGAGGCGCCAGCTCTTCCCGAAAATATTCAAACATTGAGTTTGCCGTACCCGGTGTTGCTGGCGCCCCAGAGCGCTTGTCCACCAGCCGGTCAACGATGCCGTAAGGGCGGTTCATGGTGACTTCAGGCGTTCCCTCAAGAGCGTCGCGCATAAAATCGATCCAGATCGGTACGGCAACTGTCGCACCCTGCTCTCGCTCGCCAAGCGGCTGAGGTTGATCGAAACCCACGAACACTGTTGTGGCGATGTCTCGGTTGAAACCTGAAAACCAGAGTTCCTGTGGCCCATTGGTTGTGCCGGTTTTTCCCATCAGATCGCTCCGTTGCAACTCCCTTTGCACTCGGTTGCCACTTCCTTCCTCAACCACTGAGCGCAGCAAGGAGTTCATAATAAATGCGACCCGGGAATCTAATACTCTTGGCGCAGCAACAACAGACTGCTCAGCTTCGGAAATTTGATCCTCGCATTTTAGGCAGACTCCAGCGGGCGACGCCCGATAGAGCACGCCGTCTGCTTCTGTGCTGATCTCGTCAATAAACCATGGGTCAACCCTGAACCCTCCGTTTGCCAGAGTTGCATAAGCAGTAACCATCTCGAGTGGCTGGACATCGGCGCTGCCAAGAGCAACGGTTAAGTCATTTCGAGGAAAATCCTGGGTTCGGATGCCCAACCGGTTCGCGAAGCTCAGAACTTTGTCGGAGCCTAGTTCATCAAACAGTCGGACGGTGGGAATGTTGCGGGACTCTTTTAAGGCATGGCGCAAAGTGATTGTGCCCAGAAAATTATTTTCATAGTTATTGGGCCGGTATTCGCCGCGGGAGAAGGGCGCGTCATTGATAGTTGAGGAGGCGGAAAACCCCGCTTCCAGCGCTGCCCCGTAGACAAAAGGTTTAAAGTTTGAGCCCGGTGGTCTCGGACTGAGTACCCGGTTCACCTGATTCAGCCGGAAATCATACCCGCCTACCAGAGCCAGAATCTGACCGTTGGCGGGCGATACCGACACCAACGCGCCTTGTATGTCTGGCACCTGACCTAATTCCCATTGGTCGGTTCCCCGCTTCAACCTCACAAGGTCGCCGATCTGTACAGCATCAGCGGCGACTTGTGGCGGCGGCCATGCTTCGTTTCTGCTTCGAAAAGCGTAGGCCCAGCGAATGCCTGCCCAGGGCACATCAATTTCCCTACCATCCTTTAACAGCGCCGAGAATGATCTTTCTTGTACGCTGGTCACGATTGCCGGTTGTTGATTTCCGTAACTCTGCACCTGCGCGAGATTTTCTCGCCATTGAGGCTTTGGGTCGATCGCAGCGGGATAGTTGGCACTAGGTCCTCGATAGCCGTGTGGTTTGTCATAGTAATTTTCAAGACCGTCAACCAGAGCGATATTTGCTGCGAGCTGTTTATCTCCGTCGATGCTGGTGATGACTTCGAAGCCTCGGGTGTAGGTTTCTTCTTGGAATTGTTCAAAAAGAGTCTGCCTGACCATCTCCGCTACGTAGGGCGCCGGAACCTCGATGTTACGATTTCGCCTGTCGGCGGTAACAGGGGCTGAGTTGGCCTCCTCGAACTGAGCCCGTGTGATCATTTCTTCTTTGAGCATGTTTTCGAGACGCGTCCTCCGCCGGCTGACTGCGCGCTCTGGATTGGCAAGGGGATTGCAGCTAGATGGGCATGGCAACAAGGACACCATCATCGCAGCCTCTGCCAGAGTCAGTTCACTTACTTCCTTGCCGTAGTAGACAAATGCAGCGGCTCCGATTCCATCCGCGCCGGCACCGAAGTAAATCGTATTCAGGTAGAGAGTCAGTATTTCTTCCTTAGTCAGCTCCCGCTGAATCTGGAGCGCGAAAGGAATTTCCTTGAATTTGCGTAAGTATACATTGTCGCTATCAAACGAAAGGTTATTGGCCACTTGCATCGTTATGGTGCTGCCGCCCCCGAGACCTTGGCCGGTAATAAATCCGTAGAAGCCGCGCATCAGACTCTGCGGGTCCACACCGGGGTGAGAGTAAAAACGCACGTCTTCAGTCGCTATCAGCGCATCAATCAGGCGTTGCGGAATATCCTCGAAGTCGACGGGATTGCGTCGATTTCCTATTTCATCTATCAAGCGACCGTCGGATGTGTAAATTCTGAGTGGGGTCTCGAGTTGTACATAGCGATACGTTTCCGCTTCCGGCAATAAAGGAGCCAAATATAAATAGGCGGACATAGCTATCATCGTTCCGCCGCTAAGGGCTGCAGATGTCAGCAAGAAAAGCCATGACAGGACGAGTTTGTACTTAGCGAGCACGGGGCCAACACCTCAAAACAAGGAAAACAGCGAAAACACGTCGAATAGAATCCTAGAATCGCTTCGCAATTATACACTGACGGCACGAATATTCCGTTAAATTCGGTTCGGTCCGGGTGCTGCTATACCGGTAGTTGTGGTGTAAGCAACCTCGGTAGCGTCGCTATTCTAGTAATCAACTTAAAAAGCCGATTGGTAAGCCACCACCCGATTCTTTACGAAGCTTTGAAAACTCGAGCAAATTAATCTGCTGCCGACAGCGTCATTTGAGACCCGATTGCTTTGCCGAAATGCGTGATAAGTTGCTGTTATAAAAGTTAATTTTGAGAATTTTGAAGCGGTTTCAGTTCGAAGTTTTTTGACTAAGCCGTTTACAATTCAACAGCATTAGTCATAATGTCTCCAGTGTGCTCTGGTACCAAAAGCCTCAAAGTAACTGAATAGTTACCCTGCGGGGACATTTGAAAAACATGCTGTTCTTGCCGAATTTTGGAAATTAGTCGAGTACGTAGCTTGGTTTGGATAACAGCTTTTCCGCGCTGAAAATCCGGCAGTTTTCCTCAGTTCTGGTAACTTGCCAGCTGGCGAGTTAAATCATGGGGCCTTTGCCCGCCAACTCGGTTTTAGAAAATAGTCTCAAAGACCTGGAGACGGTTGGTGAAAATGTCACCTCTGTAGCAATATGCTGACTCAGGCACGGGTCGGTTACCACCGAGCTTTCTGCAGGAAACTCGCATGCAAGACCCCACTTGGAGAGGCTGCCCGAAGAGGCGGTGCGCTAGGCTAAATTATGGATTACTCTGGTAACTTATTTTTGGTCGGCCCGATGGGTGTCGGTAAAACAACCATTGGGCGCACTCTGGCTGCACGGATGAATCTGGAATTCTTTGATTCGGATCAAGAGATTGAGGCGGCGACTGGCGCTGATATTCCCTGGATTTTCGACGTGGAGGGCGAGCGTGGTTTTAGACACAGGGAAGTAAAAATGATCAACCAGCTCTCCAGGCGAAAGAATATCGTTTTGGCCACGGGTGGAGGTGCAATCTTGGATGAGAAAAATCGCAAACGGCTTAAGAAACGCGGGCTCGTGGTTTATTTGCGCGCTAGCTTACAGCAGCAAATTGAACGGACCGCGAGAGATAGACACCGCCCTCTGCTGCAGACGGGAAACCCTGAGCAGACAATCAAAGATTTAATTGTGGTGCGTGAGCCTCTCTATTTCGAGGTTGCCGATGTGGTGATAGACACCAATCGGCGTAACCCAAAAAGTGTGAGCAATGAGATAATTAAGCAGATAAAAACCCATCAGCACTCTTCAAGCCCCTGAGTTAGTGACTGCCTCTGAGACTGATGGCGTGAATTTTGACAAAGACGAGTGCGAGGCTCTAGAAATTTTGGAAACCTTAAGCGTTGAATTGAGTGAGCGTAGCTACCCGATCTTCATTGGGCCTGGTCTGCTGAGAGACGCTAACCGACTTCGTCCTTATCTTGGGCAAGGGAGGGCAGTAATTATAAGCAATGATACTGTCGCTCCCCTGTATCTGAACTCGGTAAAGGAGATGCTAGGCGATAGCTATGGTGGGGAAATAATCCTGCCGGACGGTGAAGCCCATAAAACCCTCAGCACCATATCTCAAATTTATGACTGGCTGCTGGCTGCCAGAGCAGATCGGCAAACAACACTGGTCGCACTTGGCGGCGGCGTTGTCGGAGACATTGCAGGTTTCGCTGCGGCGACCTATCAGCGCGGCATCAATTTCTTGCAGATTCCGACTACGTTGCTCGCTCAGGTTGACTCGTCGGTGGGTGGCAAGACTGGGGTTAATCACCCGCTGGGCAAAAACATGATCGGGGCATTTTATCAGCCTAAGTGTGTCGTGATCGATACTCAGGTACTTGAGACACTGCCGGTGAGAGAGGTGAAAGCTGGTCTGGCAGAGGTCATTAAATACGGACTTGTTAACCAACCAGACTTCCTCAGGTGGTTGACAAGCAATGCGGCGGACATCATGGCTCTCGATGCCGCAAAGCTGACCGAAACGATTAGGGTTTGCTGTCAGGCTAAAGCAGACATAGTGGCCGCAGATGAGCGAGAGGTTGGACTTCGGGCGCTGCTTAATCTCGGACATACCTTTGGTCATGCCATTGAGACTGCGAGCGGCTACGGAACCTTGTTACACGGTGAGACGGTTGCTATGGGTATGGTGATGGCTGCTGATTTATCTCGAAGATTGGATTTGTTGAGTGCAGAACAAGCCGCGAAAGTGCGCGCGATTCTGGAGAATGACTTCTCCATGCCAGTCATTCCCCCCGCGCAAATCCGTGCCGAAGACTATTTGAATTTGATGTCCTCGGACAAAAAAGCGGAGCAGGGGAACGTGCGGTTTATTCTTCTTAAATCACTTGGGACCGCTGTGATTAGAGGCGATGTGCCACCGAATTTGCTCAAAGAAACGCTTACAGCTGGTGATGAGCTTTGCCGTTAGGTGCTTAAAACACCATTATGACGAACAGATACAATTCACAGACTTAGGTCGTAAAAATTATTCATTCAAGCGGTTATCAATCTTAGCGGGACGTTTCTCTGGCGCCGGTAGTCGAGTGATTTTGTGTAGATATCTCGCATGCAGCAGACGTGGCAGCACTGCATCGATAACTATCAAAAGTTTTTGTGTCGGGCATAATCGTGTTTGGTGGTGGCTATCGGTTCGTTTAGCAGTCGCGGACCGGGCTTCGTGATTATGGCGTGTTTGTTGCCATCAATAAAATTTTTGCAGCCTTGGACTCGCGCTGCCAGTCCAACAAAGTCCGGGATCAAGGCGCTTCGATAGCCAAGTCTGGAGCCGTTTATGCGCGTTGGTGTATGCGGGCTGCTCGTGTATCATCTCAAAATTCGAAAATACTTATGCTCTCAAATTTCCCATGAATGATCGCTTTTTGCGTGCTCTGCTGAGGAAGCCGGTTGACCGCACTCCAGTATGGATCATGCGTCAAGCCGGCAGATATTTGCCTGAGTATCGCGCCACCCGAAAGCAGGCGGGTAGCTTTCTTGATCTGTGCAAAAATCCGGACTTAGCCTGTGAAGTAACGATGCAGCCGCTGCGTCGCTTTGACTTTGACGCAGCGATACTTTTCTCCGATATTCTGACAGTCCCTGATGCCTTTGGGCAGGGGCTGTATTTTGAAGAAGGTGAGGGGCCGAAATTTCGTAAGGTGATCCGCACGCCAGCAGATGTAGAGTCTCTGCCCGAAGTTTGCGTGCCCAACGAGCTTTCCTATGTTTACGAGGCGATTACTCGCATTAGGGGGGAGCTGGGCGGTGAAGTGCCGCTGATCGGCTTTTCCGGCAGCCCATGGACTCTCGCCACCTACATGATTGAGGGCGGAGGCAGCAAGGATTTTCGGGTCGCCAAACAATTCCTCTACAATCACCCCGAAGCGATGCATCTGCTGCTCAAGCGACTCACAGATGCGGTGATCCAACATCTCAAAGCTCAGATTGAGGCTGGCGCGCAGGCCGTGCAGGTCTTTGACACTTGGGGCGGAATACTGACGCCTTCAGCCTACCTAGAATTTTCTCTGCTTTATATGCGGCACATCATCGAGGGACTTAAGTCGGAGACAAAATCTGGTTCTGTTCCAATCATTCTTTTTACGAAAAATGGAGGGCAGTGGCTTGAAGCAATTGCTGACTCGGGCTGTCACGCTGTTGGTCTGGACTGGAGC
>PBHS01000058.1 GCA_002719575.1 Gammaproteobacteria bacterium | reverse complement strand
ATGAAAGATGCCGCGAACGGTTTGCGTTGGTGCGTAGGCGAAATGGAGAGACGTTACAAACTGATGTCGGCACTCGGTGTGAGGAATCTGGCAGGTTTCAATACCAAAGTGAGTAACGCGAAAAAGGCAGGGAGGCCTATTTCTGACCCAGCCTGGCAATTCGATCCGATGCTGCTAGCAGAGGAGCAACTGGCTCCTGAGCTTGAGCCGCTACCCAACGTCGTGGTCATTGTCGATGAACTTGCAGACATGATGATGGTCGTCGGTAAAAGGGTTGAACAGCTTGTTGCACGAATCGCGCAAAAGGCAAGGGCTGCAGGCATTCACCTGATTCTTGCCACTCAGCGGCCATCGGTGGATGTGCTGACAGGACTGATTAAAGCGAATGTCCCCACACGGCTATCATTTATGGTGCAGTCCAAGGTCGATTCTCGAACCATCCTCGGTGAGGGTGGTGCTGAACAGCTCCTTGGACATGGTGATATGCTATTTCTTCCGCCCGGTGGAGGTGTGCCAACGCGAGTGCACGGAGCTTTTGTAAGTGACGAAGAGGTACATCGGGTAGTCGCAGACTGGAAACGACGCGGGGAACCAGCTTACATCGATGCAGTTACGCAAAGCTCAGAGGAGCACGACTTTTTGTCCGCATCTGTTGACTCTGGGGAAGGTGAGGAAGATGACCCACTCTATGGTGAAGCTGTAAAATTTGTCACCGAGTCTCGCAAGGCTTCAATTTCAGCAGTCCAACGCAAGCTGCGTATCGGCTACAATAGGGCGGCGCGCATGATAGAATCGATGGAGGCGGAGGGGGTTGTATCTGAAATGGGGCACAATGGCTCGCGCGAGGTCATTGCATCACCTCCCCGCGAATAGTGATATTCATTGACGGTTGTTCGAGAATTTAATCATGCTGCGTAACAGGACCATTCTCGCGGTTTCCTTACCGCTTTCTGTCATCTCGTCAGCCTTAACCCAGGAATCACCACAAATGCAGCTTAGCGATCTTTTGCTGCAAGTGAATTCAATGAGCGCCGAAGTGCAGCAGTTAATTGTGGAGTCTGATGGCGCTGTGCTTGAAGAGAGCAGTATCCAAATGCACTTGCTAAGACCAGATGGCTTTTTTTGGGAGACTCTAGACCCTTTCTACGAATTAGTGGTGACAGATGGCACTCTTCTTTGGAACTATCAGCCGGACTTGGAGCAGGTAGTTATTGAAGATTGGAGCAGTAACAAATCAGAGTTGGCTGCAGACTTATTGAGTGGGCGCACCGAAAGACTTTCTGCAGAATATGAGGTAATCAGAGACGAGAGCGACAGCGCAGAAATAACTGTTTTTAAATTGTTGCCGCTTGATGAAGGCTCGCTTTACCGACAGATTGACATCAGTTTCAATGAAGGTTCTTTGTTAACAATTTACATAGACAACAAGAACGGCCAAAAAACCCTTTGGCAATTTAATAAGACACGAGTCAACCACCAATTAGCCCCAGAATTGTTCCGCTTTCAAATTCCTCAAGGCATCGATGTCATCGATAACCGTGCGATTCCGGAGTAGATCTTGCTTACTTATTTAGCACTCGCACTCGGTGGAGCGTTGGGCGCGATGACGAGACAGTGGATGAATGTAGTCTTGAATCAGGCGGGTCAGTCGCTACTACCCTTGGGCACTCTGTCCGTTAATGTTCTTGGCAGTTTGTTAATCGGAGCGCTATACGTCTACCTAAATGCCCGCCCTGATCTTCCGGAGACATATCGACAATTCCTAATCACCGGATTTCTTGGCGCGTTGACAACGTTTTCAACATTTTCACTCGAGACCCTTTTGTTGATTGAACAAGGCCACTACAATACAGCGCTTTGTAACGTCCTCGGTAGCGTCACACTTTGTCTAGGGTCTGCTTATTTTGGGATCTTCCTGGTGAGAATGATTCTTTGAAGCTGTTTAACAAATACGAACTGGCAAAATCTCATGCTTGATCCCAAATGGTTACGTTCTGAACCTGAGACAATCGCGACTCTTCTCAAAAAGAAAAAGTTCGAACTTGATGTTGAGCTTTTAAAAGATCTTGAAAACGCACGCAAGCGTTTGCAGCATGATACAGAAGCCCTACAAAATGAACGCAACACCAGATCAAAAGAAATAGGCAAGGCGAAAGCAGCGGGCAGGGATGTCTCAGAGATCCTGACGGCAGTTGAAGGGATGAAGCGGCAGCTGGAGCACAAAAAGGAAGAGCTATTCGAAATTCAGGAAAAATTAAAGACATATTCGCTGGGTGTTCCGAATGTACCTGCTACAGAGGTTCCTGATGGCATGGACGAGTCCGATAATCTGCAGATCAGCACTTGGGGGCGGCCAAGAGATTTCATCTGGGAGGTTAAAGACCACGTCGCACTCGGTGAAAGCTTGCGACAGGGTTTGGATTTCGCCAGCGCAGTCAAGTTAACCGGATCCCGGTTTGTAGTCATGCGCGGCCAAATTGCTCGACTGCATCGTGCCCTCGCGCAATTTATGCTGGATACCCATACGGATGAGCATGGCTACACCGAAGTTAACGTGCCTTACATAGTGAATCAAGACTCTCTTTATGGCACAGGACAGTTACCAAAATTTGAGGAGGACCAGTTCCAAATTCAGGATAAAGACCGCGCTTACTATCTGATTCCAACCGCAGAAGTCCCTGTCACCAATTTGGTTCGCAACGAAATCATAGAGCCAGAATATCTCCCTCTGCGATTCGCCAGTCACACGCCTTGTTTCCGAAGTGAAGCTGGCAGTTATGGTAAAGACACACGCGGGATGATCAGGCAACACCAGTTCGAAAAGGTAGAACTTGTGCAAATTGTGGAGCCGACAACTTCAGCCGACGCGCTAGAAGAGTTGACCCAGCATGCAGAAAAGATTTTACAAAAGCTCGACCTACCGTATCGAAAGGTTCTGCTATGCGGAGGAGACCTCGGATTTTCAGCGGTCAAGACCTATGATCTGGAGGTTTGGTTGCCCTCGCAGCATGCTTATCGAGAAATATCTTCGTGTAGTCTGTTCAACGATTTTCAGGCCAGGCGGATGCAAGCAAGATGGCGAAACCCGGCCTCGGGCAAACCCGAGCTTGTCCATACTATAAATGGTTCGGGTCTTGCTGTCGGCAGGACGCTTGTCGCTGTCCTAGAAAATCATCAGGACGAGCGGGGAAATATTCGCGTTCCCGATTGCCTTAGGCCTTACATGAATGGTCTTGAAGAAATCGGTTAGACCGTAGTCAGTTCTGGAGAAGACTCACGCTACTGTGTCTCGCATAAGCAGCGCCGCAAGGCACTTAAATGCAATTATCCGGCTTAGGAAGGCCTGCAATCTTTGCCGCAGTCTTAGCCGCGCTTCCTCCGAATAAACGCATTACATAGGCACTTCGACCCTTATCTGCGCCGAGTTCTTTCTTGACGTAGTTTATCAACGCTTTAGATGCAGGTGCCATTTNGTAGCGCCGATAAAATTTTCTCAGAAGTCTTATGATCTCCCAATGCCCATCGGTCAGTCGGATGCTCTCTCTNGAAGCCAACTCGACCGCTGCCGACTCATCCCAGAATTTCAGCTCTAGAAGATAGCCCTCATCATCCAGCAAATCGTCTAATGATTTGGAGGTAAACTTTGTCATTTCCATTTGGTTAAAGAACTCTGCAGAAGGGAAAGGGGGATTTGACGGCTAGGACCAGCTGATTATTTTTTCAAATTCAACCGTTAACTCTACGAATCGATCATATCCTATTGGCCTTACTCGTTTGAATAATTTACCAAGCATCCCTCGTGCAATTAAATCCTCTCGCAACGCAAAGAGCGTATTATCTCTGGAAATACTGTCAAGGTGATTAGGAGGACATCCATAGTAGACACCATCCTGAATAAACAGGATCCCGTCTCCTGGGCAGACCAACCTGAGGCAGGAGTCTAAGAGACCACTGCTTGGACTTCGGCTTATGGTGTGAAGTGCACTCATAAATTTATCACAACGTCTGACTTGGCTATAAGCTTTTGAAGCTCCTCAGCTTTTAGTATCTTAACAGGAATCGCGAGACTCGTTGGCGTGAGACATCGTTTTTCGAGACTACTTCCATCTACAAGTACTTGTTCAATCCCGTAGAGCTCAAAAGTTTCCAACACGTTTCCAATTGATTTTAAAGTGATCAATTCAGCATTCTGATTTTGAAGCAGTTGAAATACCCCATCGTCCATAAAGAGAAAATTTATCTCTTGTTCAAAAACCGCAGCCGCGAGCGCGGCGTCNATCGTAAGTTTTGCCTTATTGCTCCCGTAGGGTGCATATCGCGAAACAAAAGTTAAAATCTTGCGCTGCACTTGCTTGAAGCCTGCTACCCGAAAAAAATAAGACGGTCTGATTGTAATAGGGCATCAACAAACTGCCCAAGTCCGGCGATTTGCGTACTAGCATACAATGACACTTCAGCCATTTTATGTCTTGCCGATTCTTCAGGGCTTAAGATGCCGCGAACCAACGCAGAAGACACGCAAGCCACCGAATCGATTTCATTATTCTTCAAAAAGCTGTCCCACGCTTGTGAGAGATTAGTTTCATCTTGCGGAGAAATGCTCAAGGAATTTGCATTCAGAACACCATCCCCATAGAAAAATACACGATAAATTTCGTGCTCTTGTGAGATCGCCGCTCTCGCGAAATGATACGCGGTAAAGGCTGCTTGACACGAGGCAGGAGGTGCAGAAACGATTATAGAGAACTTCACCGCGACTTACTTCGAAGACTATTAGGCGCGCTATGACACAGGAAGAAAGAAAAAGCCCCAGACAAACTGGGGCTTCGCAACCGGAGTAGACAGGCGAATGCTATTAATCATCCCCGGAAAATGCCATCAGAAGATGCAGCAGGCTCATAAATATATTGTATAGAGAGACATATAAGGTAATGGTCGCGAGGATGTAGTTTCGCTCGCCACCGTGAATGATTTCACTAGTTTGGTAAAGGATTACCGCACTGGAAAAAAACATAAAGCCTACGGACATAGCCAGTTGCAATGCCGGCATTTGCCAGAATAGCCCAATAATTATCGCAGCAAGCAGAACCAAACAGCCTGCTGCAATAAAGCCGCGAAGGAATGAAAAGTCCTTTCTGGAAGCCAGAACCCAACCGCTCAAACTAAAAAAGATGAACGCTGTTCCGCCCAGAGCTGTCGTCACTATCTCGCTCCCACCTTGGCTCGACATTAAATATCCAATAAGAGGGCCAATTCCGTATCCAATAAACCCGGTAAATCCAAAAGTAGTCAGCAAGCCCCAGGGACTNCGGGAAAGCGCGTGCGTAGCGAACAGAAAGCCATACGCACCTATCAGAAAGACCCACGGGCTGAGAACCGGGGCATTAACGCTCAATGTCGCAGTGAATGCGCTGAAAGCCAGCGTCATCGAAAGCAATAAATAAGTGTTCTTGAGAACTTTATTGACGGGCAGAGCTGATTGTTGGCCCTGAGCAATAGTCAAGTCGACTTCGTTCATCATTTTCTCCATCATTAAGGATTTACGTATTTAACGATCGTCTCACGTCGTCCTGTATCTGTCTCGCCGCGCACCGAGGATGCCAGAANCTCACAATAATAGGCCGCTCACGCCTCCCTTGCCAGCAAAACCGATGAGTCATATTAGAACATAGGGCAAATTTCCGCTAATTCAAGCTCCAAGCCTGCGATAGGCGCAGTTTAATTTCGACAATGAACCTAATCATAACGCCAAGATCCACGAAATCAACGGCTTTCCATGACTCTGATGCGAAGTGGGCATCAAGAACCAATCGACGATCAGCATTTCCCTGAAATTAATCGTAGTGTAGTATTGTGNCGGCGCGGAGGGATGGCAGAGCGGTTGAATGCACTGGTCTTGAAAACCAGCGAGGGTGAAAGCCCTCCGAGAGTTCGAATCTCTCTCCCTCCGCCAGAAANCGTGAGGCCACCGAGGAACATTGGGCGAACTCGCGTCAATTTGTTCAAACTCTAATCGCAGTGCTGAGCTTCAAACCAAATTATCAGTCCGCGTTCCTCACTAACTTCCTGTCCTCAGCAAGGATTTTGGCTGGCCCAGTTCCACTATCGCGCGACCATTCCTTTAGATCTTACCCAACCTAATCTGAGCGATTGGAATCGATGTTTTATCCTGCAAATTTCAGTTCGCGCTCTCAGGCTTGGCTAAAATGATGGATGTCAAAGGATTAATTTTTCTGTTGTCGCTGACTAGAGGTGCTCTAATGATTGTTTCTCATTCTGCAATTTGCAATCGGGGTCTTACTGATGTCCATCCAAAGGCTAGATTTAATCAAGAAAGAATCACGCGCCTCCTATTCAACCTTGAAATTAGTGATCATTCACCTCTAGCTGGTTGGGGTATTGAACGCACTCAGTTTTCCATCCACTTGGGACATGTCACTATTGAATTCCGATATTTGAGGCGGAGCGGAAATCCAAGCGGTCTTAAACGTTTTGATTGTAAGAGGGAGCTGCGCCTGCGTGTCCCGGTCTCTATTTGGAAAAGTTAGTNGAGCAAAAAAAATGACTCCAACCTCACCCAAAACTCGGATCCAGTCAATCGATACACTTCGGGGTGTTGCCTTACTTGGGATTTTGCTAATGAACATCATAGCTTTCGCTAATCCCTTTGCCGCGTACTATTTGCCTCACATTGACAATGCTGATACCGGAATTAATCTTGCGGTGTTCATTTTGATGGACATTTTTATTGAGGGCAGCATGCGTACAATATTCTCGATGCTATTCGGTGCAGGTCTGCTGATCTTCATCAACAAGCCAAACATTGAAGCAAGAATAATCAAAGGTTTGTTTTATCGGCGATACCTTTTACTTGTCGCCTTCGGCTTTCTCAATTCCTATGTCTTACTGTGGCTGGGGGACATTCTATACGNCTATGGCATGACTGGCCTTTCTCTGTATTGGCTTCGCGGGCTTTCAGCGAAGAAGTTGGCTGGAATGAGCGGAGGTATTCTTCTGCTCCTTTGTTTGTTCCATACTTCAAACCACATGCAATCGGCTGACCTTGGTGGGGCAGCGAGGGCCATCGAATCTTTGTCAGCGGGCACTACGCTTACCCCTGAACAAAATCAAGTTCTGTTAGATTGGCAAAGNTTTCTTGATCAGCAATATGTCGGCGTTGAAACTGCACAACAACATCTCAGGCTTATGAGGTCTGGCTACAAGGACAATTTCCTCGGAATAGCCCCGATTAATTTAATGCTACAGTCTGTCGGTTTCATCGGAAACGCTTTCTGGGATGCTTTGGCTATGATGCTGTTAGGTATGGCTCTCTATAAATGGGGGACTTTGGATGGCTCGAGAAGCACGCGCACTTATGGGGCGATGGCAATAGTTGGATTGAGCATTGGACTACCTTTAAATACTTGGGAGACGCTTACATTTGTAAGTTCGGGATTCAATTTCGAGTGGGCCGCAATGAATCGTCCTACTTATGACCTAGGACGCCTTTCGCTCGCGGTTGGGTATATTGGTCTTGTCATGCTGGTATGCAAGCTCGGCTCTTTTGAGCGAATACAGCGACTATTGGCGAATGTTGGGCGGATGGCTCTCACAAATTACCTNTCGCACTCATTGATATGTAATTTTTGTTTCATGGGTTGGGGGCTTGGNTTGGCCGGGACATTACAGAGGATCGAAATATACTATTTCGTTGCAGGAATCTGGATCTTTCAGCTAATCGCGAGCACGTTGTGGTTAACCTATTTTCGCTTCGGTCCTGCCGAGTGGATATGGCGCTCTCTGACCTACAAAAAACGCCAGCCGTTTCGCTTAATCCAAATAGGCTGATGCGATGTGAGATACATTGAGACATCACAGGGCCCAGGAGTAACCGAAGGCCGCCTGGAAGTAACTCTGATCTCCGGATGGAACTTCAAAGATCTTTCNGCAAAGTAATTTAATCAGCCTGGCACTGCCCATGAACAGCCCTGGCGCTAATATATGCCCACATAAAGAAGATAGCTGACTTGAATTACTGACGAGCGGGGTAAGAGCATCGTCGGAGCAATGTGCTAACCACCTTCGGCGTCAATTTAGTTCTCGTTACGCCCATTAACGGCCAGCCTCATTCTGAAATCTCCTGTCTTTTACGAGTGTCGACCGTAAGCGATGGATTTGCGGGAACTCATTGACAGAAACGACTCCCGAGATCNTTTTGTAAGCTTGAAGTAACTTCCAGACAAGCAGTACCACAATGTACGCTTTTAGCGGCAATTTTAATTCCAGTTAATCACAATCAGTTTCAACACACCTTAATGGCGACAAAAACTCAATATGAGAGTGTGTCTTTGATCGCATTTAGTTGCCAAGATCAAGCGCAATGGAGCTTCAACAAACCCGACATCGACTCGATTATCACTGAATTCAGATCACCTAAATCGCCTCCTCACGGGAGGCCATTTTCTTGCCATTAGCTGGCAGGGAAGGGCTGTTATTGATTACTAGGGAGTCGATCGATAGCACTCAGGCGTGGGCCATTCAGGAAAATTAAGTCAGCAAGAATACGACCACTTTCAAGCAGTAATGGATCCTCTTCCTCGATCTCATCACTTTCTGTAGCCCGCCCTTCATCGCCGGTCGTCATGTCACCGACATCAACCTCAGCGGCCAACGCATCATCACCTTCAGCGTCAACGCTCTCCCATTCCCTCATTGGTAGGCCTTTCAGAAAACGGCGCATGTTCTCAGCATCAAATTCTTCTCGGCGGTTTCNTTCACGCTCAGCCTTAACCTTGGCTTCGTTCAGAGAAATCTGATCCCTCTCTCGATAACGGCGCGTCCGATCAATCTGATCGACGAGATAATTAAAATCGGGAGACTCATCAACCCTTTCTTCGTGTTGCTTCTGCAATTGCGGCACCATAGCGGAAATCGAATGATACAGTCGATACTCGACAGGCCGAACGGTATCCCACGGCAATGCGCCATCGAGGCTGCTCTCACCAATGTCGTCGTACGCGTCATAAAAGTCTGGAAAAGTTATATCGGGTATCACCCCGCGATGTTGCGTGCTCGCACCTGATATCCTATAGAACTTGGAGCGAGTCACTTTTACTTGACCAAAGTCCATCGGAATAATTTCCTGAACGGTTCCTTTACCAAAAGTTTGGCCACCGAGGACAATTCCCCTTTGATAGTCTTGAATCGCACCGGCGAATATCTCTGATGCCGATGCGCTAGTGCGATTCACAAGCACCGCCAGAGGCCCCGCATATGTGACCTCTGGATCGTTGTCGCCAAAAGACCGTGTGAATCCATTTCTTATCCCAGAGTATCGTATCTGGACAGTTGGCCCGGTATCGATAAACAGCCCAACCAGCTGATTTGCCTCACTGAGGCTGCCGCCGCCGTTGTTTCTCAAATCCATAATCACGGCATCTACAGCCTGAGATTTTAAATCCTCCAGTAATCGCCGAACATCGCGTGTCGAGCTTTTGAAATCTTCTTCCCCGCGAGCCGCGGCCTCGAAATCAAAATAAAAAGTCGGGAGACTGACCACGCCAATCTTGAAATCCTCTTCGTTATAACTGAATTCCAGCACTTGGCTTTTTGCAGACTGGTCTTCAAGTTTAACTGTATCGCGGGTTATGCTGACGACCGTTGCGCTAGACTCGCTGACTGCGCCGGCGGGAATGACACTCAAGCGAACGACGGTGCCTTTTTCACCCCGGATCTGAGACACAACGTCATCGAGTCTCATCCCGACAACATCCTCAATATCACCGTCAGTCCCTTGGCCAATGCCGATTATTCGATCCCCGGCCTTCAGCTCACTTCCTCGCTCAGCTGGCCCACCTGTAATAAGTTCGACGACTTTGGTGTATTCCTCATCAGTTGTGAGTTGCGCACCAATTCCCTGCAGGGACAGCGACAACTGCATGTTGAAGTTTTCTGAATCTCGGGGCGAGAAATAATCTGTATGAGGGTCGACCACTTTCGCAACGTCTGATAGGTATGCTTGGAAAATGTCCCTTTCATTGGTTTTCAGAACCTGGCTAAGCTGATTGCGGTAGCGTTTTGAGAGCTTCTCCTGGATCTCTTCACCAGTATCGCCGGTCAATTTCAGACTCAGGACGCTGTTCTTGATGCGTTTTCGCCAGAACTCGTCGAGCTCTGCAAGCGAAGCAGCATAGGGCGCTTCTTCTCGATCGATCGTTATGTATTCATCTACGGAGAAGTCCATTTCGGGAATTGCGTTCTCGACTCGATTGATAGCGTATATCAGCCTCTCAAGCACACGCTTGTAGTACCTGTTATAGATTTCAAAGCCAGGAGTCACATTGCCTGCTTCAAGCGCATCGTCGAGTGTGTATCGGAAAGCACTTAATTCATCCACATCGCTCCTCAGGAAATAGAGATGTGACCCGTCTAAGCTGTCCATGTATTTGTCAAAGAGCTGCGAGGAGAAGCGATCATTGATTTCTATCGAAGCGTAGTGCTTTCCCTGCAGTTTTTCGAGAAGCTCAATTGCGGTTTCTCCATGTATTGGCTGTGGCTCTATTGGCCGAAAAAGCGACTCGATATCGAGAACAGTGTTCAGCTGTGACAATTCTTCTTGCGCAACGCTGAAGCCACTCGGGACCAGAGCCAGCGTAGCTAAACCGAACAGAGATATTTTTATAAATGCTTGTGTGAAATTGCTGCGCATATTTCCCCACTTAGTGTTAAGTAAATTATCACGCTGCTCACCGCCGTGCGTGAAGAAGCAAACGCACACAGATTATTCTTTACCACCACATGAGAGAGGCCATTTGCTCGGAGTGGTCAAAGCACACGCCACGCCCGGAGGGCATAGTAGAAAAAAACCAGATGCAATGATAGAGGTATATGAAGGTACGTGCATAATAAGATATAAGTTTGCTAGCGAATCAGTTTGTCACGAGCGGAGGCGTGACGCTCGGCTCTTTCCACATCTACATACCGATCGGTGGTTGCGCTCGAACCATGACCGGCGTCATCTCTGACGTGCTCCCTCGGTCTGTGCTTCACGTCTTCAGATATACCGGTGTGCCGCAACCAATGGACAGTGGCATCGCATAGGCGTTCAGCATCCTCTGTAAAGCCATCCGCGCGCATACTGACAACAGCTGTATCGAAGCAATGCTGAACAATACTTCTAATTTGTCGCGTCGAAGAAATCCCCCCCTTACCGCGGGTTTTATGAATCAATGGAGTGGAATCACCCGGAGCAGGCAGGGCAGGAAGACCTCGGGACAAGCGGTAGCGCTTTAGCGCTTCGAGCATAGCATCGCTGACGGAAACCTCCCTTTCCTTATTGCCTTTACCTACCGTCAGAAACCACCAATTACCTTCCTGGTCCATCTGGAAATGCCCCATGGTTGGGCGCCAGCGGGGAGTCTCGACCAGCTCAGAAACCCTCAGATACATAGCGAACAAGGCACTCATGATGAACAAAGTGCGCTCATGCACAGCGGGCTGGTTATTGGCCAGACTAAGTGCAGCATCGTTCACATAATCCCACTGTAAGGGCGATAAGCGTCGGATTTTACCATGCGACTGACGCTTTTTTATGTATTTGCTCTTCTGCCGCATCTGCGACACTGGATTGGCTGAGAGGAAACTTTCTTGAATGAGAAAATTAAAAAAACTGCTCAAAACACTGAACATACTCTGTATTGTTGACTGAGAAGCTACGTATTCGCCCTGCTGACAGACATAAGGACGCCAATCAGGGTTGTTTACCCTTACCCCATCTTTATTCAGCAGCCTGGGTACGTTTTTCTTACCTATCCAGCCAGCTGGCGGATGTTCGCTGAACTCAACATACGTCTCGATGTCCTCGCGAACCACCTGCGTAAGCGATTTGTGAGCAACAAGCCAACACCAATGTAAGAAATGCTCTATTTCGCGCCGATAAGTGCTGAATGTATCGGGACTACCTCGATAACTATAAACGAATTCGCTGGCATGCTGATAATCGAGGAGGGCATCAACAGGCGGGTTTGGCATCAAATGATCTACGGACGTCACAGGCTCTTTGAAAGGATTACGCATTTCTTCTAATGTATCGAAAAATGCAACAGGACTCCTTTCTACCGACATGAGTAAATCCTCTTAAAATATTGAATTTATTATTTTTAGTAGAAAAATTTATAGCTGTGGATAACACAAACTCATCAATTTAGTCGGTTAATAAACAAACATCTTTACCAGGTGTAATTCCCGGACTCCGATCAGATCTCTTGTGTATTCTCGATACGGAGTTTCGGCCTTATTTCACTTGGTCCGTTGTGTGCGCTTAGTAGCAATTTGCTACTAAAACATCTATGGACTTCATTTGAATACGAATTAAACCTTCTAAGGATCTTGGATGTAGCATTGCATATCATTGACTCTTACTTCCGGTAATCTATATTACCGGAAGTAAGGAAACTATGTAACAGCGTAGCTTTGTTCCTTAATTTGGTTCAATTAGGCAATCTAACGAGAAGTGTCACGCGCCACGCTTCTCTCGAAGGGTAACGAACTCTTCCGCCAAAGTAGGATGAATACCAAGCGTGGCATCGAACACACTTTTGGTTGCCCCAGAATTCATAGCAACCGCCACCCCCTGCATCAATTCACCGGCGTCGGGCGCGACAAAATGAGCCCCGATAACGCGATCATCGTCCTGATTAACTAACAATTTAATGTAGCTTTGCTCTTGGCGCCCGCTAAGCGTGTGTTTAAGCTGCCTAAAACTAGATTCATAAACGTCAAACGAGAGACCCGCCGCTCGTGCTTGCTCCTCGCTGTAACCACAAGTAGCTAGGTTGGGGTGGCAAAAAACAGCGGTTGGTATGTTTTCGTAACTCACCGATCCCATCTCCTTGTCGAAAAGAGATTGCGCCACCCATTGTCCCTCCATCAAGGCGACAGGCGTCAGCGCAACTCGATCAATAACGTCGCCAACGGCGAATATAGTGGGCTCTGCCGTACAGAAGCGGTCGTCGACCTTTACTGCTCCATATTTATTTAGCTGTACTCCAGTATTTTCAAGGCCAAGATCCTGCGTCAATGGTCTGCGACCGGTCGCAGCGACCACTTGTTCAACTTGAAGCTTCAGTCCTGATGTAAGATCGACCTCTAAGTAGTTGTTTTTGTTGCTTAAGCAAGATATATCACTTTCCAGAAAAAGGTTCGTCGAACGTGCTAACTCCCTAGTGATTATATCCCTTACGTCTTCGTCAAAGCCTCTAAGAAGCTTAGAGCCTCGGTAAATCAGCGTGGTGTCCACGCCCAAACGACAAAAGAATGAGGCGAATTCAACAGCGATGTAGCCACCTCCAAGTATGGCAATTGATTTAGGCGCCGATTCCATCGCGAAAACCTCGTTGGAAGTCATCAGATACTCTGCTCCCTCAAAGGCCGGTATGTAAGGCCAGCCACCAACAGCCAGCAGAATATAACGAGCGGAGCACACTTTATCGCCTATCTTGACATGATGCGGACCCAAAAGCCGGGCGCGAGTTTCGAAAATCGTCACACCAGAATTATTGAGAATTGATTTATAAATGGCACTTAGTCTATTGATTTCATTATCTTTATTTTTTTTTAATGTGGCCCAGTCAAAATGGACATTTGAAAAACTCCATCCAAAGCCCCTGCTGTCCTCAAAATCATCCTTGTAATGAGAGGCATAGCTGTATAGCTTCTTCGGAACACAGCCCACGTTGACACAGGTGCCTCCGAAATAACGTTCTTCAGCTACAGCGACTCGCCCACCCAAGTTGGAGGCAATTCGACTTGCGCGGACCCCACCGGAACCTGCACCTAAGACAAACAAATCATAATCATAGGTTTCCAACCGAATGTACCCTTTTAATATCGTGGATTTCGCCGCTTTGAAGTAATTATGCCTGACCAACGGCCCGAGATGTAGGATCCTTTATGTTTCGAACTGAAGAAACTGAACATCACGAATCAGCCTTTTCTGTTTTACAGCGAGGTTGGAACTCGGAAAACTCAACGGTTTACACTTAGCGATTCAGAAATACGCTATTCCGCGAAGGCTTCTCCCTATGGTTAGGCGCACTGACGAGCATCCTCTGGCACTGAGAGAGCACTGTCATAGCCGGCCAGAAACGGCCCCTCTCCCGGCTCGAAGAAGGCAACAAAGTGCTCGGTATAGATCCGACCGTATCATCGGTAAATTTAAGGGGAGCAAGACTGATGGAGTTTTAACCGAAAATCTACTCTTGAGCCGCGAATAAAAAGGATACTGCTTCAGAACAGAAGCACTAAAACAATCGGAGGCGGCATTCAGAACAGATTTTTGCGTCGATTACCTTGAGTACTAGGCTGTGCTTATTCGAGAACCAGCCTGACTTTGGAACCGCCCTATACAAACAAGTCTATATTTGAGTCTAATAGAGATTCGCACATCAGGATATTATGCAACTATTACGAATTGAATGGTTTCTGAGTAGTCAGTGAGCCCCACTGCTGAAACTATGGCCCTCTAGAGTAATTGTTAGGACTATGGATCGATTCGACGTTTGTATCGGAGGCGCTGGCGTTATTGGACTAGCTCTCTCCTACCAGCTCCTAAAAAGCTTTCCGAAAGCCTCTGTTGTCCTGATAGAGCAGGAATCGAGTTTTGGGCAACACACGAGCAGTCGCCTAAGTGAAGTCATTCATGCAGGCATTTATTATCCCCCAGGAAGCCTCAAGGCAAAGCTATGCGTAGAAGGAAAAGCGTCGCTATATGAATTTTGCGATACCTACAGGGTGCCTTATCGTCAGATAGGCAAATTGATCATATCCCAGTCAGATTCCGACACGACACTCACATCGCTAGAGCGTAATGCGAAGTCAAACGGGGTTCACGATCTGGAATACTGGACTGAGGATCGCATCAGAATCGCTGAGCCAGCGATCAGAGCAAAAAGCGCACTTTTCTCACCAAGCACCGGGATAGTCGACTCTCACCAACTCATGACCTCCCTGTTGGGCTTGAGTGAGCAAAAAGGCTTGCTGTTCGCGCCGCGCACCAAGATCACTTCAGTGCACCCATACGGGCAGGGTTTTGAATTAGATACACGCATTTATGATGGGAGAAAGCCAAAAACTTACAAATTTAAGGCAAAGTGGTTTATTAATTGCGCTGGTCTATGGTCGCAGCAACTTGCAGAGACGATTGAGAACTTACCTGCTTCATGTATTCCCAGGAGATTCCTCTGCAAAGGAGATTATTTTGATTATCAGGGCACTAACCCCTTCACGCATCTGATTTATCCGCTGCCTGATCCTAAGCTGGCTGGCTTGGGTATTCACAGCACTCAGGATCTTAGCGGCCGACTAAGATTTGGACCTGATGCAGAATACATTGACGCAGTTGACTATCGTATTACGAGCAATAAGCGCAATGCGTTTGCGCAGGCAATCAGGCGCTACTTCCCCGCGCTTGAGGCTGATAAGCTCACGCCCGCGTATGCTGGCGTCCGTCCTAAAATCAGCGGGCCCGGCGATCAACCTGGCGATTTTGTCATTGCTGGGCCGAAAGAGTCAGGGGTTCCGGGGCTAGTTCAGTTGTTTGGCATCGAGTCACCCGGGCTCACAGCTAGCCTGAGCATTGGTAGTAGCATCACACAGTTAATCAAGCAGATCTCTCTCTAACTTTGAGGAGGTTTTTTCATAATTTTACGGCAGCAATCGTCCTATAATCGAAGCGCATTCACAATCTAATCGAAAACTCACTGCCGCCTGATTCACGTACACGCGACTTCGTCGGGTGGACACCTTTGGCTGCCCATGTTAACCCTGTGAGAACAGAGAGCCGTGAACTTGGAACACTCCTGTATGCAACTTTCCGCGGACTAAAAATTAACGCGGTGAAGTGCATTTGCTCAGAATGCAGTGGTAAGTGACCAGAGTTTTGCAGCGGACGCGTTCTAGCCGACTATCGTTCAAACGATGCGCGTATTTCAAAGAAAAGCTTGGCCTGATCGTCTTTCGCTCCAGATTAGGAAGGCAGAGTCAAGTCGTTAGCCCTAGTGGCATTTGAGCCCACTGCTGCAGCAGCGACTCCATGATTAGTTGGGGATTAGGGTTCGAACTACTTGCCAGCTGTTTACGTCCTTCTAACGCGGATTGATAGAAATTGAGGAGCCCTTCAACCTGAACTTTGCGATTGCGCTCAGTTCGGCGCAGTGCATGAACCAAATGAGTAATAGGCGGCGGGCATTCCATACTTGTTTCTGTTGAGCCCTTAACTGCAGATTTAACCGCCTGTATCGTGACATGCAACATATAGCCTATCGCAACTTGCTCACCCAACTTCGCAGCCTTCAAAACGCAGTGCCGAATTGATTTTTGGCCAACGAGCAAGTCACAAACATCAGCGATAAAACTTTGTTGCACCTCATAGGCGTCACTTTTAGCAAGCTCAAGCGCTCTTAGAGGCAGATTGTCCCCCGCGACTAGCAATTTAACTTCGTCCTCGTTGTCTAGCAATTGGTTTCTAAGCCACTCCAAAGAGTCCTCAAACCTCGGGACATCGAACTGAAGACGTTGGCAACGAGACCTAACTGTCGCCATCATGGCAGAGGAAGATTCCGTGACCAGAAACAGATAGCTTTCCGGATTCGGCTCCTCAAGGGTTTTCAGCATAGCGTTTGCAGCATTCAGGTTCATCTGATGGGATTGCTCAATGATGACAATCTTCGGACCACCAGAATGACTAGTCATAGCAAGAAATTCTGATGCTTTGCGAATTTGCTCGACTTTCACGACACGAGAAGCTGCTTGGGGCCGAACTCGATACAGGTCTGGATGCGAGGCTTTTTCGATCAAAACACATTCTTTGCATTCGCCACATGCACGGCCTTCCGTGGATTTTGCACAGAGCAGAAGTTGGGCGAACTTCTCAACGAAAAATAGCAAGCCCAAACCTGCTGAGCCTGAAATCAAATAGGCATGAGCAAGCTGATTATTTAAACGAAGCCTGTCAAGTCTTCGCCAGTGTGCTGACTGCCAAGGGAACGGGACTCGTGATGCGAGGTGTTTATTATTGCTCATTTAGGTATTCTTTTATCTTGTCCTGTAGTGCATCTCGTAGGATAACGCTCACATTTTCCCGAGTTTTGCTCGAGTCGATGACACAGAATCGGGCACTCTCCCGGGAAGCAATGTTCTGATAAGCTTGTCGCACGCGTTGAAAAAACTCCAAATTCTGACTCTCAATTCTGTCTAATTGTCCTCGCTGACTTGCGCGCGCCAGACCAATGCGCGGATCGAGGTCGAAGACCACTGTTAAATCGGGTCTCAAACTTCCTTGCACAAGACTCTCTAGCTGACCGATTAGCTGTGAGTCGCAACCTCTTCCCGCCCCCTGATAGGCATAAGTCGCGTCCGTAAAGCGATCACATAAAACCCACTTTCCTTCAGCAAGCCTCGGCCTAATAATGGTGTTCAGATGCTGCGCTCTCGCAGCAAAGATAAGCAGCAGCTCGGTAGT
>PBHS01000057.1 GCA_002719575.1 Gammaproteobacteria bacterium | reverse complement strand
GGCCTCTGGTACAAGCTTGCCGAGCCACTCTGTAGCGAATTCATTCGCAGTTTGGAAGGATGGATACTTGCTAGTCCACTCGGTGCGAGTAGTCAGGTTTTCTGCGACGTCAGCAAGCGTGCCTCCGCCATCGATGATTGCTACTAACTCAGTAAGTAGCGTAGTACCTGGTGCAGCGTCATATGCGGCGACAACCAATTCGATGATGTCTGACCGGGTTGCAGCTGTTATAGCCATTTAAAGCTCCTTGAGATCGATTTCAATAATGTTCTGATTCGGATACGTTTATAACGTCCGCTTGTCCTGTTCCTCTACCGTTCCTCGCATTTCAAAACAATTAGAGGAATTTCCCTGGAAAAGCTCGAACGTTAGCAAAGTAGCCCAATATCAGATTGCTAGCATAATCGAGGCGCCCCTTGCTCACTGTGACCGCAGTCACATAAGCCAGGGAAACCTCAACAATTCTTTATCATCCTTCCATGACGCGTTGATTGGACGACTTCCTTAACTCAGCTATCCACTAGCACAACGCAAGCCGTCCGTTTTTTTACACGGATAGATATCGGCGGGATATTACAGACACTTGAACCCTAAAACAACATAGATATAGAAAAAATCAAAAAATTTACCTAAATGATTTTTTTAAGGGAGTTTAATCGCTTAGTATTTCCCGAAATACGACCATAGGTCGCGGTGATTCCGATCAAAGTAGCCATCTAAGGCCGAGCTCGAAAGAGGTATCCTCCGTTTCGAACAGACCCAAATTTGAGTTTTGGTCCTGGTGGTAGAGACGAATAAGAAGTTGGGCGCTATCGCCAGGCCAATCAATATCCTTCCGGTATTGTAAGAACACAGAGCTCCTTTCTACGAATCTTCTGGCGTTACCTTCCAGCAGCGGGCTGAAACCGCGTGCGTCTCGAAGCTGAGTATAATTAAACTGCGCAGACAATATTCCCTCTGACAACGCCATTCGCCACGCAGCCTCGAATTGCAGGCCATTTCTGTCGCCGCCGAGTCGGTTGTCGTTGGCCTCAATATTGCGAACGAAGCTGCCTTCCAAATTGATTCGCTGTGCTGTTTTACCAGCCAGCGGACAGTCGACGCCAATTCCGGCCTTAATTTCCACTCCGTCCAATCGCCGCTGCTCATGCCAGATTTGGTTCTGTAACGCCCCATTTGCAAAGCGCCTACATTTGCCAGACCGCCCTAATTGGAAGCGATATCGCGCATCTGCGCCGGTGAATAACGGCTTACCAGAGAACAGAAGATGATTGAGCCCAACGCCCCATTGCGCGCTACGNCTTCCACGGCCTATGAGCTGGCTATAGCGTCCTGCTACTTGAAATACATCAGAAGCGTTGTCTTCGCTCATCCTACCTCTAACCTGACCGAGAAAGCTGTGCTGAGAGTCAGGGGCCAGCCTGCGGTGTTGGGCCATCAAGTTGATATTCAGGAATGGACCCTCTACCGATCGGAACGCCTCGTTAAGAGTNAAGAATATCGGCTCTCCGGAAAGCGTGAGTTGAATCACCTCTTCATCGGGAGCACCGTTTAGATTGCTGTCGAAGCCGCCTGTCAGGTCTAGCTGCAAGCTAGTCTGGCTTATGAGATCGTTCCAATCACGATGACGCTGGTTAATCTGAAGCTCCAGGTCGTCGGGTACATCTTCTCGCACCAGTAGCAATGCATTAGCTTCAATAGCCGCAAAAAGCTGGCCATCCCTCAACAACGCGTCGGCGTAGTCTATCAAGGCAGCGCCATTATCCGGATCCAGCATCAAAGAGCGCTCTAGGGATTCCATGGACTCAGGCAAACGCCCGGTGTTGAGCTGAGCCGCGCCATACAGTGCGAAGTACTCAGAACTCTGCAGGCATTGATCAAAGATCTTTGAGAGTTGTAAACGAACATCTTCCCAAGCCGGGCGGCCAAGGGCATAGCCATCGCTAGCATCATAAAACGCCCTTAAGTCGGGGCAGGCTCCAAAGGCCCAAGGAGACCAGCCGAAGTAAAGCAAGGCGATAATCGGAAGGGCTTTACGCATTAATTCTATAGCCCTACTAGTTTACGTTTTTGCGTTAATCGGGGGATATCAGAGCAGCCCATCCGGAAACCCGGCTGAAATCGGCCAAGACAGCACCTAGATGTCAGCGAACCTTCGCGACGCGTAACGGAGATCAATAGCCTAGACAAAACTATCGACCTGGGAAAGGGCCAAATTATGGGCGATGCCCAGCATTACTTCAATTCCAGTGGTTAGAAATTTGTTTGTGAGTTGAAATGACGCGCTAGGCAGACTTTGATTTACCGCCATGAAGAACAGTTAGATTTGGGGCGACACCAGACTCTTCTCCAACAGACTTAGAATTCAAAGCTTGGGTTACCTCTAATGGAGCAAAAAGTGTATGAGGAATACGTAACCCAGCCAACAAATAACTGCCTTGGGACTGAAGCTCGGCGTCGCTGAGTTGCCGCGCGACGCACTCGCCAAGCAAAATTGGCTGTGCCAGTTCAGCNGTCATCTCTTGGATGCGCAATGTGATACTCACAGTGTCTCCCAACATGGTGTAACTGCGGCGATGCGCAGGGCCCAGCGACCCAATTAAAACCGGACCTTGCTCAATACCAACTCCCAACGCCAGGGGCTCAAGTCCATCCAGTGCGCCCTGAGGAAGCAGTCGGTCGTTAAGTGACTCCTGCATAATTTGTGCTGCTTGTAGCGCTTTTTGCGCAGTGACACAACCCGCAGAATCCCAACTCGCCAAGATGCCATCTCCCCTAAACTCCTGGATCCGACCACCTTTTTCCTCAACAATTTCCGTAACTCGCGTGAAGAAGAAATGCAACAGCGCCGCGATTTCCTCCGGCGAGCGAGCCTCACTGAAAGCGGAAAAGTTGCGCAGGTCTGCATTCAGCAGCGTTGCGTCACTGCGTCGCGCATTGACGCTAGACGAAGGCAGCGTGAATGCAATCTCCCGCGCGACATCTGTGGGCAGATAGCTGTTGAGGTTGCTAAAAACTCTGGCGCGCTCCAGACGAACCCGCCCCAGTTCCAACAATAACAGGCCGCTGGCNCCCAAGAGGCCAAAAAGGGCAGGCGCCATCCAGCCTAACCAAATGTTCAGGGAAGCGAGCGCCCAAACGTGCAGCGAGGCGGCGAGCGCCGGAAATACTAAAGCGGCACCAGGCAGGCAAAACGCAGTCACTCGATCGCCGCGACCCGCAATCACAAAAAGCGCTAAAGCGAACACTAGGCCAATCAAGGACAAGAACAGCGGCGCGCCCAATGGCGTATAGGGCATNCTCATATCAAGCATGCTGGCCAACAAGCGAGCTTGAAGCTCGACGCCGAAGGCGGCACCACTGTAGGGCGTTGGCACTATGTCTGCCATACCAAATGCGGTGCCTCCAACAATAACCCAAGCGTTTTTCAAGACTGATGGGTCTATACGATTATTGATTACATCTGCCGCGGAGAGCGCCTGAAATGCCGCCGGCGCCTTGTCAAACGGTATGCGCATAACGCCATTGCTGTCTAACGGAATCTCAAACCCGGGGTAGCCAGCAAGCGTTAATCGAGATTCTGGGCCCAGTAGGGTCTTCCCGGAGGTGATTTCTCCGCGCCACTCGCCGGAGCCTCCGAGACGCAAAAATGCGGCAATGGAAAGCGCTGGATAAGCAGCGTCGTCCACGCAAACCAGCGCAGGGGTGCGACGAACGGCACCATCGCTATCGATAAGGGCCGAATTGTGGCCTTTGGGTATTGCATCAAGGGTTGCTGCAGCGCCCAAGAAGGTCGAAGCCGCGGTAAGGCTTATTCCCGCCAATTCCGANCTGCACGAAACGCCTTCCAGAGCATGCGTCATGACGCCCGAACTGCTGCCATTAGCTTGCTGTGAAAGCACAGGAACCTGCGCGATTAGGGAGCCAGTGGCATCCTGCAGCGACGCCAGTAGTTGCTCATCTCCAGCTCTCGGCTCCGGATAAACTATATCGTGTAGCTGCAGCTGGGCGCCAGCATCATCGATTGCTGAAACTAATCGTGACATTTCGACCCTCGACCAGGGCCACGGGCCAATCTCTGCAATGCTTGGCTCGTCGATGACAACCAGAGTGATGCGCTCCTCCAGCGAAGCATCTGGATATAGCGTCCAGCCCAACGCGCCCACTCGCTCTTCAATCGAACTTAGGCCGCCTCCAAACAACGTANTGATCAGCAAACTGAGCACTGTGGCAGCAATCAAAACAANAGTTCGCATAACCGGCTGTGGCATAAGCATTAAGCGCTGCCACGAACTTGACGCGGGAGAATTAGAAGTAGGTCCGGGTTTGACTTTTGAAGCCGAGGGCGGGAAGCTCATTGGCCATCCCAAAGCGTCAAGCCGGATATGAAGCCACCCTCGATNAGTTNTTCGAATAAATATCCCGCCTCAGAACCATCGAAGCTTACTGCACCAGCTACCCGCTGCGTCGCCTCGATCGCCCGCAGAAACCCGCCATCTGCAACCTTACCGCTTGCGGTGAAGAAAACCTGACCAGTCGGATCACTCATAAGATCCAGAGCCGTGCTAAAAGTACTGTCTTGGAAATTTATATCTAGATTGCCACCGTTGACGATCATAGCGGCAACGCCTGTTGCAGAGTTGAAGACTGCCTGAGCGCTTGTAAGCTGGAAACCCACGACGCCAAGATCACTTGCCAGACGATTATGGCCAACCTCAGCCCGAAACAGACCGTAATCTAGGCTTCCAACCGATATTCTTCGGAAAGCGTTCGCCTCTTCGAATGGCAATGCTAGCCGATCTGTGTCTAGGGGGGCATCTGCATAGCGACCCCACACTAGCTGCCGGTCCCGCAGTGCTGAGCTCTTCAGCAGGGAAGGCGGGGTTAGGTCGAATTGTGCCACCGAGCCTTCAGCGGCCTCAACAACAATTATTGGATCGGTAGGAACGAAATCTTTTGCAGCGACCGACTCGGCAGCTACCTTCGCATCTGCCCGCACCTGAACAGTGGTAACCCCTTCGAGCAACACCTCATTGCTCATTTCCCGTTCTGCATTATCATCAGGCTTGCTGGCGGTAGAGGTGGGTGTCGTAATCATCATTTCTGAACCGCCGCTCTTTGCATCATTGGTGGCGATGGCGACTTGAACTTCTTCCCGCAAGACATCGGGGGCTCTTATGGTTTGTGGCGGTAACAGCCTCGGTAAAAGCTCATCCTGTTGNATCGAAACGAGCCGCAGGTCATCAGCCCTAAGCTCAAGAGCATTAGCTAAACACGGCCCAAGCGCTTCGGAAGTACAGGCTCCGGAATAAGGTGCCATGACAATTGAGCCCTCATTAACAAGGGCACGGGTGGTAACCGCGCTCGCGCTGACCACGAAATCCGTACCACGTACGCCAATTGCGGCTATCGGGGTATTGAGCCTAAATCGATCGCGAGCGGCCTTCGCTGCGTCACCTGATATGGCCNGAGTCACACCCTCGTGCAGTTCGAACTTGACCGCCGAATCTGNTGGAGAATACGCGTTGTAATCATAGAGCTGCACCACAAGTCGGCTATTTGGTCGGACGCTGACGAGAGCATCATCAACAAATCGAACATGGACATGACCGTTAGATTGCGTATTAATTTGATCGCCAACAAATATCTGACTGCCACGTTTGAGATGCTCGCGCGCACCGGCCTGAGACAAGCGGTAGGCCTCGCCAAGCACGAGACTGACCTCTCCAACAGATGCACCGATCTGTGTTTGTGCCACTGCAGGCGCAAAGGCCAACAGCGACGCCGCGATGATATGGAGCAAACCCAGGGACTTTTTGCGGTTCCGTTCACCAGTCATCCGAGCCAAACAACGCGGTAGCCAGACCGTCGGCGAAAAATGTAAAGTTACAGGATCCATTGCGTTCTCTAGTCCTAGCGCAAACCGTTTATTGTGAATTTTTTACTCAGCGAGATGAGGATTTCTAAGCGTAACAGTACTCCGGATTACTGCTNAGGCTGGTGATTTCGATCACAATAAACACCGAAATCGAATTTTACCAGAATACAACAGCAACCTATAATGCTACTGGAAATCAAAGCATGCATTGGCTTGGTTTTCATTCCACCCTAGTGCAGGCAACCCGGATTTCCACAAACTTGACCTTTTACCGGGAGCCAAAGTAAACCTGATGGTGGTTACTCCTGAACTGTTGAGCGCGTTCCCTATCTTGAAGCCGCTTCCCAAGGCAGTTTTGACTGATCTAGCAGCAAAAAGCATTCTGGAGAAATTTTCTCGTCGCGGCGTCGTGCTCAGTGCTGGCGAAAGTAAGGGAACTGTGTGCTTTCTTTTTGAGGGACGGCTTCAAGGCTTGGATTTCACAATTGATGGAAAGGAGGTTGGTCTCTATTTTGTAGAGCCTGGCGACTTTTGCGGCGAGTTAGCTTTATTTGATAGCGACCCTCAACCGGAGTTTGTAATCGCGCTTACCTCTGCGGTGGTGGTATTCGTGCAAACTAAAGACCTACAGGAGGTGATGCTTAAGTGCCCAGGGGTGATGAACGTTGTGGGAAACAAGCTTGCCAGCCGTATTAGGCAGATGGTTTTCCAGCGCTCACTCCTTGGCTTGCCTAACATTGGCCAAAGAGTCTGTTGTCAACTTTGGACGCTTGTATCTGACCGCGACAAAGCGAGGATATCTGACAAGGACCAGCTCGAGATCAACCAAAAACCCGCGGAAATCCAACATCCGCCCACACATATGGAGATCGCTATCATGCTGAACGTTAGNCGGGAAACTGTGACCAGAGTATTTCAGTCTTTGCAGAACCGGCAGATAGTAAGACGGGGTGGTCCGACAAAGCTTCTAATCATCGATCCAAAGGCGCTGAAGCAATTCGCTGANGGAACGGAGGCAGTTTAACGCTCTAAGCGCCAAAAAGTAATACGACCGCGTTCCTTCAGTCGTCAAAGTTTCTGGATTGAGAACGCTATGAAACCGCTGTTAACGCGCATGCAATAGAGCCATAATTGACAAACTAAAATCGTGAAGCGCCTTGAAATTAAAAGGTAAGGACATACAAAGAACTGACCGACCACTCTTAATATGTTTTTAGATCATGAGTAGGCAACATGGCAAATAACACCGCCAAAAAGACCGAGTTGCATGTGGCAATGCGAGCCTGCAAAGAATACTTCGTGTTCGCAGGATTGTTCAGTGCGGCGGTAAACATACTTTTGTTGACGCCTATCATCTACATGCTGACAGTTTATGATCGAGTTGTTTCCAGCGGAAGCTTATCCACACTAACTATGTTGACCATCTTGATGGTGAGCCTTTTGCTGGCCGTCGGTGGCTTCGAGTGGGTGCGCAGCATGATTCTGGTGAGCGGGAGTAATCAGTTGGAGAAGATGCTCCGAAATCGGGTCTCAGACGCCACGTTTAAGCGCTCACTGTTGACCGGCGGCATGGTGGCCAACGCACAGCCTATTGGAGACCTGACCGCACTCCGGCAATTTCTAACCGGAAATGGCCTGTTTGCTTTCTTCGATGCGCCCTGGTTTCCCATATACGTTGGTGTAATGTTCATGTTTCATCCTTGGTTTGGAGTCGCGGGCATCATCAGCGGCATAGTAATGGTCGCCCTAGCTTATGCAAACGAGGCTTCCACCAACTCCCTGATGAGGGAAGCCAATACGGAATTAAATAAAGCTACTGTTAGTTTTCAGGGTAGCTTACGCAACGCTGAGGTTGTGGATGCCATGGGTATGTCTTCAGATATTCGTAGGCGCCAGGACACCCTTTTCGATGGCGTTCTGGAAAAACAGGCACGCGCCAGCAGAAAAGCAGGCATGTGGGGCGGCATATCAAAATCTTTTCGCCTCATAGTACAGTCTCTTCTTTTAGGCTTGGGCGCCTACCTTGCCCTAAACCAACAAATTTCGCCAGGCATGATGATTGCTGGATCCTTGTTATTGGGGCGAGCGCTTGGGCCTATCGATATGCTAGTAGGAACTTGGAAAGGGTTTTCTCTCGCACGTGCTCAATACTCTCGTCTTCAGGAATTGTTGGAAAATTCCCCTCCTACCGTCGAGTCCATGAGCCTGCCAGCGCCAATCGGCGAGCTAAGCGCGGAAATGGTTTCTGTTGCTCCTCCGGGGTCGAAAAATCTTGTGGTTAAAGCGGTCAGCTTTACGCTGGAAAGTGGGGAATTCCTTGGAATTATCGGGCCAAGCGCATCAGGAAAGTCTACCCTTGCCCGTGCGCTTCTTGGTATTTGGCCGCTCTTCAACGGCAAAGTTCGCCTGGATGGTGCAGACATGGCTAGCTGGAACCGCCAGGAATTGGGCCCTCATGTTGGCTACCTGCCACAGGATATAGAATTGTTTGACGGAACCATCGCAGAAAACATAAGTCGATTCCGCGACTCTGCACCAGAAATGGTTGTCGCTGCTGCTAAAACTGCAGGCGTACACGACATGATTTTGCATCTTCCCGATGGCTACGACACGATCATTGGTGGCGCCGGGGGCGTGCTGTCTGGCGGCGAGAGACAACGTATTGGTCTAGCGAGAGCGATCTACGGCCAACCTAGGCTGCTAGTGCTAGACGAGCCGAATTCGAATCTTGACGACAAAGGCGAAAAAGAGCTCATAAATGCTCTGCGAAGGATTAAGGTTAATGGCTCCACAGTAGTCATTATTACCCACCGAACTCTGGTCTTGCAGTGTGTCGATAAAATTCTAGTTATGAAAGAAGGTATGACCGCAAATTTTGGGCCTAAAGAGCAGGTTTTGGCCAAGCTTATGCAGCATACTGCTGTTCCTCAAGTAGCAGCCAACTGACCGAAAATACTTAAATGAAACTAATTCGTCGCGCAAATAATACCGATTCGCATGTCGATGCAAACACCTCTATCGAGGGCGCCAAGCGAATCGGCTTGACCTTGTTTGCCCTTGTCTTTGGATTTTTTGGAGTTTGGGCTGGCTTCGCGCCACTTGACGGCGCTGCGTTCGCGCCCGGCACGGTCACGGTAAAATCATATAAGAAAACGGTACAACATCTTGAAGGTGGTATCGTTTCAGATATTTTGGTTCAAAATGGAGATCTCGTGGAATCCGGCCAGCCGCTGCTGAAACTTGACGCGACTCAACCACGGGCGTCCCTCGAAATGGCCACTAGCGAGTATATTGCTCTCAAAGCGCGAGAATCGCGGCTGATTTCCGAACGCGATGGGCTTGAGGCTGTCGATTATCCGCCAAGCTTAAGTCGGGAAAGTGGAAGAATCCGCGAAGAGATAGCCGCTCAGAACGAAATCTTTGCTGCTCGCAAAACTGCATACGATGGACGCACGGAGATCCTTAAACAGAAAGTCGAGCAACTGCAAAATCAAGTGGTCGGCATGGTGGCCCTACGAGAAGCCAAGCAAGTTCTCGCACAATCATATCTCGACGAACTGTCAGATATGAGAACGCTTCTCGAGCAAGGCTTTTCGGAAAAGACTCTGCTGCGTCAAGCAGAGCGTAACTTTGCATCAACTTCAGGCGAAGCCGCAGAGATCGGGGCCAACATAGCTGCGACCGAAGTGCAAATCGGCGAAACTCGTCTGCAAATCCTTCAACAAAACAGTGAGTTCCAAAACGAGGTAGTCACCGAACTTGGGGAAGTGCAAACCAGCCTGAAAGACGCCAGTGAACGCGTCACAGCGTTCCAAGATATCGTCAGCCGAACCACTATCAACGCACCGGATTCCGGCGTGGTAAATGGAATGCAAGTTCACACTGTGGGTGGCGTCGTTGGTCCGGGCGCAGCAATTGCTGAGATCGTCCCGGGAAGCGACGAGCTTGTCCTTGAGGCAAGTGTCAATCCTATCGACATCGACCGAGTCTCGGTGGGCCAAGAAGCGCGCATCCGCTTTTCAACTTTTGGGAGTCGCGCACCCACAATCTTTGGCACCGTTTTGACTATATCTGCTGACAGCTTAGTTAACGAAGCGACGGGGACTCCATTTTACCTCGCTCGCGTCGACGTGAACCCAGAAAGCTTGGGGGAGCTTGGTGACTTAGCACTTGTACCAGGCATGCCCGCAGAAGTTTTCATCAACACAGGCTCACGCACTCTGCTGCAATATCTGTTTAAACCATTCTCTAATGCCATCGCTCGCAGCTTCAACGAAGATTAAGCCTATGAGACGGTCCGCCCTAGTGTCCAAAGTCTGCGCTGGACTACTCGCTTTTGCCTGTAGCCTACACGCAACTGAAACCGACACCGGACCAAGCCAAATAGCAGTCGGAAATACACTGGAAGATTTTTTCGGCGCGGCCATTAATTTTAGTCCTCTGCTACGAATAGCGAAGGAGAATTTAAATATCGGTCGCTTGCGCGAACGCCAAGCAGGAGGGCAACTCCTCCCACAGATTAATGCGAACGCAAACCTTACTGATAACTCGCGTAATTCCTTCGATCAGTTCGGCAACCCAATTTCAGAAGACTTCGACGGTCAGCGCTTTTCGGTTTCACTGCAACAGACATTGTTTAATTGGCAAGCCTTTGCCGCTCGCCGGCGCGCAACGCAGTTCGAAAATCAAATGGAAGCACAATACTACCACGAGCTCTCCCTGTTACTCACCGACGTGGCAGAAAGGTATCTAGACGTGCTGTTCGCGCAAGACTCACTCACATCAGTGGCCGCCGAGGTAGAAGCTGTCAGCAATCAACTCACCCAGATACAAAGTCTATTTGAACTCCAGCTCGCGCAGGTCACCGACTTAAGACAAGCCGAAGCGAGCCTAGCTGCCGTGCAGGCGGAGCGGCTGAGACTCCAAGCTGCGTTGGCCATTTCCCAAGAGCGGCTGCGGGCGCTTTCTGGAATCGAAGTTGGCAAACTTTACATTCTGCGCGAGGATACGACACTGCCCGCGACAGAAAACACCATGCAGTTTTGGGTTGAGATGGCTGAAAGCAACAATCAGCTTATTAAGGCGCGACGTTTCGCTCTTGAAGCCGCCAAAGAGCGCATATCAGAGACCAAAGGCGCCTACATGCCGAGAATCAACTTCTTCGCCACTCGTCAGGAATCCAATGTTGGGTTTGATAATCGGTTTCTTGGGGACACAGACAACACCTTCATCGGCGTTGACGTGACTATCCCGATTTACGCTGGAGGTGCNAANNGAGCTCGCGANANNGANGCACGNGCCCAACNGNNNATCGCTGANAGNGANCTCAGACAAACAGNNTTGGANGCCAANGCNAANGTNCGNTCNGCNTANNTGCNGGTNCAGTCCAGNANGNTGCTCACNNAGGCNGCTGAACGCTTGGTNGANTCNACNNGNNTNTCNTCTGANGCNGCNCANCANGGNTTTGAACTNGGNGCAGTNACNAACGTNGATGTNCTNAANGCACTGCGNGATCANTTTCAAGCNGAACGNGATTTGCAACGGGCCCGCTATGAGCANATCAACTNTCTGCTGNTGCTNAAGCGCGANGCNGGCTCCCTCAACGCCGACGATATCCTCGAAATCAACCGCTTAATGGTGCCACCTGACGGCTAATCAGGGCGAGGCGATTACCCGCGCTTGANAGCTTTCAAGAGGCAACCACCCATGCCAAAGGCTTCATCTNCAGCGTGCGGAGCGAACAACAGCTNCTGCGCGGGTTGAANCGCAGCCGGCACGAAGGGCAGTGGAACATGTTCAAGATTGAGCGGCATTGGGTTCGAACCTCGGCTTCAACTTGGCTATTTTCAAGGCTCATTCGCTTGAGTTTTAGCCTTTCCGGAACCGTTCGTGGTTAAATGCGGATCCAATGGAAAAGCCCACGCTGGCCGGAATTTGCCGGCCGGATCAAGAATTCCTAAACTGCACATGTTTTACATCCTGCTACGCCAATGGCTGCTTACGCCCGTGACCCACTTCCGGTTGTTTCGCAACTTCACTCGGCAGGAATTCTTTGGACAGTTCACCGCGTCCATAGGTGGCTGGCTTTGGCTGTTACTGAGCCCCATTGTGCACATNATTATCTACGCCTTCGTATTCAGCTACATCTTTCAAGTGCGTGCGCCGGAAGAGTTCGGGCAGACCCGCTTTGTGGTGTTCATGATGATTGGCTACCTACCATGGTTTGCGTTCGCCGAGGCACTAACTAAGTCCACCGGNCTGCTTCTGGAGAAGTCGCCGTTGATCACCAAAGTAAAGTTTCCGGTGCAAGTGCTCCCCGTCGTGGGAACCGCGGTACCCTATCTGACGCATGCCATNGGATTCGGCATTCTGNTGATATACCTCGCAACGCAGGGCTTCTTTTCAGTTGCCTGGCTCATGATTCCGATCATATTTACGCTGCAGTTTATTTTTACCATGGGCCTAGTTGCCGTGATGTCTGCTTTGTGCGTGTTTCTCAGGGATCTGCAACAAATCGTGCTGCTCAGCGTCACTACCTGGTTTTTCCTAACGCCCATAATCTACCCTATCTCTATGATTCATGATGAGGGTATCCGGGAACTGTTTTTGCTCAACCCTATGCACAGCTTTGTAAACCTGTACCGAGAGATTTTGCTGGTCGGCGAGTTCAGCCCGATCCACCTTTACATCGTCATACCAACTGCACTAACAAGCTATTGTGCAGGCGGCTGGCTGTTTTTACGCATCAAACATGCCTTTGGGGATGTTCTTTAAATGAACACGCCTCTTATAACCGTAAAGAACCTGCATAAGGATTTCAAAATCTACGGAAGCCCGCGGGACCGGCTGCTGGAGATCATCCTGCGAAAACCGCGGCACCAGCTTTACCATGCTTTGTCAGACGTTTCCTTTGCACTGCCGGCTGGCAAAAGCTTGGGGATTATCGGGGACAACGGAGCCGGAAAATCCACCCTGCTGAAATTACTAGTGGGTACCCTTCAGCCAAGCAATGGCTCAATTCAGGTAGATGGACAAGTGGCAGCGTTACTGGAACTGGGCGCCGGCTTTCACCCNGAATTTAGCGGCCGCCACAACATCCACCTCAATGCGTCCCTTTTGGGNGTTCCAGATGACAACATCGCNAAGCTTGANCGAGATATAATAACGTTCTCCGAGCTTGACTACTTTATTGACCGACCGGTCAANACNTATTCATCTGGTATGTANGTGCGTCTGGCGTTTTCGATTGCCACCATGGTGAGGCCCGATATTCTGGTAATTGACGAAGCTCTGTCAGTTGGAGACATGGCGTTTCAACGCAAATGCGTNGAACGCATGAATGAGTTCCGCGNTGAGCAAAGAACCATGGTTTTCTGCAGCCACTCTATGTTCCATATCCAGGAGCTCTGCGACACAGCCATTTGGATTGATGGGGGCAAGATCAGAGAAATCGGCGACAGCGACAAGGTCGTTGGCCACTACGAAGACTTTTGCAACAATAAGAAAGCATACAACACGATCCGCGATGATCTGCCCAAGGAGCTAGAAAAATCCAATCCGGAGAAGAGCACCCAGACCCAGGATTGCCGAATCAATTCGCTCTATGTAAAAGACAAGTATGGTAATGAGGCAAACGAAATCGAAGCGCTGGCCGAACTTACCTTGGAGGCCGAGGTCGAAGTACTGAACGACGTCAAACAAGCCTCTTTTGGTTTCGCCTTTATGAAGTCGGCTGAAGAGCCAATGGCCTCATTTTTCACAATAGATAANGAACACTTGGANACGGGGCCGTTTCGCAAAGGCGAACGCCTCACTGTCACACTAGTAGTAAGAAATTTCGCTATGCGAGTGGGCGAATTCTATGTGCTNTGCGGACTAGCGGACGAGACCGGCTTGTTGTGGTACGAGACCAAGTTCAGCAAGCAGNTGNCTGTCAAAGCCAACAAGGGTGTCGGACCCATAGCCATGGCAGGGGACTGGCATGTCGCGCGCGAGCGCCAGAGCAGTTACTGAAAATCGAAGAGGTAATCTTCCGGAAGCACCCGCGGAGGCGTCGTATCAGGCAAGTAGCCATAAGGATCAACCTTGTACACGCGAGGCATTGCGTTATAGGCGCGAGCCTCAACCACCTCCATATAAGCCTGCGTGACCGGGTCTGGATTGGAAAACTCCTGAGTGTCCTCAAGCNCCAGCTGCTTAGATTCGCTCAATATAGCGCGAGGATAGACATAAACAGAATAAATCTGCGAAGTGTTTGTGCCAATCCACGCNGATAGCTCCTGCAGATTTTCAAACGGCACAACTTCAGCTATTTCAGCGCGGTTGTTAATGTCCTCGAATTCACGAAACGCCAGGATATTTTCGATAAGNTCCTCATCGAGTCCCGGTAGCAGCTCCATTGCCTCTCGGGTAGCTAGATTGAGGTTGACGGTACGGTTATTACCGTAAATTGTGAACGCCGCCTCTATGTTCACGCCTTCGAGCAGCTTGGCAAAACCTCTAACGTGGAGGATCTCTTCCACGGTATCGAGCTCAGGATTATTTCGCGGAGAATAGCCAAACTCCAACGACTGATAGTAGTTCTCCTCAGCGCCGTTCAGCCCCTCAAGGCTATTCAGATCTGTCCAGTCCGTCCAGGCGCTAAGCAAATCCTGCACCTGCTCAGGATCGGCATCCAACCCGCCCAACCGTTTCTCAATCAACATCTGCATGTTGCGGCGGGGTATGCGGTTTAGATTAATTTTGCCAGCGTGATCATAAATGCGCACCACCATTTCGTCGGACTGCGGATAATGCAGAGCCAGCGGCTGGCCGTTAAAGCGNTAGCGCGGATTTCNNGCTTCACCCTCTTTCGTAAGTTCAACGTCCNGGTCAATTGGAGGAGCCATCATTTCGAGCATAAGCTCCATTTCGGCCTGATGAACCGTGCCCATCACCGATGCCCAGTGGGTGCTGACAAACTGATTATGGCCGACAGTTTGAGCGGATAGCCGCACCTTGCCCGCCATGGCGGTCACAAGCACAGTCAGTAGCACCGAAATCCACAACACGATAATGAGCACCGAGCCTTTTTGGTTGTCGGCGGGGCCCGCGCTGTTTTCTATCATAGGGCACGTTGCTCCCTTATGTTNGGCTGAATGCTGCGATGTAAGTTGTTTCGNATACGCGCAACGACCTCCAGCACTTCGGCNTTTTTATCCGCCTCACCGCGACCGTCCGGCTCAAATCGCGCGTACACGGCAAGCGGAAGGCTGAGTAGCTCTTTCCCATCCCACTCAGAATTCCACACACGGGCTGCTCCTAGGTCTTCATAGAGATAGCNAAAAGAGACGGAATAATTCGGGTAGATCAGTGTAGGCTCCGCATCCTGCAGGCGCACGCTTGGGTCGTCGCTGAATGCCGGGGCCAGCGTGAGATACACGCCTTCATCTTCCACATTGAATAGCTCCCAAGCAGTCAGCCCGGGAGTACGCTGCGGCGAAACCGTGGACACCCAGGCCAGATAGTCAGACTCCCCGGCAAAAAAAAGCTCCCGTGAGAGAGCCGCTTTATTAGTAAAGCTATGCGGGAACGCTCCATGCAACGCACGATCAATCTGNAGAATGGTGAGCGCATCGTNNAGNCTGGCATCNAGCAGGCTCGCATTTCGATTCCAGTCGCCCGCTACGACAAACACGCCGGAACTGAGCAGGCCAAGCAGCAGAGTGGTGAGCGCCANCGCCAAGATAACCTCAATCANTGTAAAGCCACGACTAAACACCGGNTCCTGTCGAGACNAACGTGCCGGCTCTCGTTCAAGCGGAGCGGGCGGCGTTTNCGTGGAAAGAAAGTGCGTCATGANNGCCAACCTATAAAGGCAGGTCCAGCTGAATCCAGCGGACTCCATAAATCACCTCATCGCGATCGTTGCCAACTATCTCGTAAGCCTCCAGCTGATGCGCGATCGGCTGAGTCTTGCGCTCAGGCGCTTCAAGCGCCTCTCTCGGGCGAATGCGGTAGGCGTCCTGCTCGAGAATTTCCTCCACCTCGGCGAACTCGTTTTGCAGTAGAGCGAAATTGGTTGCGGCTCGGATCTGCGTGGCCCGCTCAAGGCTCTCCATCGAGCGCCACGTCAGCTGCTTACTTGCCCCCACTAAAGAGAACAACCCGCCCAGCACAAAACCGGTAATAGCCAATGCCGTTATGACTTCTAGCAGGGTAAAGCCTTCCTCTGCTGAAAGCAGGCTATCATTTCGACGCATTCGTTTCCTCGCTGCTGATGCGCCCAGTGAAAGGATCAATCACTATCCGGGTATGACGATCATCCCGCGATAAAATTAGTGTGCCCCCGGTGCTGCCGCCCTCTGGATAAAAAGTGACATCGATAAAGCGCTCGACTTCGGTAAGTCGCTCAGTGCTGTCTTCAAAACTCAGAGCAATGCCTTGACTTTCCCAGCGGGCAAGCGGGGCTTGCAGCAGCCCTGCGTCCTGTTCTTGCTCCGGGGCAAATTGGCCAGCCACCACCGAGTCTGCGGCATAGGGATCGTGAGAGGGCCCATAAAGTCGGGTGCTGGCGGGAAGGCCGGTGAGAACGGCGTTCCGCCTGGCGAAACGCAACAAGGCTTCCACCTTTCGAAGCTGTGCACTGTAAGTGCGGGCATCAAGGCCGCCGACATTAGGTACCGCCAACACGCTGGCCAGCGCGATGATGAAAAGCACCAACAGAATTTCCAGCAAGGTAAAACCGCGCTCGCATGCCGGTCGGTGGCTGTTTAACCAGAGCCTAGAGACCAATGTCCGCGTCATCGCCCTCACCGCCCTGCTCACCGTCGGGCCCGTAGGAGAAAAGCGTGAAATCTCGCCCATCACTGTCATAAGCAAAGTAATTGCCCCAGGGGTCCAATGGCACTTGCCGGCGCAGGTAGGGGCCATTCCAGGCCGCCCGGCCGGAGTCGTTTTGTACCAATCCCTCCAGCGAGTCGGGGTACTGACCGACATCGAGCCGATAGGTGTCCAGCGCGGTTTCAAGAGCTGCGACTTGTGACAGAGCAGCATCGCGCTGAGCGCCGACCTGCTGAGTGAAAATGCTGGGCGCGACCATCACAGCCAGCATGCCGATAATGGCCATAACCACCAAGATCTCAATAAGGGTAAAGCCTCCTGCGCGGGTGCGAAATTGTGTTTTTTGCATATTGCTGTTCCTCATCCTGTTGGTCTCGAAGCCGGTCCCTTATCCACTGGTCACGGCATGCCTGGCAGCTTTCGACCTAATGGACTTCGTAGAACGATCTCTCGGCCGATTGCAGTGCGTCTCATTCGGGTTACGCGGGGCTTTGGGCTTTAAATGTTTAGATCTTCAAAAAGCTCGGACGCCAGCTCAAAACGATCGAGAATATCTGAATATTGTACACCGTTCTCGGCATTCAGATTGATGATTTCCGGGCGTAGCACAATGAACAGTTCCCGACGCTCTCGGTTCTCCTGCTGATAAGAAAACAGATTACCAAGCACCGGCACCTGGTTGATTAACGGAATGCCCCTATTAAGAGACTCAACGTCGGTCTGAATCAGCCCGCCTAGCACTATGTTTTCGCCGTTTCGAACCACCACTGTGGTACTGATCTCCTGATTATTGAAAACTGGGTTGTTGTTCACACCGGCTGCACTGTTATCCACGGAAGAGAGCACCTGCCGAATGATGAGATTCACTACACCGTCCTCATTAATCTGCGGAGTTATGTAGAGCTCGATGCCTGTTGGGCGATATTGAATGTTGGTAGTGGAAACACCGCCGGTGCCGATGGACTGCCCCGCTTCTACTGGCACCTCAGCACCAATCTGGATTTCACCTTCCTGATTGTTACTAACTGTCAATGAGGGCCTAGCCAGCAGACGCACATCGTTGTTGACAGCAATGGCTTCCAGAGTCGCCTCCACCCGCGCTGATCCGTCGAGAAACCCCTTGCTGAACATTAGCCCACCGAGATTAGGGACAAAGTCTGTCATCGCCACGGTGGAGATCGGGTCCGTCGCGGCATTACTGGCGATGCGGCTCCAGTCCACACCAAACCGATTTTCGTCATTGAGGGTGATCTGGGCGATCACAGCATTGACCATAACCTGCAACGGAACCGCATCCAGCTGGCTGATAGTCGTCAGCAGCTGCCTGTAATCCCGCGCGGTACTTCTAATTAACAAACTGTTGGTGGATTCATCAGCCACGATCTTAACTGACAGATTGGCCGACACAGCAGCCTCGGACGAGACCGACAACCCGGCCGATGCGTTCTCAGGGTTTGCTCGATTTTCGCCGTCCGCCGGATTCTCGGAAAGCTCTGGAAAAATCTGAGGCGTTCGTAGGCGATCATCCTCGATATCGCGCGCTGAGGAAAATAAAGGCTCATCATATTCTTCAAAAACATCTGCCAGCGTGTCCGCCAGCTCCTGCGCAACCAGATTTTTTACCCTATACATGAACAGCTGCTCGACCTGTTCCTGACTGTCGGCGTCCAGGATTTGGACCCAGCGGGAAATTTCTTCAAAACCACGCGTGGCGGGCGCTGTCACCAGTAGCGCATTGATGCGCTCAATGCCTTTAACCTGATAGGCAGGATCGGACCCCTCGATAAGCGTTAGGATTTCGGCCAGCTCTTCCGCTACTTCGCTGGCGTTCGCATTGCTGAGCTGATACAGGTGAATGCCCTGATTTGCGAAAGGGTCTGCGTCAATAAGCATTAGCAGCTGATTTATCCGCTGCAGATCATATTCGGAGCCAGAGACAATCAGCATGTTAGTGTTGCCCAGCTGACTAACGCCACCGTTGGGCTCAAGTAGGGGCTGGATGGCCTGAATCACCGCATCGGTGGACACGAAGACCAGGGGGGTCACCTGCATAATGCTCGCAGCAGTTCCATCACCCAAAGTCCCGGGCGTAGCGATTTCTGCAGGCAGGTTAGAGACAACGCGGCGAGCAGTCCATACGTCGCCGGCTTGCTCGAGAATCACGCCGCCATCGCGACTCAGCAATCGGATCAATGGCCAGATGTCATCTCGCTGTAGCGGACGGTTGGGAGAAGTTCGGATACTAATCTGGCTATCGATGCTGGGATCGATAACGAGGGTTATATCCAATGCATCGGCCAGTTCTTCCAGCACCAGGCGTAGCTCCGCCTGCTCGTAATTCAGTTCCACCACATCCTCGCCCTCGACCACTTCCGGAACGGGTACCAGCTCGCGGAACCCGCCAAATTCAGAGGCCTGCCCATCGCGATTAATTGTGTCAATTAGTGCCTGCTGTTCGTCAGAACTGGAGTTTTGCAGCGATGGAATCGTCACTGCAGACTGGCTGGCTGAACGGGCCAACACTGGGCGAGCGGCAGTGGGTAGCTCACTGCGTGGCTCCAGCGTGGTGCAGGAGGCCAGAGCCAAGGCCAGAGTTAGACCCATAACGGATCTCGCCGTTGCCGATCGCGCTGGCTTTGCAAGACCCAGCGTTGCAGTGAAAATTGGACAATGCACATGCTTTTCCAGATTCATGATCAAAACTCCACAGCATTCATGCTGAACACCGCGGACAACATGGTGATGGTGATGCCACCGACTGCGATGGCAAGAAAAATAATCAGTGCCGGCTGCAAAGCCGCCACAAGTGAGGAAATCTGATTACGTACCTGCGTGTCGAAAGTCCCCGCTGACTTGAGCAAGATGTTCGCCGTCCGGCCAGACTCCTCGCCAACCGCAACCAGCTGGTGCAGCAAAGTCGGGAACTGCCCGGTTTTCTCCAATGCCAGGCCGAGGCCCGCACCACCACGCACATCCTCTTCAACCCGCTCAAGACTGACGCTGAGCACTGCGTTTCCAACCACTTCACGCGAAACTCTTAGGGCGCGAATTAATGGGATACCTGCCCCTAAAAGTGCGCCAAGCGTACGCGAGAACGCTGCGCACTCACGAGACAAAATGAGGCTGCCAAACATTGGCAACGAGAGCAAAAAACGATCTTTTTTTAGCTTGGTAGTAAATTCCTGATCCAAACGACGCCACGCGATCAAGGCCAAAAACAGCGCGACCGCAAACAGATAACCATAGCTTTTCAGGAAATCGCTCAGCCCTAGCATAAAAGCCGCTGACGCCGGAATATCCGTGCCGGCGTTCTCGAACATCAGCGCGAACTGGGGTACCACAAAGATCAGCAGCAAGAATACCGAGACCACCCCGGTGATCAGCAGCACTGTCGGATAAATCATGGCTGAGATGACCGCCTGTCTGGTTTGTGCCGAAGTATCGAGGAACCCGGCAAGGTCGGGGAGCAGCTCATGCAGAATGCCGCCTTCTTCGCCGGCACGCACAATATTGACGTACATCTTGCTGAACACTTGCGGATGAGACTCCATGGCCTCAGCCAGGCTTCGACCTTCCTTGACATCCTTCAACAGCTGCAGCACCAGCTCACGCATGGCCGACGCTTCCGTGATGCCATCCAATAGACGAAGCGCCTTGTCGATTGGAATACGGGCTTCCACCAGGGTGCATAGTCCGCTGGTGAAGCCCAGTAGATCCGCATGCGAAATTTTCTTGCGGCGCAGCAGCTCAGTGCCAGGCCGCGTTTGATGAATCTTTACTGGGGTCAGGTTGCGGCCTTTCAAAATGCGCACGGCCTCCCGTTCAGATTCCGCACTTAGCTGCCCGTATTTAACCTTACCCGCCTGATCAAAAGCTTGATATTTGAAAACCAGCGCACTCATAAAGCTCGCGTTACCCTCACCACTTCCTCCGGGGTAGTCAGGCCGGCTTTCAGTTTTTCCAGTGCGTCCTGCCGCAGAGTCCGCATACCTGCCCCGATGGCCTCCTGGCGAATGACATTCGCATCAGCGCCAGATGCAACATGATGACGGATGGCATCGTTCATCAGCAGCAATTCGTAAAGCCCCACGCGCCCCCGATAGCCCGTATGACCGCAGGATTCGCAGCCCTTTCCCCGGTTGATTTCCGGGCACTCCTCACGAGAAATCTGCAGCACCGCCAGCTCATCAGCACTGATCGGGCTGATGCATGCACAATCTGTGCAAGTCCGACGCACCAGTCGCTGGGCCTGAATCGCAAGCATGCTAGAGCTAATCAGGTAGCCTTCGACGCCCATATCCTGGAGTCGAGTAACCGCGCCTGCTGCATCATTAGTGTGCAGTGTTGAAAACACCAGATGGCCGGTTAGGGCTGACTCAATGGCAATGTCAGCGGTTTCACGATCACGAATCTCACCGACCATCAGCACGTCCGGGTCTTGACGAACAATCGAGCGAAGCCCTGCCGCGAAGCTGAGCCCGATGCCCGGATTGACCTGAATTTGGGTTATGCCTTCAAGTTGGTATTCTACCGGGTCTTCAACAGTGATGATCTTTTGCTTCTCAGAGTTGATCTTTTCCAACGTAGCATACAGCGTCGTGGTCTTACCGCTGCCGGTCGGTCCGGTGATCAGAATCATGCCGTGGGGCTGATTTATAACTCCCTGGTAATCCTCAAGGGTTCGCTCAGGCATACCGAGCGCGGCCAGCTCAACGGCCGTATCGCTGCGATCAAGAATACGCAAGACCACAGATTCACCGTGCACCCCAGGCAGGGTGGAAACTCGCATATCCAGCTGATTGCTGCCAAGCTGGTAGTCAATGCGCCCGTCCTGCGGAAGACGCTTTTCACCGATGTCCAGCTTTGCCATAAGTTTCAGGCGAGAGGCCACGGCGGTGTGAATTTTCACGGGCAGCTTTTCAATGCGGGTCATAATGCCGTCAACCCGGCAGCGAACGTTCAAGGAGTGTTCGTTGGGCTCGAAATGAATGTCGCTGGCATCAAGATCCAGTGCGCGGGCGAACAGATGATTAACCAGGCGAATGATGGGCGCATCTGATGATCGATCGAGCAGCAATTCGTCATCTTCGAAACCGGAAACGAAGTCCTCTTCTTCCGATCCTTCAAGTTGGGGTAACAGGTCCGCGCGCCAGTGCTTGAGCAGGCGTCTGACCTCATTGTCATTACCCAGCTCAAAAGCAACCGATCGATCAATAATAAAACGGACCCGCGCCCTCAGCTCTACGCTTGGCACCTGATTGCAAAGCAGTCTACCGCTAGTGTGGAAGTCAAGTGCAGGCGCAATGCCAGCCGGTTCGAGCAACTGACTGAAAAGGGGCAGCGTCATCTGAAAAGGCGCTTCTGTCGCCAGTATTGCCTGCTGCAGATCATCAACATGATCTCCCATCATTGTTTGCCTCCAAGACTGGTTGTTTCAGCGAAACCCACCGCAGTGATTGAACCATTGTATTGGTTTCGGCTGCGGCTGAGACTGAAATCTCTGACCAGCAGGCGCGGCTGAGAGCTCTCGAGCAGCTTCAGGAACGCAATGGTGTTGCTGGCATCATCCGTACGGAACGACATTTCTTGACTAACCATCAACCAGCCGTTCGCCTGAATACTGTCCGCTAACCGGGTTGCACTGACGCTCAGACCAGAATCCCGGGCATAATTTGAGAGGTCTTGTTGAAGATTGGCCTCCACTAAAGGGATGGTTAAGCCACTGAAGATCTGCGATTCAACCTTGGCCTGCTGAACCTCGGCCTCAATGCGCCGGTCGCGCCAGACCAAAGAATCCTCGATCAGACGCACTTCTCGCTCAACTGCGAGCAATATGCCCTGGATAGTGGCATTGCGGCTTTCATACAATACCTGTGCTGCAGGCACAATCTGCGTGACAACAAAAACGGCGCTCACTAACCCTGCGAGTATGAGAATTCTTCGCTCTCTTGCGGAAATAGGCATTGCTAAACTCGTTAACTCTCGTCCGGAAAGTGGCGCACCCGGTACGCCTCGAAGTTCACGTTGGCCAAACGCAGATCAATGTAATAGCGGGTGTTGCTTGTTGCCCTCGAAAACACTACCTCGGTAAACAAAGGATCCCGCTCGAGGCGCTGCAGGATCTCCTGCGGCTCAGAACTGGTGCCCTGAATGCGAATCAGACCCTCCGACAGCTCCAGTGAAGTCAGCTGCTCTCCGCCCAACACCTCCTGAAGCCGGAGCATTGCGGCAACGACGTCCTGCTGAGGAAAATCATTAATGGCGCCCCAGCGATTTTCAAACTCAACCACCACCGTCTGATCTTGCCGGGCCCCCACGGACACCTCACGCTTCGACTCTAAACTGGCGTTAGCCATCTGCAACTCAAAGGTCTGAGTCAGAAAGGGAGAGGCCGCAAGACCCAGTATGGCGAAAATAAGAGCTGCGCCTATTTGTATTTGCTTGCGCTGCATGCGCTTCCTGCTGCTGGCCAAAGCATCAGAGGGGAAAAACCCATAGGCCGGCTCAATGCCGGCAGTTTGCTCCAAAACATAATCTTGCGCGGTTGTAAGAGTATGATTTGTTTCCGATTCAAAAGCTGCCAGCTGCTTCAGCCACTGCTCTAAAAAAACAGGCTCGGCAAGATCGGTTTTCTGAATCTGTAACCATTGTTCTAGAACTCCATTCCGGGCGCTGATGAGAGTGATATCCCTACCGTCATCATCCAGCAAAAGGCCGGTCTGACTTGGCTTCATCGCCGTGAGCGTTCTGGGAGCCAAGGCCGCAAGAGTCAAACCCCGCCTGGAAAACGCCTGGAATAGAGCCGTTAAACGGGCCTCCCGAACCCACATCGCCAACCGGTAACCGTCTGAGCCTTCATCAGACACAGCAAGCGCAAGCTTTTCGTCACAGGCTGGCAAGATACTTTCCTGTTGCAAGGTGATAGCAGAAATCAGATTGGCCCCCGAGAGCCCCGGCATGTGCTGCTCCGTCGCTAAAAATTCCGAAGGGGCCAGGAGTAACAGTATCGAGGGCTCAGAATCTGAATCTGAAAGCAGCTGCTTTGCTGCCTCGGCAATGGCTTCTGCATCGATTTCTCCCTCTATCGACTGCCGAGCACGGTCAGTATCTCCGTTGAACTCACCGGACTTTAAGCTCAAGCGGTCATATATTCCAATGGCTATTCTGTGAGTGCGTCCGCCTTTTGCGTGCACCAGCTCGTCACCGAACAGCATCAGCGTGTCTGTCACAGAGTTGAGCAAATCCTGTCGGCTGTTGCCTGATAGCGTCTCGCTGATGCCGCGACGGAGCCTATGATTGATTTGATCAAGCAGGGTTTTCATGAATATGCGCGTCTTATTCAACGTCGATCCGAAACAAAGGGGGTTTACCGCCCGAGTCAGGCAGCCGCAGTGCCATAATCAGTGAGAGCGTCAGGCTTTCGTTCTAAAAATTGCCAATTTCCAAGACATTTTGACTGCCAGACGCGAGAAATAGTTCTAAGGCTGGTGATGTTTTTTCGACCAGACACATCAGAGCAAGTTTTTCGGATAATCCAAAGAAAGGAATCGCGGGGGTTTAAAGAAGCGGAAAGATTTTCCGTAAGACATAAACAAACCGCCCCTTAAATTGGGGCGGTTTGCTCTGAAGATTTACGGGGTAAAGGGTCTTAGTCGCCCGACGAGCCCAGCATCTGGCGCTCTTTTTCTACAAGAAATTCAACCACTTCCAGCATTTCTTCCTGAGTCGGGACATTCTGGCCGGTGGTAATCAGATACTTGCCGTTTACAACGATATTGGGAGTGCTGCGAATCTGATAATCCTGCATGCGCTTCTCGGCCTGGTTGACCTTGGTCCTCACGGAAAAAGAGTTGAACGCTTTCTCAAAGTCTTCTGCGTCAACGCCGTACTCGGCAAAAAGCGATCCTATCTGGCGCTCATTTTGCAGGCGATTACCCTGCAAGTTAATGGCATTAAACACCGGCGTATGAAGTACGGAAAGCTTACCCAGCGCTTCAGCGGTGAAGTATACCTGAGCATGGATTTTCATTAGATTGTTCCACAGAGCCGGAAAGCGCACAACATCGACGTCGTCCGGCGCGTTTTCCTCCCAGGCAGCAAGCAAGGGCTCAAAGCGGAAACAGTGCGAGCAGCCATACCAAAAGGCTTCAAGAACCTCGATTTTTGAGGGATCCCCTGTATTTACCGGGTTGGGCAACTCAGTATAGTGCGTGCCAACAATATAACGTTCGATTTGCGCGAAGCTGGGGAAAGCAGCAAACAGTAGGCTGATTGAAAGTGCGATTTGCAGGGCAGATTTATTCATTTTGCGAATCCTTTATCATGTCCCATATCATTTCCTATTTTTTTAAGTTTTTACTCGATTTTTGTTCACTATTAACTGCTATGTTCCATTCGCTAGGGCTCTAGCTGCGGATTTTATGGCTCAAGTTTTTCAGATACCTCCGGCGCACCCAGCGTCGAACGGATCCCAAAAACGCAGGCTTAATGTAAACCTGAAACATAACTAGCTAGGGCTTCGAGTTCAGAATCCGTAAGACGCTCAACGATGGTACGCATCATGGCGCTATTGTCGTTCGCCCGCTCACCGGAACGAAACGCTTTTAGCTGGAGCAGCGTGTACTCGGGATGCTGCCCGCCCAAAGCGGGGAATCCAGCCGGTCCGTTGCCCTTACCTGAGGGAGAATGACAGGCAGAGCAGGCGGCAATCGATAGTTCTTTGTTGCCCGCTCGATAAAGTGAAGCACCCAGATCCAATGATTCCGGGTTTGCGCCGAGCAACGTAGGCTGCTGGGACGAGTACCAGGCCGCGATATCGGCGATGTCTTCGTCTGACAGCCCGGCCGCCATCGCTGCCATGGTGGCGTTTACCCGCGCACCGGACCTATAGTCGTTTAGCTGCTTGACGAGATAGCTGGCGTTCTGGCCCGCTAGCTTGGGATTCATCGCTATCACGCTGTTGCCATCAGCGCCGTGACAGGCCGCGCAGAGCGCTGATTTGGCCTGACCCGCCATCGCATTGCCTTGAGCGACGGCAAAACTAGCAAGAGAACAGGTGTATACAGCGGTGACAATTAGAAATACGTGTTTACTCATGGGTGTTCCTGAAAACCTCAACTCAATTCTCAAATGCGGAAGTGTGCCCTGGGCGCTGTGGGATATGCGGTTAGCAAGGGTATGATAGTCTCAGCCCGAGCTACAACGGACCGATAGCCACGCCAGCTTGTTCCGTTGGCCGATTTTGTTGCGTTTCTCAACGTTGCCTTCGGAAACTATCATGTATTATAGCCTATTAGCGTCAGGGACACTACGCGAGATAGCCGCGGAAAGATTTGAGTTTTGATGAATTTTAACCAGACCCAATTTAGTACCAGTGCCGACAGGCTTGCTGGCTGCCCGCACAACAGCGTGGCTGAGATAGCATTTGCCGGACGCTCAAACGCCGGCAAATCGTCTGCCATCAATGCCATCACAGGCCGAAAAGCGCTAGCCCGTATCAGCAAGACACCGGGACGTACGCAGCTGATCAATTTTTTTGAGGTGGTAAGTGGTCATTATCTGGTGGACTTGCCAGGCTACGGTTTCGCTAAGGTCCCGCTGGCAGTAAAGGAAAAGTGGCAGCGTGAACTGGGGAAGTATCTGCACGAGCGGGAAACACTCGTCGGTCTGGTGGTTCTGTCCGACATTAGACATCCAATGAAGGATTTCGATCAGCAGATGGTCGCTTGGTCCGTCCAGTCCAAACTGCCGGTTCTGCTACTGCTAACCAAGTCAGACAAGCTGAAGCGGGGTGCGGCTCACAATATGCGGCTTAAGGTTCAGAAGCAAACACAAGATGAAGCGCTGGTTAAGGTCGAATTGTTTTCGGCGCACAGTGGAGCTGGAATTGAATTAGCTCGTGATCAACTATCGCAATGGTTTTCAAAGAAGACATTCAATTGCGGCAAAGGGATGCAAAGTGGTGGTCAGTGAGCCTGATCCCAGTTATCCCCAACGCCAACATCCACGATCAAAGGCACGTCCAGCGCGGCAGCAGAGGCCATTCGAAACTTCACGCCTTCGCTCAAAAGCGCCATGTCTTCTTCTTTGACTTCAAAAACCAGCTCATCATGAACCTGAAGAATCATACGCGCATCGATTGGATCTTGCTCTAGCCAGTTAGCAATATCAATCATGGCCTGCTTAATAATATCAGCGGCTGACCCCTGCATCGGAGCATTAATCGCGGTCCGCTGAGCCGCCTTACGGATCATCGCGTTACCCGCATGCAAATCAGGCAAGTAAAGCCGTCGACCAAATAGCGTTTCTACATATCCTTTCTCATCGGCTAGCGCCTGAGTCTGTTCCATGTATTTAAGCACCCCGGGGTACTTGCGAAAGTACCTATCGACATATTCTTGCGCCACACCGCGGCTGACATTCAACTGATTGGCAAGTCCAAACGCGGACATGCCGTAAATGAGGCCGAAGTTGATTGCTTTGGCCGAGCGACGCTG
>PBHS01000056.1 GCA_002719575.1 Gammaproteobacteria bacterium | reverse complement strand
GAAAAGAGTTTAAGGGGGTCTACAACTTGGTCGCAGATATTATTCACGTCTATCAAAAAGGCCAGGGCAGCCAAATTCCAGATGATGTCTGCATCGAAGGGTTGCGAAGTCGAGAAGCTAAAAAATTGCTTGGAGCCTACCATCAGGATTTTTTGGACGAAATTGAGCTTGTGCAAGGTGCTTCTAATAAATTTGACCGGCAGGCCTATTTACGGGGTGAGATGACGCCGGTCTATTTCGGTACCGCACTGGGGAATTTTAGCGTGAGAGAGATGCTCGATGACTTTGTCGAATGGGCGCCTGGTCCGCTCGACAGAGAAACCGAGACAAAGACTGTAGCAGCAAGTGATTCGACCTTTACAGGCTTTATCTTCAAGATTCAGGCAAACATGGATCCCAAGCACCGTGACAGGATCGCCTTTATGCGCATCTGCTCCGGTGAGTTTAAAAAAGGCATGAAGATGCATCACAGCCGAATCGGCAAAGACATAAAAGTTACGGATGCCGTGACTTTTGTTGCCGGAGATCGCGAACATACCGAGACGGCTGTATCTGGAGACATCATCGGGCTGCATAATCATGGAACCATTCAAATTGGCGACACTTTCACCGCCGGCGAAGCGCTCAAATTCAAAGGTATTCCGCACTTTGCACCTGAATTGTTCAGACGAATTCGCCTGAAAGATCCGCTTAAGCTCAAACAGCTGCAAAAAGGCCTCACCCAACTTTCGGAAGAAGGATCAACCCAGGTATTTATGCCCCTCCGAAATAATGACCTCATCGTCGGCGCGGTCGGCGTGCTTCAGTTTGAGGTCGTGGCATTTCGTCTTAAAGAAGAATATAAAGTTGATTGTGTGTACGAACCGATTTCGATTCATGTCGCTCGCTGGGTCGAGTCGGCTGACTCGACCCAGCTTGAGAAGTTCCGAAAAAAAGCTTTTGACAATTTAGCAACGGACGGTGGCGGATATCTAACTTACCTAGCTCCCACTCGGGTTAATTTAAACCTCATGGAGGATCGCTGGTCTGAGGTGTCATTCAGGTCCACTCGTGAGCACTAATGTATGTCGACACGCCTGCAGGCTAGCGAGATGAGATTCGCTGTCTCTGCCTGCGATGGAAAGGCGCGTACGGGTGCGATCAGCTTTCCAAGGGGTGAAGTGCGAACACCGGCATTTATGCCGGTTGGAACCTACGGAACGGTGAAGGGCCTTACGCCTGCACAGCTCCTTGATACTGGTGCAGATATTATTCTGGGCAATACTTTTCATCTAATGTTAAGGCCAGGAACTGAAATCATCCACCAACAGGGAGACTTGCATGATTTCATGGCATGGCCGAAACCGATCCTGACAGATTCCGGCGGCTTTCAGATCTTCAGCCTTGGCGCGATGAGGAAAATATCCGAGGAAGGGGTCAGATTTCGTTCCCCGGTTAATGGCTCCGAAGTGTTCCTGGGTCCGGAGACTGCGATCGAGGTGCAACAAAAACTCGGCGCAGATATCATCATGGCTTTTGATGAGTGCACTTCCTTTCCGGCAGACGAGCAACAGGCCCGAAGATCAATGGAACTCTCTCTGCGATGGTCAGCGCGCTGCCATCGAGCGCATGCGGATCATCCTGCTTCTCTGTTCGGCATCATTCAAGGGGGGATGTATACCAATCTACGCCTCGCTTCTTTGGAAGGCTTACTGGCTCAGGGATATGCCGGCTACGCAATAGGTGGGCTCTCGGTCGGCGAGCCCAAAGAGGAGATGGCAAGAATCGTCGAGGAAATTACAACCTTCATGCCAGAATCAAACCCTCGTTATCTTATGGGAGTTGGAACACCCTATGACATCATCAAGGCCGTAACTCAGGGTGTTGATATGTTTGACTGTGTTATGCCAACGCGAAACGCCCGGAATGCGCATCTATTCACATCCGCTGGATTGCTCCGGTTGCGAAATGCCCGATACCGGGATGACCCCCGGCCGCTCGATGAGAACTGCGATTGCTATACTTGTCAGAATTTTTCCAGGGCTTATCTGCACCACCTGGACAAATGTAAGGAAATACTCGGCTCCAGCCTCAATACGATTCATAACCTGCACTATTACCAGCAGTTAATGGCCGGATTGCGTGACGCGATAGAACACGGTAGATTGTGCGCCTTTGTGCATCAGTACCGGGCAGACCAGCTCCGACTCTATGAGGACTGATCCCAAGAAACGGCGCCAACTTCAAAGACCGCAGACCGGTAATGACTGACTAAGAATCGTATGGCAAGCTTTGTCGCTGAACCATACATCCAACTGTAACCAATAAGAGCGACTGTGACACATGGACTTCATTTCAACTGCCTATGCACAGGAGGCTGCTTCGGCGGCACCCTCTCTGACCTATAATCTATTTCTGTTTGGTGGCATGCTCGCGCTGTTCTACTTTATCCTGTGGCGTCCGCAGTCCAAGCGGGCAAAGGAACACAAAGATCTGGTAGCCGGCATAAGCAAGGGCGACGAAGTCATGACTTCAGGTGGGCTGATGGGCAAAGTTACACGGGTCAACGAGGAATATGTCGCTATTGAGGTCGCCAAAGAGGTCGAGTTGAAGCTTCAAAAATCAGCGATAGCGGCTGCGCTACCCAAAGGCACGATCAGTCAGATCTAGGGCAACAGGCTGGGCTGGGAGCAGCTCGAAGTCTGTATCCTTCGAAAGGTCTTGCTACGGCAGCGAGACGCCGAATCGAAACCGGAATCCGTTATGTTGAATCGCTATCCGCTCTGGAAAAACCTTCTGATACTTTTTATTGTAGTCTTGGGTCTGCTTTATTCTGTGCCTAACCTCTATCCCGACGACGAGGCCATTCTCATTAATAACGAGAATCTCGGGATCAGTGAGGCGGATATCGCACTAATTGAGACCGCACTTGAAGCCGCGCAAATCGAATTCTTTGGTGTGGCGTTTGATGAAAACAGCATACAGTTCCGTTTTGAGGGTGTCGATGACCAATTCCGTGCGAAGACTGCAATAGAAGAAACACTGACCGATGACTACATCGTAGCGTTGAACCTCGCTCCAACTACCCCCGGTTGGATGCAGGCCATCGGTGCAGACAAAATGAATCTCGGGTTGGATTTGCAAGGCGGCGTCCACTTTCTGATGGAAGTGGATATGGAGGCTGCCCTTGAGCGGCGAATGCAAGACAACTTAAGTAACGTTCGTTCAATTCTCCGAGGCCAGCGTATCCGAACTCGGGGAATAAATATAGTCGACAATTCTCATCTTGAGGTGAGGTTCGCGAGTTCGCAGGCGCGCTCTGCCGCTCGTTCAGAACTAATCGATAATTTTCCTGAGATTCAGTTTCAGAATCGAGAGGCCAGTGACTTATACATACTGGACATGCGATTGACGCCAGATGTCATTTTGCAAATCCAAAGGGACACTCTTCAGGCCAATCGGATCACCTTGCTGAATCGGGTAGACGCGCTCGGAGTATCCGAACCTACGGTGCAGCAGCAGGGAGCTAACCGTATCGTGGTTGAACTGCCAGGTGTTCAGGATCCGGCACAGGCAATTCGTATTCTGCAGCGTATTGCCACATTGGAGTTTCATCTCGAAGCAGAATTAGGCGCCTCGCGAACGTCGTTCGAAGCGTATCAGACGCCAGACGGTCTTCCTGTCAATGTCGACAATGACGTTATTTTGCAGGGCGACCGCATTTCCTCGGTGCGTTCAACACTCGATCAAAACGGCTTGCCTCAGGTGCAAATAAACCTCGACGCTCAGGGAGGCAACCAGATTAATCGCGTAACCCGTGAGAATGTGGGTCGCAATATGGACATCCTGCTGGTTGAAACCAAATCTCGAACCATTGCTTCGCTTGATGAGCAAGGCAACCAGGTTGAAGAAGTTGAGTTTTTTGAAGAGAAGCGACTGATCAGTCATGCCACTATTAGGACCGCATTGCCTCGTACGTTCGTGATTACCGGCTTAACAGCCAGGGAAGCAAACGACCTTTCGTTACTCATTTCTTCCGGATCGTTAGCGGCGCCCATGACCATCGTAGAGCAGTCGGTTATTGGTCCATCCATGGGGCGTGAAAACCTTGAATCAGGCTTTCGAGGTGTACAGGTTGCGTCTACACTTGTGGTGCTCTTTATGTTGCTGTACTACCGATTATTCGGGCTGGCAGCGAATGCGGCGCTTATAATGAATATTCTGCTGATTTTTTCGGTAATGTCTCTGATTGGTGCGACGCTGACCTTGCCCGGGATTGTCGGGATTGTGCTGACAGTGGGTATGGCAGTTGATGCCAACGTGTTGATCTTCACCCGGATTAGAGAGGAATTGGCCAACGGAATTCCGCCACAACAGGCAATTGATGCAGGCTATGACCGCGCCTTCACCACAATTTTTGATGCTAATCTGACGACTTTTTTAGTCGCGGTTGTCTTGTTTACGATAGGCAGCGGACCAGTCAAGGGTTTCGCGGTGACGCTCATGATTGGAATTGTGACTTCGATGTTCACTGCAATTGTTGGAACCCGCGCAATTATCAATCTTATTTACGGAGGGCGATCAGTAGAAGTGCTGTCGATAGGCAGATATGCAAGATCGCTGCCGTCTTCTACCTGAGCAGGGCATTAGATGCTGTCGAAAACCGAAATCGATTTTATGGGAGTACGCAGAGTCGCCGCTGGGATCTCCGCGATGCTCGCTGTTGCATCAGTCATTTCACTGTTCGTCAACTCGCTGAATTTTGGGCTAGACTTTACGAGTGGGACCTCAGTTCGTCTGAATTATTCAGAGACCGTTGACCTTGATCAAGTCAATCTGACGCTGCAACAGAGCGGCTACGGGGACGCTGTTGTAGTGACGTTCGGGTCAGATCGAGATATTAGAGTGCTTCTGCCAGTAGACAGCTCAGTTGCAGAACAAGATCAGGCGGAACAGGCGGCCCAGATTGGTGAGGCTCTCGCTGCTGTGCTGCAAGGCGCAACTCGCAGCCAAGTACGCCTTCTGGGGTCTGACTACGTCAGCGCGAAAGTTGGTGAGGAGCTGGCAGAGCAGGGCGGGCTTGGCATGTTGGTTGCGCTAGGAATCATCATGGTCTACATCGCTGTGCGCTTTCAATTCAAATTTTCCGTTGGTGCGGTTATCGCTCTGGCACACGATTTGATCATCACCCTTGGAATTTTTTCCGTATTTCGAATGGAATTTAACCTGAACACACTCGCTGCTATGCTGGCAATAATTGGTTATTCGCTGAACGACACCATCGTTGTGTCGGACCGAATTCGCGAAAATTTCCGGCGTTTGCGGAAAGGCTCACCAATTGAAATGGTCAATGCGTCCCTGAATCAGACGCTAAGCAGAACATTGATTACATCGATTACGACGNTGCTCGTATTGTTTTCGATCCTTCTTATCGGNGGCGANTCCACNCAGGGNTTCGCNACNGCGCTGATTATTGGTGTAGTTATTGGAACCTACAGTTCTATTTATATCGCCTCTAACGTCATTATTTACATGAACGTTACTCGCGAAGATTTGATGATCCCTGTCAAAGAAGGGGCGGAGCTGGACGGCTTGCCTTAAAACTCGGGCGGCTGTTTGCCCGTAAACGCGACGTTCGCCCCCCACGGGCAGAAGTCTCCAGCGCTTGGCGATGCATATCAGAGCTGTTATCGTTTGACCTGCTAGGCCCACANTGAAANAACAGGCTGAAATGCTTTTAGATTNTCGCTCGANTTTTACANTTTTCTTTTTGCTTGTCCTNCTGTCTNCNCAGTCNGCAGGACAGGNCGNANANTTGTTTCCGCGCCCACCTGAGCTTGAACCTGCCGTGCGTTTCTGGACAAGAGTTTACACCGAGGTAGACACGCAAAGCGGCCTCCTCCATGACGCGCGCAACCTGGCGGTGGTTTATGCAAGGACACCCTTCAACCGGGGTCAGATTGAAAACCGGCGCGATCAGATCGAATCCGATTTGCGCGTGTTAGCGGGCGGCAAGCGAAGCGGCCTCTCCGAAAGGCAACGCGAAATATTGTCNCTATGGCCGGATGATGTCAGTGACGAAGCTTTGCTTGATGCTGCAAGAAACGTCCGGTTTCAGCTCGGCCAGTCAGATCGCTTTTTGGGCGGTTTACGACGGTCCGGGTCGTACCGGCAGCACATTGACGAAGTTATCNGGGAAAAGGGCTTGCCAAGGGAGCTCGCCGTTCTGCCGCATGTAGAGTCGTCATTTAACCCAAACGCCTATTCCAGTGCAGCGGCAGCGGGTATGTGGCAGTTTGGTCGCGCGACAGGTAAGCGTTTCATGCGGATTGATCACATTGTTGATGAGCGGATGGACCCTTATATTGCGTCAAATGCTGCAATGAGTCTGCTCGAGTACAATCATTCAGTGCTTGGTACCTGGCCGCTGGCATTGACTGCCTACAACCACGGTGCTGGCGGTATTGCTAGAGCCGTCAGAGAAGTTGGAACGACTGACATTGAGAAGATTGTGTCCAAGTATCGCGGCCGGGCATTCGGCTTTGCGTCAAGAAACTTCTATGCACAGTTTCTTGCAGTTCTGGACGTCGAGGCCAGGGCAACCGAGCATTTTGGTGATTTTACCTTCGACTCCGCTCCCGCCTACAGGACGGTAGTGACGGATTCTTTTATCGATGCGGAGGTTCTTGCGCGCTCTGTCGGCATCAGTCTGGAACAACTGCAGTCTGATAATCGTGCTTTGCGCCCGGCCGTCTGGGAAGGAAACAAACGTATACCCAAAGGTTTTCCCATCAAGCTGCGCAAGAGCGTTGTGGCCGAACGAAATGTNCTTGCACTTATTCCAGACGACTATAAATACGTAGTGCAAACCCCCGATGTGGCTTACGTTGTGGAGCGGGGTGACAGCCTTTCGGTAATTGCGCGCCGCTTTGACACTACGGTCAGTCGCTTGGTTGCCCTGAATCAGCTTCGCAGCCGCAACCGCATTCAAATTGGCCAACGTCTCTTGCTTCCTCAGAATAGCGCAGTTNCCGATCAGACGCTCGGAGAGCGAGCGGTACAGGATGGTCGATACACGGTCAGACGGGGAGATACGATTTCGCTAATCGCGTCACGTTTTGGGGTGTCAGAGCAGCAGGTTTTGAGTCTAAACGGAATTGTTGATAGAAATAGAATCTATCCCGGGCAGAATTTGCAGCTACCGGATTTCGAGGCCCAGTCCCGCGCTTCTGATCGTCGCGAAGTCGATCGACCGCGGAGACCAGAGACTGAACAAGCAGCTCGAGAAGTGGTTTCGCAAATTACTGATCAGGAGGATCCTACTCAGTTAGATCCAGTGAAGGACGCCCCTGAGCTTGATCCGACAATCGATTTGGCTCTGGTTGATGAATTGTTGCCGCCGGCCGCAGTGTTGCCGGATAACGCGGAACTCAGTGCTGAGGTGACAGCGGCGGACGAGATTGCCGAGGCGATTGATCCGGCAATCGACGTGGCTGAAGCAAATCAACAACTGGTTGAGGATCTTTCGGCTGATCCTTCTGACTACGCGGTGAGCACTGACAATACCATAGAAATTCAAGCTTCCGAGACGCTGGGTCACTATGCAGATTGGCTTGGCATCCGGGCCTGGGATATCCGGCGGCTAAATAATATGGCATTCAGAGATCCAGTGATCATCGGCAACCGATTGCGACTGGAATTCGAACAGGTCGACATCGCCGAATTTGAACGAGCGCGTCGGGCGTTTCATTCCACCCTGCAGCAAAAGTTTTTTGCCAGCTTTCGAATTCAAAACGTAGAAACTTATGTAGTTCGTCGTGGTGATAGCATCAGCGCGATTGCACGAGATCGATACTCTTCTCCCATCTGGCTAGTGCGACAGTACAACCCCGAGCTGGATTTCAATCGAATACAGATAGGGCAGCCGATAGTCTTCCCACTGCTGGAGCGCGTTGACTAAGGTTGGCTGCTCATGATGGAAGAGAATAGGGTGCGGTAACGATTCAACAGACCCGCACTGCAATAGTAGCCGAGATCAATACCAGTCCACGCATCAGAATCTAGTTTGTTTCGGATGTTCTTGAGAAGCGCTACCGCAGACGCAGCAGTTTGCCGTAAATCTTCGTCGATCTGATAACGGAATTCAGGTGGTATGTACTCGGGATAGACAAGATCGTCCGGCACTGCAGCCCGGCAACCCGCAAGGCAAGCCTCTTGCACGGATAGGCCCTGAAAGTCGTGCCTAGAAGTAGAAAGTACGACGTGGCATCTTTCCAGAAGTTCATAATACCCGTCGGCATTCTTTATATAACCAAACTCACTGCGAGGCATGTGAAAGAATGTGCTGATTTGTGCAAGGTCCCTTTCAATATCATCGAATGCTTTAGGCCTGTCATGAAACTGTTGTCCAACGATGTGAAAGCGGACCCTCAGGCATTCATCCTTAATTTGCTCTACAACTGCCGCCAGTAATTCAACGCCTTTGTCATATTCCCACCTATGATTCCAAACAATTTCCATGGGTGCGCCTGGGGCTAATTTCTCCCGGATTCGGTGTTTATTGCTCGCGATGCTTAATGGTACCGGCAGCACCTTGGAGGCCTCAAGCTTGTTAAACAGCGCGGTCGGCAGACCTTCGCGTAAGCGCTTTGCCAGCTGCCTGACCCCCTCGAGGCAGGTGTCTCTGTTCAAGGCCGAATTGAAGGCGATGGCATCCGCACNCATTGCAGCGTAAANGGGAACTATCAGAGGTTCAATGTTATCGCGGCGCTGCCGTCTGGTCGGATAGGCAAACTGATTTTCATGGAANTACAGGACGTTTGGAATTTCTGCGAGCTTAGGGNTCAGTCCGCGCAGACTNGCGAGANCNACCATTGAGGTAGCCAAAACAAGATCATAGTCGNTGGTTANATTTTTGNGTTCCGTTGACGCCCACTGCATCGCGTTANCACGAATGCGCCAGCTAAAATTCCTTGGGGGCAGACAAAGTTCCGTCCACTCGAATTCGTCAAGTTGGTTCNACAGTTGGTNCCGCCANTAGGCATGACTTGGGGCATCATAAGCGGACAGCAAGAGAAGACGTTTGCGCATGCCAGCACCTGCNNAGTAACCAGATCAAAAGGGACTGCTNNTCGGCCACCCGAGTGCNCCGGGTCGACTTCGGTTCACGACTCGGGTGCAGTATNCGGACTCAGCGATGCGGGGTGCGTTCTAAAATGCCCTTGCTTTCGCTCATATCGAGAATACTCTCGATGTTCTCAGCNATGTCTTCAACGCTAGCCCCGTTTCCGAGATCTACGCCGGAATTCTCCCGGACATCCGCCGAGTAATAGCGACCACCGGCAGCCTGTATGATCCGACCATTCGGGGCCTGTTCGCTGCAGAGGAAAACTACCGCTGGCGTAACCAGTTCGGGCGCTAGACGTTCCGCGCTGTCTTCAAAACCTGGTAGATCGACAGTCATTCTTGTCGCTGCGATTGGCGCGATGCTGTTGGTAAAGATGTTGTATTTGGCCCCCTCATAGCGGAGAGTATTCATTAAGCCAACCAATCCGAGCTTTGCGGCCCCGTAGTTGCTTTGCCCAAAATTGCCAAACAGACCGGAAGTAGAAGTGGTCATGACCAGTCGACCATAGTTCTGCTCCGTCATTGTAGGCCACACGCATTTGGTCACGTTCAAGCTACCGGTCAAGTGTACATCGATAACTGCATGCCAATTCTTTAACTCTAGCTTGGAGAATGTTTTGTCTCGCAGAATGCCCGCGTTGTTGACAGCGATATCAATCCGTTTCCATTTGGAGAGTGTGCTGTCTACCATATTCTGCACCGCATCGAGATCAGCGACTGATGCGCCATTCGCCATGGCAGTTCCGCCATTCTCNTCAATCTCCTGCGCGACTANCTCGGCGGCAGAAGCAGANCCTCCGCTGCCATCGACAGAGCCACCCAGGTCATTAACCACTACCTTGGCTCCTCGTCTGCCAAGCTCCAGCGCATGCTGCTTGCCNAATCCGCCGCCAGCGCCGGTNACTATTGCGACGCGACCTTCAAAACTTATTGTCATCTCGATTCCTNGTATTCGTTCTTTCAGGGTGTGAAAAACATGAGTGTGTTTGAATCACGCAAGTTANCCTCGAATTTTATGCTGCTCGCCTGCTGCCCGCAAACTCCAATTTTCGCTATAATATGCCACGTCTGATCGTAGACCCTTGACCGGCAGGAATTAAGATGANTGACATAGAGCCAGTGCCCGCGGCGACAGTCGTTCTGATCCGAGAGAATATGAAGCAGCATGAACTCGAAGTCCTTCTGGTTCAGCGAAATTCCAGGCTGGTGTTCCATGGGGGACATTGGGTCTTTCCCGGAGGAAGGTTGGATGATAAGGATTTCGGTGATGATGAATCGCGAAGACTGGANTATCCCGCCGCACGGCGCGCGGCTGTTCGTGAAACTCGCGAAGAAGCCGGGATTGAGATTTCCGAGGAGCAGCTCATCCATACCGCGCATTGGACGACTCCTCCTAAATTGCCGCGGCGCTTTTGCACTTGGTTTTTCTTGTGTCCCTTAGATGAAGCGGTTGAGGTAAAGGTTGATAACGACGAAATTCTAGATTACAGATGGCTCAGCCCCAGAGCCGCTATCGCTGCTGCTGGGAATGATTGCATGGTCTTGCCGCGCCCGACTTTAGCCACTTTACGCGACTTGTTGGGCCACACGACGTTACCGTCGCTGTTGTCCGGGGTGGCACAGGCTGGCATTCGGGTCTTCCCTGAAAATTCTTCTTACTACCGACCAGAAGAAATGGGTTTTTTGAGGCTAAACCGGTAGGTTCATGTCCCCTTAACTGTTTGAGAGATTCGCTTAGTTCCGCATTCGGCGTCGATATTTACCAGTCGAAAGACTAACGTTTACTATCCAGTCTTTATTTAAGCGGCTTGGGACCGAGACGTCGTTCATAGGTCTTGCTCTCCAGTCTGGTTAGTGGGATAGTTGATCAGGGTTCGGCGTCCAACCCGGGTCTCCGTTCGTTTTCTATTCGTGACGGGATTGCAATTAGTCTGCAGACATCTCCTGTTGACAAATTACAGCGGGGCGGATTCACTGCGGAACCGTCTGTCGACTCGAGTACTGCACTTCTGCTAACACATTTCCAACTGGACCTAATGACCACACCAACCATCGAAAGTCTCCGTCAGACCCTGCAGCNGCTTCGCCGTCGCCGCGCGAGGTTCTTTTTTATCAAAGCAGCGAGTCTTTCTGCGATTGCCTTGGCAACAATGGCTTTGGCTTTCAGCCTAGCGGGCGTTTTGCTGAAGCCCGATAAATTGGGTTTCATCGTCCTGTTCGGTCTGGCGGCGGTTGCGGGGTTGCTGATCACATTCTGGTTCCTGCGCTTGCTTCGCCGTAGGCACACTGATGACCGCATGCTTGCCCATTATGTCGAGGATCATATACCCGACTTTGAACAGCGCCTTATGACTTCTCTGGAGTTCAGTGAAGACGATCTGAAGCACGGTCGGGCTGGAGTGTCTCAGCAATTTATCCAGCGGCTGTGGGAAGATGCGCAGGCCCACGTGATCGAGCAGCAGCGCGTAGTTGAAACAGTAGCGCCCGCGCAACAGTCTTGGACGACATTCGCTTCCGCTGTACTGGTGGTCTCTATGGTATCGGCAGCGTTCTTGAACTCAGAATCGCTGTTGAATTCCGGTGCCCGCCTAGTCTGGCCCTTCGCGATTTCCGAGCCGCTGACTGTGGCGGAATTTTTACCGGAGGTTGAAATTTCTGTTGAGCCCGGCGATCTAGAGTTGCAGCGCGGTGACAGTGTCACAATCGTGGCCCGTGTCACTAATGCGACCCCAGAGAACCTAAATTTGAGAATGCAGAGCGACAATGTCAACTGGCGGGATGTGTCAATGAGTCGTGATGGCGCTGGCACGAATAGCGCGATCTACAGCTATTTTATTCCTTCGCTGCAAGTCGATACAGTTTATTACGTCGCCTTTGAGGAAAGGGGACAACAAAGTTCTCCACAATATCGAATCAGTCTGTTCGACTTGCCGCAAATAGAACAGATTAATCTGGACTTTGATTTCCCTGACTACACCCAGTTGACCGATACTGTTGAAGAAGACAGCGGTGACATGAACGTGCCTGAGGGTACCCTAGTTTCACTAAATATCCAGTTCAATACAGCGATTGCGAAAGCTCGGGTGGAGTTCGATGAGAGCTATCGGGAGATTGATGAGACTGAATCGGAACTGCCCGCCTATGAGGATCTAAATCTGGCAATCAACGGCGACTTTGGGAGCGCTAGCTTTACCGTGAACCAGGATGGGGTCTACCGGATATTCGCCACCGATTTGGCTGGTCGTGAAAGCCAGGAGCCGTTGGATTATTTTATCAGAGCTATAAAGGATTCACCGCCGGAGCTCTCTTTACGGCGTCCGGGGCGCGATCATGACGTTATGCCGCTTGAGGAAGTGGTGCTGGAAGTAGATGCCAACGATGATTACGGTCTGAGTGTGTTCACCCTGAATTATAATGTGATTGGTTCGGAGGAAGTTGTAGTCGATTTTCTTGCTGAACCAAATGTCCGCAGCGTGCACGGCAGTGAGTTAATATATCTTGAAGATCTCGAAGTCGAGCCTGGAGATTTTGTTAGTTACTTTCTCACTTTAGCTGACAATAACGGATTGAAGGGCCCGGCTGAGGTGATTTCGGATATCTACTTTTTGCAGATTATCCCTACGGATCAGGAATTTCGCAGAAACTCAGGGACAAGTGGAGGGCAGGGTGGGGGTGGCGGTCAAAGCGGCGACAGCAGCGCGTTGGTTTCAGTTCAGAAAGATATCATCGCGGCGACGTGGAAGCTGCGCAACCGTCAGAGTGAGGCCTCCCCGGAGGAGTTCGGAGCCGACGCAGAAATTATTGCCGAATCGCAACGTGAGGCCACGGATCGAGCAAGAATGTCGATTGATCGCCTAGCGGAGAGATTGAATTTCTCAGACGATACCTACGACTTGGCAGTAGAAAATCTCTCAATGGCCATCGAGCAGATGAACCTAGCGGCGGGTGAGCTTGAAAAGGTTCAGATAACCAGTGCACTTCAGCCTGAACAGCTGGCTTTGCAGTATATTTTAAAGGCGGAGGCAAGTATCAATCGCACAAACATCAGTATGCAGCAAAGCGGTGGTGGCGGAGGTTCGGCGCAGCAAGAGCGCGAGGATCTTAGAGAGCTTTTCGAAATGGAAATGGGTCAGTTGGAGAATCGCTATGAAACGCCCAATTCTCGAGGAGGTGGCTCTCAGCAAAATCAAGAAGAAATCGATTTGCTGGAAGAGCTCGCTCGACGGCAGGAAGGTTTGACTAGGGCGCAGCGTAATCTCGCGCGGCGAGAAGGTCAAATGACGGAGGAGCAGAAACGCCGAGAACTGGAACGGTTGATGCGTCAGCAGGAGCAGCTCAGCCGTGAGGTCGCGCAACTGGCACAGCGAATGTCGCGAGGCCAGCAAAGCGCGCAGTCTTCGTCGCAGAATCGAAGCCAATCACAGTCAACTTCTGGCATCAGTGCTTCCAGTGAGCAGCAGCCTGATAGTGCTATTCAGCGCGCAGCGCAGCAAATGCAGGCAGCGGCAGAAAGTGACTCGGCTTCCATCGCGGCGGCGCGCAGCCAGAAGGCTCTTGAAAACTTGCGGCAGCAACAGCAGCAGCTGAATGAACAGGGTGAGAGATCGGTGAATCAGCTGGCCCAGAATCTGGGTCAGCGCGGGCAGAAGTTGCTTCAGCAGCAGCGTCAGTTACAGGAGCGAATCGCGGAAACCAGCCGGCAGCAGGGACTGGGACAGACGCGTCAATCAGTGCGCAATGATGAAAGCATGCAGGAGCTTATTCAGGCGCAACAGCAGCAACAGCGAGATCTCGAAGAAATCGAAGATATGCTGAGAGCAATCATCGCGCGTGGCAGTAATGAGGATAAGCGTCTAATGTCGCAGGCTCAGGAAGCCAGCCGCGACTTGCGACCGATTCGTGAGGAAATGTCGACTAGCAGCCGTGTGTTGCGTAATGGCATGGTGAATCTTGCGGTCGACATCGAAGAGGAAATTGAAGGAAAACTCGAAACGCTGGCCGACTCTCTGGCCGGTCTCGATCCCGCAAATCAGGGTTCTGAGTCTGATCAGCTCCAACGCGCTGCGAAAGATGCGGAGAACCTCCGAGAGCAGGTCGAGTCGTTGCAGCAGCAGGCGCTGGCCTTTAACGACAGTGGCAGCCAGCAGGACACGCAGCCGAGTATTCGCTCCATGCGTGAGCAGCTGCAGCGCAGCCAGCAACTGGCTGAGCAGCTGCAGGACCAGTTGCGCGATCAGGCGAGAGCAGGTCAGCAGAGCACCCAGACTGGGCAAGTGGGTGCTCGCGGAAACCGACTGCAAATCGGGGGTGCCCGGGGGGAAAGTGAGCAGCGCGCCGGCATGGGCGGAGCGATTGACACCGATGGAAATAACCTGACCTGGGGGAATGCCCGTTCGATCAGGCAACAACTGACTCAGCAGGACATCGAAGACTTCATCAATCAGCCGGAGCTGTTTCGCCAGCTTCTCGAGCCGATCATCGAACTCGAAGGCGCGCTACGCGCTCAAGCCGAGCTCGACAACATCAATAACAAGCTGTACGCGTCTTTCGAGGAAGAGGTGCCTGAGGAGTATCGGGAACTCGTTCAGGAATACTATCGTGTATTGTCAGAAAGTCAGGGGCCAAACAGCCCGGGACAGTAGACATGCAATACACAGAACCTAATTTACTATCCGCCCTGGCTGAGGGAAGAGTCGACTTCGCCTACGGCGTCAGCCCCATAGTCTTTTTATTGCTGGCCGTTCTAATTGTGGTCGGTGTCTCGTTTGGCTATCGGAAAACGACCCGCCCGCTGACGCCTCCCTGGAAAGCGTTTTTCATTGCCTTGCGCGCCAGTGTGCTGATGATCCTGCTGTTTTGTCTGCTGCGTCCTGTGATCACGACACTTCAGGTTGTGTCTCGGGAGACCTATCTGGCGGTGCTTATCGATGATTCACAGAGTATGGCTATCGCCGACATGTCAGCAGGCCAAACTAGGCGGGAGGCCATGAGTGAAGGGTTTTATGACAGCGGGATCCTCGACGAGCTAGCGGAGAGTTTTCAGATTCGCAGTTTCAGGTTTGACAAAACTGCCGAGCGTATCGCTGGGGCAGAGGGGCTGGGCGAATCAGGCACGGCTTCCTCAATCGGTCAGGCCCTCGAGTATGTGGATACCCAACTCGGAGGACTCCCTCTCGGAGCGCTGATTGTGCTGACCGATGGCGCGGATAACAGCGAAATGGATCCTCTCTCCAAGGCCCGTAATTTTGGTAGTCGCGACATTCCCATTTTTACGGTGGGTATTGGACAGGAGCGGATCCCGCAGGACATCGGAATTATTGATGTCAGTACAGTGGAAACTGTGCTGGAAGGCTCTGTCTTCAATGTCTCAGTCGGGATTAATCATGAAGGCTACGCGGGCCAGCAGGTCAGGATCTCTATTCTTGACGGTGATCAGGAGGTGGCATCAGAAATAGTGACTCTTGGTGCAGCCGGGGTGACGCGTCGCTACGAGATCGAATT
>PBHS01000055.1 GCA_002719575.1 Gammaproteobacteria bacterium | reverse complement strand
AGCTACCCAAGAAACAACCTCGCCGGCATGGCCTATGAGCCATGGCACTGGTGCTTCCAAGAGGTCGTCGCCAAGGCGCCGACGAAGGTTTTAGACAAACTGGCGAGAAAGGAGTAACCTCGTTGGTATACCGTAAAGGAGAAACAATGATTGCGGCTAGAAATCTGCTGATTATCACTTCGAGTTTCTTTACCTCCGCAATGCTCCAGCTTTTTTGGTGTTCGTCAAAATACGCTTCCGCTAATTACCTTGCACTGTCTCACCTGGCGTCAAAATATACGCCGACGCTTACCTGTGTCAATCGACAAACGATCTGCTCCTCGAGCGGATGTTCCAGTGGTTTTTCTGAGCCGAATATGCTGCAGTTTATCTTGTCGGGATGCGGGAATTATTATTGAGGGAGAGAGGACTGAAGACAAACCTCATGACTTTGAAGAGAATAGGAGAAACCCATGACAAATGAATTCCAGATTGTTTTTCATAATATTGACCAATCTACTTCAATCTCTGATGCAGTCAACAAAAGAATAAGCAAGCTGCAACGGTTTTGTAATACGATACTTGCTGGCCGAGTAGTGCTGGATTCTCCTCATAACAATCATTACAAAGGTAAGGTCTACTCGGTAGGTCTTGAAATTCATACTCCGCACAAAGAAATTCGTGTTAATCAGGAACAGCATGATAATCATGCCCATGAAAATCTTTATGTCGCGATTCGTGATGCTTTCAATGCAGCCGAGCGACAGTTAAAGGCTATTGACAAAAAGCACCGGACCGAGAAAAGTCATGATTTCTCGGAATTAGAGTTAGCAAGTATTTAAAAGAGACAGCGAGGCCACTCATGGACGATTACACACGGTTAGAAATAGAAGCCGCCACCTTTCGCCGGCTTGTTGATCATCTGGATGCTCATAAAGACGTTCAGAATATCGATTTGATGAATCTTGCCAGTTTCTGCCGAAACTGCTTGTCAAAATGGTATCGGGCTGAAGCAGCAGAAAGAGGTGTTGAGCTTGATTATGAGAGGGCACGCGAAGCGGTTTATGGTATGCCCTACGCCGAATGGAAGGAGAGATATCAAACTGAGGCGACTCAGGTGCAACTCGACAGGCTTAAAGGCGGTACTGAAGCTTGAAAGGCCAAGAGCCACTGAGAGTGGCTGTAGNAAAAATGTGCCTCATGCCGAGCTCTCCGAATACGTTATATTCACGACGAAATAGCTGGATTCGCCGGTTGGCGTTGTGACAGTGATGCGACAACGGTTGGGCTTGCCTAAAAGAGCTTTCCCAAGCGGTGAATCGATGCTGATATAACCGCGCTGAGGGTCGATCTCATCNGGCCCTACNAGCCGGTAGCGAACGGTCTTGCCTTCNTCTTCCTCTAAAGTCACCAAAGCGCCAAAGTACACTTTGTTTTGGTCGTCAGGTATTTTGTTGACGNCTATTAATTCTTTGATTCTTTTGCTGAGATAGCGAACTCTACCATCGATTTGCCTCAGGCGTTTTTTTCCGTAGATGTATTCTGCATTCTCCGAGCGATCTCCGAGTGCAGCAGCTTCAGCAACGGATTGAGTGACTTTGGGGCGTTCAATGCTCCAAAGTTGATGAAGCTCGTCTTTGAGCTGTCTCTCACCCTCAGCAGTTATGTAGTTTGAATTAGCTTTAGGTTGTGGACGGTATCTGCTCATTCTGATTTTTAATCAATCGTTTCCGTTAGACTTAGACGTAGCTGATCCGGATCGGCTTGGCTCAATGGTGTGTTGTTTTGCGGCTTAATTCGAACACCAACCCCCAGGAGCCTTACAGATATGTTGCCTCGATGGAACCCTTTCTCACAAAGTTTGTGAAAGTTTTCGGCAGCAACTGTATCGGACAACATCTCTACCGTTGTTTGGGTGAAGTCCCTAAATTTTATCTTTATGAATTGCTTGTGGATTCGATCACCACTATTGGCCCGCTTAAGACGCGCATTCAGTTTAGAGATGAGTCCTGGGATTTCCGCGAGGCAGGCAGTCAGCGACGGGAGATCTTGCGGGAAGGTGTTTTCAACACTGATCGACTTTCTGATTCTTTCAGTTTGCACTTGCCGGTGATCAATCCCGGCGCTTAGTTGCTTAAGGCGTTCTCCGAAGCTGCCGAAGTGTTTTCTTAGATCTGAGAAGTCGAGCTGTCGCAGGTCACCACAAGTATTTATGCCAAGTTTAGTCATTTTTTCTGCGGTAACTTTACCAACCCCATGCAGTTTTCTGACCGGCAAGCTTGTCAGGAAGCCCTGTGCCTCGTCACGGGTTATCACGAACTGGCCATCAGGCTTGTTCCAGTCGCTGGCAATCTTAGCGAGGAATTTNTTCGGAGCGACTCCTGCCGAAATCGTTATNCCNACCTCTGNNCTAATCGCGTCACGAATCGCCTGTGCGATAGCGGCNGCNTCTTCATAANANTGCGTNNANTGAGTTACATCNAGANAGGCTTCATCCAGAGATAACGGCTCGATGAGATCTGTGTAGCGCTGAAAAATNNGNTGGATTTTTGCAGATGCGCTTCGGTACTTNTCCATATCTGGGCGAACAATGATGAGATCGGCGCAGTGTTTTCGGGCAACAGCCGATGACATNGCGGAATNAATACCAAATTTGCGGGCGGCATAATTACAGGTTGCCACAACCCCTCTGCGATCAGGTGAGCCGCCTACGGCAAGTGGTTTATCAGCAAGCTCAGGATTGTCTCGCATTTCGATTGATGCATAAAAACAATCACAATCGCAATGTATGATCTTTCTGTCTTCAGGCATGGAAAAAGTTCNGTTGGACCAGGTAAGCACTGCGGCCCTTAATGCCACTTTTGCGGACTTACCCCATCTGACGCTCGAAATTCATCATGAAATCGACCAGGGCCTCACAACCTGCCAGTGGCATAGCGTTGTAGATTGAAGCCCTCGCTCCGCCCACCGCTCTGTGGCCTTTCAATGCGTAGAGGTCCTCGGCCTCTGCTTGCCTCAAGAACTCACCCAATAATTCCTTAGTATGAAGATTAAAGGTAACGTTCATGATTGAGCGGTGCGCCGAATCCGCTGTACCGAAGTAGAAGTCGCTGCTATCAATAGCATCGTAGATCAACTTCGCTTTTGCTTCGTTTTGCGTCTCCATCAAAGACACACCACCCCGGTCTTTAAGCCACTGCAGTACCAATGACATAAGATAAACAGCGAAAGTGTTGGTTGTGTTCGCTAAAGAATGCTGCTCGGCATAAACTTGGTAGTTGAGCAAACTTGGTGTCGTTGGAAGCGCATATTCCAGCAGGTCCTCACGGATGATTACCAAAGCTAGTCCGGCTGGGCCGAGGTTTTTTTGCAGTCCAGCAAAAATTAGTCCAAATTGGTTGATGTCCAATTTCCTGGAGAGAAATTCCGACGTCATGTCGGCGACCAGCGGCACTTCGCCAGTTTCTGGGAAAGTGTGCCAGCGTGTCCCAAATAATGTGTTGTTGCTCGTGATATGTAGATAGGAACTGTCAGGATCTAGCAAGTCGATGTCGTAGTCCGGTACGTAGCTGAAGTTTCGGTCTTCGCTGCTGGCAATGTTGACTGACGTGCCATAACGTCCAGCTTCCTTGCTCGCTTTTACTGCCCAGCTGCCGGTCAGGACAAACGAGGCNTTCTTGGTGGCTTTGCGATTGATCAGATTCAGAGGAACAGCAGAGAACTGCATCTGAGCACCACCGTGAACATACAATATTTTGTAATTGTNGGGGATGCCTGCGAGTTCGGTTAGTAATGCGTCGCAGCGATTTATGATGTCGTCAAACTCACCCGAACGGTGGCTAATTTCTATCACGGATGCTCCGAGATTCTGATAATTAAGAAACTCAGCCTGGGCTTTTTGCATGACCTCAATCGGCAGCATGGCTGGGCCGGCTCCAAAATTGAAAACGCGTTTCATATTAATGATCCCGAGTATCAGATTATNATAATGCAGTTACATTGATGACATCTTCGATTGCCGCAATCGCCGCGAGAGCTGACGCTGAGGCGGGATCTTCGAGGTCGATGAGGTTGTAGGCAACTCCCTCTCGGCTCTTGTTAAGCATATCGACGACGTTGATGTCCTGGTCCGCAAGAATGGAAAGGATTTGTCCAAGCATTTTAGGCACGTTCTTATTTGAGATGGCAAGACGTGTGCCTAGCTCTGAATTTGCTGTGCGGTCAAGATGGAGATCCGGGNAATTAACCGAATTTCTGATGTTGCCGTGCTCCAAAAAGTCCATAAGTTGGTCTGCAGCCATCATCGCACAGTTTTCTTCGGCTTCGGCAGTGCTGGCGCCAATATGAGGCATGGAGATCACCTCAGCTCGGCCCATGAACTCTCGTCTTGGGAAATCGCTGACGTAGGCCCGCAGTTTTTTCGAATCCAGTGCATTCATTAGAGCCGCATGATCGACAATCTCATCCCTAGCGAAGTTCAGAAGGCAAGTTCCCTGACTCATCGCGGCAAACATGCTCGCATCTATGAGCTTTNGAGTGGAATCGAGTATTGGAAGGTGTAAGGAGATGTAGTCAGAGCTGCCAACTAGGGCATTTAGGTTTTCAATGCGCCTCACTTGATTAGGAAGCCTCCACGCAGCATCTATCGATAAAGCCGGATCGAAGCCTTTTACTTCCATNCCGAGCCCAATCGCCATNTCGGCGACCAGCGAACCAATCGCACCNAGGCCGACCACCCCAAGAGTTTTNCCGGCTATTTCATTGCCTTTAAAGCGTTTTTTTTCTCGCTCCATTGTTTTAGACAGCTCGGCGTAATCACTAATCGTTGTCTGTGTGTCTGCGAAGCTGATCCCTGGAACAATTCCTCTAGAGGCGAGTAATAGTCCGCAAAGCACAAGCTCTTTAACGGCGTTAGCATTGGCGCCAGGCGTNTTGAACACGACGACACCACNTTCTGTGCANGCGGNGACGGGCACATTGTTNACCCCAGCACCGGCACGGGCAACAGCCCGCAGATTCGGTGCAAGCGCGGCAGGCTCAAGTTTGTGGCTTCGCAAAAGAATTGCATCTGCGTTGTNGGTATCTGGACTGACCGTATAACGCTCAGGAGTGAAACGCGTAAGTCCCTTGTCAGAGATTGAGTTGAAGGTTTGGATTCGGTACATACGGGGTTTTCCTGATTGTGTCTGAGCAACTGATGCTTCTTAAAGATTCATAAACCCACAANGGCCGAGTTTGTTCGTTCCGCTCTGATCATTGAGCCTAGACAACTGTCAGGAGGTGGTGGCTGTTTTATGTGCGATCGGAGATACTCCGAGATTATCTCCCGATTTCGGAGGAAACTCCAGTTTGCGTGTACCCTGCGACCCATCTGTATTAAAAGGTAGCGAGCGGGGTATCATGTGATTTGATTCGTGGAATACTCACCCCTCTTGGAGGCGGAATGCCGTTAATTGAGCTGTTAATAGTCCTACCGAATCTTTCGTTGTACTTGAGATCCATGACCGGCGGCTTGACAGGTGCTTAAGCCAGGACTTCCAATTCGAATTGGTGATACCGCTGTTCCCGTTTACCAAATTCTGGGGAACAATCCGGGGCCGATGACGGGTCCCGGAACCAATACTTACATATTGGGAGAGGGCCAACTTGTGCTAATTGATCCGGGTCCAGCCAATGATAAGCAACTGAGCACGCTCATTCGCTGCTGCGAGCAGGGCCAGTTGCGCTATGTATGTGTCACCCACACCCACCGAGATCATTCGCCTGGTGCAAAGGCGCTGTCTGAAGCAACCGGCGCCGAACTAATTGGTCTCGCCGCTCCAGAAACTGCCGGACAGGACCGGACTTTTCATCCAGATCGTTTCTGTCAGGGTGGCGATGTCCTCCATTGCGGCGATTTCAACCTCGAATTGATAGCCACGCCAGGCCATGTTTCCAACCATATCTGTTATCTTCTGATGGAAGAAAAACTACTGTTTACTGGAGACCATATTTTGCAGGGTACTACCCCGGTAATTCTTCCTCCGGATGGCGACATGTCGGACTATCTGCAATCGCTGAGATCGCTGCAAGATCTTGATTTACGATATCTTGCTCCGGGCCATGGGCGGCTCATGGATCAGCCTCAAGAAGAGATTCGTCAGCTAATTGATCATCGCTTAAAGCGCGAGGCTAAGATTTTCACCTGCTTGGAATCGCTCGGCGCGGTNACGATCGACGAATTGGTTTTAGCTGCTTACGATGATGTCGCTAAACATCTGTTACCCTGGGCAAAGAAAACACTGGCGGCCCATCTTATCAAATTGCTGAAAGAGGGGAGTGTAGCCGAACAACAGGGCACATGGAGTGTGAAGACCNGAGACGAATTGTTCAGATGAAGCCTCATGAAGCAGCAGGCTGGTGGCTCTATATGATCCGGGCCGAAGACGATAGCTTGTACACTGGTATCACGCGAGACGTTACGCGTCGTCTGGCAGAGCATAAGTCGCAGACCTCCGGGCCTTATCGGGGAGCAAAATTTTTAAGGGGAAAAAGGGATCTGCAGCTCGTGTTTTCTCTAGCCATGAAGAATCACTCACAGGCACTGAAGTTGGAACACGCAATCAAACAGTTACGCAAGCCTTGCAAGGAGGCACTGCTTGCCGGAAAGCTCTCAGTAGAAGAATTGTTGGGGCGTAGCGAGACGGAGGGGAAAAGCGATAAATGCGCCGCAAGATAAGATCCCAGTAGGGAGAAGCAGCCTCAATGCTAAAGCTTCTTGTGCNGTAAAATTCTGAGGAAAGATTTATCAAGCAGTGGCATTTTGCACGCAAAAATCCGTGATGAGGCGATGTCGTCTGGAGATGCTTACCAAGCCTATGTCGCTAAAATCCAAAACAGCTTAGCCATAAAAATACACTTTAAAAGTTTTTAAGGACCTGCGTTAGAGGCAATGATGCTCTCGATTTATGCCATTGATCACATTGTGCTGCGTGTGAGTTCGCTCGAAAGAATGACCCGTTTCTATTGTGAGGTGCTCGGTTGCGTCAAGGAGAGGGAAGTTGAGGATATTGGTCTCGTGCAGTTACGGGCAGGTGCCAGTCTTATTGACCTTGTTTCAGTTGATGGTGAATTGGGTAAGCCTGGTGGTATCGCGCCGGGTCATGAGGGTCGCAACTTAGATCACTTTTGTTTGACCGTGTCGGGCGTGTCGGAGCAAGAGTTGTGCGCATATTTAATCAGCCAGTCTATTGATTGCTCCGGCATGTCAACACGGTACGGCGCTCGTGGCTTTGGGCGATCTTTGTATCTGAACGATCCGGAAGGAAACACTGTCGAGCTGAAACTGACTGTTTGAGGAGTTGTTTCATGAAGTTGCGACTGCCTCAGTTTCTTGCCGATTAGCGGGAACGATCTTAAAGTTGAGGAATCCATAGATTGTTGCAATCACCGGATTAATCAAGTTAAAAAAGCAGTAAGGCAGGTAGGTTAAGGTGGCTACGCCTAGGGTGCCGGCCATATAGGCTCCGCAGGTGTTCCACGGAATGAGTGGTGAGGTAATAGTGCCGGCGTCTTCCAGAGTCCGGCTTAGGTTTTTCATATCTAGATTACGGTTTTGAAACTCAAGCTTGTACATCCGTCCAGGTAGTACGACGGAAATATACTGGTCTGAGGTGATAAGGTTAGCGCCGATACAGGTGAGTAGGGTCGTGGCGATCAAACTTCCTGTACTGTTGACGAAAGATAGGGCGTAGTTAACCAAGCACTTTAACAGCCCAGTATGTTCCATAACGGCGCCAAAAACCATCGCGCACAGAATCAGCCACACTGTGTTGAGCATGGAGCTCATTCCTCCGCGGGTCATGAGATCGTCCAGGGTGGCGTTTCCGCTGTCGAGTGAGAATCCATCAAACAAAGCTAGCCAGACTCCGCGGAAATAAGCCAAAAATACGTTTTGTGTGTCGCCAGCTAACGCCAGCACAGTAGCTCCTTGAAAAATGAGGGCAAGCAACACTGCCAATACTGCGCCAGCCAGTATGGTCGGGACCGGAGGGAATTTCTTGTTGGCCATCACCAGTAAGGTGAGTACAGGAAGCAGCATGATTGGGTGAATGGTGAAGCTGTCGCTGATTAACCTCATAGTAAGCTCGAGCTCTCCGCCAGCGGTTTCGGAATCGATGTTTAAACCCATTACCGTGAAAATAATCAAGGCGAAAGCGATGCTTGGAATTGTAGTCCACAGCATGTGTCCAATATGCGAGAAAAGGTCTGTACCGGCAACCGCTGGTGCTAAATTTGTGGTCTCGGAAAGGGGTGACAATTTGTCGCCGAAATAGGCTCCCGAGATAATTGCGCCGGCGGTTACTTCCGACGAAACTCCGAGGCCGCCTGCAGCACCAATTAGCGCAATGCCAACGGTACCTGCTACAGTCCAGGAGGAACCGATGCTCAAGGAAATCAGGGCGCAAATAATACAGCTTGCCGAGTAAAATAACGCTGGGTCCAGAATCAGCAAGCTGTAGTAAATCATAGTCGGAACCGTCCCTGACAGAATCCAGCTGCCGATCAGCAGTCCGACGCAGAACAAAATCATCACAGGCTTAAGGGCCACACCAATTCCCGCAATCATGCTGGACTCGAGTTCTGCCCAAGTTTGGCCATTTTTCCAGCCCAGGAGAGAGGCGACGGCCGCGCCGACGCACAGTGCGATTTGATTCGGTCCGTAGCTCGAGTCCTCGCCAAACAAGTAAACAGAGAAGGACAACAGGCTAATCAATACGCCGACAGGTACCAGTGCCTGGACTACTGTAGGTGGCATCTGGTTCTCTGCCGTATTATCAGGAGTGCCTTGAGGTGATTCCATAGCTGTTCCTTTTGGAAATCGAACGCAAGCATATCGAGATTCCTAGCTCCCTGTCTATTTGCGGATAGGTTATAATTGACATTGAAAATTAAATTCTAAAATCCAGACGTAAAAGCCCTAAATCCTTGAGCCCAGTGAAAATTTGAAGGCAGGATCCATCTTATGAAAAGTGCTGAAATCGGTATCATTGATGTCACAGAATACATGCACGCCGTGGGGAAGCGGGCGAGGGCGGCGTCTCGATTGATCAATCGGGCGAGCACAGCGCATAAAAATGCGGCCTTACTGGCAATTGCTTCTTCTATAGATACTAAACGCAACGAATTGATGAATGCGAATCGAGTAGATCTGGAAGCAGGGAGAGAAAAAAATCTAAGCGCTGCCTTCATGGACCGGCTTGAACTCACGCCAGCAAGGATAGACGCGATGATCAATGGGTTGCGCCAAGTTGCAGATTTGGAAGACCCAGTAGGTGCTGTGACTGACCTTAAGTATCGACCGAGTGGGATTCAGGTTGGAAAGATGCGCGTGCCTCTGGGTGTGATTGGCATTATTTATGAATCCAGGCCAAATGTAACTTGCGAGGCTGCAAGCCTCTGTCTAAAGGCTGGGAACGCCGCAATCTTGCGAGGGGGTTCGGAAGCGCTGTTTTCCAATCAGGCGATTTCTGAATGTGTAAGAGAAGGTCTCTCGGCTGCCGAGCTTCATGTGGATGTCATTCAGGTGCTTGATCGTGCTGATCGCGACGCGGTTGGACATTTGATCGCCATGAACGATTATGTGGATGTTATAGTGCCGCGTGGTGGTAGGGGACTTATCGAAAGAATCAGTGCGGAAGCAAAGGTGCCGGTAATAAAGCATCTTGACGGCAACTGTCATGTGTATATCGATGATCGGGCAGACCTTGAGAAAGCCGTGACCGTCGTAGAAAATGCCAAGACCCAGCGTTACGGCACATGCTGTACGATGGAGTCACTTTTGGTCGCAAGGGCAGTTGCGCAGCAGGCACTACCGAGGATTGCGGCGAAATTTTGCAGTCACGAAGTCGAGATGCGAGTCTGTATAGAAGCGGGACGAATTATCGATCAAGCTTTGCCGGCGAGCGAGGCAGATTGGAAAGAAGAATATCTTGCACCTATTGTTTCTATAAAGGTAGTCGAAGGCCTGGATGAAGCGATTTCTCATATCAATTCTTACGGTTCTCAGCACACAGATTCAATCATTACAGAGGATTTCACTCGGGCTCAGCGGTTCTTGCGTGAAGTAGACTCGAGCTCTGTGATGATAAATGCATCGACTCGCTTCGCAGACGGCTTCGAATATGGATTGGGGTCTGAAATCGGAATCTCGACGGATAAGCTTCATGCCCGAGGTCCGGTAGGTCTTGAAGGTCTGACGTCGCAAAAATATATTGTGATTGGCGACGGGCACATCAGAACATGAGATCACGCCTGGGTATTCTTGGAGGTATGTTCGATCCTGTCCACAACGGACACGTTAATGCAGCTCGCTTCGCGATGGAAACGCTTGATCTGGACGCAATGAAGATAATCCCGTGTAATGTGCCAAATCACAAGAAAGTTCTGTCAGCGAGCGCGGCGGACCGTGTGGCTATGTTAAAACTTGCTTTGATGGATGAGCCTTCCATGGCGATTGACGATTGTGAAATTCGCCGCGGTGGAATCTCCTACACGTCAGAAACAGTTCGGGTAATTGCTGAGGCTGGATACTGGAAGTATCGGGTCTTTGTCATGGGCATGGATACGTTTAATGCGTTGCCATGCTGGTATGATTGGCAGGGCTTCCTTGAATCCTGTCATGTGTTGGTTCTTGGTAGATCTGGCCATAAAGTGAATGAATTGGTTTTCAAAGAGTTAGACCTTGATCACCGGCAGGTGGTAGAACCACATGAGTTATTCGAACAGTGCGTCGGGCAGGTGCATGTTGCGCGGCTTTTCGATATGGAGCTCTCTTCTACGGAAGTCCGCAGTTTATTTCGTAAAAACGGCGATGTAAGCGGGCTCCTTGATCCTAAAGTTGTTCAATATATCCGGGAACATTCACTCTACGAATGTAATTCTTAATTGTAATAAAAATAGAAAGTATGAGTGGGACTATAAAAACGTTGAAGAGCAAGAAAATCGCGCGGTTGGTCGTCGAAGCACTAGAGGATCTCAAAGGGGAGTCAATCCGGTATTTTGATGTGCAGAAATTGACGGAAATAACTGATTATATGGTAATTGCAACTGGTCGTTCCAGTACCCACGTAAAAGCATTGTCTGACTCGGTTGCGAAGAAGGTTAAAGATGCGGGGTTCGATATCCTGGGTATGGAGGGTAAATTGCAGTCCGAGTGGATTCTCGTCGATGTGGGTGGGGTAGTCGTGCACATCATGTTGGGCGCAGTCAGGACTCTGTACAATCTTGAAGATCTGTGGGGCTTTGACGCGGCTAAAGGTGCCGAGCACGGTGTTGCTGTCGAGAGCTCGCCACAAGGCTGATGAAAATGCGATTGTTATCAGTGGGCACAAAAATGCCAGATTGGGTTATCGCAGGCACGTCGGAATACAGTAAGCGAATTGAGCGTGAGATGAGTTTTTCGCTCGTTGAGATCCCGCTCGCGAGGAGAAGCAAAAATCAGCCGCCAACAGCCAGCAAAGCCAAGGAGGCGTCAGCCTTCTTGGCTCAGATTAAATCAGATGATCATGTAGTAGCACTGGATGTAAAAGGGGAAGCACTTAGTACTGTCCAGCTGACCGAAAGACTCATGAGATTCCGAATGTTAGGGAAAGATTTGGCGATCTTGATTGGTGGTCCCGACGGCTTGGATGGTGCGTGCTTGAGACGAGCAGATGAGTGTTGGTCCCTCTCAGCGCTTACGCTTCCCCATCCGTTGGTCAGNATCCTNATGACGGAACAGCTTTACCGGGCNATATCGATGATAAACGGCCACCCGTACCATCGTGGATGACGGTGCAAATACAGGCTTGAGCGACGCTTTAAACTTTTAACCTTTCTCGAGGTCTATATTACCATCGTCCTGCTTTTCAAGGAGCGGGATATAGTGCCGATTAGACTGATCAGGCCATTCTCACGATGATTCGCGTTTTAGGGGCGCTAATACTGCAATGACAGGTAAGTGGCAGCTAAAAGACCATGAGGCTGAGAAGCAGCTTTTTACTCGGAGGCTGGCTGTTGCGGCAGTGATCGTAGCGTTTCTGTTCGGTGCACTGATAGTAAAGCTGATAGATCTTCAAATAGTACAACATGAATACTTTTCTGCCCGGTCTGATGGCAATAGGCTCCACTCGCAGTATGTGCCTCCAGCGCGAGGTTTGATCTTCGATAGTCAGGGAGAGCTCCTGGCAGATAATCAGCCGATATTCAATTTAACCGTCGTCAAAGAGCAGGTTGAAGATCTGGACGCCACTCTCGGGTACTTAGCGACGCTGGTTCGTCTGTCGGACGATGACATTGAACAATTTCAAAATCGGCTGCGCCGCAACCGGGTGCCTTTTTCCTCTGTGACTTTGCGGTATCTGCTGAGTGAGGGAGAAAAAGCCAGGGTTGCGGTCAACAGTCACCTGCTCGAGGGCGTGGCGATAGAGTCGCAATTTGTGCGCAGTTACCCACTTGGGTCGCTGACAGCCCATGCGCTTGGCTACGTGTCTGAGATAAACCGTGAAGAGATGAATGCGCTAACCGATGCGCAAAGAGAGAACTACGGTGGCACTTATCACATCGGGAAAAGCGGCGTCGAAAGAACCTACGAGGAATTGCTGCACGGAACAGTGGGCTATGAAATCGTTGAGAAAAATAATCGGGGTCAGATCATGCGGCGGTTAGACCGTACCGACCCTGTCGCCGGGAAGAATTTGACACTCCATCTTAACGCGCAATTGCAAGTTGCTGCGGAGAAGGCGTTGGGCGATTCTCGCGGCGCAGTTGTCGCTATCGAGCCGGCTACAGGTGGCATTCTCGCTATGGTAAGCAAGCCCGGCTTTGATCCAAACTTATTTGTCACCGGAATCAGCAGCAAGGACTACTCTGTGCTAATAAATGATGTTGTCAATACCCCTTTATTTGATCGCTCAACCAATCCTTATCCGCCAGGGTCTACATTAAAACCGTTTATTGGCCTTGCCGGGCTTCAAAGCGGCACCATCGACTATGAATTTGTAATCCAGGACCCAGGCTACTTTAGGCTTCCCGGAGTATCTTACCGCTGGGGAGACTATACGCTTCGCACTGCCATAGGCGGCGGTCATGGTGAGACGGATTTGCAAAAAGCGATTTATCAAAGCTGTGATACATTTTTCTACGATTTGGGCAATCGCTTGGGCATTGATAGCATTCACGGGTTTCTATCCAAATTTGGCTTTGGTGACAATTTCGCGCTTGATGTCGGCTATGCCCGCACCGGCGTGCTGCCTTCTCGTGACTGGAAAATGGAAAGTCGGGGGGAACCTTGGTATCCCGGCGATACCATTAACTCGTCGATTGGGCAGGGATACATGTGGGCCACGCCACTGCAGCTGGCAACTGCCACTGCGATCTTGGCTAACCGGGGTGAAGTAATCCAGCCACGGATGCTGAAGGCGATTAATGGCGTGCCATCCGAACCATCGAATAGCGATCCTAGACGCGATGTCTTTGCGAATGACTTTGACTATTGGCGTTATATCCATGAAGCAATGACGATGGTAGTGCATCGGCCCTTTTCGGATGCATTTAGGGACTATGGTACAGCCTATGAATCAATCGCCATGCAGGACCGCGCCATGCCTTATTTGATGGCTGGCAAATCAGGGACTGCGCAGGTTGTCGGAATAAGTCAGGAAATCCTGTCCAGCGAAGATATCATTGTCTCGGACCTGAACAAGGATCACGGATTGTTTGTTTCTTTTGCACCTGCGATGCATCCAACGACCAATCCGAAAATTGCCGTCGCTGTATTCGTGGAAAATGGCGAGCACGGGAGCAGTGTTGCTGGACCCATCGCCAAGCGGGTTATCGATACGTATCTGATCGATATTCTCCAGCTGGATTTCCACGCGGCAGATCTTGAGCCTGCTGAAGCAATTGTGACGCAGTTAAATGAACAACCCTGATTTTGCGCGTCAGACAGGCGGTCTTCATGTCACCCGAAACAGAGGCGCGAGTATCTGGCAAAACCTTCACATTGATCCTCCGCTGATGGTTGGGGTCTGCCTACTCAATGCATTCGGATTATTTGTGCTTTTCAGCGCTAGCGGCGGAGACGGGGCGGTGATTCGACGACAGGGTATTGTAATGATCGTTGGTCTGATTGTTATGTGCGCTTTGGCGCAATTTAATGTCCATTTTTTTCGCCGCTGGGCACCACCAATATATGGGGCAGGGATTGCGTTGCTCATTATGGTCCTTTTCATTGGCACCGAGGTAAACGGCGCGAAAAGCTGGATTGATTTGCCAGGACTGCCCAGATTTCAGCCTTCAGAAATCATGAAATTTGTGGTGCCAGCGCTGCTCGCCTGGTACCTTGCCAGCCGTCCTCTGCCGCCTAAATTCAAACATCTGTTTTGGTCTGCTGTAATGATCGTAATACCTGCTGGGCTGATTGTTATGCAGAACGATATGGGCACGGCGATCATGGTGTTCATGTCTGGTGTGTTTGTGATTTTGTTGGCGGGAATTCGCTGGCGTGTCGTGCTCGCAGGGCTATTTGTCGGTGCACTGGGTTCACCCGCATGGTATTTGTTTCTCGCTCAGGAGCATCAAAAGAATCGAATATTGACTTTCCTTGACCCATATAGGGATCCAACGGGCGCAGGTTACAATATCATACAATCTCAGATCGCCGTTGGTTCGGGCGGGATTTATGGCAAAGGGTATGGTAACGGGGCGCAGTCTCATCTTGATTTTATTCCGGAAAGTCACACCGACTTTATCTTGGCAGTCTTGGCCGAGGAATTCGGCCTTCTCGGGGTATTGTTCCTAATCAGTCTATACCTGTTCGTACTACTGAGAGGTTTCACTATCGCCTACGCGGCAAAAGACTTATTTGGTCGCCTGCTGGCGGGCAGTATCACCTTGACGTTCTTTCTGTATGTATTCATCAATATGGCAATGGTTTCGGGTCTCGTGCCCGTTATCGGCTTGCCGCTTCCATTGATCAGCAGGGGGGGCACTTCCATTGTGACCCTGTTTGTCGGGTTCGGATTGCTGATGTCAATTCAGACCCATGATCGGCAGACATACCACTAACTGACTGAAAAATGCCAAAATCTTTAGCACTAACAGCGACTCCCNCCCCATTTGTTGCGTCTGGAGATTTGCTGATGTTAAAAATTTTGTCGGATCGGACGTTAAGAAAATAAATCGATTTATGTTTTCCGGTGTCTGATCATGTTAGGTTTCTCNATCGATCTGTGCTTTCAGCGCGCGATTCCAGGCCTAGTCGTAGCGTTCACTCTGGCGGCCTGCAGTTCTTCNCCGTCATCGAATTCGGGAAGTCGCTACTCGATTACCCAAGACCGCGCCCCATCCAGGCCGGTCAGCATTGGCTCTATCCCTGAGGTCATACCTGAGCCCGTTACCCGAACGATGGCAGGTAATCGCAGTCCCTACACGGTACTCGGCAAAGCCTATACGATATTGCCTACCGCGGAGGGATATAGAGAAACGGGTATAGCATCTTGGTACGGCGAAAAATTTCACGGGCACAAGACATCAAACGGCGAAGTNTTTGACATGTATCTGGCTTCTGCGGCACACAAATCTCTACCTATCCCAAGTTTCCTGCGCGTAACCAATCTGGATAATAATCGCAGTTTAGTTGTTCGAGTGAACGATCGCGGCCCTTTTCATGGTGATCGCATAATTGACTTATCCTATGCAGCAGCTCTTAAACTGGGATATGCGGACCGTGGTACGGCCCGTGTTCAGCTTGAAGCGATTGTCATTAATGAAGACAGTGGGGAAGCCCATTGGTCTGCCCGCTTGGCTCGGCTGCCCGAGCTTGACGTGCAAGAGGGGGNGGCTGTCAAAAGGTATGTTCAGGTCGGCGCATTTTCAAAGCTTCTCACAGCCCAGAAGGTGTCGGATCNGCTGCGCCAAATTACTAGCCATCCGGTCTTTATTCGTCCGGCGATAAGCGATTCAGGTAGCGTCTTGCATCGCGTGAGAGTGGGCCCTTTACTCGATGCCATCGAAATACGAGAGCTCAGCCAGCGCGTGGTTGCCGCAAACCTCGGAAGCCCTTACACTGTGTCGGAGTAGCCAGCTTGCAATGCGCGCTAACTATTTTCATTGCCGGAAACGCCGCCCTTTCTCATCCCACAATTCTTGATTTTTCCATTGGTATTATTTATGTCCTTGAAGCACTATCAGTTGTTCCTGGTTCGCTTACTTTGCAAAATTTCAATTTTGTTTAGTCCCTCTCTTGGTATGACTCAGGTCATTATTCCGCGAGCACCCGAGATTGCGGCGACTAGTTATGTGCTGCTTGATGCCCAAACTGGCCAGATCATCGTAGAGGAAAATGCAGACGAGCCGCTTCCGCCAGCAAGCCTTACCAAGATCATGACTGCCTATATTGCAGTTGAGGAGATCATCAATGGCAATTTGAATTTGACCGATCTGGTCCATATCAGTGAAAAAGCTTGGCGCATGGAAGGCTCCAAAATGTTTATCGATGTGAACTCACAGGTCAGCGTAGAGGACCTATTGCGCGGTATCATTATACAGTCCGGCAATGATGCCAGTGTTGCCATTGCCGAACATATCGCCGGTAGCGAAGAGGCTTTCGCAGATATGATGAACCAGTACAGCGAAGTTCTGGGCATGCAGGACAGTTTTTTTATGAATGCAAGTGGATTGGACACCGAGTTGTACTACAACATGATGTCAGCCCGGGATTTGTCTGTTCTTGCCACTGCCACAATTCAGCGTCACGGTCTGTTCTATCCTATGTATGCGGAAAGAGAGTTTACCTTTAATAATATCCGTCAGACTAATCGAAACACNTTGCTCTTTCGTGAGCGNAACGTGGATGGNCTGAAAACAGGCTGGACCGATGCCGCTGGATATTGTTTGGTGGCCTCTGCTGAACGCGACGGTATGCGTTTGATTTCCGTTGTAATGGGCACGAGCAGTGAGGAAGCTCGAGCGATAGAAACTCAAAAACTGCTTACCTACGGGTTCCGTTATTATGAGACGCATAAGCTGTACGATGCAGGTCAAATCCTTGCTTCAGTGCGGGTCTTTTCCGGCGCCAGTGATGCAGTTGAATTGGCAATTGAGGATGAGGTCTACGTCACGATTCCGAGGGGTGCGGCCGAGTCGATGACCGCGACCATCGATGTCGATGAATTCATTCAAGCGCCTATTCAGCTGCGTCAGACCATGGGTGCCGTCAATGTGATTCTCGGCGAGGAGCGGGTTTTTAGCGGCGAGGTTGTTGCCGCTCACGCAGTTGAAGAGGGCGGGATGTTCAAGCAATTTGTTGACTGGATCAGCTTGATGTTCAGCGACGCTTTGGCGGAATAGACAGTGTCAGTAGATGATTTGAATCGAGGCCCGTCTTCATCGGAAGAGGTGCCGACGAAAATTAAATTCCCCTGCCTTTATCCGATCAAGGTCATTGGTCACGCAGTAGACACTTTCCGGCCTCAGGTGTTGAAGGTTATCGAGCGNCACACCGGAAAGCTTGATCCAGANTTGATTGAGCTAAGGCCNAGCAAGCACAGTAACTATCTTTCCATTACAATCACGATCGCTGCGACAGGTGAGCTTCAGTTACGAAGTATCTTCGGCGACCTCAAAGAGATCGAAAGCGTCAAGTTGGTGCTTTAGCTTGAATCTGGCTGACTATAGTTGGTTCGCAGCACAGGCCGCAGAGGGATGCTCGGCTGCAACGCTCGTTGTTCGGCGACTCGGATTACAGGACTATGAGCCAATCTTCCAGTCGATGCGCTATCTTGCAGAGAACTCCAAGCCAGACCGCGCGGACGAAATTTGGCTGCTCAGCCACAAGCCGGTNTACACACAAGGGCAGGCCGGTAAGTCAGAGCATATCCTAAACCCGGGAAGCGTTCCTGTGGTGCAGGTTGATCGCGGTGGTCAGGTAACCTATCACGGCCCGGGGCAGCTGGTCGCTTACTTGCTGATCAATGTGAGGCGAAGAAAAATGGGCATTCGTCGTCTGGTTGATTTAATTGAGCAGGCGGTAATAAAGACTCTGTGCGATTACGAAATCCATGCGGTAACGCGACCGGGTGCTCCCGGCGTTTACGTAAATGATGCTAAAATTGCAGCTCTTGGCCTCAGGATAAAGAACGGTTGGACTTATCACGGTCTCAGTCTGAATGTTAATATGGATTTGTCTCCTTTTCTTAAAATTAATCCCTGCGGTTTTGAAAAACTCCCGATAACTCAGGTCGCGGANTTTGTTCCAGTAGAAGGGCAGCTGCTACACTCGGTGAGCCGGAAGCTCGCTGATGCGCTTTTGCAGGGTTTGGGATATGAATCGCACTATGGCTCTTTCCGATCAGAAGAAAGCCGAGACACTCAGCTTAGTTGAATCAGATATGGCAGAACGTAAAAGGCGAAATGTTTTAGTCGAAGGCGAGAAGCTGCGGGGTGCTGAAAAAGTCAGACGCATTCCCGTGAAGGTTATTCCGACAGTTGAATTACCTACCAAGCCGAACTGGATTCGGGTAAAGATCCCGGCTTCGCCTAAAATCAGCCATATTAAGCAAAAGCTGAGACAACATCGGTTGGCCTCTGTCTGTGAAGAAGCTGCTTGCCCGAATCTTGGGGAGTGCTTCAGTAATGGAACGGCCACTTTTATGATTATGGGAGAAATTTGCACACGGCGCTGTCCTTTTTGCGACGTAGCGCACGGTAAACCTCGTCCTCTGGATCCGAACGAGCCCAAAGAGCTGGCTCGGGCGATTCAGGAAATGGCCCTGAGCTATGTTGTGATTACGTCGGTAGACAGAGATGATCTAAAAGACAGCGGTGCGCAACATTTTGCGGACTGTATAACTGAGACCAAGTTGCAAAATCCTCAAATCAAGGTCGAAGTACTGGTGCCTGATTTCAGAGGGCGTATGAGCATTGCTCTCGATATTCTTCAGAGCACCCCACCTGATGTGTTCAATCACAATCTTGAGACAGTACCGAGGCTATATCGCCAGGCGAGACCGGGGGCTGACTATCAATGGTCGCTGGACTTGCTTGAGGCCTATAAGGCGAGATGCCCGGAGGTTGTTACAAAGTCGGGATTGATGTTGGGCTTGGGTGAGACTCTCGAAGAAGTCAGGGAGGTTCTCCGCGATCTCAAGGCTCATAATGTAGACATGATTACACTGGGCCAGTATTTGCAGCCCAGTAAAGATCATTTGAAGGTTGAGCGATTTTTGCATCCGTCTGAATTCGAAGAATTGAAGGCGTTTGCCGAAAATCTTGGGTTTGATCAAGTTGCCAGTGGCCCACTCGTGCGTTCTTCCTATCATGCCGACAAGCAGGCCCATGGAGAAACAGTTGCCTGACATCAAGGCTTCATGGCCACTGTTCGACAACTTGTTGCCCGCCCTTTAACAATGCTGATCCTGTCGAGCGTTATAGCCGGTTTTATCAGTAATATTGAATTCGTGGGGGCGCAAGCTAACTTTATCCGGCCTGATCCCTTTGATTTCAGCATACTGCTGTCTCTGATAGTCTTTTATCGGTTCTGCAGTTTGTCGTACTGCGAATGACAGCTCATCCGGATTTCACGCACTTAAAGCCAAGTGTCTTATTCTGGCCTGTTCGTCCCGTCGTTAGCACGTAGAATGCATTCCTGCAACCTGCTGAGAAACCCCATGGGCAGATCGTTAATCGTGTCATTAAGACGGCAGGTATTTTGAGTGCACAGCAGACCGTAGCTAAATTCAACGAGAATCAGCAGCAGAAATTCAGGAATGGCACACAGAATAAGATTAATAATTCTCTAAAACCTGCTAACAGATTCTGGTCCGTTGTAGGACTGGGCGCTGAGACCTCGGTATTCTGCAATTGCCAAGCCTGCAGCAACGCTAGTAAATGGGTCATGCTCAATCACTTTGCCCGGAAATTCCTTGTCTAGTAGACGCTTAACAGCAGGAATCAAAGAGGTACCTCCTGTGCGAATGACCAGCTGTATCTGCTCAGGCTTGACTTCGCTGCGTTCTAAAACAGCTTCAATCGCTGCTTGCAACTCAGATAGGACGGGTCTGATGATTTCCTCGAAGTGATCTCGGGACACTATGAGATCAATGTCAATTTCAGGGATGTCCAGTCTGGCGGTCTCATGACCAGACAGCTCAGCTTTTAGATCTCTTAGTGACTGGAAAACAAGATAGCTGTAATTGTTTTTTATCAGATCGTACAGACGTCTGAACTTAATCGATGCTTCGTCTTTTTCTTCGATACGCCGCATCAGCGGCGTGGTAAAGCGATTCTGGTTGAGCATGTAGGAAACCGCCCAATTCAGTAACAGTTCCTCGTAGTCTTCGAAAGGGAAGAACGTTTCAATTTCTCGGTCTGAGCCTGCACGCCGCCAACGTTCTCCCTTTCCCAGAAGAGGAAAGAGAATTTCTTTAAACATCAGCTGGTCAATATGATCGCCGCCAAGTCCAATTCCGTGGGTGCCGATGACTTTGAAGCCTTCTTCAAAACGCTTGAGCAAACACAGATCCAGCGTCCCACCGCCAAAGTCCACGGCAAGAATGGTTTGCTGACTGACGGCCGGGTATTGATGCAGATAGCTCAATGCTGCAGCGACGGGCTCAGGATACAGACTCCGACGGCTAAAGCCGGCATATCCGTAAGCTTCTTTAAGCAGAGTTAGGGCCAGCTGATTCCGTCCTTGCTCGTTCCCTTCGAAATTGACTGGATGGCCGATACAGGCGTGGTCAGCTGCCTTCGGATCCGAATCGAATTTTCGAGTAAGCTTTTCGACACTCTGCTGAATACGCACTAACAGCGGGGTGACCAGTGCAACAAGGCGGAACGGTCGGTCAAACACCATCAGGCGCGGCGCATTCCGATTCCCCAAGAGTCGTTTTATACCGCGGAACAACCGACCCTGAAGCCCTCCGTCAACTAATGATTGACCGTAGATCAGTTCTGTTTGCGCCTCTTCCGGCAGCCCTTTGTCGCCGATTTGACCAGTGGTGGAGCGGCCTTCACCGAGTACCTCGGCACTGAGTTCAACCGTTCTTCCCATGTTACTTTCAACGTAGCGATCAATGGCTGCCTGCCCCGTGGTGATTCTCAGCTCTTTGTCGATGTACGTCGCGGAGGGCATCACGACAGCATTCTCTTCGAGCGGTATCAGGTGTATCCGTTTGCCGTCATAGACAGCGGCAGCACTGTTACTGGTGCCAAAGTCAACGCCAATGCCGAATCGCGGTGAAAATTCTGTTGAATCAGGGGGGTTCAATGTCTTGCTTGGCGTCTTGGTATCGCTGGGCCCTCGGGTGTCCGCAGACCGCAGCGCAGGGACAAAAAGTTGATGTCGATATAACCCTACTGTGTTACCTCATTATAACTCAGAACAAGGCTACGGTGAAAAATAAGCGGAGTGTCAAACTGTTTACATTTGTTATTGAATGTGTTGATGTTTTTCGGCAGTTGACCTATCCTTCGGTCGCTTATTCAGGCAGATAATACCGTGTTTCTTTCATATCTTCATTCACTCCAGTTCCCACTGCTGCGCCGATTGGTGGTGCTGCTCGGTGGCATCGTTATTCTGGGTTTCAGTGCTTCTGGTCAGGCCGGCACGATTGTCAGGGTGAGTACCTCTGTTGGCGATTACTCGATAGAGCTTCTCGACGAGCACGCGCCGGCTACGGTACAGAATTTTCTGAATTACGTCAGACGCGGAGATTTTAATGGCACCTATCTGCATCGGGTGCCCGATGACTTTGTCGTGCAGGGCGGTGCCTACAGATTTCAGCCTTTCGTGGGCCCTGTCGATGTTGCGACAGGTCCTCCGGTGATTAACGAATTCGGTGCTTCCAATATCAGAGGCACGGTAGCTATGGCCAAAATAGATGGCGATCCCGACAGTGCGACCAACCAATGGTTTGTAAACCTCAGTGACAATACCTCGTTAGATTCGTCAAACGGTGGCTTCACCGTGTTTGGTAACGTTCTTGGAAACGGTATGGCGGTGCTCGATACGATTAACGGTCTACCGAAAATCAGCCTCGGCTTCAAAGCTCAGGATGCGCCTTTTTTAAATGGGGTCTACAATGACCCTCGCGATCTGGTTTACATGAACGTGTCAGTTGTCGAGCGCTACAGCGAGGCGGCCCACGTGTTTGAGTCAAAATCGGGGTTGTTGATTACATCAGTTAATGTCAATAATGACGAAGAAGTCGTAAGCTTGTATCTCCATGAGATTCCGGCCACCAGTGGGTTTCAATACCAAGTCGATCTGGGCTCTGTCATCCCCCGCACCAGTTTCACTGGCATAGCCACGTATTCTGCTTCAGACAATCGTCTGCAGATACCCTCGCTTGAAGTCAATCAAAATGGTCAGGTAACGGTTCTGAGCAATGTGCTGTTCGAGCTTACCGATCAGGACGCACTGATCTTCACGCTTGTCTCCTACGATCAATAAGTCTCCATTTACGCGCTCTTTGCTTTGATTTACTCTGTATGTAGGGATCCGCGTCGGGCTTTAAGGTAAATAGACGATAAGCGGTGAATTAAAAAATAAAAAGAGAAACGACGTCATGGCCGCTCCCCGAGGTGAATTCACGTCCAGGTTCGGATTTTTGATGGCTGCATCCGGCTCGGCGGTTGGCCTGGGAAACATCTGGGGCTTCCCGACGAACGCGGCCTCTAATGGTGGGGCTGCTTTTTTATTCACGTATCTGATTCTGGCCTTTGCTCTGGCCTATCCGGCTCTCATGGCCGAGCTCATTATCGGGCGCTATGCAAGAGCCAATGCGGTGGCAGCGCTGCGCACCATATCCTCAGGAAACAAGGCACGGCTTGCTGCCTTGCTGGTAGGATTCACCGGTATTATCACAGTAAGTTTTATCCTCAGCTTTTACGGCATCGTCAGCGGTTGGATGGTCGCGTTTTTCTTCGATCCTATTGCCCGCTTGTTGGGTGCGTCGCAACTGTCAGTTTGGCTGACCACTGATGCGGTCATGCGGAATAGCCTGTTCGTCGTGTTATTCATGCTGCTCACAATCTTTATCATCAGCGCGGGCGTGAAGGAGGGTATTGAGAAATGGGCTTCGCGCTTGATGCCGTCTCTGATTGTGATTCTGCTGCTGCTTATCTTTTATGTCCTGACGTTGCCGGGAGCAATGGATGGACTCCGTGCCTATCTTATCCCGGATTTTTCTCTGATAGCAGATCCTTCGCTGCTCGTTGATGCGATGGGTCAGGCTTTTTTTTCTTTGTCTTTAGGTGTGGGCACGATGCTGATCTATGGTTCCTACATAAGCAGCAAAGAAAACCTACCTGCCATCGGCAGTCTGGTCGCGCTACTTGATGTCGGCATCGCGGTAATGGCAGGGATGCTGATCTTGCCGGCAATGTATGTCGCGCTTGCCAACGGGGTAGAAATTTATGATGACGCGGGCGGCTTGATCGCCGGACCAGGATTGATTGTTTCAGTTTTACCTTCGTTGTTCACTACGATGGGCGCTATCGGTTTATTTGTCGCCATTGCCTTTTTTGCGCTGATGACGATCGCCTCCCTGACGTCATCTATTTCCATGCTGGAGGTGCCGGTCGCCTACGCGGTTGAGCATCATGGGCTTGAACGTCGTCGGGCGGCGATGCTGATAGGATCAGTTATTACCGTCATCTCGTTAATTATTGTCTTCAACTTTGATCCGCTTTTTGATCTTGTAGTGACAGTTACGACTGAGGTGAGTCAGCCGCTCTTGGGATTCGCCTTCTGTATTTTTGCTGCCTGGATTTGGCAGCGCAGTGAAATTCTTGAGGAGATTAAACAGGGGTGCCCTGAAGTCGGATCAGGAATTTTCTGGAAAGTCTGGCCTTTCTACGTCAAATTTATCTGCCCAGTCGCGATACTGGTGGTGTACTTCCAGTAATCAGGTCAAGTGGCCTCGGTTTGCTGGGCGCAGCCGGCGCAAGCCGTCTTCTGCGCTTTCTCCAATGTCGTAGTCAGAAGCGGTCAATGACCTGGATGAAGCGCTCAATCTCACTGCAATCGTTGTAATAGTGCAGGGAGGCCCTGATAACGTCACCTTGCATTTCTCTGTCCAGATCCAGTCTTGCATTGTTTCTTTTGCTGATCGATGTGTTGATGCTCTGCTGATGCAGATGGCTCTGAAGTGCCCCTGTTTCTGTGCCGGTTTTGCTGAAGGTCACAATCCCTGATCGGCGCTCACTCAATTCATGTACCCGCACCCCTTGAAGACTCTGAAGCCCAACCACCAGTCTATCAGCCAGACTCTGAATGCGGGCAGCAATGTGTGTCATGCCAAGTGAATTAGCGTACTCAACGGCTTGACCTAATCCAATCTGGCCGGCGAGATTGCGCTCAAAGCTTTCGAACCGGCTGGCGTTCTTTTTTACAGTAAAGCTTTTTGCCGCGTCCCAGGAGGCAGACTGTAAATCGAGTACTGGTGGGATGAAGCTTGCTGTGCTTTGATCGCGCGCGAATAAAAATCCGGTCCCTCTGGGGCCTCTCAGGTATTTCCGTCCGGTGCCGCAGAGAAAATCACATTTGATCTCCTGCAAATCCAGAGGCACCTGGCCAACGGACTGACACGCGTCTACCAGTAGGCAAATGCCTTCTGCGCGGGCGATTTCACCAATAGCCTTAATATTTTGAATATCTCCCCGTTGGCTGGCAATGTGAGTAACTAAGATGGCCCGTGTTTTTTTGCTTAGTTGTTTGTCTAGCTCTTCAGCCTCAATTAGACCGTCAGCATCAAGGGCAAGTGTCCGGAACTTGATACCTCGATGGCGGGCCAGCGCAAGTATACTGATGTAGTTTCCGACATACTCATTGCCGGCGGTGATGATTTCGTCTCCTGCTTTGAGATCTAGAGACAGCAGCGCGGATTGCCATGCCCTCGTCGCGCTCTCCATAAACGCAATTTCTGAACTCTCACAATTAAGCAGTTGTGCGAGCTGGGTGTAGAAATTGGCTACTTCTTTTTCAGCCTGTGAGGCCGCCTCGTATCCGCCAATCCGCTGCTCAAGCTGAAGATGGCTGATTACTGAATGGGTGACAGGATGTGGGCTTAGTGCGCATCCGGCATTGTTGAAATGGATGATTTCGTCGCACCCGGGTGTCTCAGCCCGAACTGTTTCTAGGTCAATCATAGGAGTGACGATTCGGCGTGTCATAGTAAATTTAGGCTTTGAGAAAGAATAGCAAATAGGTATGCTAAAGTTCTATTAGTCCTGATACTGAGACGACAAAGGCACTTCTCCTATGCGCCATCTCTACGCAAAAGATAAGATTCCTGCTTATGACTCTGAGGCAACCAGCCAGTTTGCCCTTAGGCGAAAAGCTATTCGGTTCGTGGGGCTCTCTTCCCTTGTGATTGCTTCTCCTCTACTGGGGGCGGAGACGGATAGTCCTTCTTCTTTGCGCACAAGCATCAGGGCACTGCTATTTGATGTCTTCGGTACCGTTGTTGATTGGCGCGCTTCCATCATCAGAGAGGGCAGACTGCTCGCACAGCAAAAGAATCTGAAGGTCGATTGGGGAGAATTTGCAGACAGCTGGCGGGCGGGCTACGGACCCGCCATGAACAGAGTGCGCTCGGGAGAGCTTCCCTGGACTGATATTGATGATCTTCACCGCATGATTCTGGATGAATTGATCGTTGAGTTTGGTCTTGATGGCCTTTCAGAAGCTGAACTTGATTACTTCAACCGTGCCTGGCACCGCTTGTCTCCCTGGCCGGATACCGTTGGAGGTCTGAATCGACTGAAGAGCCAGTTTGTTATTGCGACCTTATCGAACGGCAATGTGTCCTTGCTGACCAATATGGCAAAGCATGCAGGCTTGCCCTG
>PBHS01000054.1 GCA_002719575.1 Gammaproteobacteria bacterium | reverse complement strand
AAGTTGCTGTGCGCTTCCACGTAGTCTGGTTTCATTGCTATTGCTTGCTTTTGACTCGCTTCAGCCTCGTCTAATCTTCCGAGTTCTTTCAGCGTTAGACCCAAGTTATTATGGGCTTCGGCATAGTGAGGTTGCAACGTTATCGCTTGTCTGTGGCTCGCTTCAGCTTCGTCTAATCTGCTCAGCTCTTGTAGCGTATTACCCAAGTTGCTGTATGCTTCGGCGTAGTCAGGCTTAAAAGCTATTGCTTTCATATAACTTGCTTCAGCCTCACCTAACTTTCCTATTTTTTTGAGTGTGTTGCCCAAATTACTGTGAGCTTCAGCATAATCAGGTTCCAACGCTATCGCCTGCCTGAAGCTTGCTTCAGCTTCATCAAATCTTCCCAATTCTTGAAGCGTGAAGCCCAAATTATTGTGCGCTTCAACATAATCAGACTTCAATGCTATCGCTTTTCGATAGCAAGCCTCAGCGTCCACTGATCTTCCTAGTCCCTGTAGTGTGTGCCCTAAGTTATAATGAGCTTCAGTATAGTCAGGCTTCAACGCTATCGCTTCTATATAACTCGCTTCAGCGTCGTCTAATCTTCCCAGCTCTTGTAGCGTGTTACCCAAGTTGTTGTGTGCTTCGGCATAGTCAGATTTCAGTAATATCGCTTGTTCATAGCTCGCTCTAGCCTCATCTAATTTCCCTAGCTCTTTGAGCGTGATACCCAAGTTGTAGCGGGCTTGAGCGTCGTTAGGCTTCAGGGCAATCGCTTGATTATAACAAGCTTCCGCTTCGCCTAATTGTCCTAGCTTTTTGAACGTGATACCCAAATTGTAATGAGCTTGAGCATCGTTGGGCATTAGTTGAACAGAGGTTTGGTTGGGCACGAGCGACTCACTAATTCTGCCTGTCTGCCCGTATATGGCACCGAGCGCTTTCCAACCAAACTGATGTGATGGAAATTCTTTTGTGATGGATATTGCTGCCGCTTCAGCATCACGCAATCTCCCGTTCTGATAGTGATGCAGCAGATTATTCATCTGGTGTTTAGAGGGGCTAGAGCTTTTCTCTTCTTGTTCTCGGGTAGAAGCGGCAAGCTTTTCCTCCAAAGANTTAAACATATTGCTGTANAGTCCCAGCTTTTTCCCTTTTTTAATCGCCTGCTTCGCGCTCTCAAACCGCTGCTCTTTGACAAGTGCGTCAATGTAACTCAACCAATATCTTTCTTTTTTCGGATGAGCTTCTAGGGCTGCTCTAAACAACGGTATCGCAATGTCATTTTTATTTTCTAAAACAGCTAATAAGCCAAGATTATGATTTGCTTCTGGATGCTCAGGACAAGACTTCAGAATAAATCTATATAGGCACTCTGCGTCTTGAAGCTTGCCTTCATCATGTGCAGCTATCCCCTCCCGTAGCGCTTTTTCGATGGTCAGTTTCATTACTTTTCTTAGTTCTCGAAATCTTAAAAACGTACTCGAATGCCTATGGATCGTCCTGAATCGAATTTCTATCTTTATTCGTTTCTCTTGAGAAAGCCCAATGCCGTTTTCGACNCTATGTTTCTGTCCGTAATGTCAATAGATTCTGCCAACAACGGTTTTTCATAGTGACAAAAACTTTTCCGTCAAGTTTTAATCCATGTTCAATTTTAGTACAGAAATCCTTGTTTACAGTAACCTTTTTAGGCAAAGTCCAATTGGATTCCGCCCAAAAATGTGCAATCAAATCGGAGCAGCAGTCCTATGCCTTTAACGTATTGTTACCATTGCTATTTTTAAAGCATATATTTCAAGTATGCGGTCACTTTGATGCCCGGTTTTGACGATGCTTCTTTCTGCTCACGATAAATAAAGAACTTGGTAGTTTTGATGCTATAAAATTTTATGTACTATCCTCTTATTCAGCACAGATCCTAATTTCACTAACTTCCTGTTCTGTATGTCAANTACATGCCGTGTGATTGCTGTGATATTCAGTCTAGAACAAATAATCAACTATTTGCTCCGGCTATGTGCGCACTGACATCNTATTTTTTACTGACATCGACTGCGAAAACCTTCAATGTGTTTATCTAGAAATTAGCCTGCTAAATCTACTGCAACACATCCTGAAAGGTTTCCCNTACCTAGAACTTGTCGGTGCTTCGCAAATATTCAGGAATAGGAATTCTTCGCATTAATTTGAGGATATGCTAGCATCGAGGTCTATAAAGAGGGAAAAACGATGTATGATTTATTTAAGGCATCGGTAGTAACAGTGGCTTTTTTGATGCCTATCTCTGTGAATGGGGCGGGCCCTTTTCGACCTGACCAAAGCTTTGGTGCCGCTGTACCAGAGGAAGGTGCCGTAAAAACTCTCAAGCAAGCTATTGCAGATGTAGCTGAGACCCCTGGATCGCCGCTCAAGATTGCTGGGCTCGTTACAGAAGTATGTCAGGCNAGAGGATGTTGGATGATATTGGTTGATGGAGATTCGCACGCAAGGATTTTTTTCAAAGATTACGGTTTTTTCGTGCCNACTGAGACGAGTATGCAACGCGCTGTTTTGTATGGGACGATTTCCGAGCAAGTTCTGACGAAAAAAGAGGCTGAGCATTTCGCCGAAGACGCGGGNAAACAAGCTTTATTTAGTCAAGGTGACATTGCCAAGGAATATGCGATCATAGCTGAGGGGGTTCAGATCGAAAGTAAGATTTAAGCTTTGCAAGTTTTCGTTGGTTGATTGGCAGCGGGCACCCCGCAAACCAGCTAGGTAATCGCCAAATGGAAGGGCTTTAACCTACCCTGCTGATGATCTGAAACTCGCAGCGATCGGTTTGTCTTACCTAAAAGTTGTCATTTCTCCAGAGTTAGGCCTCACAACATAGGTCCAGCAACGGCTCCACGGGCTACAGCAAATAGGAAAATTTCTGCCCGACCTAGTACTTCGCCCTCCAATATTGCCTCTCAAACGACTGAATCATCGAGAAATTTTGTGAATTGCTCTAGGTGGCTAGTTTCAACGGCCACAATAANTCTAAGATGCATCGAGCAAGACGAATTGAGGAACACTACTTATATTCCTATCTGCACTTAATTTAGATATCCTTGAAGACCGTTCACAAGCCAAAACCAAGAGGGATAATTGGAATGATTAGAAGAAAACATCTTTTAGTGCCTGCTAGCTGCCTGTTGATGGCCGGGTACTTATCAACCGCAGTAGCTCAAGGGTTTACCGTTGGCGAACCACTAGGTGCGACCAACCAATCAGGTGATTTTGTTGAGATGAGCAGCAATGTTACCGTCTACGGTAGCTTTCACTTTACTGAGAGTTGCACGTTTGACCCAAACAGAAATTTGATTCTCGCTATGAACAGAGGAAACGACGGAGGTTCCGATGATGGTTTTGTGTCTCTGATCAATCCGGACGGCAGTGTTCACACATCGAAATGGATAGGAGCCAGTCGTGAGGGTTTGGAACTTCGAGATCCTATTGGAAGCGCTATTGCAGGAAATATCCTGTTTACAGCAGATAATGGTTCACGAGAGGTTAGGACTTTCAACCTAGAGTCCGGTGAACCGATATCGGCAGTCGCGATACCTGGACAAGGATTCATTAACGGAATAGCCGGTAGAGATGACGGAAGTTCGTACCTATCTGATACAGGTCAAGGAATAATATATGAAATTTCATCGGATGGTGACGTAGCGGTATTTGCTGAAGGAGCGCCCCTTAATCGCCCAAATGGGGTAGCGCTCGATAATGATGGCAACATCGTTGTTGTAAATATAGGCGACTCCGCCGTAATAACATATGACCAAAATGGTCAAGTTGTTAAGCAAGAAGCCGCCGTTGAAGGCGGTAACGACGGAGTAGTTGTCCTAAGCAATGGTACAAAATATGTCAGCAGTGTTCGTTTCGGAAGCGTCTCGAGAATAAACAGNGNAGGTGAAGCNCAAATNATNGCTCGAGGNATACCAAGCGCGGCATCGATGTGNTATGACTCGATACAAAATCAGCTGGTNATTCCTATGAANCCAAACAATAGNTTGGCGTTCGTAAGGTTGTAAAGGCAGCAAAGTCAGCAAGGAGAGTCAGGGCATTTTCCTTGCTGACTTAAAATATCTGAAAAGGTACGATTGTGTGATGAATAAATTACTTAGTCAGTCATATTTTTTCTACGGTTTGGCGTTTAAGTAAATTTGGGTTTTCAATACCCACTATTATTCAAAGAAGCGAGCTCGTGGAGCGCATTAGATGAAAATCCTTCACCTGTGGGAATTCTGCAGTCCGCGGCCCATTTATTTCTGCTTTATATCTCAGATAAACTTGAGAAACTTACTATCACTCATCTTTTGAGTTTGAGTAACAGAGGCGGTCTCCCCACTTCTAGCAAAAGCCAAACAAGCGCTGTGCCGAGAGAATGAAGACTCTGTGCTAGTTTTCGATCTTATTTTTGGATGCCCCTGCTTGACGAGGAGAAGGTATAAGATCACTACACGAAACGATCTACCCCATCTATAAACTCTCTTTGAACTTTCGAAAAGACTAATTAAAAATATTTTGGGATATATCAAACTAAAAGAATAGCGGCTCTGGCATTACTCCCCAAGATATCAGGACGAGAACCAGCTATGGATGGTTTATGAAAGAGAAGCTTTCCAGAAATAGTTGCGCCGGATCTACTTAAGAGCTTTTACCTTTTCTTTGCAATTTGACCCTGGCATCTAAATCTCATGTCCTATATTAGTGCAGCACGTGATCCAGTGTTAAATCATTGTTAAACATTTCAAGATACATTTTTTCAAGGATTTCTTTTTGCAAGCCAAGTAACTTTGGTTTATCTGATATTGCGAACATTTTTTCACCCTCGAAATCCAGAGCTTTTAAAATGAGGGCATCAACAAAGTATTCTTTATCATTACGGGTGCTGGTATAGTGTAAGACATCAATTTCGTATAATGTCAATGGCATCGAGTATAGCGTTTTAATCTTCATATTTAGCCTGAATAAGCCTCCGATTATTTATTCTTGTATTTTACTTCTATCAAATATTCCAAATCTATATCGACAGTGTCTCTTTTTTTTGCTTGGCGCTCTTATCTTCCTATCTTTTTGCTTTTTAAACATAGTCCTGATTTTTCCTTTCCTGAAGTCTCGCCCAAAGCGTTTATCATAAATTATTAACGGTTGTGGGAGCGGCTGTATTAAATAAAAGAATATAAACGTACATAAATTTTGAACTTTTAAATTGGCTTACCACAAGTGTCTTATTAAGACCCCTTAAGACAATGGCCATAAAATGACGTGACTCGAACTTGAAAGTTTTGCTCAACGTAGGTAAATGTGAAATTCCCTGTGTCTATTGCAAAGCTATTTAATCCGATTCCCTCAAAGATAGAAATGCAAACCAAGAATTGGCCCGACATAGTACAAGGCTGGTTTGTATGCTTATTCCCATTAACCTCCCGTACCCCTTTCTCGCTGTTAACAACGAAATACGTAGCTCCTTTATTACTGTAGTTATCCGGAGAAAGTGAAGTAGGAGCTATGACATTACTACTGATCTCGGTTTCGCAAACGTAAATATCACTATAGCTCCAAGAAGGTATGCACACAAAGATCACTGTAATGATAATTTTATCAAACATGCTACTAATCCATCTTTGCGATTCTTCTTTAAATCTGACTGGGAGACCATATGCCGAGTTTCAATAGGGTTTATGAGTAGTAGATAAAGTCCGTCCCCAGACATCATGTGATGCTCTTTGATAATCCTCTACACCGAAATTCTCCGCTCCCTCATAGATCTGCTCCATGATAGTCCAATTTACCTCCCAATCCACCCAGGCAGGAAGCGAATATAAACTATCTTTCTCAACAAGCACTTGACCAGTATCCCGTATGCCGACAAAATCTACTTCGTATGATCCTTCCCATTTTCCACTTGGATGTTTGGCATTGAATGTCCATTTTACTATGAGCGTTACGACTTCATCGTCAAGAAAAAAGTCCATGTAACCGAGAAGACTTCTTCCTTTAACACGTACTTCGTTCTCGTATTTTCCGTCTATCGACTCCCAATAGTTCTGGCACCTAAGCTTGTCTCGAAATCTTGCAAACATACTTTCCTCGCAAACCCTGCAAAGTGACCTAATCCTACCTTGCCGTTTGATTGCTGCCGATATTCATGATTGCATTATAACCAAACCCTAATGTCATCTAAATTCTGGCCCGTGCATTTCCCGCTTCATGGGGAGAAAGTCGAAAAATAACGCAGCGCCTGTGGAATCTGATCGCCCTAACTTTAAAATTTGTTGCGATTAAGAATTCTCGCATTACCTTTTTATAAAGGCGTTTCTAAATCTGGAATATCGAGAACAGTATTCATGATATTTTCAGTTATCTCAAAAAAGAAAGCAACGAGGACGGGTCATCGAAACCCAAGTCTTCTTTACTATCAGTAATATATTAGCTCTCTAACAGGACAAAATTTTTTAGATTAAGTATGTGATTTCAGTAACTCTCTCTTAGAGATTTGCTCGTGGAAGCTCGTCTTTCGTATGCGATTTATTGATAGAATTTCGCTGAAATCTCGGTGTGAAAAATACTAGGATTTTCAAAGAAAGGACTCCAATATCACACACAGTAAAATCGGTTTTTACTGGCGAAATATTCGAGTTAATATAAGATGAATAGGAATGCAATCGGGCCAAAAGATCAATCAAAAAGTAAAGGAAAATTATGAGCATCGAAGTTATTCAAGAAATGAATAAAGTTTTAAAGCTACAAAAGACGCTCAATATCGAACTAGGAGCACCAGATATAAATCTGAGGAAAGATCGGCTTAATCGTGTTATTGCGATGGTAAGCAAATATCACAAGCAAATAGTGTCTACGGTTAATCAGGATTTTGGGAATAGAGATCAGGTGATGTCAGCAGTAACTGAGATTTCTTCAGTTATAGGCCCCATGCGGCATGCTAAAAAAAATCTAAGAAAATGGATGAAAATTGAGAAAAGAAGGGCTGCCATGGATCCACTAGGTCCCGCACTCTCTCTGCTGGGGGCTAAAGCTGAAATTCAATATCAGCCCAAAGGGGTTGTCGGCGCGATCAGCCCATGGAATTTCCCCATGAACCTTGCCCTGGCGCCGTTGGCAGGAATAATTGCTGCTGGCAATAGAGTTATGCAAAAACCCTCGGAGCTTACACCAGCTACGTCTGACCTTTTAAAAAAAATGGTTGAAGAATATTTTGATGAAGGAGAAATAGCCATCTTTAATGGGGGCTCTGACGTAGGCGAAGCTTTTAGCGGTCTCGCTTTTGATCATCTAATTTTCACTGGAGGCACATTAATTGCAAAACGCGTGATGAAAGCGGCATCTGAAAACCTTGTGCCGTTGACACTAGAATTAGGTGGAAAGTCGCCGGTTGTTATTGGAAAGAAGGCGAAAATTAAAGAAACTGCACAAAGAGTAATGCAAGGCAAAACAATGAACGCAGGTCAGATTTGCTTAGCGCCTGACTATGCATTCATTCCTGAAGAAAAAATTGATGAATTCGTGCAAGCTAGTGTTGACGTTGCTTCTGAAATGTTCCCGAAAATTAAAGATAATGATGATTACACATCGATAATCAATCAACGACATCACGATAGGATTAAAAGCTATATAGAAGATGCTAAACAGAAAGGAGCTGAAGTAGTCGAGATTAATCCTGCAAATGAAGATTTCTCTCATCAGTCGCATCACAAAATACCTCCTACTCTTGTTCTTAATCCTTCTGACGATATGAAGATAATGCAAGAGGAAATATTTGGACCCATTCTTCCTATAAAAACATATAAAGATGTGGCCGAGTCAGTAAGTTATATAAACAGTAAAGATAGGCCTCTAGGCCTTTACTATTTTGGTGAAGACAAAAAAGAAAAAGACTTTGTTCTAAAGAACACGACCTCCGGGGGTGTTACGATCAATGATGTTATCTCTCATATTCAAATGGAGGATCTTCCTTTCGGTGGAGTTGGTCCAAGCGGAATGGGCTCTTATCATGGCTATGATGGATTTAGAGAGTTCAGCCATGCTAAAGCCGTATACAAGCAAACCTCGCTAAATCTAATGAAGTTGGGAGGCCTCATACCACCGTACAGAAAGAAGCAGCAAAAATAGTTCTAAGTGAGTTTTTCTCTCCCAAAGCGAGGCTAGTGGAGGAATTGTTATCGTTTTAAATACGCCTCGACTGGGAGGGCTTGAAAGCTACGTAAACCATTTCTTGAGACACAAACGCAATAACATATTGGACTGGCATTTTTATCTAAAAAAATTATCGAACTATACCTATAGATTATTCTGATGCGGCAATGGATGGACCGGACCTAAGACGGCTATTGGAGCATGCTGCAGATATGGATGGTCTGATTTTGATTCATCGCTCTCTCACTTAGCTAGATTGCCGTCTTTGACCATAGTGGAGATATTGAATTTCTGAATGACTTGGGTTAGAAGATCTATAGTAAAAATTTTTAAAGTATTGAATAGAATCGAGTTTTCCACATTCATTTTATTATTAGTTGGAAAGTGGAAGAGATCTGTGGCTTGCCCAAAATTTGGCCTAGAGTTCGTATCTGTAAAACCTTCGTTTAACAGATTTTTAGATTTCAAAATCTTTCCTACTAAACAATGAGATTTCTAGTAAACCAACTCATATCGATGCTCTAAAAGGGTTTTCAGGAGTATGGCTCTCCTATTTGCTAGGATTTTTTTCTGCTATTAAGTCATTAGGTACCCTAAGTTTCTAATCTTAAGGCAACTACATAAACTAGAATTACCAACACTACTATCTCAATTTACAAATTAACAGCTTTGTGTAAGGCTAACGGCTTCGGTTTTGATCAAAACTTTACTCAATTGGCGATCTTAGTACTAATAGCATGACTACTGTTTTAACCGGTATTACCACGAACGGCTCTCCACATTTAGGTAACTATGTTGGAGCTATGCGCCCAGCTATAGAGCTATCAAAGAAATCAGAATCTTACATTTTTTTGGCAGATTATCATTCATTGATAAAACAGCAGAGCCCTGAACTCACTCATCAATCTACCCTTTCTATAGCAGCCGCTTGGATCGCGTGTGGCTTAGATATTGAAAATACAATCTTTTACAGACAATCGAGCATCCCCCAAATCATGGAACTAAATTGGATACTCACGTCTATCACCCCAAAAGGATTGATGAATAGAGCTCATGCCTATAAGGCAATACAAGATTCGAATCGAGGGCAGGATAAAGATAAGAATGTGCAAATGGGGTTGTTCAATTACCCAATTTTGATGTCATCTGATATTTTGATTTTTAATGCAGACTTAATCCCTGTTGGTAGTGATCAGAAACAGCATATTGAAATGACAAGAGATATTGCCAACAAATTCAACTCAACGTATGGGTCCTTTTTTAATTTACCAGAGCCTTTGATCAGCGAGAGGACCTCATATCTCCCTGGTCTAGATGGGAATAAAATGTCAAAGAGCTATTCAAATTTTATTGATCTTTTTTCAGAAGAAAAAAGGCTTCAAAAGCAAATCAATAAAATTAAGACAGACTCTCGAGAGCCAGGAGAAGAAAAGCCGAGAAATTCAACTCTGTATAAATATTTTGAATGCTTCTCAAATGCAGCAAGAATAAAGGAAATTGATAATTGTTTCCGGGATGGCATGGCCTGGGGAGATCTAAAAAAGCAACTATTCAACTTGATAAATAATGAACTAGCGCCAGCAAGGAATAAATATATTGAGCTTATAAACAATCCAAAAAAAGTGGAAGATATCTTGCAAGAAGGTGAAGCCAAGGCTATTAAAGTTGCATCCAAAAATCTCAGTGAAATAAGGTCTTTGGTTGGCATAAGGCCTTTATGACGTCCATTAGCGCGCTTGTCTGCCCAAAGTAGAGAAAGAAGCGTAAACAAGTGGTGTCTTTATGACCACCTACATTGCCTTCAAAGTTCGGATTATACTGCCGAGAAGACTGATTTACAAAATAGAGGAGTCGACCCTTGCTTCGATTAAAACTAGGCGTATCACTCGATCGAGTAGCATAGATAAGTTCTGATGGGTCTTTGTTAAAAAGCATTCTCTAGTGTCATCGGCTAGCTGCACGGACATACTGTCTTGATAAACCTTGATATTTTTCTACTTTATTCTCTAGTTGCTGACGCAAATTTTTCATTCTCAAACAGAATGCTTCATTCTTCTCGCATAATAGATAAGCCATTATTCTCATGACTCGAACCAGCTCTGTTCACAGAGGGCACTATCAGAGTAAAACAATGATTAACCTTGGTGCAATTTGGCGGATGCTGCAGGGTTACTCGATAGTATCTTTCTGCATATTGAGCCCTGACCTTCTCTCAAGCGGCTGCATCGAACTGCGTTGCTCACTATGCCGCTATTTCAGTCAAACAGCTTGATTACGAACGACGATGAAAACAAGAAAGGTGCGGTTTGATAGGTATCAATTAATCATCCGTAAAGAGAAAATTATGACGCAATATGCTTAGACTGATATTGGGGGAGACATATACTGATGAATCGCCTGTCAATATCGAGCAAACAGGAAGTGTATACGCTACAAAAGTGTCCTAATATTTCTATTAATTCCGTTGGACTGGGTGATGAAACGAGTGGTGGTCTAAGTTCTACAAGTATTGAGCATAAATTCCTCGGCAGAAACAAAGTGTGTTGCAGAAGCCAAAAGGGGTTTGATCGTGCTAACATTGTAATCCGTCTAACAGTTGAAAAATAGTAAGAAACTAAAAGATAATTAGGGTCATTCCTTGAATTTTTTTCTCAAAATATTCCAGTTTTTTCCGCCAGAGGTTGCGCACTTTCTTGCTCTAGAATCATTAAATCTTTTACATCGAACCCGTACTTTAAGATTTTTCTTCAACAAGCCGAAATCGGATCCAAAAATGTTCGCTGGTATGAGCTTGCAAAATATGCTTGGAACAGCTGCCGGCCTTGATAAAAACGGGGACTATATTAATTGCTTGGGTGAACTTGGATTTGGTTTCCTTGAAGTTGGAACAGTAACCCCAGAAGAGCAATATGGAAACGCCAAACCCCGAGTTTTTAGAGATCTTCGAGAAAATGCGATTATAAATAGACTCGGCTTCAACAACAAAGGCGTAGACTATTTAGTAAAAAATCTAAAATTAAAAAAGTATAAAGGTATTGTAGGAGTTAATGTAGGTGCCAACAAATGGTCTCAAGGAAAGGAAAGGATCAAAGATTATTTGGTATGTATTGAAAAAGTTTACAAATATGCGGATTATATTTCTGTAAATATATCTTCCCCAAATACGCCAAACCTGAGAGACTTTCATAATGAAAAAAACATAATTGAACTGGTTAATGCGATTGACTTGAAAGTTAGTGAACTAAATATTCAAATTCCATTATTTCTCAAAATATCTCCAGATGAGTCTAATGAATCAATAAAAAAAATAATTGAAGTGATTGGAATTTCTAAATTCACAGGAATAATAGCCACAAATACGACTATAGATAAGTCAGTTCTATCACACTCCGCAAGCAGAGACATTGAGGGCGGCCTCTCAGGCGAGCCTCTACAGAGAAAATCAACTGAAAAAATAAATTTTATTAGAAAAGAATCTAATAACCAGATCCCAATCATAGGTGTGGGAGGCGTTATAGATGCTCGCAGCTTTAACGATAAAGTTCTGGCGGGTTCTGGTTTGGTCCAAATCTATACAGGTTTCGTCCTTGCAGGACCCTCAATAGTTACTGAAATATTAATGAATTGATCTTACCTAAGAACTTCTGACGATGCTGGATTTTTAATTTTAGTAAAAATATATTTCGTTAAATACCAACCCGAAAAATAAAAAACGCGAACGGCAACTCATAAAACGTAGAATATTAAAAATCTTCTAAAGCGCCTCTATTGTCAGATATGCCTGCGGATCAGTTGTTTCAGAAAAGGCTTTTGACAGGAAGCTCTACAAAGCTGCGTTTCCCAAGATCTAGATATCTCGAGGCCCTTATGAAGCCCTTCCAGTTCTGAATATGTGCTAAAAAAATCTCTGGTACTTATTTCCTCACCCTTCGGTGGAAAAGACTCCGTATCTTTTGATTCTGATGGAGACGGTAAGTTGGATGTTCTAGAAGATGACAAGCACGATGGCGCCACTTTCATTAATCAAGGCAATCGTACTTTTTTAAGACACTTTAGGTAATGTGAGTCAACTAAATGGTAAGTGCTCTCTGACCTATTAGTGTCTTAGGTATAGGTTTAATCTTGGAAATTCTTAATGTTTTGATCAATTCAGCTTCTGAGTGCTAGGTTCGTGTTTTTTGACACCAAAACTGGTACATACCAACGAAAGCTTGGGGATTTCTTTCCTCGTACTGGTGCCACAAATCTAAATCGTAGATATCCGCGCCGTTCCCATGGTGCTCTCTAAAATTTGAGATTACGCCTTTATTTTCAAAACCGCAGAATTCTAGCCCTAGCTCGTCTAGACAGGTTTTAATCTTTGGGACAGTGAAATGATGCTCTTGTATGTGGAATATTAAGTCTCTTAACGAACTGAGACTAAAGAAGTCACTTGAAGTCATCAATCGCTGATGACTCACGTCATGCGATTCTGAAATTGATTTTCTGAATTTTCTTATGGCAGCTTCAGATGTCCCCAAGCTCAGCGCTGCGATTTCCTTTCGAACCCGTAAGATATCCTGTCGTGCCAACTCACTATACAAGCCTACCTTCATTACCCCGCCTGGCTTTAATATATCCACGAGAACTCTCCATCCAGTCATCGGCTCCTCCATGTGATGGAGAACTCCACCACTTTCAATGATTTCGAATTTCCTACTCATTTGACTGAGATGTAAAATATCGGCTTGCAAATAATCAATATTAGTAATGCCTAACTCATTTGATTTTCTAAGTGCATAAGCTAGGCTTGCAAGGCTTAGATCCACAGCAGTGACACGACAATTTAAAAAAAGAGAAGCGGTTTCTATCGAATGCTGCCCCGTACCACAGCCAGCAATGAGTATAGAAGGGGACTCCACGCTTTTAATACCTTTGTAATCGAGCTTAAGCATTAATTCATCAAAAATTGCAGCGATTGATCTTTTCTTCATTGGAATTCCTATTTTTACCCATCGCGGATAAGGATTCTCTTCATACTGCTTCTTAACTTTAAGGGACACATCATTGGATATTTCTTGTAACACAGGAATATCTTTCGCAATCACTTTTTCGAGGAGTGGTTCTCTGATCATCCTCTTCGCTACCTCTTCTAAATTTTTTAGAGATTCTAGCTTTTGACACCAATCATATCGGTTCAAAGGGCGATATGAAGCGAAGCACAAAATGTCTATGACTTTTGGCTGCTCCGATCGTGCCACAACTTGCGAAATCTTGGTTTGTAAATCATCAACCAAATGAGTCTCTTCTTGACTTTCAATGAAAATATATTCGTTAGTGAAACAATGAATAGAAAGCGTCGATAAGAAATGGATGAACTCAGGAGATGACTCAATCTTATCCTTATTTCTGAGAAGCGAACTGCGTATCGCAACGAAGAACTTTTCAAACTGAAGATCGGGAAGTGGACACACGCGCATCAGGTGATGGAGAAGCGAGAACTTGTCAAGGCTCATGATTACGGAAGCTACCTCGTTTAGACTGACTGCAGAAGTTTTCATACGCAGTAAATCCTTGATTTTAGCGTCTTGCTTCAAGAGACTTAAAATGCTCTTTGCGACATCTTCAGCGCGCGTAAAGTTTCCCGCACTTAAAAGTTGGGTTAATTGAGGATAGAGCTGAGGGTTTGGTGAATTGAACGCTACGTTTTTAATGGCGAAACCGAGATTTACATAGGCTTCAGCATAATCAGGTTTCAATGCTATCGCTTGGTTATAGACCGCTAAAGCTTCGTCGAATCTGCCGAGTTCTTGGAGCGCTAAACCCAAATTGTTGTGAGCTTCAGGAAAGTCAGCCTTTAAGGCTAGCGCTTGCTTATAGCTGACTAGCGCTTCTTCTAATCTGCCTAATTCTTTGAGCGTGATACCCAAGTTGTTGTGAGCCTCGGCATAGTTAGGCTTCAGCGCTATCGCTTGGCTATAGCTGGCTAAAGCTTCGTCGCTTCTTCCTAATTCTTGGAGCGTGATACCCAAGTTGTTGTGAGCCTCGGCATAATTGGGCTTCAACGCTATCGCTTGTTTGTAGCTGGCTAGAGCTTCATCTAACCTGCGTAGTTCTTTGAGAGTATTACCCAAGTTACTGTGGGCTTGAGTAAAGTCAGGCTTTAATGTTATCGCTCGCTTATAGCTGGCTAGAGCTTCGTCTAATCTGCCTAGGCCTTTGAGCGTGATACCCAAATTATTGTGGGCTTCAGCGTCTTGAGGAGATAAAGTGACTGCTGTCTGGTTTGCCTTCATGGCTTCAGATTTTCTACCTGTTTCTCCCAAGATCGCACCTAAAGCTTTCCAAGCGATTTGATGCTCAGGGAAATCCTGGATAATTTTTATGGCAAGCTTTTCAGCCTCACTGAATTGTCCGTTCTGAAAGAATTCTGAAAGGTCAGTGAGCAATTCTTGAGGAGGATTGATGCTTACACTACTAAATCTTTTTGCTGTAGGCGAAAGGTTTGCCTCCAGAGGACTTAATCTTCCTTTGTTGACGCCCTGCTGCTTTGCTTGCTCAATCATTCGCTCAGCAGTACCGAACTGCTGTTCTTTTATGAGGGCATCGATGTAGCTAATCCAAAATTGATCCATCTTTGGGTTGGCTTCGAGAGCAGTTTTAAATAGCGGCAGTGCTTCATCAGTTTTATTCAGTGATACTGCTAATACGCCAAGGTTATAATTAGCGTCAGGATGTGTAGGCTGGGACTGCAGAATTTCCCGATAGAGGCGCTCGGCATCTTGAAGATTACCCTCACTATGTTCATCGACGGCCCTCTGTAGTATTTGTTCAGCAGAAATTTCCATTAATTTTTTTGAGCGCCAATATTCTATTTCCACTCGGTAGAAACATGTCCACAACTTATTCTTCTATGGACATTATTAAAGTATTTAAAGTTGTTTAAGTATCCAATTCTGAGATTCTTTTTGCTTCGCACGAGAGATCGATAATAAGAACCACATGTTACTAAGAAACTTATGGCGGCTCTCTCTCATTCATAAAGAAACTAAGTGCACTACGTTTCCTACCTTACCGATACTCACACCGATATATTTCTGTGAGACTAATAATGCTTTTGTGTATTAGCTGCTCCTTTAACAGTTTTTTAAATTTTTTTATCCTCGTTCGAGGTGCAGTGTCTTGTCTTAATTTATTGCTCGCACGCTATGAAGGTGAGCGCGAGAATTTATATGTTTTGATATTGATATAGTAACCTGTAGAAGCTATTTATAACTTTTGGCACCAAAATTGGTACATTCCCGCAAACGTGCGAGGATGGCTTTCTTCATACTGATGCCACAATAACAAATCGTAGATGCCCGCTTCTCTACCATAAAGTGCCCTAAATTTAGATACAGCATCCTTTTGCTCAAACCCGCAGAATTTTAGTCTAAGCTCGTTGAGACAACCTCTAATCTGTGGCAATGTAAATCGGTGCTCTTGCACATGAAATATCAAGTCTCTGAACGCGCTGAGGCTGAAAAAATCACCCGACTCAATTAGGTGTTTCCGGTCCTCGCCATGCGACTCTACGAGTACGCCTCTGAACTCTCTTATGTCAGTCTTACATCCTCTTAATCTTAATGACGAAATTTTCTCTCGAACCCGGTGGATGGGCTTTCGAGCCAACTCACTGTACAAACCTATCTTCATCAATCCACCTGGCTTTAATAAATCTACGAGAACTTGCCATCCATCCATTGGTTTATCCATGAGCTGCGGCATAGCCAGGCTTAATACTTAATGCTTTCCGATGGCTGATCTCAGCCTCTTCAAATTTCCGCTGTTCACGGAGCGTAACCCCTAAGTTATTGTGCGCTTCAGCGAAGTCAGGATTAAGCGCTATCGCTTGCTTGTAATTCGGCCTAGCTTCTTCGAACCTCATCAAATCTTTAAAAGTATTTCCTAAATTAAAATGGGCGTCGGCATCCTCTGGAGCTAATTGTACGGACTTTCTTGCAGGTTCTAGTGCCTCAATAATTCTACCTTGTTGCTTCAGTACAGCCCCAAGCACCTTCCAACTAAACTGATGACTAGGAAATTCTTTAATGAGGGAAACAGCAAGTTTCTCAGCATCATTGTAGCGTCTACTCTGAGAATGCCCTAAAAGTGTATTTAGCGATTCTTTAGGTGGGTTTTCGATTTTCGGCGAAAGTTGTGCCTCCAAAGGATAAAAGCTCTCTCCATCCATCCCCTGCTTCTTTGCTTGCTGGAAAACTTGCTTAGCACTATCTAACTGCTTCATTTTAATGAGAAGGTTAATGTAACTTAGCCAGAACTGTTCTTCTTTCGGATTAGTTTCAAGGGCAGTTCTCAATAGAGGAAGTGCCTCTTTGGCTTTATTTGCAGAGATTAAGATTAAGCCAAGATTGTGGTTGGCGTCAGGGTTTGTTGGCTGGGACCGCAAGACTGCACGGTAAAACCGCTCAGCATCTTGAAGTTTGCCTTCTCTATGTGCGACGACACCCTGCTTAAGTACTTGTTCAATTGTCAGGTCCATTAATTCCTGTCTCGGCTCAGTTCATCCATAATTTTCAGCAGATTGTCCGAACAAATGCAAAGCCATTATACTGCCAATCCGTTTTAGCCTTTTGGTATCTACCAAACAAAGT
>PBHS01000053.1 GCA_002719575.1 Gammaproteobacteria bacterium | reverse complement strand
GCCAGTGGCATTGCCCGGTAGCTATGTTCGGACAGGATAACCGCTGAAAGCATCTAAGCGGGAAGCCCCCTTCAAGATGAGATTTCCCTTAGGACTCGATCCTACTAAAGTGCCGTTCAAGACGAGGACGTTGATAGGCTGGGTGTGTAAGCGCTGCGAGGCGTTGAGCTAACCAGTACTAATTGCACGTGAGGCTTGACCATATAATCATTGGCTTTTTTGAATCCATTGTTTGTATGAAAAGCAACTTTAACTACCGCAGTACAGACGGAAGTTCACTTGCCCAGAAGGCCTGAAGAGCTTCCTAACTTGTACAGCTTGTTAGTCTGAAAACTTTGGTTTGATGACAAAAAACACGATTACATTCTTTGTTCATCCAATTGTTAGAGTAATGACGGATCGCCATGCGATCTAGTTAGCAGAATTGCCTGACGAAAATAGCGAGCGTGAACCACCTGACTCCATCCCGAACTCAGAAGTGAAACCGCTTAGCGCCAATGGTAGTGTGGGGTTTCCCCATGTGAGAGTAGGTCATTGTCAGGCATCCAAACAGATACCCCGGTCAGTTGCTGATCGGGGTATTTTTTTATGCCTTCACTCCGACGCGTTTGCTATTTTATCTCAAGCGCTACCAAAAAAATCTTTCATCTCGCTCGAATTGCCGACTCCAAACTTGAGGTGCCTGCGGCAAGTGCTTTTAAATTGATATCAGCCTCTAGAGAAACATTCTTTCTCATTCCTCAGGGCTTGCCAACGGCGGCTTTGATAGCGCTATTTTCTCGCAAGCAGATCGTTGCCCGCCAGCGAACTTGGAAACCACGATCCTGACGTTTGGTTACTTTGTGCTCGACTTTCAGCCGGGTTCGCGTTGGCAGTACTGTGCAGCAACTGCTTTGGATGTTGCTTGTCTAAATGCACGTGTGATCCCTTGTCATCTATTTTGTTTGAATCATATTGGGCAGCATGCCCCGGTTCTAGTTACATTTATCGAATTCGACTCGACGGTGGCGCGGGCAGGTAAACCCCTTGCGCCTCTTACCACGCCTGAACTTCAAACTCTGAGCCCAAACTGTGTTCCTATGGCAAACGTAGCTAATTTTATGGATCAATTTTTTGACGGGGAAGAAAATGAATAAAACAGCCCTCTATGCCGCCGCGGGCCTCCTCGCGGGAATTCTTGTCTATCTTAGCATTGTCGTGTTCATCGGCGGGCAAGTTGAACTGGCCGTCAGCAGAATAAGAGCAGATATGATTCAGTCAGATCGGCTGATCGTTCACCGATTTGAATACGAGCGTGGTTTCGGTAGAGGCTTGCTCAGCTATGATCTGGAGTTGTCTCCTGCTTTTGACGGCGTGGCCGGAGACTTGCTGGCCGAGATTTCGGCGGTCACAGGAGAGCTGCGTGCAGTAGGTTCCCTTGATGTGACCCATGGTCCCTGGGTCGGGAATGGAATGGGTTTTGCAGCGGCCGGAACCACGCTTGAATTTCCGATGGGTGACGAAGCCCGTCAGCGGTTGCCGCAGTATCCCGGCAGCGCGCCGGCGGCAACGGCCTATGCGTCGGTTGGGTTTGGCGGCATTGTCAGCCTTCGCCTTGAGACCCTGGCATACGACGGGCGCTTGGTCATGGGAGAGGAATCGATCTCGCTGACCACTGCGGAAGTCGGAGCTGATTTTTTGCTTAGTGGCGAAAACGGGGTCGTTAGCTTCAGAATCGGCAGGATCGCTCTGTCTGACGGGGCGACGGAATTCCTGATTGATGGTATGGCGCTTAGCTTTGAGGCGAGTGACGACGTTTCAAAATTGGCCGTGTCCTTCGATCTCGATGAGCTGTTGTTCAGCGATGCTGACTCGAAGACCAAGCTTGACTTGCAGTCAGTTGCCGGGTACGGCAGTTTCATGAGTTTTTTGCCAGGCATCTGGCTGGGGGACAATGACTATACCATTGAGCGTGTTTCGCTGGCGGTAGGCGATACTGCGGTCGAAGCGCTCAACACTGTGGTCTCTGGTGGAATTGACGAGGAAACGGAAGGGTTGCTTGCCGCGTATTCTCTTTTGAACATAAGTGAGCTAAAGATCGCTGAGGCTTCTGTCAATGGGATCGAACTGGGCATCGCTTACGAAAATATAAATGCGAAAGTGCTAACCGATTTCCTCAACCTCAACAAGGAATTCGCAGTCGGCTCGGGAGATGTGGACGAACTTCTGAGTGCTTTGCTGCCAATGTTCAATGCATTATCTGCTTATGGGCCTACCTTAACCGTTTCGCCAATTGCCATCTCTCTGGTCGAATCTGCGGATACGAGGGCTGCGTTCAGCGTCGGTTTCAGTGGCCTGACTTCGATCGAGGAAGCGCCAGCCGAAGAACTGTTCGAGGCGATGACCATGTCAGGTGAGTTCAGCATCACTTCGGATGCAGTGCGCAGGTTGATCGAGATTGGCTTAACCAGTTCTGATGACGCTCTTTCTTCTCAGGATCTTGAGAATGCGGTTGGCTCTAGCTACGAACAATTGATTAGAGCGATTGAAGGATCCGGATTTTTAGCGATCAGCGATACAGGTATCTCAACCCGNTTTGAAGTTGCCGGCGGTNCCNTNGAANTNAACGGTGAAGAGACAGAGGCNGGCGCAGAGCTGGTTGCCGCGGCNCTGAGTCAGCTCGGTGCCTCCTATGCGNTGGCTGCCAATGCCGACACNTCTGATTTCCCCGCAGAAGCGCTNTATGAAAATGTTTCACTGTTGACGGATTTTACTCCAGACCCCTACCTCGTTAGCATTGTCGCCGGCGGNGGCANTGCAGCCTCAGAGGAGCTGGGCNNGGCNTGTGTGGGAAACGTCAACTCAAAACAGCCGGATGTTGCACTGAGTTACACCGCCGGAAACAGGTTTGGCCTGTATTTATACGCGGAGGCAGCGCAAGACACCACGTTGATAGTCCTCGGACCTGACGGCTGGCACTGCGATGATGATAGTCATGGCGACCTGAACCCGGGCGTTAGCCTCGAGCGTCCGGCAACTGGTGACTATCTGATATGGGTAGGAACTTACGATAGCGGTGTTGTTGACGCTGAATTAGGTATCTCGGAGTACTAAGCGAGCTGCTGTTTTTTCCATGGGCCATCGCTTAAGACTGCTAACGCCCACAATCGACTATAAATTTTCATTAACTAGGGTGTCATTTCATACTTAAAACAGACTTTGTTAGTCCCAGCACTCAAGTGGATCTCCACTTTAAAGTATGAAGAAACAGAGTCGAGTGGATTTAAATGAAGCCACACTAGACCGCGATTAGTGATCAGTAAAAATACGAAATTTGGCAAAGAAAATGCAAGGCACGGAACACATTTCTTCAGCAGTTCGGGTTATAAGCTCGATCTCCCCCAGCCAACTTGTCATCCGTATAAAGCCTGAGGTCGCAAACGAACTTGGTTTGAGGGAAGGTCAAACCGTGAGATCGGCTGTGTCAGAGGATGGGAAGTCCATACAGTTATTCGGTGAAACCTCATCCAAAACGCTTTCGATACCGTTGGGCGCATTAAAGGGCCAAAATATTCAGTTTAGATTAGCCCAGACTCCGCAGGGGCTGATGCTCCAGTCCGGTAAAATCGCTGAGAANGCAGATCACCTGAGTGCCCAGAAGCGGACCGGTCACGTCGCTGACAATGCGAAATGGGTACAGCTCCTTTCGCAGAACCCTTCACTTCAGCAAGCTGCGTTACTTCATTCCGGCGCTAGTCTATTAAAAGCATTTCTAAAGAAAGGATTTAATCTTGGAAAGAACGCGGACGTACTATCTGGCTTAAAACGCGAAGATCTATCGGCAAAGTCAATAAAAGCAGCTTTCGACTTCAGTGGAGTTCTTGGAAAACTGCAAAACAAACGAGCAGGTTCGCGCTCAGAATCAAGAAGTCTTGTGAATTTGCTNAACGATCTTAAGGCAATAGAAAGCCAGGAGGACAGTCCAAGCACACTGGTCGAAGATATTGAGGCCTCGATTCGTTATCTTAGTAATAGCAAATTAAAGTCTCTCATCAATAAACAAAAAGGACTTCAGAGCTTCCAGTTTTTTATTCCCTTGCAAGGCCTGCCCTCGGTTGAAGTGAAAATTAATGAGCTTAATGAGATCTTTAGAAAATCCGTGAAAGACGAACCAACACCATCGTCAATGCAGTCGCAATCATCTTTCACTTACGAAGACCCAAGATTAATGACGACCGAAAGAGCTCAACATGTGGATTCCTTCGGACGGGAGTCTGACGGAGCGCTAAAAGGCGAAGCAGATCAAGCTGAAAATGGAGAAAATAATGAACAGGAGTCCTCTGATAGCCTTGACAGAGAATCGGAATCATCAAATGACGAAGCGGAAAGAGAAGAGAAATATAATTCCCACAATATGCTTACAGTGAAGGGAGATTGGTCTCTTGATTTGGATTGGCATCTTGATGAAGGCGACAGTATTTCAATACATGCAATTTCAAGAAAAAAAAAGGCTCTGGCGCTCACCTTTTGGATCAGCAGTGAACAAACGATGTCACTCGCTAANGAGCATCAAGGGCGATTGCTTTCTCAAATATCGTCACTCAGCTTTGGGTCGGCTACATGTCAATTTATCGAAGGAGTTCGGCCAGCAAACCATATTTCTTCGCTAGGCGATAAATCTAGCTTTTCGGTAGAGACTTAATGGACGATAAAAGTGACAAGTCTGTAGCCATCAAGTATGGTGATCTAAAAACTCCTAAGGTGGTTGCTAAGGCTCGCGGCGAGTACTCTTCAATGCTTAGGGAAAAAGCAAAAGAATTTAATATCCCGATCTTGCGCGATCCGCAACTAACCCGATTACTTGAAGATGTAGAGATGGAACAAGATATACCGGAGGACTTATTTGAAATGGTTGCAGTTATCTTAGCGTGGGCGTACTGGCTGAGGGACAAAAGGCCGCCTCAGTAACTAATAGCTAATTTAAGTTGTGTGACCTTTTTCGCAAACCTTTTTTAAGATTGCCAAGGTTGTCGTAGGTCTCTGATAGTGGGTTGTCCTCTAGGGAAAATGATGCAATTGTCTCCCTAATCGCTATTATCTTGTGTCTGATCAGGACTTCGTTTCTACGATGTAAGTCTCTGCAATCACTCAGGCTTTTATGCAAAACACTGAGTGTTTTTGAGTTTGCGTCGTTGTCAGTGGATTCTGATGAGAGACTTTTGAGCCTCTCTATCACGCCAGAGTTTGAAATGTCAGCAAGTACCGTATTCTTTTCCTCTAGGCACTTTTCAAAAACATCAAAATTCTGGCTTTTTAAAGCCTCAAACTCTTTCTCGAGCAATTGTCGAAGTTCGGCAATATCGGATTTAGCCTTCTCAACATCTTTATCCTCCATAATACTCCTCTTTTATTACCTTAAATAACGAAGGCAGGCTCGCATCCTTGCTACTAGCCCTTCATCGCGCGCGCGCAAAAGCCGAGAACCTTTCAAGTGGCCTCGGCGCGATTAATCTCTGATAAGCATTCGCTAATTTACAGCAAAAAACTTACAGAAGTCTCTCCAACGGAATGAAACTCTCAGCAATTTTCTTGTCGTCCAACGGATATTCGCCGTTCTGAATAGCCGCCTTTATAGACTCCACAGCCGCTTGATCGAAATCAGACCCTTTCAAGGCTTCTACCACATTCGGGTCGAGCAGCACGTCGCTTCCTTTCATTGCGACAGATGCTGANTCTANTGNGTTGTTGTCAGAAGATTCGGGAGCCTTCTTTGCAGAAGACTCGTTCTGAGAAACCCTTGGCAGAGGATTATTGTTTGAGATCGGACTTGACATATTATCCATCCATCTTCACATGTTTAGGGGTGCCACCGACGAAATGCAATAGACCCTTGTCATTCCCTTCGACTCTTCTGTTGGTTACTTTAAGATTTAGGCGATTTTTTTAGTCAGTTGAGAATTTCANTCTCTTTCTGCTCTTCCGGGGCCCGTGATGATAGCGTCCACTAACATGCCAGACTCTGTATTACGAAGTTTAACTGTATCTCCTATGAATCCATGCGCAGTAGCTTCCATGTCAATTGAAACTGTTATAGCACCTCGTGTCACGGTGAGGGTGACTGTTTCTCCTTTCCTAACTGCAGCAAGTGGCCTTACGTCAGAATAACGAATCGGTTGTCCTGGGTTTAACTGCCGTAACGCTGTCGCTCGGCCGAGGTTTTCTGTGGATGGAACAACATCTATGGGTAGCTCCCCGTAAAAAATCTGCTCTTGCACAAACTCGTCAGTGAGTAGGTTGCCTCTTGCGATTATTGATGTTGCAAAGACAGCGGTCTGCGAGGGAAGGATATTTGAAATATTTAGTGCTTCCCCTCGGGCGATTGCCCTTGACGCTTTTGCGCCATTAATTACAGATTTCGAAAGNTTTTTTTCTATCGNAAATTTTCTGAAAGGTGCTTCTTCCGAGGAGTACATATCATCAGTTATCACAGTACCCTCNCTAATACTGACTAATGCTATGTATTGAACCGTGGCCTCCGCTAAAAGTGACAGACGCACACGCTGCCCTGCCTGAACTGATACCTTTAAACCTCTTCCAACAACTTCCGACTTTTCAACTTCGTAGATCGTATCCCGCTGNACGAAAGCTTCTTCAACGTCGTCGTCTCCAATCAATCTTCCTGCAGAGAAATCATCAGTGAACACCAGTCCTATCGGCTTCTCGGCAACTTCTATTCTTAGATTCAAGTGCCAGGTGGGTGAATCACAGGAAGTTGAAACGATATTTTGATTGGAGAAAGGAAATTGAAAAACATATTCAGAATCGCAAGGCTTGATGATTAACCTGGGGTCACTGGCCATCACATTTATTTGTGATGAACTTACATTCATTTCTTTTCCGACCCAATCTTGTATTGCGGATATCAGCAATTCTTTCGTCGACTGATTATCGGTAATAGCCTGAGCGAAGACTTGGNAGGATGCCGCAAAGCTGAAGAAGAGCGCGCCGACGAGACAGCCCCGCATTGTTTCCGTCATCGCTGCTTTGCTACACGAGAGATTATTCACATTAATAAGTGGAGGCATAAGAAATTGAGAAATGCTTATTTAGCTAGAAATATATCACACCGTAACTCTTGCCCGGAGAATTAGATAGCTGCAGTGGCAGCAGTTTGCCACTTTATTGCCGCTTTGAAGAGAGTATTTTGCGACTATGGATTCCGGGCCATTGCCTCGCGCCTACCTGCCACCGGTGAAAGCTTGTATCCAGCTGTTTTTATTAACTTTAATTAGTTTGATCGTGAGCTTTGCNATGAGTTGGCACTATTTCTGCTAGGTTTTGGAAGAAATGATGGCCAAAAGTCCTATCGGACGGAAAAGCCCAAACTTTAAGTAAACACGGTTTTACAGGAACCCTTAAAGAATGAACGNCATATTAGATAATTACTTTGCGCTTGATTCCTCAACATTGCAGGCAAAAAACAAACGTTTGGAATTAATCTCAGAAAATATAGCGAACACGAGCACACCCGGATTCAAAGCTCGCGATTTAGATTTCGGTTCGTTCATAGAAGACGCACAAAATTTACAATCAAGGCGATATACCACAACTCATCCAAACCATATCGAGTTGGGAGATGCTGATCTCACATATGAGAAATCAATAACATTTCATCAGCCGCTTACTAATAGCATCGATGGGAATACCGTAGAGATTGGAGTGGAGCAGGCGAAATTTGGTAAAGCCGTTGCAGACTATGAAGCGGCTATGGGGTTCCTCGAGAACCGTATTTCTGGAATTCGAAAAGCGCTTAGAGGTGAATAAGAATGTCAGCTGACGCCCTACTAAAAATAGCTGGTTCTGGTCTCAACGCCCAGCTTGCAAGGATGAATACTATTGCAAGTAATTTAGCGAATGCGCCAGTGGTAGCGGGCAACGCGGAGGATGCCTACAAAGCAAAACGCGTTGTTTTCTCGAGCCTGATGATCGATCCAAACGAACCAGAGACATCAAGTGTTGGAGCGAGGCGCGGAGTATACGTCACAGATGTCGTGGACGACACATCTCCGGTCCCTCAAATTCATGAACCTGGAAACGTTTTAGCGAACGAAGATGGCTATGTTTTCGGCACAAATGTTAATGAAATTGAGGAAATGGTGGAGATGCTGGATGCGACTCGGGCATATCAGAATAATGTTTCCGTAGTCAGCTCAGCACAAGACCTTTTGTCAAGAACTCTAGAACTACTCAAAGTTTAAAAAGGAGCTTCCAAATGGGTATAGACACAAGAATGCCACCCGCATCGTCTGTCCTTACTTCGGACCAATATGCCGAGGCAAAGCTAACTGCGAAGCCGGATAGTGATGGGTTAGGTAGAGATGCCTTCTTGAAATTGTTTACGGCTCAACTTCAGAANCAGGATCCTTTGGATCCGATGGATAACGAGTCCTTTGTTTCGCAGCTTGCTCAATTTTCTTCCTTAGAATCTATGCAGAGCGTGGACAACTCAATGCGGGCGATGTCCGAGGGTATGAAGTCAGATCGATTCCTGCTTGGTGCAAATCTGCTGGGTACAAATATTAATGTCCCTGGACAATATTCAGAGCTAATCGAAGGATCGTATATCTCAGGTAAGGCGAAAGTCTCAGAGAATTTNGACTCTTTGGATTTTGTAGTAACCAATGCCGACGGGAAGATCGTTTATGAGCGTCAACTTGAAAATGTGCTGCCGGGTGATCTTAGTCTAATGTGGAATGGCAAAGACTTGAATGACGAGCAGCAACCGTCAGGTAAATATTCCCTCGCCTTGACTGCAACTGCTAATGGTAAGCAGATAGACATTCCTGTCAGTACGGCACAAAAAATAAGCTCAGTTAAATGGAATGAGGCGAGAAATGAGGTTCTAGTAGAAATCTCAGATGGACGTACTTTCTCGCTTCAAAGTCTTGAAAAATTCAATATTTAATCTTTCGGAGCACAATAAATGTCACTCTATACATCACTAACTGGCCTCGCGGCAGCCACAAAAGATATGGCCGTAATTTCAAACAACCTGGCCAACACACAAACTACTGGCTTTAAGAGGTCATCCGCTAAGTTTGAAGATGTTTTTGCTGCGATGCCAGGAACCAAAGCTTCTACTGCAACTGGTGTAGGAACAGCTGTTGCGAGTGTAGATCAAGAGTTTTCTCAAGGCGACTTGGAAAACTCGTCCAACGTCCTTGACCTTGCGATAGCTGGAAATGGGTTTTTTGGACTTTTGCTGAACGATGGGTCGCAAGGCTTCACAAGAAACGGTGGATTCATGCTGGATAAAAACAATGTCATCGTGAATTCTGAAGGGTATCAGCTTCTAGGAAAATCTGTGAACGCTGCTACAGAAAAGACTACAGGCGAGCTTGGTTCGATAATCATACCTGAGTCGATAGCGTCAACAACGGCAGAGACTGCCAGAGTAAAGTTTACCGCACTCACTGCGAATCAGACACTNATCCTCGGGGGCGTCACGGTAACTGCCGGAGCAGACGGCGCTACAGCTGACGAGGTTGCGGCGGCATTCGCGAACATTGCTTCTGGTGGCGGCGGGAGTGCAGCCGGAGCAACAATCGCTACCACGGCAGGTACTTTAACTGGCTGGTCCACCGGGCCAGTATCAAACTCATCAGTCACATTCACAAGTACCACCACCGGCGATGTTGCTGATCTCGCTAACACTGGAACTGGCACCGTTGGTATTACCAGTAGCCCGGCTAATCACGAGTTTATTGGACTTAGCATCGACACAGACGGAATGATTTCAGCGCGATATGGCGATGGAACTATTGTTAAGACCGCCCAAATTCAGTTGGCAAAATTCGAGAATACCGACGGTTTAGAATTTGCTGAGGCTTCGACTTATCGAGCAACCAATGATGCTGGGGAGATCACCTTTGCAGCCGGTGGAGAGCCCGGTTTTGGAACTGTCCGTTCTAGCTCTATCGAGAGGGCGAATGTTGATATAACAACTGAACTTGTCGACCTCATAAAAGCTCAGAGAAATTTCCAAGCCAACGCGAAGGCGATTGAAACTTCGTCTGCTCTGGCATCTACCCTAATTAATATGCGCACATAGTTAAATTAACATTTGGTATCTAAAAGATGGATAAGCTTGTTTATACCGCGCTTGGCGCAATTGTTAACCAAACAGCCCAACGCGTGCAGCTAACAAATGATCTCGCAAATGTATCAACAATTGGATACAAGCGAAGCGTTGCGGCCCGTCCGGAGACTGTTAGCTATACCGATGATGGTCTGCGCTTTCAGGCNATCCTTTCTCCCAGAGCCGANGAGATTGATTTACGGCANGGGCATCATATTGAGACAGGTGTACAGACCGACATCGCGATGAANAANGGTACCGTGCTTGGTGTTCAAACGGANGATGGTNNNGTNGCGTTTACNCGTCGAGGTGATNTACGCACNACAGAGACTGGTCTNTTNGAGCTAGGAAACGGNAAACTGGTNCTTGATGATGGCGGNAANCCCATAACTGTGCCCGTTGACACAATCATCTCTGTTGGAACTGACGGAACGATTTACGGAAGCGATAATCAAAATCCGCTCGATCCTCCGGCACCCATTGCGTTGTTGATGCTGAGAGACGCCAGCGAGACCCCATTGGTAAGAAGATTTGATGGACTTTATGACGTTGAGGATGAGGATCAGGCAGATGCGAATGGCGATTTTCCCACCGGCCCTGAACCAATATCAATCACAGTGGGCTCTCTAGAGGCCGCGAACGCCGACGCAGTTGAAGCAATGGTAGGGCTTCTTGATTTCTATCGATCATTTGAAACCCAACTCAAGATAATAAAAAGCACCGAAGAAATGGATGAAGATGGCGGACGCATGATGCGAGCTAGCTGAAGCGCGCGAAATTTTATCTAAACTAGAACACAAATTAAGGAATAAGTTATGGACGCTTCAATGTGGGTTGCAAAAACAGGCCTTACTGCACAGTCTACTCGAATGACTGTCATTGCGAACAACCTCGCAAACGTGAATACCATCGGCTTTAAAAAAGATAGAGCAAACTTTGANGATCTTCTNTACCAACGCATAGTGCAAGCNGGNGCCCAGGCAGATCAGATCGCGGAAACCCCCACTGGATTGATGCTGGGGACGGGCACAAGGGTTGTATCNACAGAAAAGCTNCATCGCCAAGGNAATATGATTTCNACCGAGAATTCTCTCGACGTNGCAATTTCTGGNGATGGNTTTTTTGCTGTTCAGCAAGCCGACGGAACAATTGCATACACAAGAGATGGCTCTTTTAAGATCTCTAATGAGGGAATACTGGTGACAGGATCAGGAGAACAACTGATACCAGCCATTAACATTCCTCAAGACGCGATGAGTATAAGTATCGGCCGCGATGGGACGGTTAGTGCTGAGCTTGCAGCTGGAGGGGGTTTGAATCAAATAGGACAGTTTCAGACTACTCGATTTCCAAATCCAGCTGGACTCACGCCGGTTGGGCGCAACCTCTACGCCCAGACCAATGCTAGTGGAGCACCTCTAGTTAGCATTCCTGGCGATCAAGGAGCCGGCATGTTAACTCAAGGCGTTCTCGAATCGTCAAACGTAAATGTCGTCGAAGAAATGGTCAATATGATTGAAACTCAGCGTGCGTACGAAATCAACTCCAAGGCAATTTCAGCAGCGGACGGCATGCTCAGATTCTTGAACAACAACCTATAAAGCGGATAGTAAATAATGTTTAAAAACATAATTTTTGTATTCAGTTTGCTTACTCTAAAAGCTTGCTCTTCGAGCAGCTCAGGAATTGCTGACCTCGACTCTGATTTTGCCTTAGTCTATCCCGAACCAAAACCAAAATCGCAGTTATTGACAGGCGCAATCTTTGATAATGGGAACTCACTATATCCCGCTGGTCGCGCCTATAAAGCAGGATCTGTTCAAGTAGGCGACATAGTTACGGTCATTCTCAACGAGACTGCACAAGCTTCTAGAATTACAGGCCTAACTACGGAGAGGGCCACGTCCAACGGCGAGATTATAGCGAATCAGGCTGGTGCATTGTTTCCGAACTCGAGTTTCTTTGAACGTGCAACTGGCGCTGACGCCACAATTTCAAGCGCGGGTAATGGAACAGCCGGGCAATCAGCTTCGCTGACGGGTTCTATTTCTGTAGTCGTCGTTGAGGTGATGCCAAATGGGAATGCTGTTGTGTATGGTGAAAAACAACTTGGGTTAAATGAAGGCAGCGAGGTGATTTTAGTCAAAGGGGTAATTCGCCCGGAGGACATTATGCCAAACAATACCGTGCTATCAACTCGACTCGCGAATGCTCAATTCTCTTACAACGGCGTCGGCGAGTTAGCGCGAGCCACGAAAAGCCCATGGGGCGTGAAAGTTCTTTACGGCTTGTGGCCGTTCTGAGGGTTATTACATGCATTTTCTTAAGATTCTAATTAGTTTGGCCCTTTGCTTGTCTCCGCTAGCAAAAGCGGACAGGATCAAAGATCTCGTTGACGTTGCTGGCGTTCGCAGCAATCAAATTGTGGGTTATGGGCTCGTGGCAGGTCTGTCCGGCACCGGAGATGGCAGAGATCTCCGTGTGACCGGTCAGAGCCTCACCTCATTGCTATCCGGTCTTGGAGTGAGTATTGACGGTCCGGTATCGGAGTTTGATTTGGGTGAAAACCTCATAAGGTTGGCGCAGCAAAACGCAACGCAGCCCCTTCAAACAGACAATCTCGCGTCTGTAATGGTTACTGCGGAAATTCCACCATTTGCTAAACCTGGACAACGAATTGATGTAAACGTTTCTACTGTGGGAACTGCCGAGAGCCTGCGAGGGGGAAGCCTTATCCTTACTGAATTGTACGGGATCGACGGTCAAGTTTACGCGATGGCGCAGGGTGCGCTCACGGTTACAGGCGTATCGGCATCTGCTGCAGGTTCGAGTGTTGAAATTGGCGTACCGACATCGGGACGCATTCCGAATGGCGCTATTGTGGAAAGACTTATAGAGACTCCATTCGAAACCGCTGATCATTTCGTTTTGAACGTAAGGGACGCAGACTTCTCAACAACTAACGCTATTACAACTGCAATAAATACAATCTACGGTCCAGACATTGCAACACCACTCGATGCAGTTTCAATTGCGGTTGTAGCTCCGTCTGACTTGGTGCAAAAGGTCTCGTTCATCAGCGATATCGAAAATATGGATATCGATCCCGGAGAACCGACCGCGCGGGTAGTGATTAATTCTCGGACAGGTACAGCGGTTATTAATAGGTCAGTTCGGGTGTCCGCTGCCGCAGTATCCCACGGAACAATCTCGGTCAGAATCGATGCTTTGAATGAGGTAAGCCAGCCCGGTCAGCCCGGCGCAATAAATGCGCCCGGAGAAACCGTCGGAGTGCAAAATGCCGCAATAGGTGTCGATGAGCCCTTAAACAACATGTTTGTCTTCGAAAGTGGTATCGAGCTACAGGATATTGTGGATGCTGTAAATCAGGTCGGTGCGACGCCATCTGCGCTTATAGCAATTCTAGAAGCGCTGAAGCGCTCGGGCAGTTTGAAAGCAGAATTGGTGATCCTCTGATGACTACTAACACATCAAGTATCAATAGCACATACGATTTTGCTTCGATGGCAGCTCTAAAGAAAGGGGCCACCGGCAGCTTGAGCGAGCGTCGGTCTGCCGGAAAAGAGGTTGCAAAAGAGTTCGAAGCTGAATTTATTCGCCTTGTGACTTCCGCCATGCAAAAGGCAAGCGAGCCCTTGAAGAGCGATTTACTCTCGAGTAACTCTTTGGATTTTTACCAAGAAATGTTCTATTCAGAGCTCGGTCACTTCCTTGCCCAGAAGGGGACTCTGGGTGTAGCTGATTTTATCAATGAGGCGATTGAGTTCCGCGATCAGACGGGTGGTCAAGAGACATGAAATTAAGCGATCCCCTTTCAGTAAGTATAGCTGCGACTCAAACCTACAAGAAAGCTTTAACAGCTGTACAGACAAATATCTCAAATCTGAATACTGAGGGTTACTCTCGAATTGAGGCTAAGGTGTCAGAGTCTGGTATGGGTGCAGGAATTGCCACCGTGACTCGCTCAGCAGACGCCTTCGCTGAAAAAACTCTGAGAAGTGCAAGCTCGGCACTCGCCTTCGAGAAACCAGCGACTGACTATGCTAATCGGATCCTGAATTTAGTTGGATCTGAATCGAGCAGCTTATCATCAGCCTTCGACCGATTCTTCAGTTCATCTAACCAACTAGCAACTAATCCATCTTCAGAGCCTTTGAGGCAAGACTTTCTTTCAAGTTCAACATTCTTAGCTGCTCGTGTGAAATCGATGGCCACAGAACTGCAAGACATAGTCATAGATAATAACGCTGAAGTTGAACATCGAATTGACGAACTAAATGGATTTTCATCACAACTGTCAGCAGTCAACAAACAACTTTTGGCATTCACGGGAGAGCCGCCTCCCCCATCGCTCCTGGACAAACGCGATTTGATATTAATGAAGATGTCAAAGTTAGCGAAAATTGACGCAAGTTATGACGCCAACGGCCTCGCCTCAGTGACCTTATCCGACCCAAATCAGAGCGTGAACTTGGTTAGCAAGCTTGAAGTATACAATCTCGGGGTTGAGCCTCAGCCACAGGTAATCGATTTCGGAGCACTGACCGCCAACCAAACTCTTTCGATAGGGGGCATAACGATAACCGCTGGCGGCTCTGGCGCGACTGCGGCAGAAGTCGCCGGCGCTTTTGACAGCTTAGCCAATGGCGCCTCGGGCGACGCGACCGGCGCGAACATAGCTTCGGCGACTGGCACATTAACTGGATTCACGACAAGCGCCATCACCAACACAGATCAAGTGACTTTCACCCGAGTTGCCGGGTCCAGCGCGACGCTGTCGAAGTCAGGGACAGGGGCATCAGCAACCGTCTTTAGTGGTGAGAAAAACACACAAAAAGTTGTGGATGCCTTTGGCAACGAGATCTCAACTTTTAGTGGAGGAACCATCGGAGGCCTGATCTCAGCGAAAGCCAGTGTTGTCACTCCCTTAGTGGTTAATCTGAACACCTTAACTAACACATTCGTGACACGGGCAAACTCCCAGCACAAGTCAGGAGTCAATGCCTCGGGAACTATTGGCGGAGATCTATTCACAACTGGAGCTGGCACCAATTACGCAGAAAATATGGCGGTTGCACTAAGTAACACAAATGAAATAGCTGCATCAGGACGGCTCTATATTATTCCTGCAGCCAGTAACAGTTCTGTGATTAATACGTCCTTGACTTACGGACACAACGATTCTTGGGACGGGAGCATAGAAGCGGAATTTACAATTAACTTTACGAGTGCGACTGCCTACACAATCACGCAGGGTGGCTCATCGACGAACTATACAGGCTTTGATCAAGCCATTGGGATCACATTTGGCGATGTCAAGATTAGTTTCGACAGTGCGCCGGCCTCCGGTCACAGCTTTACTATATCTCCCAACACGACCGGTCGTGGTGACAACAACAACATTACTGAACTCTCAAATATAAGCTCTGAAACTATTTTCAGCGGCAAGACACTTCGCGAGTACTACATCAATGAAGTAGGTAAGGTAGCGACTTATAACGATCTTTCCAAGATGTCCACTGAAGCTAAACAAGTAGTCTTCGATAGCGCTATGACAGCGAAAGACCAGGTGTCAGGTGTCAACCTGGATGAAGAAGCCGCTGAATTAGTCAGACTGCAGCAAGCATACCTCGCGAGCGCGCGTGCGATGCAAGTGTCAAATAAAATATTTGAAGAACTTATGCGTGTCGCATTTTAATTTGTGGGGTAAAGCTTGAGATGAAAATTTCTACAAATCTGTATTTCACAACACTGAATCGGCGGTTGAGTGAACAACAAAGTGAAATAACGAACTTACAGACACAACTTGCGTCAGGTAAGAAGGCTCCTACAGCAAGCATGAACTCCCAAGCGGCCATGTCAAGCTTGAGGATGAGTTCTGTTATACAGGAACAACAGGACCATAAGGCGAGCTTGCAAAAAGCGGACGGTAGACTTCAGCAAGAGGAAAGCCTTGTTTCCGCGATGAGAAGAATATCGGACAGGATTTATGAGCTAAGTATCTCCGCGGCAAACGATACTTATTCAGCAGAGGACCGAAACCTTATCGCTATTGAGGTGGCTCAATTGAAGGAACAGCTGCTTTCCTATGCGAATGAGAAAGACGAGGATGGTAATTATTTCTTTGCTGGCGCTGCAACTGCTACTAAGCCTTTCATAAACACGCAAATAGTTGACTTTGGTGCTTTAACTGCAAATCAGACTTTAACCATCGCTGGGATCACGATCACTGCGGGAGGGTCAGGTGCAACTGCTGCTGAAGTCGCCGCGGCTTTCGACAGNCTCGCNAGGGGAGCNGCCNGCGATGCNTCAGGCGGCAACATCGCCTCTTCATCTGGAAACTCTANCNGGCTANACAACCGGCGCGATNGCNAACACCGATCAAGTCACTTTCACNCCAACAACTGGTACGAGNGGCACCCTCTCAGTGTCAGGCACAGGNGCTTCTGCAACGACAATTGCGTCNGGCNCTGCCGTGAGCTACGTAGGCGATCAAACGTCGATCAGGATCGAAGTTGGGAATGGAGAGAAAATAAAAGTAAATACGACNGGAACAGAGATTCTCTCGAATATNAAAAGAACTGCAGCTAACGGAGATATNACATACNTAACTGCATTTGAAATGCTTGAAGAGTTTGAAACAGCACTAACTGCGAACAATCAGGCAAACATAGCAAAAGCGATGTCTGATGCGGAAAATTTTTCTGAAAAGCTCAGCAAAAAGCAAGTAGAACTAGGTCTCTCCCAGAATCGAATTTCAAACCGTCTAGATATTATCGATGAGAAAACCATTCTTTATAAAGATCTAATGTCTAAGTCAGTGGACACNGACTACACGGAAGCTATTACTAAGCTGTCGGCAAACATGCTCGCCTTGGAGGCTGCACAGAGTACTTTTGCGAAAGTGTCCCAACTGAGCCTCTTCAATTATATGTAACTTGAACTTTTAAAGAAGAAGCGCTGATTCATCAAACATAAGCAAACTGAGTGAGTTAAAGCAGATTAATGGAAACTGTTGATCAAACAAAAAATCAAGGCTCGAAAATNACNACAGCCTTACAGGTTGGTTCTGGNGTCAATATTCANGAGCTTGCNACNTCNNTNTCAGAGGCTGAACTCAGNCCNAAAATTGANAAAGCNNAAGGGAANATAACNGAGACTNAGGCNAAAATTTCAGCTNTNGGGCNATTAAAATCCAGCTTATCAGTGATCACATCGGCCCTTGAAAAGCTCGAAGATAAATCTACTATCACTGACTTTGCGGCCTCATCTTCACTTGCGACGTCTGTAACTGCGGCCGCAGATGGGAATGTTGCGGTCCCCGGAACATACGTTGTCCAAGCGTCACAATTGGCTACACCGACCCGGATTGTATCCAACAGCCATTCATCACAAACTGCTTCTTTGAACGGAGGCACAGCATTTGACCTTTCCTTCAATCAAGGACCGAGCCCCGGAGTAACTACTGCAGTCACAGTAACAAATCCAACTCCCAGTACGGTTGTACAAGCGATCAACACCGCCAACCTTGGGGTCTCTGCGTCACTGATCAACAAGAGTGCCGCAGTGACGGAAAACGCACTAGTAACATTTTCCGCAATGACCTCAGGCCAGACCTTTACGGTTGCGGGAGTGACTGTCACGGCATCCGGTGACGTGACTGCCGCAAACGTGGCAGCCGCGTTCTCAAATATCGCCGCAGGGAAGAGTATTAACAGTACGACTAATCTAAGCTCTTCAGGCACGCTGACTGATTGGTCTACTGCTGTCGCCAGTGGGACTAAGGTTCGCTTCACGTCAACAACAGCCGGGGGCGGCGTAACTGACCTATCCGCAAGTGGGACGAACTCTGGCCTTTTGACCATTGCGACTACACAAGGCGTCACCGATGAATGGTATATCTCAGTGGTTGGTGAAACAGGCTCACAGAATCAATTCACTTTGAGTTCAACACCAGACCTTGGGTTCTCAACGAATTCAAATATCCTATCGACTGCTCAAAATGCTGTTCTTTCCGTGAATGGTATCGGATCAATTAATCGAGCCAGCAACACTGTAAGCGACGTTGTGCCCGGAGTTAGCTTGGGTTTAATTGGAACATCGAGCGCAACAATCACAGTCACAGAAGATCTGAGTAGTTTGAGAACCTCCATTGATAATCTTGTGGCTTCAGTAAATGACTTTAACGCAACCCTGAAAAAGATGGAGGATCCTGACAACGCTGACACGGAGATTGGCGGCGCCCTGTCAAAGGATTCTGCGTTTGTCAACTTACTGCGAAAGAAAGTCAAAGCGGCATTACTTGATAAAGAGTCAGCAACCGCTTCCGGCGGCATGACAACACTTCGAGACCTCGGTCTTGCTTATAAATTAAATGGCGACATTGAAATAAACGAAACACTCTATTCCAGCGCCATTTCATCCAGCCTTTCTGATGTAAAGGCCATGCTAACAGCGAATAATGATAAGCAGAGTCGATATGATACGGCTGCGAAGGGCCTCGCCCTCGAGTCAAAAGTAGACCTCCTGAATCTGACAGAGACAGACGGCTTACTTATTAATCGAGAGTCAAATGCGGACTCGAACCTTATAAAGGAGAAAGATGCTCTGACTGCCCTAGAGACGAGGATGGCCGAGGCATACACAAGGTATATCAAACAGTTCGCGGCAATGGAGTCGATCGTGCAACGCAGTAAGTCCACTGGCGATTATTTGGAAGGACAATTTACTGCGATGGAAAATATGTACAGTAAGTAGGTAATTCCAAATGTCTGCAGTTAAGAAGCTCCAACGCTCAGAGTCTGGAATATCAGTTCTGGATTATTGGCGGCAGTCTAAACCATCCGAGAAAAAATCAATTTTATTGAGAGCCGCTTGTTTTACTGACACTCGGAATAACACTCATGAAAGATGAGCAGGGTATTCCCAATTGCAGGAACTGTCGCTACTTCTATATTACGTGGGACCCCAAGAAACCTTATGGCTGCCGCGCTATGCAATTCAAGTCGAGCGTTTTACCTACAATTGAAGTGCTTGAAGCGGATGGTGCAATCTGCATAAGCTTTCGAAAGAAGGAGGTGAACAAACACTCTCCGGTCAAATCGAGCATCAGAAAGAACGTAGGCTCTAATCTTAATTTGAAGGCTTGACCCTCTCGAGCAGCCAGGATCACTCCAATTTTCTTGTGCGACCCCTTTTCTTGTCGCTTAAATTTGCGTTGCGCAGACTATGTTCACGAAGCCTCAGCCGTCGATACGGGCCTGGTAGAACCTCAAAATGATGATCGGCTTCCTGGGTAAAGTGCTTTTTTAAGATTATCATTGCATCCAGTGAGATAAGATTAATGGATTGACCGTGATTGCAATTTAGCCCAACAGAAAGGCTGGGATGCAAACGTGTTGCAACGGCATTTGGACCTAGAGAATAATGCAAACGTAGTTTAATATATTAAACTACAGACTAACCATTTCGGAAAATGATATGAATTTCAGTGCGATATTCGGATTTTTTGGGGCATTGGGCTTTGTTGGCCTCTCAATATTTCTAACCCTTGGAAAGAACGAGGGCATGGAGATCGGTGCGTTTGTAGACCCCCCTGGACTTGCACTCGTTTTTGGCGGGTCCATCATGGCCACATTTCTGAAATCTTCCGGAGATGAAGTAAAGAGGGTAATACCCTTGATGTTTCTCGCGTTCACAAAAAAAGTAGATAAGCCGACCAACATCATAGCTAAACTTGTCGACTTAGCGACAGTTGCAAGAAAAGATGGCGTTATAGCCTTGGAGAACCAGGATGTGCCAGATAAATTCATGGCCACCGGAGTTCAAATGCTCATAGATGGAAGTCAGCCACAGGTCGTAAAGCAGACGCTGTCCGGAGACTTGCTTGCTATGAAGCTAAGACATAAACACTCAGGCGCAATTCTCATGTACATGGGCGAAGTGTTACCAGCTATGGGAATGATCGGAACACTTGTTGGACTTGTGGGCCTGCTATCTAACATGGAAGATATCTCCACGCTAGGCGGAAACATGGCCACGGCCGTTCTTACGACGTTTTATGGAGCATTGATGGCTAATGCTATGGTGCTCCCCATGGCTAACAAGCTTGCAGTGCTCTCAGATCTGGAGTCGCTAAATAGAGAAATAGTTATCGAGGGTCTCCAATTTATTCAAGCTGGTGGTAACCCTCGCTTGATGGAAGGGCAATTGCAGGCCTATCTTGCTCCTCGTCTTAGGACGGCATTAGTCTGAGTATAATCATGGAGAACTCAGATTTAACACAGGCGCCAAGAATAGCAGAAGGCTTCGTCGAGTCTGATGTTCACCCTGATATTGAACGCCCACCAGAAAGCGATTGCCCCGAATGTCCGAAGGGCGTTCCATTCTATCTCGCAACTTTTTCAGATATGGCCATTTTGTTGATGGCATTTTTCGTATTGGTCCTGGCACAGGTTCAATTCGACATCCAAAACTTTCAGAAAATAAGCGGATCATTGCGTCAATCATTCGGCGTTCAGACAATGAATCTTGAAATTAAACCACCGACGGCGAGGTCACTTCTAGTCGAGACATTTTCTCCCGCAGACACTGTCAGGGATCTTTCAGATAACCTGAGGCAGCAAGCTCTTAATTCGGACTCGCAATATTTGCTAAGAAACACTGAAAGCTTTGACAATAAATATGACATTCAAAGGGAGCTTGAAATTCTGAGGGCAGTCTTTGAAGAGGAAATCGCCCAGGGTGAATTGAGTGTGAGGATAAATGGAGAAACTTTCGTTGTTGAGATTAACAGCGACTCATCTCTTGGAACTGACGATGGGCAAAACCAGCGCCGTTCCGGTACAGTGCGGCAAGAAGTAATTGAAGCCATAGAGACGGTGGCCCAAGTGCAGTCCGAAATCATTAGAGAAATAAGCGTCTTCACAGTGTCGAATAGTCAAGCCGAAGCAGCCGAGGCTGCCGAGCGTGANAGGATTGCAGGAGAGCGCTTGGAACAAGTAAGAACGCAACTGCAAACTCAGGAACAGAGAGGACTCCTCGAGNTCGAAAGAGANCAGGACGAAGTAATNATCCGTCTTGCAAGTCAAGATTCCTTCAGGTCCGGCAGTGCTGATTTGACATCTGGTTTCTCTGAGCTACTGGAAGAAGTAGCGAGGACCATTGCCTCTGCCGACGCTCGGAGGGTCAGAGTAGAGGGGCACTCTGACAATTTNCCGATCGCGTTTAGCGACGTATTNCGCTCNAACTGGGACCTATCTTCAGCAAGGGCAAGCGCGGTGACAAACTTACTTTTAGCGGACCCGACTTTGGCAGGCGTCCAATTCTCTGTTGTGGGGTTTGCAGACACGGTGCCTATCGCTTCTAATGAGACTGCTGAAGGAAGGGCTCAAAACAGAAGAATAGATATTAAACTCGCTGAATTCTCAGAAAATTAGGCTGGAATAATAGTGGCAAAAGATATTGAGCTGCAGGAACAACCCTATNTTGAGGATTGCCCTCCATGTCCCACGGTCGCACCCCTCTATTTAGGCACCTTTGCCGACATGGCCATACTGCTGATGGCTTTCTTTGTAATTTTACTCGCTTTGGCAGTTTTCTCCCCCGAGAAGCTTCAGACCATGGATTCGGTAGCTGCCTCAATCAGTGGCGTCCAAAGAGAAATTGAGGTCTTCCAGGAAGCGACGGCAGAAAGTTTGGTAATGGAGCAATTCCGTTCAGCTCGCGTCGAACCAACAGTTTACGACATCATCGAAGAGGAGCGGTCTGACCAGCGACCTCGTGAAGCTGACCCTGATACGTCCATTGCACGATCGACACAGACTACGAATGCTCTGGAAGTTGTGCAACAACGGCTTGCCTCACAAATAGCTGAAGGCAAAGTTGAAACGAGAATCGAAGAGGATAGGGTAGTAGTTGAATTATTGGACGCCGACGCAAGCCGATCAGAAACTGATTTGTACACCCTTGAACCAGGCCAACTTGACCGCGAGATTATCGAAATTTTTCTGCAAGTTGCAACAGCGCAGTCGGAGACCAGCGGCCTGATAGAAGTAATCGATGGTACTGAGTTGATAGAAGCGAGTGAAACGAGAGATATCGACACTGTTGCTCGCACGTACCGAGATGTAATACTTGCGTTGTCCGACGAGATTTCTTCGGGTCAAGTAACCGTTACCAGGGAAGACGAGGAGATTATAATCAGGATCCCAGGGGACCAAAGCTTCCCAAGTGGATCAGCCCAATTGCAGCCAAATTTCCGCTCGCTCCTCGAGAATATTGGAGACATGCTTCTGCCCATACCCGCTATTACAAGAGTTGAGGGCCACACCGATAACGTGCCCCTATCATTCGGAGGGAGGTATGGAGACAATTGGGATTTGTCTTCTGCCCGGGCGGCTTCAGTCGCAGAGTTCTTTCTTGATGAGCTCTATTTGAGGCCGGGAGATATCTACATCATGGCCTTCGCAGATTCGGTTCCGGTAGCGACTAACGAAACAGCAGAAGGAAGGGCGTCAAACAGGCGAATTGACATCGTGGTCAGTCCGTTCTAGCTCTGCTCGGGCAATTCTCAAGACCAGAGGCAATGCACTCTGTTATTAACTCTTCCGCCTCTGTGCGCCGACCTTCCAACATTACTTCGGTCACACCTACTAGACGCTCTAGGTCTGGCTCTGAGTGTCCGTTTTCCTGCGCAATGCGACCCCAAACAAAGGAAAGGAATGGGTCTCCAATTGACACGGGCTCTGAGAAGAAGTAGTCAAGGATGCCTCGAGCCTTCCGCGGTGCGCCCACTCCTGACAATAAGACGTTTGCAAATGTAAATTGGGCCTCGGGAACCCCCCCAAGAGCTGCCTGTCGAATTCGATCTCGCCCTCGCTGTAAATTAACGGGGACCCCTTGCTCACCGGATAGCTGCAAGGTACCAAGCATATAAGATGCGGCAGCCACGCCAAGCTCCTCCGCTCGTTCGAAGTAGTCAAGCGCTGTTGGCGAATTTTGCATAACGCCATTGCCATCTAGGTAAAGTAATCCGAGATTAAAGATTGCCTCCGGCTGATCAGACTCTGATGCTAGCGTGTACCAATAAAGAGCCTCTTCATAGTCAATGTCGACACCAAGGCCTTCATTATACATATGACCTAAATTGACCTGAGCTTCTGGCATCCCATCCTCGGCTAGAGGCTGCCAAGACCTGATCGCTGTCAGATATTGACCTCGCGCCTTTGCAGATATCCCTGCTTCAAACCGATTAGATTGAGCAGAGAGATTATTGGAGGAGATAAACAAGAGAGCAGCGACGGTCGCAGTGTAGACCTGTCGAGCAAAAAGTATTAGTGAGGCTTTCAACATAGTCACCCTTAATGAAACGTACTCAGAGTTGGGTACGGTCACGACGATGGCTATATAATAACGCTTTTTAGAGGCAAGCAAACTATCTTTCGATAGGGATCCACTCTGGCAGGCAGCGAGAAGCCCCGAAGTTTGACCAAAAACATCGAGGACGACCTGCTTTCAAAACACGTCGTCAAATAGTATGCCCTTCAAAGCCTCAATGTTGTGTGCGACCTTGAGGATCGCTTCCGCTGGCACTTGTCTGACAGTCTCCCCAGTATCTTCATTAATTACGGCCACCAGCACGCGGTCAGATACCTTGTCGACCCTAAAATTTAAATTGGTCTCGCTCATTTCGAGATCAACGTTAAGCGATTCTATCGTTCTCTCTAATTGTTCGCGTAGCCTTTCAATAGATTGAGCAGAATGGCTTTTCTGCTCACTCAGGTCGGCTGCGACCCTCGCAGTCGATTCAGAGATCTCCTGCTTAGATGTCGTCAGCTGTGGCGGTTTTACCACTGTGGGCGCTTCAGCACCACTGCTAGGCTTAACCTGTTCCGACACGCTAGGTATATTTAACGTGCTCATAAAATATTCCTCGCAAATATCTCGATACAACTTTTCCGTAGTAAAGAGAATTGATTGATCTTATAAACTTACAAAAACACATTTCCTTGAGAAATTAGGATACGCTAACTATTTCCCAAAAGTAATGGGTATCTGAAGACATACAGATACCCATTTCTTGCAAAGCCCTCCGTACATGTTATCTGAGTAATGCTAGAACAGTTTGTTTCACCTGATTCGCCTGGGCTAGCATGGCAGTACTTGCCTGCGAGATGATCTGCGTCCGAGCCAACTCCGTCGTCTCTGTCGCGTAGTCCGCATCAGATATCTGGCTCCTCGAGGCCGCGGTATTCGTCGAAACATTCTGCAAGTTATCAGCAGCATGCTGTAGTCGAGAGATGTAGGCTCCGTACTGGGCCCGCTCCTTCGCAGCACCATCGATTGCGTTGTTGAGATTCTTCACGGCTATGGCCGCCGTTGCCGCTGTCGTGATCACCAGGCGATCCGTATTCTCTGTTCCGTCAAGAAAATACAACGCAGCTTCGGTTCCATTGGCAGTACCCGCAAGGTTGTATGCTGAATCGGCCGAGTCGATACCGTCGGTAGTAGCATCTCCGGCACTAGCTAACTGGGCATCCGCTGATATCGTTGGTCTCCAGTCTTTGATACGAATTGTCATAGTCTGCGCAGATTCAGCGCCTAGCTGGACGGCCAATGTATCTGTACCGGTGCCATCATAGGTATCATCCATGATCGAAGTGCCGTTCCATTCCGTACGCTCGGCGATCTCCTGGATCTCTTTCATCAACTCGCCAAACTCTAGATCCAGCGCGGTACGGTCTGTGCTTGTGTATGTGCCAGATGCGGCNTGTACNGCTAGCTCATACATACGACTGAGCATATTTGANATNTCTTGGGCNGCACCATCTACGGTCTGCAGCAACGAGATCGCATCGTTTGCATTACGCGTGGCCATATTGAGGCCCGATACCTGCGCGCTCATTCTNTCTGAGATCGCGAGGCCCGCGGCGTCGTCCTTTGCAGAGTTGATGCGAGANCCAGTGGACAACCGTTCCATCGCNNNCGACATGTCGCGATCGTTCCGCTGTATCGCATCTCTGGCCACCATTGAGGCAGTGTTTGTGTTAATTACAGTCATTGAAAAGTTCCTTTAGAAGATTCCTTAGCTATTGCAGTAATGACAAGACCGTTTGTTTAACNTGGTTAGCCTGTGCCAGCATCGCGGTACTTGCTTGCGAAATAATCTGGGTGCGNGCTAACTCGGTGGTCTCGGCGGCATAGTCAGCGTCAGATATCCTGCTCTTCGAGGCAGCTGTGTTCGTTGCCACGTTCATCAAATTGTCCGCTGCGTGCTGTAGACGAGACATGTATGAACCATACTTGGCACGCTCTGCAGCAGCACCATCAATAGCTCGATCTAGCTCGGCAATAGCCTGTGAGGCATTAGCCGCCGATGTAATGTTGATCCGTGTGGGGGTAGCGCCGAAGAAAAGCACACCTTGTCCATAAGCACCCACACCCTCTGTGCCTGTGACTGAAACAGCAGCGGCAACGGCGTGGTCGGTTCCGTCAGTTCCTGACGGATGAGTTGAGGCCAGCGTTTTACCATCGTTCCTTCCACCAGTGCTGGTGAATGTTACGGCTGATCCGTCGGTTTCTACGGCTGTGCTGTATCCATTCATTGCACCTGATACAGTTGCGTTGGTCAGCGTGCCTGTGATGCTTCCGCTAGTTGTTTGCGCAGTGAAAAAGTTCTCTAAGTCCGAATCTTGTACAGTGCCTGTTGCGGTAACTGTAATTCCAGCTAACTCGAATACGTCTCCGCTAGCCATATTAGAAAACGTCACAACTTGCGCTTCACCAACCTTGGGGTCCACACCATCACGCCCTGTACCACTAGCCGCGCTCATCTCGGTGTCCCTGCTCACCTGGGTCCGCCAGGAGTTCAGGGTCAGCGCCATCGTCTGAGCTGACTCGGCACCGAGCTGGATGGCATAGTCTCGAGTTGACGCGCCTGATGCGGTTACTGTTGTACTGCCACCGCCAAGGATGGCCGTGCCGTTCCATTCGGTGTTTGCCGCGATCCTGTCAATCTCGTTCATCAGTTCACCGAACTCGAGATCCAATGCAGCCTGATCCGTAGTCGTGTAGGTACCCGATGCTGCTTGCACAGCCAACTCGCGCATACGAGAGAGCATGTTCGAAATTTCTCCGGACGCGCCGTCTGCCGTCTGAAGTAATGAGATCGCATCGTTCGCATTGCGGACGGCCATGTTCAACCCGCTAACCTGGGCTGCCATTCTCTCGGATATTGCAAGGCCAGCGGCATCATCTTTCGCTGAGTTTATGCGAGAACCAGTCGAGAGGCGCTCCATTGATTGCGACATCGCGCGATCGTTACGCTGTATCGCATCTCTGGCGACCAGCGAAGCAGTGTTTGTATTAATAACAGTCATTAGAAAGTTCCTTTAGAATATCCCTAGCCTATTGAAGTAACGACAGAACGGTTTGCTTCACCTGATTCGCCTGGGCTAGCA
>PBHS01000052.1 GCA_002719575.1 Gammaproteobacteria bacterium | reverse complement strand
TGCAGCGCCTATGAGATCAGAAGGTCTACTCAAGTCTGTGGGCACTACGCTAATTCCATTTGGCAAATCGTAACGCGGCGCCCCGCCAATACGTCTTGTATTGAGGACTTGAATAGGTCCTCCTGGACCTCTCCTGCCTGAGGTACGGGGAGACGTATTGTTAAAAATGTCCTGGCCTTCGAGGAAAAATACACGACGTTCCGGAAAGAACTGCTCAAACGCAGTAAGATTTACAATCACATCATATGCTTCTACTGTCCCAAAGTCAGGATTAAGTGTCGCAGAAACCAAGGTGTTCGTAGTAGGGCGCCAATAAATGTCTGTTCCTACTCGTGGCTTATTGTCGCCGCGAATATTATCGAAGACAGAGGAAGCGAATGGATAGTATGTTAGTTGCCTGCGGGGTTCGATATCTCGAAGCTCAAACTTTATAAATGCAGAGAGATACTCATTGACTGTTCTCGGAAGGGGCGGATTGGACCATGCCTCACCACCAATTGATCCAACTTGCCGCTCAAAATAAAAGCCGATCTGTCTAGTGACATCCGCAACAGGCAACGGCATCATCGACCAAGGAACGAAGTATTCTACGCTCCAGCCATCATCGAGCGCCTGAGTCCTTCCATTCCATGAACCATCCCAATTCATATTCATTTGCCGCTCTGGTAGCAGAGAGGCATCTGTCATAGAGTCGCCAAGATTAATACGGAGAAAAAATCCATATAATCCAGTACCTGAAGCATCGATACCAACTACGAAACCATCTCTATCCAATTGTGTGTCTCTAGGAGTCATTCTTGCTACTAGGGTATCTGCAGGCTGATGATTCTTAACACCAATGTAAATACCTCGCTCCGTATAGAACAGGCGAATATCAGTTTTGTATGGTGTTTCGGCGAGTGTATCGGGATTGACCACTCGCATGCCGTCAAAAGCCGGGATATCTTCCCAAACAGCCTCATCCAAAAAGCCATCTAGCTGAATGGATGCTTCATCTTCGTCAAGTCGGACAAGCCGCTCAGTTAGAGGAAGCTGCGCCATAACGACCGAATAATTCAGGCAGACTGAAATAAGCAGGGGTAGCTTGTATTTAGATAAAAGCACGCGCTGTCCTAGGGACCTCTTTCTGACTTAATCGGGCCTGATTGCAGAAACGAATTTCATTTAATGCGAGTCGGCCGTGAAAAGTTAAAGCGCCTTCGGCCAGAGTTGATGCTAAATTAGGGGAATTACTAACCACTATAAACGAATTTCTACAGACCATTTGCAAAGGAAACAATTAATTGCAATTCAATAGATGCCCCTTGCTAATATATATCTTGATCTTGTGAAAGAATCACTTTCCCTCCATAGCCATATTTTTTAATCTCTTCTACTGGAGCCTCGAGTCGAAGTGGCGATGTATAATTTTGCACATGATAGAGAACAAGTAACTTTGGCTTTGCTTCATTTGCAATTTCAGCAAGATCTTTAGTATTGGCATGATAGTATCCAATTATATTGCCAAAATTATGACGATCTTCCTTTCCGCCATTTGCCCAACCGGCTGTGTCTTGACCTTCGATAGTAACAACTTCATGAACTAAAATATCAGCACCTCTGCTTGCCTCAATNATTCCTNTGTTCTTGACNGTATCCCCAGAAATTGTCACAACTTTATCTGGNGTGGTAACTCGATACGCATAACTTATTGGTATTGTGGTNTGTAAAGTNCGATAAGCNTCAATTTTNACATTNNCATCTTGGTAAACTAGTCCAGCNTTTGGCACNTTATGTCCTACTGCACGCCAACCAGTATCATTATCTTGACCNAANCCATATTTNCTTNAGCCTACATCTTCNCNATAAGCCTCTGTCAGATGTTTNANCATATTNTCAGTTCCAGGAGGTCCCCATACCTCCAGAGGAGCTTCACGNCCTAGTGCCCAGGGTAGAAGTATTAGGCTTGGTAGACCAACAACATGATCCGAATGTAAGTGAGTAATAAATACTCTGGAGATATTACTACTTTCTAATGCTTTGACGGTCCCACCATATTTTGGTGTAGCTGCACCAGTTGCCTGCCAAACCCCTGCACCAGCGTCAAATAAATAAGGCACATCATTTACAATGATAGCTACAGATGGGCCAGATCGCTCTGGATCAGGGAACGGGTTACCTGATCCTAGCATTACAACTTTGGTGATATCAGAATCTGAATAATCTTCAGCTGAAGATAAACTCCCAGAGACACTGAAAAAAAATATGATCAAATGAGTTATTGATTTGGGAAAAAACATTTACTTATACCTTCATTTTGTTTTTGAAAAGCAGAGTAGAGTTATTGTTGTTAGTAGTTTGTTCATAATTGAGGAAGCCGTCCTATATAACTGCCATAGCAAATGTTTTCGTTGATGATCTAGCCAGAGCTGGTAAAGAAATCAGTGCGAAAGCCCAAAAGTGAACTGNCGCACTAGACTGATTTTTTGCTTCGTATGCCTATCTGTTGCCACGATGACTTTCGCTTAGTTTGGTTCCCAACTGGGTAAACGTCCTGGTGTCCAGGGCGCCCCTAATTCGTCTAGCTCGGACTCGAATTGATCGACATCTACCTCTATGTCGCGAAGCTGGTCGAGCACGTCGACAAACTCGGCTTCAGCTACTGCGAAAGAGTCGGCATGCACCGTCGTAATCGGTGCCTGCGTTTGCCAGCTAGAGGAGCGGATCGAATTGAGCCTGGCGTTGATGGACATGGGAGTTGGCTCATTGCGACTGGCGACAGTCCTGTCTCCGTCCAAGGCAACTTCCACTTCATCCAGACGATTGAAAAGCCCCGAGAGCTCAGCGCGCATTGCCTCAGTTGATGCCGGCGTTCGGTCCAACGCGCCTTCAAAATACTGTAGGCGGGTGCGTAACTCTGAAACGAACCGGGTGGTGCCTGTGGCAGCGCGAATCAAATCACTGGTTTGCTGCTGAAACGCCAGCAAGGCCGGCCTGTCATCGGTAGCCTCGGGACTCAAGGGAAGCGGCTTAAGGATAAATGTCCGAGGCTCGCCGAGTACAGTCAGCTCGCCATCTACTTTCTTGCTGAGTTGCACGACATACTCGCCAGGTAGCGCTATTGGACCACGGCTATTATTGTTGCCACTGCCGTTCAAGGAGATCGGGTCCGGGCTCTCCAACCGCAAGTCCCAGCTTACACGATGCAAGCCTTTGGTGTATGGGCCGGTTAACCGACGCACCACGTTGCCACGAGAGTCGCGTACAGTGAGCAGGATCTCTGGGTCCTGTTCCCGATCTTCCTTTCGCAGAGAATCCCATTCCGGGTATGGCGTATCGTCGCCAGCCTCCTCTGCTTTAATCTCTTCAGCGCGGCGCTGTTCCCGCAAAGTCTGCAAGCCGTCACGCAGGTAGTAAGTGAACACTGCTCCATAGTCCGGGTTCTCGGCGAAATAAAAGTCGTCGCCGTTATTAGCTTGCGGTTCACCTCCACCGCCCCAGAGATCGCCCTCTATATAGAGCCAGGTATCCTTTACAGAAAATAGAGAGGCTTCACTGTCAGAGAGATTTGTCGATGGCGTTCGCAACGGGGTGTAGTCGTCCAGAATGTATACGCCCCGACCAAATGTCCCAACTACCAGGTCGTTTTCACGCCGTTGGATCTCCAGATCTCGCACGGCGATGGTCGGAAAATTGGATTTCAATTGGTGCCAGCTCTCACCTCCATCCTGGGTGAAGAACAATCCAAATTCAGTGCCGGCAAACAAAAGGTTCGGATCAACATGGTCTTCGGCCACGGTGTGCNCAGACCCACGCTCNGGCAGATTNCCCGTAATGCTGCGCCANCTCCTGCCGCGGTCAGTCGTCTTATACAGGTAAGGCNTGTAGTCGCCCTGCTTGTGGTTGTCGAATACCGCATAGGCCACATCAGCGCTGTGAACGGAGGCAATTAGGTCTTCCACCAGAGACATATCGGGCACACCTCGGAAAGAGTCCACCGAAAGCCAGTTCTCGCCACCATCTTCGGTTACGCTGATGACACCATCATCGGTACCAGCAAAAATCAGCCCNGCCCGCAGCGGGCTTTCGCTCAAACCGACTACGCTGCCANACATTGANGTGGAGTCGTTCTTGGCAACCGCATCCACACTCCAGACGCGGTCCATCACTTCCAACTGGTTGCGATCCAGTTGCCGNGACAAGTCGGGGCTGATTATACGCCAGCTGTTGCCGCGATCCTCAGANTGAAACACTCTTTCCGCCGCATAGAAAATTCGCTCNCGGTCGTGCGGGCTGATTAGCANCGGTGCGTTCCAGTTCCACTTGTAGTCGTTTGCTCCACTCGGAGGTCTNGGTGTGATGTAAAGCCTCTCCTGGGTGCGGCGGTCATAGCGAGCCAGGCCCCCATACTGGTACTGCGTGTAGATTATGTTTGGGTCTTCTGGATCAATCTGCGGTTTGTAGCCATCACCGCCCAAGATAATTCTCCAATCGGAATTGGTAATGCCATGGGTCACTGTGGTGCGCGATGGGCCACAGAGGGAGTTGTTGTCTTGAGTGCCCCCGCAGACGTTATAAAAGGGCTCGTCGTTATCTGGTTGAATACGGTAGAACTGCACAATTGGCAGATTGTCAACGTGTGCCCATGTCTGACCCTGGTCCCAGCTCTCGTAGATACCGCCGTCTCCACCAATCAGGAGATGGTCAGTAAAGTCAGGGTCAATCCACAATGCATGGTCATCGGAATGACGATGGTCGGCGGAAAGACGTTGAAACGAGCTACCGCCGTCNTCCGATACCCAGGAATAAGTGTCCAATGAATAGAGCCGCTCCGGGTTGTGCGGGTCGGCGACGATTTCATTGTAATACTGAGGGCTCGTAGTCATATGGCCCGAACGCTTTTCCCAGTGCAGCCCGAAATCGGTNGAGCGNTACACGCCNTGCTCCTCTTCACTCGCTTCGATGATGCTGTACAGAGTGTTGGGGGATGCCGGCGACATAGCCAGGCCTATACGACCCATATCGTCTCTCGGCAAGCCAGAGCTGATTTCCTTCCAGGTTTCACCGCCATCACGGCTGCGATGAATGCCAGAACCTGAACCACCATTAATCAGGGTCCATACATGGCGCCGACGCTGGTAGCTGGAAGCCACGATCAGTTNAGGATTATCCGGATGTACCAAGAATTCGTTGATGCCAGTGTGCTCATCGATGGCGAGAATCTGTTCCCAGGTGGCACCGCCGTCCTTTGTGCGATAGAGCCCGCGATCACCCCCTGCGTTCCAGAGGGGTCCNTGGGCCGCAACCAGCACGTGGTCTTTATTCTCTGGATTGATCCAGATCTGGCTTATATGACCTGAATCNGNGAGCCCCATGTTTTCCCAGGTTTTGCCACCATCAATGGACTTGTAGACACCGTCGCCGTACCCTACCGAACGCTGTGAGTTATTTTCGCCAGAACCAACCCAGATGATGTTCTGATCAGCAGGCGCCACTTCAACCACACCGAGTGCGTAGGAGCTCTGGGCGTCAAACAGCGGCACCCAGGTAGTACCGCGATTGCGTGTCTCCCACAAACCACCCGAGCTGGTGGCCACTAGATAGTGATTGTCGCCCTCGCCGATAAAGGCGAAATCCGAGATACGACCTGATGGATAGGCGGGCCCGATACTGCGGAGCGCCAAGCTCGCAAGTGGATTGGCAGCACCTTCTTCCGCATCCTGCGCCCATCCTGTTATGTTGGATAGCAGGGTAGTAATGAGAAGGACAAGGCCGTGATAGAGGGGAATTGAACGCGATTCAACCCGCATCGCAAAATTTATGGCAAAAAACATTGATAGACTCCGTCGTTGGCAAGAGACTCGACCTGATCACAGAGATTTAGGCCAGTATAGTCAGTTGAAAGCGAGCATTATGATACAGAATAGGGTACAGACAAGTGTGTTGCAGATTACTATGGCATGCGCATCAGCAACCTCCATGTGGATTGCTGCAAAAATACTTTCATTGTCCTTAAAAAGCGCTGAGAACTCTTCTCATCCATTTGCTTGTACCCTTAATTTGTGTTGACCTAATCAGACTCAATTATTGTCGTCCAACAATATCGCGGGTATCGCCTGCTCTCGTACGAGGTTATTGAATCGAGGCAATTCATCTTCAATAACGCGGGTTAGGCGAGCGAGCTCAGCATCAATGTCGGAGATCAAATCATCTCTCACTGCGACAGACTGATCAGTGGGACGAAAGCTACCGCTGTTCACTAATCGGTTCACACTTGCTAATTTATTGTTAAGGCGAATCGGATAATTTAGAGGATCCTGGCTGCTCTCATTCTGGGTCTGATAAAGCATCTCTTCGATTGACTTTAGCTCTTCCTTGATAGAAGCCGCGCGATCTTTTAGTGATGCGTAGCCTGCTCGATCTTCAAGCGGTCTGACTACAGTGTCGATCTGAGTGCGAATTTCCCGAAGGCGCTTAATTGCTTGGTGTGTCTCAGTGAGTTTTTGATTGGCTACGATTAAGAAGTCGAATTGTGCTTGCATATCTTCTTGAGAGGCACTTATTCGAGGATCTGCTAGGATCTCAAACGTACGAGTCTCATCGAAGTCAGCGTAGCGCATCCTCAGTTGGTAGGTGCCCGGCACGACTTTGGGTCCAGTCAGGTCGCCTGCCCACATGATTAACCCATCGAAACCTGCCGCGTCAGGGTAGCGCATATCCCAAACAAACTGATTAAAGCCTGCTTTCACGCCAGCTATTTTGTTGGCGTCTTCCTTGGCGTCGCTGTTAAACGTGCGAATGCTATCGCCTTCTGCTGTTAGGAATTCGAGGCTGAGTGTCGCCTGCTGCTTGTTGGTCTCAATAGCATCTGTCCCTTCTTTCGTTGAGTCGATTTCAGCCTCATGCAAGCCTTCAGCCATGTAATATTGCACGATTACGCCATTAGGCAGGTTGTGACCGGCGTTGCTGGGATTTGGTGTGGCCGATCCGTTCATTCGATAGGTGGGTCTTGGTGCAAAAACCTGGATAGTATCTTCTTCCCAGCTTGGTGAAAGTTGATGTAAAGGAGTCAGGTCATCNAGTATCCAAAATGACCGGCCCTGAGTAGCGACAATTAAATCATCATTTTTAATGGTCAAATCAGTNACTGGNGTAATGGGCAGATTGAGCTGGAATGACTCCCAATTTTTTCCATCATTAAACGACACATACATACCCAGTTCGGTGCCTGCATACAAAATGCCCTCGCGTCCCGGATCAGCTCGGACCACCCGGGTGAAGTGCTCCTCATTGATTCCATTAGTAATCAACTCCCAGCTATTGCCATAGTCCTCTGTTTTATATAGATAGGGACTGAAGTCATCTGACTTATAGCGTGTACCTGCGACATACGCCCCGCNAGGATTAAAAGGGTTGATTTCAATACTGTTAATCATCATCCATTCNGGCATGCCTCGCGGCGTCACATCGATCCAGCTCTCACCATCATCTCGGGAGATGTGTATTAGCCCGTCATCNCTTCCGGTCCAGATAACGCCCGCCTCATGCTGTGACTCAGCGATGGCGAAGATTGTGCCGTAGTATTCCACCGAGGTGTCATCCTTGGTGATAGGTCCTCCTGACTTGCCCATGGTGCTTGGCTCATTACGGGTTAGGTCGGGACTAATTTGTTGCCAGCTCTGACCCTCATTACTGGTGCGGAACAGCATTTGTGCTGCCGCNTAGATCACATCAGGATCATGGGGTGAGATCAAGATAGGAAAATTCCATTGGAACCGATATCGAAGATCAATAGCACCGTAGCCCATGGGGTTATCTGGCCATACGTCAATCATTCGAGATTCGCGGGTACTATGATTAAGACGCTCAAGTAACCCGCCATANGACCCGCCATAAACAATGTNTGGATTGACAGGATGAGGCGCCAGGTGTCCGCTCTCTCCTCCGGCTGAAGGCTCCCAGTCGCGCTCACCGATGCTGTTNCCATCAGAGCGATGCTGNATGCGCAAAGTTGAGTTGTCCTGCTGCGCGCCNTAGATTCGATAAGGGAAGTGATTGTCGGTNGTCACACGATAGAACTGTGCGGTGGGCTGATTGAAGTAGGNGGACCAGGAGTTTCCGCGATCGAAGCTTATTTGACCGCCGCCATCATCGGCTACAATCATACGAGTGGCGTCCTCCGGCGCAATCCAAAGATCATGATGGTCGCCATGGGGTGGTTGGGTCGGCACNCGTTCNAAGGTNGTTCCGCCATCGGTTGAGGTGNAGAAGCCGACGTTGAGCACATATACGCGATTCTCATCCTGGCTATCGGCATATATTCGTGTGTAGTACCAAGCTCGTTGACGTAGGTTTCTGTCGTCATTGGTTTTGGCCCAGGTCGCGCCGCCGTCATCTGAACGAAATATACCGCCGTTATCATTTTCGATAATTGCCCACACCCGTTCGGAGTTAGCCGGCGAGACGGTGACCCCGATGATACCCAAGGGGCCTTCAGGCATGCCGTCTTTTGCAGACAGATTTTCCCATGAGTCGCCGCCATCTGTACTCTTCCACAGTGCTGATCCCTCACCGCCGCTAGAGAGGCTGTAGGGTGTGCGAAAAATTCGCCAGGAGCTGGCATANAGAACTCTTGGATTATTGGGATCCATGACGAGATCAACGGCACCGACTTCATCATNTATGTANAGTATTTTTTCCCAGNTCTCGCCTCCATCTTCGCTGCGGAATATACCGCGCTGCTCACTAGGACCATACAGGTGACCCATAACNGCAGCATAGACGAGGTCAGGGTTGCGCGGGTGAATGCGTACTCGAGGAATGTGGTGACTGTCAGTGAGGCCAATTGATTTCCAGGTCTTGCCGGTGTCGGTGGATTTCCANATGCCGCTGCCATGGGAGACATTGCCACGCACAGTCACTTCGCCACCGCCCACATANATGACGTTGGGGTCCCAGTCGCTGACAGCTACAGCGCCAATNGAACCGCCAAAATAGCCATCGGAAATGTTCTTCCAATTAGCACCACCATCACGAGTTTCCCAGACTCCACCGCCAGTAGAACCCATGTAGTAGAGATTGTACTCGCCAGGCACACCAGTAACTGCGGCAGAGCGGCCGCCCCGGAATGGCCCGATAGAGCGGTACTCCAGACCATCGAATCGACTCTCTTGTGCGAGCANAGAGCNCGAAAATGGCAGTAGCAAGGCGATGCCAGCTGTTAGCACCAGGGCNGAATNCAAGTACCGTTGTGCTTGGCGGGTAAGCCATGGTTTGGGATTCATGAAGTCTCCTGCTCGTTCCAAAAATGGNGACCGCATCATTTTGCGCTAAGGCTGCTTAGGTTGCAATCTGGTAGCATATGGCCTGCTGGCTGTTGGGAACTACCGTGTTGGCCTACTCTCAATTTTTCACATTATCAACTCTAATTTTCTTGTTTCCGTNTGCNCCTGCGCATGCTCAGAANGATGCGGCTAACGGAGCTAATGCGGCTGGTGTAGGAAATGTTGCCGNTGGCAATCCGCTCGCCTTGATCGAATCAATCAGTGTGGCTGCCACACGACATCGTCAGGGAGAGGCCCTGATAAGCGAATACGTTGAAATCGATGAGTTAACTACCGCNACCGGTTCACTCTCCGAGGCACTGGCATTGCAGCCCAGCGTCTCCCTNAACGGCCAGCCTGGTCTATTTCAAACGCTGAATATTCGNGGTCTGTCGCGGCAGCGGGTTCAGAGTTTCCTTAACGGNATGCGTTTAACTTCGGAAAGACGCGCGGGGGTATCGGCTTCATTTTTGGATCCTCTGCTTTTAGGNGGTGTTGAGATCATTCAGGGACCAGCCAGCACCTACTACGGTAGTGGTGCCCTTGCCGGTGCCCTGCAGNTACTGCTTCGTAAGGATGCTTCGCCCTGGTTCAGTGCNGGTTTTGCGAGCGATGGTGCCGAGCGGAATCTTGCAGCAGGCGCGGGTAAAGTANATTATTCGGCCGGCATCGCACTGCGTCAGCGAGACGATGGCAGAACCGTNAAGGGAGACATCAAGTTTGACCGCTTTGACCAGCTTTCGGCCTATTACCAACGCTTGTTTAGTCCCGGTAATTATAGTGTCGACTGGCAATTGATTGGCAGTAAAGCTGAAGACATCGGCAAAGACAGCTTACAGTTTCCGTTGGTTCGCAGTATCTNATATCCAAAAGAAAATCATCTGCTCAGTCAGGTAGAGCTGAGCGGTTCTGGTGCCTGGACAGCGCGCTTTTCGCTGCACTACCAGGATCTGCTGACGCGGGAGGCACAAGCGATCGGCTCCGGAAGGCAGGGGCTTGAACCCCAAGTCAGAGAGGTTGCCAATCGCTCTCTTGATATAGGCTTCGCCNTAGAAGACAGATGGCAGGCAGGCCCGCTTAGTGGCCAATATGGATTCGACTATTTTGGTCGCAGAGGTGTCAACGCGCGACAGGATGATTTCAAGCTCTCACGGNTGCGCGGGTCNACTCAGTCGCTTCATAACGGCAAAGAAAACGAATCTGCGATCTTTACTACGGCGAATCGCGACTTTGATTTCTTCTCTGTGCATCTAGGGGGCAGGTGGACCTTCTTCACGCAANCTGATTCGAGGTCGGAAAAAATCTCACTTAGCAAAGGGTCTTACTTCCTAACGGTGCGCAAGCCTCTAGGTGGTTGGGATTTTAGTCTGAGCTATGGGACCAGCAGCAGGTTTGCCAGCCTTTCAGAAAGGCTTTTTATTGGTACCACAGGGCGTGGAGAGGTTGTCGGCAATTCAAGACTACGTCCTGAAGATACGTCGGAGTTGGACATCGGCATCGAGTACCAGAGTGAGCGCCTTGATTTCGAACTGCATGGCTTTGCAATGGGCATTGATGACTTTATTGAGCGGATAAAGCTTGATGATAAGACTCTGAGTTACAGGAACCTGTTGAAAGGGGATCTCAGGGGCTGGCAGTATCGCTTAGCACTCTTTCCATCTAGTCCCTGGCACTTAAAGCTTTCCGGGCAGAGAGTTACCGGCACTAGCGACAGCAAAAACACACTAGTCGATATTCCCGCCACGAGGCATCAAGTTGATTTTTTCTATACAGCGCCGAGTTGGTCACTGAATGTGAGCCTGCGAAGACGATTGAATAAACAGGATTTCGGCGCGACAGAAAGAGCTTTGCAGGCTGCCAATATTGGCGCGTTAAGTCTAAGGGTTGATCTCAGCGAGCATTGGCAGATGCAGGTCGGTATTGAAAATCTGTTTAATGAGACCTACTTCAGCTCCGCCGATGCGCTCAGTACTCTGGCGATTGGTAGAGAGTTTACCCTAGGGTTTCACTTCCGTTAGTCAATTCCAGTCAGCAAAAACAGCGAGCAGACCCTTGCGGAATTACCCCGCCCCATACGTGTATTTGTTTGCGCTTACCGACCAGCTTACGAATTACTCATTTATTACAAGCTATGCCCGTCTGAACACGTCTAGTCATCTGCTCCTGCAACTTCTGCAGACAATGCTTGGAATTGCTGCCTCAGCTCGGCGAAACGCGACTCTGCTTCTTGCCCCGGCGCCTGATCGGCGGCGTTGATCATATTGAAGAGATAGCTGATCTGCGCTGTAAGCATAGGTTCCATGTAGATGCCTTCGGCCGTCTGCAGTACGGACAGCACATAATGGACGCGTTCCAGTCGCTCCTGCTGCTGGGTGCTCAGTCCGGCTTTTGTTTCAAGCGCTTCAAGCTCCTCCTGTTCGGTGCTCAACGCATCCTCAAGGCGGCGGGCGCTGGACAGCAGTTCTGTTATCTCAAGCTGCAGATCAACCTGAGCAGAAATATCCGCCAGTGTGGTTCCACCAGCAAGCACTCTAGGGTCAACCTCTAGCTCAAACTGATGCGCCATTGTGCTATCCCCAGCAATAAGTCGCACGGTATAAGTCCCTGGTTTAACCATAGGACCGTTTTGGTAGCGGCGGCCCTCGCTGGTATGCCAGGCGCCGAAGTGACGCATTGTCCAGCGAAAGCGGTTCAAGCCTGAGTTTGTCGAAAGTGAGTCGTCCACCAAGTAGACAGTTTGGTTGGTGCCCATGTCAGTCAGGGCCTGTTCGCTTAGGCTATCGTCTAAGCCCTCATCCGCGTTGGTAAATCGATTGATCACGTTTCCGGCATCGTCCAGTATCTCCATCAGCAAGCGTACAGAGAAGTCCTCTGGCAGGTAATAGTCAATTACCACGGCAGGCTGTGGGTAATCTGGTACTTCGGTATTCGGCATGCCGCGGGGCCGTCTATAACGAATGGTGTTCTTGGGCTGAAATAGCACTGGCTCGTTATTTAGGCTGTTGATCATGTCCTGCTGCAAAGTTGTAATGTTATCCAGCACCCAGAACGAGCGCCCCATGGTGCTGATTGCCAGATCGCCACGCACAACTTTGATGTCAGTGACCGGTGTGACCGGCAGGTTCTGCTGAAAGTCATGCCAGGTGTCCCCGTCGTCTCGCGAGATGAAAATACCATATTCCGTGCCAGCGTATAGCAAGCCTGCTTTGACTGGATCTTCTCTGACCACTCGGGTCGGAAAATCTTCGGGAATTCCATTTGCCTCTGTTAGCAGCGACCATGTCCTGCCAAAGTTGTTAGTTCGGTAGATATATGGTTTCCAATCCCCCAACTGATAGCGCAGCACTGCAATGTAGGCCTTTGCCGGGTTGTGGGGAGAAGGCTCGACCGCATCCACGCGGCCACCCGGAGGCAATTGTCGCGGCGTGACATCCTCCCATGTTTTGCCATTGTCACGGGTCACATGAACCGGTCCGTCGTTTGCCCCAACCCATATTAAGCCTTGTTGCAATGGTGATTCTCGGATCGAGTAAATGGTGCTGTAGAACTCTTCGCCAGTGATGTCACGGGTAATTGGTGAGCCAGAAATTACCTGATACTCTGGCTTAAATGCGGTAAGGTCAGGTGAAATTATTTGCCAGTTTTTTCCTTCATCAGTGGTTCGGTGCACATACTGTGATGTGTGATAGATAACATTGGGATCGTGGGGAGAGACATGGATAGGGGAAACCCGTTGAAACCGATAACGTAAATTTTTCGGGTTTTGGCCATACATATTGGCGGCGCCCACATAGTACCCTTTCTCGGTGCCAAGGCGTTTGTCGAATACACCAAAGCGCCCCTTGCAGTCTGCATAAACGATGTTGTGGTCTCCGGGCTTGGGCACAGCAGGCCCGGTCTCACAGCCACCGGTGTCCACGATCCACCGGCTGGAATGCTGCACGCCAAAAGGCGCAATACTCGGAACGGAAATGGTGGTACCGTTATCTTGCATGCCTGCATACAGCCAATAGGGATATTGATCGTCAACTTCTACTTGGTATAGCTCGGCGGTTGGCTGATTGAATTGGGTGGACCAGGTTTTTCCTCCATTGTGGGTGACGTTTGCGCCGCCATCGTTGGCCTGAATAAATAGGTCGGGGTTATCAGGATTTATCCACATGTCATGATTATCACCATGGGGTGTCGCTAAGCGTTCCCAGTTTTCACCTCCGTCCTTAGAAATAAAGTTCCCTGTGGACATCGCATAAACAACTTCGGGGTTCTTTGGATCAACATCAATGTTGGTGTAGTAAAACGGTCTTGTGATGATGCCATTGTGGCTGGACACCTGTTTAAAGCTTCGACCCTGATCAGTAGACTTGTACAAGCCTCCCTCGTCATCGGAAGCCTCGACTAACAGATAAATGATACTGGAGTTTGATGGTGAAATTGCCAGATCCATTTTGCCAATTAAGCCGGTGGGCAGGCCTTTGGTAATCTTCTCCCAGTTGCTGCCACCGTCCACGGACTTGTATAAGCCGCCCTCATTGTTTGGACCTCCACTTATAATCGTCCAGGGCTTGCGTTCCGCCTTCCACGCCGTGGCGAAAAGTATTTCAGGATTGCCCGGTAACATCTCTACATCGGAAATACCTGTTGTGTCTGAAATATACAAAGCCTGTATCCAGGTCCTGCCTCCATCACTTGTTTTGTAGAGACCGCGTTCCGGGTTGGGATTGTAGGCCTGGCCGATGGCTGCGACATAAACCACATTATGATTTTCCGGATTAATTTCCACAGCGCCGATGTGACCGGTCTTTTCCAGACCCAGGTGTCGCCAGCTTCCCCCCCCGTCTATAGATTTGTACACGCCCTTACCTGTGATGACATTACTGCGAAGCCCATCAGAACCGGTGCCAACATATATTATGTTGGCATCATTTTGAGCCACGGCAATATCGCCGATGGACGGAGTGCTGAAATACCCGTCTGACACGTTGTTCCAACTGGTACCATAGTCCTCAGTTTTCCAGACGCCACCGCCCGATGCACCTAAGTAGAAAGTAGAGGGGGCGGCCGTAGTTCCCGTCACCGCAGTTACCCGACCACCGCGGGTAGGACCAACATTACGATACTGCATACCGTCAAAGGATTGGGCATAGGTCAGGGAAGCCGATATCGTGAGACATATTGAGAACAAAGAGCGTGTCAGCGTTTTCATTGGCAATTATCTTAAGGATGAATTCGACTGGCCAAATTAACATGGACGCTTGTGCAGAACAATTTACNCTGGCTACTATTGCTTGCACGAGTCAATTTTGGCAGTTNNAAGTGGCAAAAAATGGAATNCGTTCGATGNAATAAGGAGGATNGTGTTGAGAATTAATTGGAATACTCTGACCCGAAAGACGCACTACTGGGCGTCGCTCGTAATTTTCTTACCAGCCTTCATTATTATCGGCAGTGGCACGGTACTGCAACTGAAAAAAGATGTGCAATGGATTCAGCCCGCGACCCAGCGGGGTTCCGCTACACTGCCGAAAATTTCTTTTGCTGACATTCTAGCGGCTGCCCGGTCCGTCGAAGTAGCCGATGTTAATGGTTGGCAAGATATTGATCGACTAGATGTAAGACCGTCCCGTGGTATGTTAAAAATCCGGAGCTTGAATCGGTGGGAAATTCAAATCGACGCTGCCACAGCTGAGATTCTTCAGGTTGCTTATCGTCGCAGTGATCTTATTGAAACTATTCACGACGGCTCTTTCTTTCATGACAATATTAAGTTGTGGGTTTTCTTTCCAACGGCGATCATTCTTTTTGCGATGTGGCTGACAGGAAGCTATCTCTTTGTGTTGCCAGTGTTATCGCGGAGGAGGAAACGTGGGCGGCTTCAAATTCAGGCAAAATTGAGAGCTGAGTGTGATTAATACTAAAATTTGGGTTATATGGTTTCGTGATTTGTCATCGATAGATTCTATTAATTCAACGAAAACGTTAACAGACTCGCTATAAATACTATGAATGATTACGATTACATCATAGTCGGGGCTGGCACTGCAGGCTGCGTGCTTGCTAATCGCCTTTCGACTGATCCTCAGACCCAAGTCTTGATGTTGGAGGCAGGTGATAAGGATGATTACTTCTGGATCGACATTCCTGTGGGTTACCTATACACCATTGCGAATCCTCGAACTGATTGGTGCTATCAGACTGAACCCGATCTGGGACTCAATAATCGCCGCATAGGCTATGCGCGTGGCAAAGTGCTCGGCGGTTCCTCATCGATTAATGCCATGATCTACATGCGCGGTCAGCGAAGCGACTACGACTACTGGGCTGCTCAGGGCAATGATGGATGGAGTTGGCAGGAGGTCCTGCCGGTATTCAAGCAATCAGAGGACTACCAGCACGGTGCGGATGAGTTTCATGGTGTTGGGGGCGAGCTGAGAGTAGAGGAACGACGGGTTGATTGGGAAATACTCGATGCGTGGCGAGAGGCCGCGCATGAGATGGGTATCCCAAAGATCAGAGAGTTCAATCGTGGCGACAATTTTGGCAATGCTTACTTCCAGATGAACCAGCGCAGAGGCAAACGTTGGAGTGGCACAAGCGCTTATCTTAAACCAGTCATGAGTCGGAGCAATCTGACAATCATTACAAATGCCGAAGTAGAAAAGTTGTGTCTCGATATGAATGATGGCAGACGGAGGGCGAAGGGAGTTTCTGTCTTTATAAACGGTANGGAAAAGTTTTTTTTCGGTGCGCGGCGTGAGGTCTTGCTTAGCGCTGGCGCAATTGGTTCCCCGCAAATCCTGCAGCTCAGTGGTATCGGCCCTGAGAAGCTCTTGCGGAACAACGGTATCAAGGTTAATCATTACTTGCCCGGTGTGGGAGAAAACCTCCAGGATCACTTGCAGGTGCGAAGTGTTTACAAGGTGACGAATACGGTAACTCTCAACAAGCGAGCGAGTTCCTTAGCTGGAAAAGCACTGATGGGCCTTGAATACTTACTTTTTAAAACTGGCCCTTTGACGATGCCTCCCTCCCAGCTCGGTGCTTTTGCCAAAAGTGATCCTAGCCAAACAAGCCCCAATATTGAGTGGCATGTACAGCCCCTCTCACTAGATAAATTCGGAGACCCGCTACACACTTTCAATGCAATTACACCCTCTGTTTGTAATCTNCGCCCAAGTAGTCGAGGTCATGTTCAAATAAAAAGTAGCAACTGGCATGAGCACCCATCGATNACCATGAACTATCTCTCAACCGAAGAAGACCGGCAAGTTGCAATTGACGGGCTGCGTTTTACCAGACGCATCATGGCCGCGAAAGCTTTGTCGCGATTNGAGCCAGAGGAGTGGAAGCCTGGCCCGGATCTAGAAAGTGATGAACAACTTCTGCAGGCAGCCGGCGATNTGGGCACTACCATCTTTCATCCAGTGGGGACCTGCAAAATGGGCAAAGACAATATGGCTGTGGTTAACGAGCGGCTTAAGGTCCATGGCGTAGATGCGTTGAGAGTCATTGATGCTTCTATCATGCCAAGGATCACGTCCGGGAATACCAATGCACCGACTGTAATGATTGCCGAACAAGGTGCANGATTTACTCTACAGGANAATTCGTAGAATTGGCCGGAAGCTTCGTTTGGACAAGTTNTACGTCGNTCACTTACGATGTTCNNGAGGTTTGAGGAAAGNGCTTTATTTTATGGGNNCCTGCTGTCTATCTTAATAGCCNANTANCAAACACGGTCCATTGTCTATTGCGAGNGTCCAAANGGTTTATAGAATAAGAAANAATCGACGTATTTTGTTAACTTTTGCCTNGATGTGCTTCTTAAGCTCGATCATTTGGAACGGACTGATTTTGCCTGCATATCGTTATGGTCCATCTGATTTTTTCATATTCCCAACTTAGTATTGGGATCCAATAACCGCAGGGATTTGGCAACGAGTACCCTATCCAAGCCCTCTTGGCTGATCGGAACTTAATAGCTGTCAAAATGCGTAGGTGCGACAAGTGCGTCAATCTTGCACGTAAAGATTTGATAGTTGAAAAATACCAAGAAAAGCGTCCCATTAATTTAGAGAAAGGACGCAGGTGTATCGCCTGAGTTAGATAAGGCGTTCGGAATCGTCGCCTCTTCTGCTAAGAAGTCTATCCCAGAAATTTTGTTTTACCGGTAGAGAGGACCGGTCTTTTACTTCAAACGATTCTTTATGCGTGTCGACTAGTCTGGGAGTCGATAGGCTACAATTGCACCTGGGTAGTCTGTTTGCGAACTACCAATCTGCACTACTATGTACTGCTTCTTTTCGTGCATATAGGTCATCATGCCGTACTGTCCGGGGGCTGGCAAAGCGACGGTACCTATTATCTCACCGGTCATTTTATCTCGAGCATTCAATGTGAGCGGTGCATCAGGCAATATTTGAGCCATTCCCTCACTGAGGGCCCTAGTCTGTATTAAAAGATCTCCAGATACCATTTGGATCGACCAACCAGCACCACCTGAATTAGGAACTTCTAATCCCTCTAAAGCAGGATGACCCTCGTAGGTCTCTGGATTATTTCCGACCGGCAGAGACCAAGTCTTAACGCCCGAATTCATCTGGTAAGCTGAGAGTTGATTATTCATACGTTTATAAACGGGGAGACCATCGATGGTTGGTAGTCCAACACCCCGACCAGAACCTCTTTGTTCGAGAGCTTGCGGGTTAGCTCTTCTTCGAGCTCCTGGCAGCCACGCGGCTACTGTTTTCCCTGTAGTGGGTGTGCTATTCGGGGTTGCTCCTCCCGAACCCGGCTCGGGGTAGTTGGGGTTGTCCGGCGCAATCCCATTGGTTGCTCTCATGAAATTGGGTGCAAAGCAATTGCGCCGATGAGAATTGAACATCATTCCGTTCGTTGGATCAGCAGCTGGTGGATGATTAATTATGTTTCCTCCTCCTAAACAGCCGACATTATTTATATATTCTCCGTTATAGGTGTCAGGCAACTGCGGTACGTACAATCCTCCGATTCTGTACCCATCGAGAGCTTCCAACGCTTGTTGCTTTAGCTCAGGCGTAAAATCAATGATAAATTCATCTGTAATCCCATCTAAAACTATGCGATCAACAGGCTCAGGCCATGACGGGTAGGGCTGCGTTGCCGCTGTATAGTTACCCGGCACCTCGGTTTGAATGACTGCCCTATCTTCGATAGGCCAAATGGGCTCGCCCGTCTCGCGATTGAAAACAAAAATCAGGCCTTGTTTTGTGTTCTGAATTGCTGCCGGAATTTTTTTGCCGTCAACAGTGAGATCCATCAGTAGCGGAGGCGTGGGTAAGTCGTAATTCCATTGATCACTTCGGTGAATCTGAAAATGCCAACGTCTTTCCCCAGTCTTTACATCAAGCGCCAACAGACTGCCGCCAAATAAGTTATCCCCGGGTCGGTGCCCTGTATAGGCCTGTACTGTCGATGCGTTGGTCACAAGATAAACTAATCCTAACTCCGGGTCTGCCGATGCTGGGGCCCATGTCGATATGTCCCCTGAAAAGCGCCAAGCCTCGTTGTGCCACGTCTCATGGCCGACCTCGCCTGGGCGCGGAATCACATGGAACTTCCAAAGCCTCTCGCCGGTAGCCATATCAAAGCCCATAATATCTCCGGGGACATTTTCGATCCGGGTCTGGCCATAGCTTGGTTGATGACCCACAAGCGCCACCAAAACACCATTAACAATAATAGGAGGCGCTGACGCGGTCACCATACCTAACTCTCGAGGGATTCCGTAGTCGGGGTCGTATTTCCCTCCTGCAACAAGATAATCTTGCCAGGGTCCCCAGTCATCAACCAAGTAGGGGATAAGATCTATTACTCCTGTTCCGGGGAACCCCCCAACAGGAAATGCGCCACCCCAGTTTTCGAGAGGCCGTCCTGTTTTTGCATCTAAGGCCCATAAAAAGAAACCAGGCGTCGTAATGTAAATCACCCCGCGCCCATCTATTTCTCCATATGTAACTCCTTTACCATAAGCCTGCCTTGGGGAGCGTTGATGTCGAATAGTTTCCGGTTCTCTGAATGTCCACAGAGTTTCGCCTGTCGCGGGGTCTATTGCGACAACTTGTCGTCTTGGGCTGGCGACGGTGTATAAAATACCATCGACATAAATCGGTGTTGAACGGGAAAAGTAGTCGACGTTCGGACCAAAGTTATCGGTACGCCATACCCACGCCTGCTCCAAATCTTCAAAGTTTTCCGCATTGATCTGGTTTAGAGGGGAATACCTTGTGTGGCCAATTGTTCCTCCAATATAGCGCCATTCTCCGTTCTCAGTACCAAGGGTTACTTGCGCTAATGGCCAAACGGGCCACGAGATGAAGATCGATCCTACGATGCTAAGTGCAGCATGCTTGATTGCTTTCATATTCCGTCCTACATAGTAAATTCCGAAGTAGTGTCATTTGCCGCTTTTTTGATTCTTGGCAAATAAAGCTCAAGACTTTGGGAGTCATCATATTATCAATGCTGGCCCATTTTCTTAGGCGTGCTTCTGACTATACCTTAGCATTAGTGCGAAAAAAAACAATGCGGGCATGTGTCCTATAAAGCGATCCAACTCAAAAGTTGTACTGACCTTTTTATGAACAAATTGGATTACTAAGATTACAAGGGGATAGCAGCGGCTCTTACATTGGCCGCTCTAGACGACAGTCAACAGAATCAAGCAGTAACGCAAAAGATTCCCATGGATAATTGAGTAGTAATTAGAATGTACGGAGAGTATCGCAGCGCCGCGAGCAACTATAGAAGTTTTGAGAAAACTATTAGCAAATAAATCGACTAGTTACATGATCACTAGATGCTTAAACGATACTCAAAACAGCGCGATACGGAACCGTATACTGTAACCCTTTTAATGAGCTCGCCTGCGACCATGGCTAATCAGCATTGTCATCAAGTACATGCGTCTATCAAATAAACTTGGTCTAAACCGTGTAGACAGTCATGTTTTGAAGCGGATGATTGTAATTGTGCTCGACTACTGTAAAAACGGAGCAGCCTTATCGGCTGCTCCATCCTGTTAAAGGTGCTTTATAAAACAGTTATGTTCTCTGCCTGAGGCCCTTTTTGACCGGTCGTGACGTCGAACTCAACCTTTTGACCATCGGAAAGAGTTTTAAAGCCGCCGCCGTTTATAGCGCTGTAGTGTGCAAACACATCGGGGCCTCCATCTCTTTCTATAAAACCAAATCCTTTAGATTCGTTGAACCATTTAACAGTTCCCGTAATTCTTTCTGACATTATAAATATCCAATATGTGAAAAAAATCTGCCGCTCATGGTGAAGGCGGAAGAGTGTGCTAAAACATGCGATGTACTTAGAGGCTACAGAACGAGGAATTACTAAGAAGACTTCGGTGAGGACTTTAAATATATGTCGATAATTCAAGCGCTTTGAAGATTAATCGAATGGAATGGTATTGTCAATGCATTTCGTCCTGAACAGAAGAGCGTTAACCTAGTAGAGCTGGATGTATGGTCGCCCGACTGGCGCCAGTATTCGGCAATAGAAGCCGAAAGGCGTTACTCTGGCTAGACACGTTTGAAACATAGCTATGATAATACTGCTTTGTGGATGCATGAATTCCAAGCAGTACAGCTTGCTTCTCGATGGAAAAATTAAGCTGATACTCCCAAAATTAGTTTGGTGGTAAACGGCAAACGAAGGCCTTGGTGAATAAGATTTTTCGTTCAATAAACCATTGAAAATGTCTGCTTGACTCAAGGAGATATCGTTGGAGTTAGGAAGAAGTTGCGTTAGCACTGGAAGTGGTAAAACTCTGACAACTGTGATGGTGAAGCCTGACAACTAATTAAACATAGTACTGCCGTTTGTATAAGCCTGCGAGGCATCTCCAAAATGGACGAGGCTAAGTTAACTACGAACTCCCTCGAGCGTGCTTTCAATAGCGATCAAAACTTCGTGGTGGTGGAAGTATAGATAATTGAAGAAAGAAGTAAGTAAGGTACAAGAGGACTATGTTAACAGGGTGTGCATCGGTTAATGAATTATCACATGATACGTGCTTTTGAACTTGAAATCTTTGCCAGCAAGACCCGAGGACCTCGTAGCCTAACTGTGAGAATGCCAGCGAAGACACAAACACTACTCGTTGCTTTGGCTGCCGAAGTCTAGACCTAGTTCTTTGCACTTGAGGGGGGCTGATATTTAGGTGGACTCTAAACTTCGCCGAGAACGGATTTTGAATCAGTCCAAGTGTATAATGAGTCAAGGAGCTGCATAATTGAAACGAGTTTGAAAATTAAGTCTTTGTCGACATTCACTTATCCCTTAATTTGTGGTAATACAACATAGCTGTTTTAGATGCCAAGGACTTGTTGATTTGATGATAGGAGTGAAAATCGGTCAAGATACGCTCAGGCAAAAAAGAATAAAAATATCGCAGAATTTGCAGCATGAATGAATATATTGATGCCTTCCTTTTAAGAAACTAAAGAAAAAATGATCGCTTTGGTCAACTGCTTGTGCAAATACACTCTTCGACACTGAGGAAATTATACCCATCATGATCCAGTTTCTCGGATTCTTTTTTTTCTTTACTACCGCACTTACGTTTGCGCAGACGTCAATTGACTTAGAGGAGGCTCTGAGCAGTCCTTCGCGATCGGTCGCTGATCGAGATAGAGATAANNATCGGAAACCGTCTGCAGTNTTGCGNTTNCTTGGAGTCGAACCGGGTNNTNNTGTGCTGGANGTCATTGCNATGGGTGGATGGTATTCAGAAGTTCTNTCTTTGGCCACTGGTTCGTCGGGTAAGGTGTATATGCACAATAACCCTATCTCGATNACTGANAGAACNAGGNGCGAAAGAGNAGAACGCGTAAGNCGTNTGGATAATTTGGTTGATTACGTTGGNAGAATNNNNANCATTCCGGNAANCTCTATTGATTTCGCGATTACAGCTCTNAATTTTCACGACGTGTATAANCGTTCTTCCGAAGAAGCAAACACATTACTGATGGAAATTTACAATGCGCTTAAGCCCGGGGGTGTTCTTGGCATAATCGATCATAAGGGAAGTGAAGGCCGAGATAATGTCGCTCTACATAGGATAACTTTTGAAGATGCGGTAGACGCCAGCTTGCAGGCTGGCTTTGTCCTCACAGGAACAAGCCATATACTTGAGAATTCAAATGATGACCATNCAATGCCACCGTTCGACTCCGGTTTGGGTAGGAATACCGATAGATTTATCCTTCGGCTGAAAAAACCAATTCAGCCGGCTCTGTTTCGCTAGCATTGCTGTGCCGAGATGTTTGGAAAGACAAGAAATGCATTTAGATCACGGACGCAGGAACTAAATGATGCAAGCACATTGAGTCAGCATATTATATCCTTGAGTAGNTCGNGAATCCTCTGTAAGGAAACGTTTTTTGCTCTTGATCGCAAAAACTCTGCTAAATTTATAGGCGTTAAATGCTTTGATATTACGGGACTAGATTTATGGGCAGTGTCAAACACATAGCGGCGATCTTGGTTTTACTCCAGCAAGTTTTTNCAGCAGCNTACGCNCAAGAAGNANATCCNTGTGGCCCNGCTAGCGTCCTCGNNTTGGAGNTCGCAGCNAACGTGGCNCACGATTCACGGTGCTTTGAATTAAGATTTTATACTGCTGATCCAGCNGNAGANGGAATNGGTGGAGTCGATAATTTGCACCGGCGTTTCCGTGAGAAACAACAAGAGCTTCTTACTTCGCACGGCGCCGAGTTGATCGGATATTGGCAGAGACTTGATAACCCGAACACGATTGTTTGGCTGCTCGCGTTCAAGGATCGTGCGCATCGGGACGAGGTTTTCGCAAACTTTCGCGCTGATCCAGAATGGATAGCTCTGAGGGAGAAATACAATGTGCCGGTCCAAAGAGAGCTTTTCTTTATGAGTGCAACGGACTACTCGGCTCTTAAATAAAGGCCCTTCCTAAAACGCTGTCGGATAATCCGGGCTCTTGGTGCTCTAAGATTCCCTGAAAGAGTCGAGCTTGGGGGAAGGAATCTATCTTGTTGTCGCTCAAGAACAGCAGAAAAGTATGGCTAGTCTGGTTTCGCTTTCAAATAATCTAAACAACTGTTTACTAAAAGAGCAGGTTCAACTTTCATGCATTCGTAATCTTGATTCTCAAATAGAGGTTCATCCACGCAGTACTGGCATTTCAAGGGGTTTTTAACGCACAATTCGGCGCCTAAGACATTTGAGGGTAGACAGCCAGGTATAACAAGAGATGCGGTACCGACCGCTTGAGCCAACCATTGGGTTGAGGTTGCTACTGTTACCACCAAATCCGTTGCATGCAACATTCGAAGGGTCTTCAATATAGGCTGGGAACCATCGAAACGAGACCAAACATAAAAGCCAGACCTCTCTAAGGAATCCACCAGCTCCCTATAATTCTTATAATTTTTATTTTTGCCACTTCCAGTATGGTTAACTGCAATAATTTTTTGATCTGAAGCTATTTCAGACAAAGCCTCATCCGGATCGACCTTGAGAGTCAGGTCGTATTTTCCCTGCAGGGAGCAGCAATGCAGTAAGAAAAAGCGCGCATAGTTTTCATATTCAGTATAAGTATTCCACCACTCCCCTTTCCAACTATCCATATTCTTAAAGGTACTTTCCAGGAAATTTGATTCTTTAAAATAGGATGGATCAGCTGCACCCGNAATCACACTTTGAGTGATTTCTTGAGTGCCTTTTGAAATAAAATTTCCTCGGACATTCAATCCAATCTCTTTGAGATAGGTAGCCAGAAAGCACGGCATAAACCAAGTATCTATGCAATAAATTTGATCATATTCTCTTTGAGTCAAAAAAAATGCGATCGATGAAAAGCTGGTTATGGCTTTTACAGGATCATCAGGCCACTGCTCNTTTTCAACCGCAAGGACATCNCTAATCTCCGGACAAAGATCAGCGAGTTCAACTCCNGCACCATATGTCAATACATCAACNGTGTTTGAAGGGTTCTCTGCTTTGATCATTCTGGCAGCAGGAATAAGGATGCTCGCAACATCGCCAAGTCCTAAAAGCCTGATTATTAAAATTTTCACAAGGCATTATCCTCGTTCGTAATTTTTTGTTTTGAAGTTAAAAGGCTCCAAGTTTCACTTGTGTCATGCAGATGTATCGGCCCACTGCCGGCTAAACTCAAAAATTNTGAGTTTAAAACTAGCGGCCAGACAGGGTTTCCAAGAGAATTTGTGATTCGCAGGCGAGATAAAGCGAAAAAATCAATAAAACTGTGCAATAAAACAGGCTGATTGATGAAGTTTATTGATTGATGCTCTCGACAGTATGCTCAATAACGGGGTATACCTGAGTTCCGGTTGACGAATTTAGATCGATTTTTAGCTAGTTGAATTTGCATGCAAGACTCATGTTTCAATCTGCTTAATAGGTTGGCAAGTTTTTATAATATTGCGTTCAGTTTCGGAGAGAATATCAATAGTTCCGGCTTGGAATCTTGCTGCTGCCGTATTCCTGAGGGCCGTCCCGATGGGAAGGTAAGCAGGGGAGGTAAAGTTGCTTTGTGCTGTGCCATATCCAAAAGAACGCCTAAGTCCTATACTACAGAGTGNAGCCGTTCTTCATTTCAAACATTCACAGGGGTCTAAATCGCTTTGTTAGATNTTATTGTTGGTTAACTTTTCGTTGTGTTTGATTTGCTCAATAGCTCGCCTTTGATTGAACGCTTCAGTGTAGGTTTCAATGTCTGCTAAAGCGATGCACTGAAAAATTCTACTTCTATCATATCTGTTTGTTAGCCGGAGAGTTTTCCTATCAAGAATCCAGTCAGATTCCCACCATGTAATTTCGTCGGGCGTTGTTTGAAAATCTCCATACACTTCGAAACCAATTATCTCAACATTATCTTGGTAAACTCCTAAGTATTCACCTGTTACTATGCTTCCCTTGAATTGGAAACCATAAATGTCTATTGATTCAAGGGAGTCTCCGATCCAACTTTCCACGACTTGAGCGACTTTCTCAGAGTCGCAAATGATGCCTTTACCTTCTAGCTGTCCATAGCCCGGAGAGCACATAAAGGTGATGGCAAGGATAGTTAACCGTCTTAAAGTATTCAATTTGGGAGCCTCAAAAAATATTGTTAGACAGATTACTGCTCAGAACCATCTAGTGGAAGATTTGATATCGCTTTATGAATATCTGAGATTAAATGCGTTCCTTTGTGAGATTCTTACACCCTCTTCTTGGGAACAGAGAAATCGCTGATGAAAGTAAAAAATTTCGCGGATTACGTCTTCAAGGTATAACTTAGTGCTTTCCTTGATACCCGAGATTGGTTANCAGGATCTCTTTTAGCGTTCATCTCGCTCTCTCTAGTCAAGCGCCAGCATCCGCGCAATTACCGTATTGTTATAATTTCGGCCAACTCACAGAGTGGTGGCGCAAAGTGACTCTACTGAACTTCACGCACTTTCTTCTTTATCCACGGTAAAGGACTTACATACCCCTCGTTTAGGGTCCTCACCAACCATCCTAGAATCAGCGGAACAAATACTGTGAAAACACCGAGCAGATTCGGCCACTCCGTGGCCTCCCGTAAAATCCAGAAGGTGATCCAACTTGTTGTAAGGAAGCCAGCCCAGTGGATTACATAGAATAGTCTCTCTCTGAAACCCTCATTCGTCCTCATGTCAATTGTTCGTCCAAATTAAAGTTGGTCTCTGAAGATTCTATGATTTCTATTTAGGGTTACTTTGATGTTACTCAGATTTTCTTATTCGGTTTTTTTCTTTGCTTGAAGATCTTTAAGTAATCGATGGCAGAGTTTGTCTTGTGTCCCTTATTAGCCGAGGAATACTTTTGTAATGGAGTTTGCACTTTACTCCCGTCCATTTGAGGAGCCGGAAAACTATCAAGGGAAAATAGTATATATCTTCCTACGCAACAGCTCACAAGACCTGTCCGACTACCTGTAGATTCATGCTCACTCAGGGAGATCTTTTGCATACTCCTCAGAGTAGCTTTGAGGGTGTCTTAGTGCGCAATCCGTTTTGACGTACTTTACCACACCGCCAAGGTGTTCTGCGATCTTATCGTCGTTGTAAGCCATTAAATATCGTAGCAAGAGCGCGAGAAAACTGCGCCACGTTCCCTACAGGTTAGTTTCACATTGATAAAATTCTTTCTGCGATTGATTTAAACACTTTGTCCCAAGGCTCCCATGTATCTCGATGAAACATCTCAATAGAAGAACAAACTGGGTTCGTTAAAACATTATTCC
>PBHS01000051.1 GCA_002719575.1 Gammaproteobacteria bacterium | reverse complement strand
ATCCCGTATCCCAAATTTTTTGAAATAGGTATAGTCAGCGTGTGCGGGACGGAATTGATCCTTAATTTTGCTATAGTCTTTTGATCGCTGATCTGTGTTTTCTATCAAAAGTCCAATCGGTGTTCCTGTCGTTTTACCTTCGAATACACCGGAAAGAATCCTCACAGAATCGGCTTCCCGGCGCTGCGTTGTAAAACGGGATTGACCGGGCTTGCGACGATCGAGGTCCTTTTGCATGTCTGCTTCCGTCAATTCAAGCCCAGAAGGACACCCGTCTACGACACAACCAAGTGCCGGACCATGGCTTTCACCGAAGCTTGTGACCGTAAATAACTTTCCAAAACTGTTGCCTGACATAATAGATCTCAGTCAATTAAAACGTTGTCATCCATGAAACGGGCTCGAATTGTACACTAAATGAAGCTATCTCTGTAACGATGTAACTCCTCTGCACGAATGACCAAAACGCCATCACCGCCTTGCGCGAACTCCATCCATAAGAAGGGAACCTTGGGTACCCTCTTACAAAGGGTTTCGGCCGCTGAGCCTACCTCAAGGACCAGAATGCCCCCAGGGTTCAAATACATTTCAGCCTGCTGCAATATAGCAAGCGGTATTGCCAAACCCCCATCGTCGCTAAACAGCGCCAATCTCGGTTCATGCAGATATTCAACTGGCAAAGCACCGGCCTCGGCCAGGGACACATATGGCGGGTTAGAAACAATAAGGTCATAGCTTCTGCCAGACAGAGATGCAAATAAGTCGGAATTAACACACTGAGCTCTGTCGATCAGATTATGAAGCTTCACGTTTTCCTCAGCGACAAGTAGACATTCTGATGACACATCCGACAAATCCACCCTCGCTTCAGCAAACTCGAGAGCGCAGGCAATACCGATACAACCCGAACCGCAGCACAAATCTAGAATGCTGGTCGGTGGAAGCGCAAGTAATGGCTCAAAGCGGTTCCGTATAAGCTCAGAAATAGGCGAGCGTGGTATCAGAACCCTCTCATCGACGTAAAAAGCGCGCCCACAGAACCAGGCTTTACCAACAATGTAGGCGACCGGTTTGCGATCGCGTATTCGCAACTCAACCCTCGCGTCCAATTCCGCCAATTCACAGAACTCAAGAATTCGGTCAGACTTTTTATAGTCAAGGCTGAACTCGATGTTCAACGTGCTGAAAACAAGATAAACGGCATCGTCGAGCGGTGAATCTGTTCCATGCCCATAGAACAGCTCAGCTTCACTGAACATGGCCTCTGTGTGAAGGATATAATCTCGAAGGAGCAATGAACGACCTTCCTAAATCCCTGTAATCTCAAGACACAAGCATTATAATAACGGAACGCTGAGAGGTTTATCGGTACATGCAACCTGCTGCTGAAGCATTATAAATAAAACCCAGAAAGGGCTTATTATGGAACAAGCATACCTGGACATCATCAAGGCCACTGGCGAGGATCCTAAACGTCCCGGACTCGTCGAAACACCAAAGCGCGCCGCCGAAGCTATGGAATTTCTGACACAGGGCTACAAAATGGACATTGACGAGGTTATAAACGGCGCAATGTTTCCATCAGATACCGATGAAATCATCATAGTAAGGAATATCGAACTTTATTCGATGTGCGAGCATCATATGCTGCCTTTCATTGGAAAATGCCATGTGGCTTATTTGCCTCGAGGACAGGTGATTGGTTTGTCGAAAATTGCTCGGNTGGTCGATGTTTTTGCNAGACGGTTGCAAATTCAGGAGCATCTAACCAGCCAAATTGCGAACTGCGTACTAGAAAAAACCAATGCTTCTGGCGCTGCCGTCATTATTGAGGCAAAACACATGTGTATGATGATGAGGGGCGTCGAAAAGCAAAACTCAACCATGACGACATCCTGCATGTTAGGGGCCTTCAGGGAGAGCTCAACAACCCGCAATGAATTTCTATCTCTAATTAGTTAGAGCCAAGCACCAACACAAGTTCTATCCTGTCGGCGCATTCCCTATGCGCGCAAAGTGGCGCAAGCGGGCCAACTCCTTTTGATACTAACTGCGATTCATCCACTCCCAGAGCGATCAAATGAAGCCTAACTGCTTCCGCGCGAACTATTGATCGCGCGAGCAGTTGATCGTACTCCCCCTCTATCGATAGGTGCGAGACAACATAAAATCTCTGCTCTGGCCTATCCATTAATTCCAGCGCGAGTTCGGATAAATCGACTGACTCATCAAGCTGCCCGTCGGATAGAAAGGTAATGCCGGGAAGGCTTGTCGCTCCGGACTCCTCAACATCACTTAAGATCGAGTCCTCGATCATTCTTAATGGACCGGAAGTTCCGGACGGCTCAACTATTTCAAGATATGAATAGATGCGACGATTACCGCGGGTAATCACATAGAGCGAAATATACGTCGGGTCTTCGCTATCCGTAGGCACACGGACACTCAAGAAGAATTGATTGCGCTCGGGGCCATAAAGCAGTCGATTACGGAAGATATCGTTCGCCCAGTAGTTNCTGCTGCCGCACTCCCGACCAATGCAATCAAAAATCGTTTCATACCCTTGACTGGAAAAATTTCTCCGAAAGAAACCAAAGACGTCGTCTCCAGAATATTCTCGAGGGATTTCGAATATCAGCTTACTGACGTCGCCACGAATGAGCTCCGAACTTTCTGGGACAACGACACCACGTGATCGCTGCAGACGACCAAGAATCAAGCGATAGTTTCTGTCAGCCTCAAATTCAGTACCCACAAGCGATGAATCTGGAAATGCATCTACGAGAGCATGACTTGTGGTTTGCGCAAATCCAGCCGCATGCGGGAGCGAGGCCAACAGCAAAATCGCGAATTTTTTAAGTAGACTCATGAAGACATAGTATAAACGAAGATAGCACCGTCTGGGGATAGTGCAAAGGCATCTGGACACACTAGGTGACTGTTCCCACCTCTCAGTAGGTAACCGGAGCTCTTGGCTTGCAGAAAGGTCAACAGAGTGCGCAGCGAAAAATGCGGCTTAAATGGCAACGACTTTACGGGCATCTTCTACGTTGACTTATTCACAGAAGCCCTGAACCCGACTGAAGCTTCCGAGTTTCGGCTAATTGGCTGTTTTGAACGCTAGCGTTGAGAAGCTCCGATGAGCTAAGAGTATTGCGGTTGAGCGTTTACGCCGACGGCTGGCTGCAAAAATATTATGCTGTATCTCAATGTTGAAACAACCTTCCGCCACTGTTAGCGACTACAAGTAACTCTGCCTCATTGTGAAGCATCACGCACCGACGAACAATGGAAAGCCACCTGATCTGTTTTATTTCAATTACCATTAGACAACTTCTTTTTACGAACCGGCTTTTTCTTGCTTTGGGCTTTCTTTGTTGGTTTTCGGTCTCGCCCGCTCTCCTCCAGTTTGACATCACTTTGCGCGGACCGCGCGCTTTGGCTCGTTGTAAAATTTGCACAAGCGCCAGCATGCTCTTCAGGAAAATCCGAGAATGGAAAGGGCCGACGCTCAGAATTGAAGGTCACAAAGTTAAGAATCTGCGCTACATAGACCGTCAGCAATGAACCAAAAGAAGCAAGATTCTCATTGACCCTTGCGGTAAAAATGAGGAATAAACCTTGTGCCAACGCCAGCAGAACGATCAAGGGGCCAATTATAAGATGAAGTGCCACTACAAAAACAATCACGAAAGAAACGCGTACCCAAACTGAAAGGTCGCGAACATTATCAACAAAGTCGTCCAGTTTTTCAGGCATATTTATTCCTTTATTAAAATTTTCTCAGAGTTCGCCGCAAATTCGACATCAAGTGCCTGATCTCCAAGCATTAACGATGAAATGATACTCTCGATGGAGTGACNCTCATAAAGTATTTTATACAAGCCTGTAGCTANNGGCATATAGACGTCTTTTTCTTCGGCTTTTTTTGCCACNAGCCTGACAGTATTGACTCCTTCGGCAACTTGTCCAACTTCTTTTACCGCTTCCTCAAGCGACTTCCCTTTACCTAACGCTTCGCCAATGCGATAGTTNCGGCTNAAAGGCGTNGAGCAGGTAACCACCAAATCNCCTACCCCCGCCAAACCAAGNAAAGTCATTGGGTCAGCCCCCATCTCTCGGCCAAACCGAGCCATCTCCGTTAGACTTCGGGTGATCAACATGCTGTTAGTGTTGTAACCCATACCCAAGGCAGAGGCTATTCCGGCAATAATGGCGTAAATATTCTTCAGCGAGCCGCCAAGCTCAATGCCGAATACATCATCGTTGGTATATACCCTGAACGTATCCGACTTGAGCAACTCCTGAATTGTCGATCGCACCGGCTCCTGACTACTTGCGATGACTGAACCGGTCAGCTGGCTTGCCGCTATCTCTTTCGCAAGATTGGGGCCACTCAGCACACCGATCCTTGCCGCGGGTGCCTCAGCCTTTAGGACCTCACTCATCAACATAAAACTGTCTGCTTCAATCCCTTTAGTTGTGCTCACCAGCATTACATTCGGGGCTGCATATTTCATTATCTGCTTTACTACAGCGCGGAACGAAGTGCTTGGAACCGCGACAAAGACGACGCTACTCCCAGTCACCGCTTTTGCCATGTCTTGGGTGGCGACAACACGCTTTCCCAGCGAATAACCAGGAAGGTATTCGGAGTTTTCATGTTGCATGTTTACCTGAGATACAAGCCTTTCACTGCGCATCCAAAAATGCACAACGTAGCCATTTTCAGCGATGATATTCGCGATCACTGTGCCAAAACTACCACCGCCTATAACTGCAACTTCACTCAAATCGGCGCTCCTTTGATAATGAAGGACCTCGTTGTGGTAACGGCAGTCCTGCGGCTTTCTCCACTAAGTGAACCCCCGATTACCAGCCGGCAGTTGGGAGGGGGCATTGCGATAGCGGTATTGAAGCAGACGCCACCGTTTGCCACCACACAGCCTCTTGCTCGTCAATCGAAATAAACTCGAACGGTCATACCTATTCAGTTTTCCAGGCCTGTTATTGTTAATCGCGAAGTGCTGAGTAAAGCCAAATCGGTTTCAGAAGAAGCTTGGCGACTCTTCGTTCGCTAGCAAGATTAAAATTGCCCAGCTTACGGAAAAGGTCGCGTTGAGTAGACTTAAACGTACGCTGAGATTACCTCAATCAGGCTAATAATGGGCGCCGGATAGACCCCCAAACAAAGCAATAATAAAGACAGGCAGAGAACTACGCCGTAAGACCCTGAGGCAATTGAGAAACCAATACATATATCTTCTCCATCCGCAGCAGGTTCTATCATTCGATAAATTATCCTTAAGTAGTAGTAGAGACCGATACCACTTCCAACAATTAACGCAGCAAGTAATGGCCACAGAGCCGCCTCAACGCCGGCGAAAAACAAGTAGAATTTTCCGATAAAACCAACTGTTAANGGAATGCCGGCAAGCGAAAGCATCATTCCTGTGAACACAGCAGCAAGTATGGGCTGTCTCCAGAATAGTCCCTGGTAGTCGTCGATGACGTCACGCTCTTTGTCACTGGAGGACACCATCGAGGCTACTCCGAATGCACCAATTGTCATTATTACGTAAGCGACAAGATAAAAGCTGATAGCCTCAATGCCAATACGCCCCTCAACGTAATAGCTTGCCACAACGGCGATAAGCAAATATCCCATGTGTGCGATAGATGAGTATGCCAACAATCGTTTTACATTTTGTTGTAGTAGGGCAAGCAGATTGCCCGCAAGTATTGATACTACNGCAAGCAAAGAAAGCACGGTCAGCATCCCATTTATTGACAGCGCTTCGGAAGTCTCAATGAGGCGCAATAGCACTACGAATACCGCAGCTTTCCCCACTGTTGCCAAATAAGTTGTAGCGGGTAGTGGCGCACCCTCATAAACATCCGGAGTCCACATGTGAAAAGGTGCCAGTGACAGCTTAAACGCAAGCCCCGCCGTAATCAGCAGAAGTCCGACAACCGAAAATCCTGCACCGAGGCTGTGCATATTAGTTTCGGGTAAATCAACTAGACTGAAAAAGCTTAGCGTCCCAGTTTGCCCATAGATAAGAGCCATCCCGAACAACAAAAATCCTGATGCAGCAGCAGAAAGAACCAGGTACTTCACCGACGCTTCCAGAGGATATTTATCGGCCTTATTTGAATGCACCGTGTAGGCCACCATACCGTACAGCGACATACTCAGCGTCTCCAAACCAAGTAAGGCGCTGACGAAGTGATTACTGCTCACAAGCACAACTGCCCCAACAGTGGCAACACTCAGCAGCAGGAAATACTCTTCTCGATCGTCGTCGAGATCCTTTAGGAAGGGGTAACTTAGTATCGCAATTAAACTGGCGCTCAAGCAGATCACGACCGTGAAAAACAATGAAAATGGATCGATAATTAATAGCGGAGTGACCTGTTGATTTGCTGTCGCTATCAACGGCATAGCGCTGGCTGCAGAAAGCAGCAATCCCGCGACGGTGATGACCGCTGTCGCCATATAATTTCGGCCAATTGCAATCGCAGACATCGCCAGTACAGCCGCACCAGTCAGCAACAGCAAAGGCGAAATCAAAAAAAGGTCGGCGACTGTGATTGTCATAATCCTCCTTGTACCGAGATTAATGCAGTTTGTGCGGTATCTGACAACAGCTGNGCCAAAACGGGTTCAGACATGTCCAAAAAAGTCTGGGGGTACAGCCCCATCCACACCAGGCCAACCATCATCGCTGCAAAGTACATCATCTCTCGACGACTTAAATCAGTGAGATGCGACTCGTCGAAGGCCTTGTTATTGTATTCTCCCTGAAACACCTTCTGCAGAACCCAAAGTGAATATACAGACGCCAGGATAAGTCCAAAAGCCGCGACTACCGTCAATGTTACGTTAGCCTGGAAAGCGCCAATTAGAGACAAAAACTCACCAATAAAATTGCCAAGGCCCGGCATACCGAGGGCAGCGACAGAAAAGAAAATTGCGACTGCGGTCATCTGCGGCACTTGCGGCCAAAAACCACCCATTTCCGGCATATTTCGTGTATGAATCCGGTGCTGCAGTCCTCCGGCCAGCATGAATAACGCCGCGGCGCTTAATCCATGTGCCAGCATTGTCATTACGGCACCCTGGAGTGCCTGCTCATTCCAGGCATAGATGCCAAGCGTGACGAACCCCATGTGACTCACACTAGTGTAGGCTATCAGCCGTTTGATATCGTCTTGCGCGAACGCCACCTTAGCGCAGTACAAAATACTGACCGCTGCAAGCGTCATTGCGATCGGAGCAAATTCCATGGAGGCCTCAGGAAACAGGGGCACAGCGAAACGGATCAAGCCGTACGCCCCCGTCTTAAGGAGTATGCCGGCCAAAATCACACTCCCAGCCGTGGGAGCCTGACTGTGTGCATCCGGCAACCAGGAGTGGAACGGCATGCTTGGTAACTTAGTGGAGAACGAAACGAAGAACCCTAGCATCACCCACATACCCATATCGCCGGTGATGCTGACATTTAATAAGTCATTATAGTTGAAGCTTAAGGATCCATGCTGCAGATAATGTAAATAGGCCATTACCAAAATGGACACTAACATCATCATCCCTGTTACCTGCGTAAAGATAAAGAACTTCATCGCGGCGTAATTCTTATTCTCGTGTCCCCAAATAGCGATAATTAGATACATGGGTATCAACATCACTTCCCAAAAGAAGAAGAACAAAAATAAATCAAGCGCAGTAAAGACTCCTACTACACCCGCAAGTGTCCAGAGCAAGTTGAAGTAGAAAAAGCCGGACCGCTGCTTGACTTCATCCCACGCTGCACCTATCGCAATCACGCCCAAAAAGGCAGTGAGCATGAGCAGAAGTACGCTTAAGCCGTCAGCAGCTAGATATACCGATATGCCGAACCTAGGGATCCACGAAGCTTCAAAAACGGCCACCCACGTTGAAGTGATGTCTGAACTCAACAGACCAAACATCAACGCAAAGTCTAGAATGACTGTGACGAGTGCGATTACCCTCGGTAAGTTTTGATCGATTCGTTCGGACGACCAGCAGGCCAAGCCGCCAATAAACAAGATTGCGATGAGTGTGACCAGAATCATTGAACGGCCCCCACTGAGACCATAACGACTAAACCACCCGCGATAGTCAAGGCATACCAACGTAAGTATCCGGTTTGCGATTTCACGATAAGGCTATTCGCAGTCCGCGAGGCAGCGACGATCTTCCCGTAAAAACCGTCAATTACGTCTTTACGATTCACTCTCGCGAGAAAAAGAAAGGGGCCCACAATGATTGAGTTATACAGCGTATCGAAGCCCCATCCCCCAAACCAGAATCCATGGAGCCTTTTAGATAGATTGCTAGCCATCAGCTTTTCAACTGAGAAGGTTTTCGACATGAAGAACAAATAACTCACGGCAACACCTAGTAAGGGCACCGCAATCATGATTCCATGAATAAATCCGCTTACATGATGTTCTTCATGCGCTTCACCGTGACTAAATACGGTTTCCAGCGGAACGTGAATAAAACCTCCCGCAAGCGCAAGAATCATAAGAATAAGGAGAGGACCGTTCATGTGCCACCCTCCAACTTCCTTCTCAACAGCATGTTCTGCGTGACTTTCCCCAAAGAAGACGATAAAGAACAAACGGAACGTATATATACCTGTGAAAAAGGCACCAACCAAACCGCCTAGCCAAAACCAGAAGCCGATCCCCGCAAGATCGAGAGCGCCAAGTAAGATTTCATCCTTACTAAAGTAGCCCGAGGTATAGGGGAACGCAGTTAGTGCCAGACTGCCAAATAGGAAGGAGAAAAAGGAAATCGGAAGCGCTTTACGCAGCCCGCCCATCTTGAAGATATTCTGCTCGTGATGAACGCTCAAGATCACAGTGCCCGAAGCGAGGAACAGCAGAGCCTTGAAGAACGCATGTGTCATCAAGTGAAAAATCGCTGCGGACCATGCACCAACCCCGAGGCCAAGAAACATATAGCCGATCTGACTTACTGTCGAATAGGCAAGGATACGCTTGATGTCTGTTTGCGTCATAGCGGTAAAACCCGACAACAGCAAAGTAGCCAGGCCAATTAGAGCCACTAGTAGCTGTACTGAGGGGGCCATCTCAAACAACGAATGAGTGCGGGCGATCAGATAGACTCCGGCTGTGACCATAGTGGCGGCATGAATGAGCGCGCTTATTGGCGTCGGCCCAGCCATCGCATCTGGCAGCCATGTCTGGAGAGGGAGTTGTGCAGACTTTCCAACCGCTCCTCCCAGCAGCAAAAGAGAGGCCGCGATCGCAAAGCCTGAACCAACGGGCCACTGGCTTTCGGCCGCATGCAGCATGTCCTGAATGTTCAGTGTACCCAGTTGAGCAAATAGAAGAAACAGCCCGATTGCCATTGACGTATCCCCAACTCTTGTCACAACAAAAGCTTTCCTGGCTGCGTAGCCGTTCGCAGGCTTGGTGTACCAGAAACCAATTAGCAAATAAGAGCACAATCCCACTCCTTCCCACCCTAGGTAAAGAAGCACCAGATTGTCACCCAGAACCAACATCAGCATTGCGGCAACAAAAAGGTTCATATAAGAAAAGAAACGGGCAAAGCTTGGGTCATCTGACATGTATCCGGTGGCATAAAGATGAATGAGAAAGCCGACGCCGGTAATGATTAACATCATGACCATGGACAAACCGTCTAGATAAAAGGTGAAGCCCGGAGAAAATCCTCCAACTGACATCCAGACCCATGCTTCATAAGTGAATTGCTCTGTTCCGGAATTCAGAAATTCGGTAGCCACGAGCGCCGCAACCGCAAACGAGAGACCTATTGAGCCCGCGCCGATTGGGCCGGCGAACTGTTTGGGAAGCCTCCCACCAGTGAGTATCAGAGACAGAAAACCAAGAAGCGGGAATGTAGGCAAAAGCCAGATTAAATCAAGCATGGTCCTGGACCTCTATCCCTTCATCTCGCTCAGAACGTTGATATCAACTGTCTGATACCGCCTGAACATTTGAATAATAAGACCGAGTCCAACGGCCACTTCTGCCGCAGCTAGCGTTAGGATCATCAGGAACATTACTTGGCCTTCTGCATGCCCCCAGCGAGCTGCTGCGACGATAAATGCCAGCCCACTGGCATTCAACATTATCTCGAGTGACATAAGGACAAACACGACGTTGCGTCGCGTCAACAAGCCGACCAAGCCAAGGCAGAATAACATGCCTGCCAATAAAAAGCCGTGCTCAACAGGTATTGTTTCCATCGGTCGGAGTTACTCTCGCCCTAGTACCAAATAATTTTTCTTCGCAGGGCCGCTACCGTTTCGCAAGGTGATAGGCAGAAACCAGTCCAGCCAGCAGCAAGATAGAAGCCAATTCAACCGCTAAAACATATGGGCCAAACAACAAAGCGCTCACCTCCATAACTCCTACTCGCGACACTGCTATATCTTGGCCAACTTGAGACAAGACATATAACAACTGACCCAGCAGCAATGCAGACATCACTGCGGGTACCAAAAACATGCGCCCTGTCAGCCATCCCCTTTCTTGATCGCGGGTATGCTGCCCCAAGTTCAGCATCATAATCACGAAGAGAAACAGGACTAAAATAGCACCAGCGTAAACAATCGCCTCCAGTACTGCCGCGAAAGGCGCTCCTAACACGTAAAAAATGACCGCGACTGCGAGCAACGACAATATGAGATACAGCAAGGCATGCACAATGTTCGTTTGAACGATGACGGCAAACGTCGAAATAATCGCAATGGCTCCGGAGAGATAAAACAATAAAGTCACGGCATCAGACTCCTCACGTTAACAGGCGTCGCTTCATTGAGAGCCTCACCCTTATCTTTACCGCTAATCTGCTTTCCAGCGACCCTATAAAAATTGTAGTCGTGATACTTACCACAACCACTGATCAGCAAGTCTTCTTTTTCCCAGACCATGTCCTGACGAATATACTCAGCCATTTCAAAATCTGGGGTGAGCTGAATTGCATTGGTTGGACAAGCTTCTTCACAAAAGCCACACATGATGCAGCGTGAAAAATTGATTCGAAAGAACTCGGGGTACCATCGACCATCCTCCATTTCTCCCTTCTGCAGAGCGATGCAATCGACAGGGCACGCGACTGCACATAAGTTGCACGCAACGCAACGCTCTTCGCCATCGGGGTCCCTACTCAGAATAATCCGACCGCGCCAGCGCGGAAACATGTANGGTTGCTGATCAGGGTATTCAACCGTGTCTGCTTTCACGAACAGCTTCCTGAATACGCCCCAAAGAGTGACGACTTGGCTTACCAGTGTATCTTTTATCANTGGAAACATATTCTCTGCCTGGGCTCTGTGCCTTAACTGNTCAAGATGACTGCGCCTGTAGCGAGCAGATTGATAAGTGACACTGGTAACAAGAATAACCAGCCATAGCTCATTAATTGATCGTAGCGAGGACGCGGAATTGCCGCACGCAAAAGGATGAAGAACGCGATAAATACGCCCGATTTCAAGGCAAACCAGAAAATTGGAGGTAGAAAGCTTGGACCCATCCATCCCCCNAAGAAAAGCACCGTAATGAGCGAGGACACCAGCACAAGACCGAGGTACTCACCGACAAAGAACATACCAAACTTCATNCCTGANTATTCAGTGTGATAACCNGCACAAATCTCCTGTTCAGCTTCAGGGTTATCAAATGGCAGGCGATGACTTTCTGCAACTCCCGCAATAAGAAAAATAACGAANCCNACGAATTGCGGAACAACGAACCACATTCCCTCTTGCGCNTCAACGATCGTGCGGAGATTGAAGCTACCCGAAAGCGCCACAACTCCAAGTAAAGAGATCCCCATGAAGACTTCATAGCTCACCATCTGAGCCGCAGCNCGCAAACTCCCNAGCAAAGCGTATTTGTTATCGGATGACAAACCTCCGAGCATCACACTNTATGCCCCCAGTGACGCCATCGCGAGGACAAACAGAACGCCAATNTTGGATTCNATGATACCAATATTCGGCGCGAACGGAATGACAGCAAAACTCAACAGNATTACCGACATAATTATAGCTGGAGCAATGACAAAACTCACTCGATCAGCAAACGGTGGAACCCAATCTTCTTTAGTGAAGATTTTTATCATATCAGCCACAACCTGAAGAAGGCCAAATGGACCAACCCTATTCGGACCCAAGCGCTCCTGCCAAAAGCTTAGCAATCGACGCTCAACCCAGATCAACATCGCTGCAACGACGATAACCGTCAGGAGAATAAGCCCTATTGTGAGTCCCGAACCAACCTCCAACATCATGGCTAGTAACTCTCCTCGCATAAATCGCTGACGATTAAACCTGTAAGCCCCCTGCGCTCCACCGAATTGCCTGCTTTTTTCAGGCTAACTTTTCGCGCTAAATCATGTCGATTAAGTTGTGCTCCACAATGAACAACGCAGCTACCTTTAGGTATTTTTTCGCGGATACAGGCAAGCACTACGAAGTCTCCGTTGAGAACAACGGAATCACCGTGTTTGATATTAAGCCTATCAGCGTCAGCCGGAGCCAGCGCCACGTATGCGTCTGTCATCCGCTTTTGAATAGACGGGGAGCGCGCGGACAGCTCTTCACTGCCGAAAATCTGGAAAGCCAGCGACAACGTCAGCTGGTCAGAGCCAGCATCAATCTCGACTACCTCAGGAGCGAAGAAGGAGCCTCTTTCTGTTTTTTGCGTCAACAGCAAGGTCCCGGTATGCCCCTGCTTCAGTTCGCCATTGACTTCTTCCTGAAATTTACTGATTGACTGGTTCGAGTTCCAACTTGGCGCCCATGCCGACCCAAGAATGGCGGCATCCTTCATTGCAGGCATACCTTCCATGGAGAAAGCCATGACTGATTCGGTGTCTGCAGGCTGCTTGGGCTCGTGCACATTAAGGTTTGCTATCATCGCCGTGCGGCCACTGTATCGGTGAGATTGTCTGGGGATCTTGAGCCCTGCCGCAAACTGTGACAGGCGTGGCACCAAGCCGTCCAGCGAACCAAAGCCTTCAGATTCTTCACTGCAAGCACCAATGATACTGTTGATATCGGCATCGCCTTCAGTCAGCCATTTCCAGCCCGGAAGCGCGTCTGTCTCGGGACGATGTACCTGAAAGCTCAGTTGCGCTCTGCTCTCGTAATTTACATAGGTAGACTCTTGTTCTGAAAACGCGGTCACTGGAAAAATATGAGTTGCTCTCGCCGTTGTTGGACTGTACATCTGATCCAGCACGACAACGGTTTCAGCCTTGGTTAGCGCTCGATCTACAATACCGGTAGGTGCGCGACGGTAAAGGTCATTCTCAAGAATAATAACATTCGAGACCTCGCCTGAGGCGCACCTGTTGAGCGCCGCACCCAGCGTATGCTCGGCGTTAACCAACAATTCAAGACCCATGCTGTTTGCTTCTTGCAGAACCAGAGCCAAATTAGCGGGCTCGTCTCCACTCAAAGCCCTAGCGACATTTGCGGCCGCTTTAACTAGTTCAATGCTACCGTTACTGGAGCCCGAAACAATCAAAGGGCGTTTAGCATTCCGGAGCGCCCCCACTACCTCGCTCAATAGCTCCTGTTGCTGGCTAGACAAGCCGGATGGAACATGACCGCTGAGAGCCTCTGCCACGGCAAACGCAAATTTCGCTTGCTCTGCACAGGTTCCTATGACGGTTTGCTTCGCAACGTCATCTAGGCGGGTCGCTGCATTGCTCAGAATATAAAGTGGACTGCGCTCTTGTTGCGCCAATTCGCGCACCGCTGCGTCTTGCCAGACCGGGATGTTGTTGATAGAGGCTAGTTCTTTGGCTTGGTTCCGTGCACTCTGGCGAATCGCTAATGATATGCGAGCCGAAGTATTTGTAATGTCTTCTCCTACTATCAGCACCGCGTCAGCCTGCTCGATTTCACGCACACTGGGCACATGGAAGGCACTATCTTTATGCAACTTGAGTATCAACTGGTTAATAGCATGCTCATCGTCTGCGATACCTGGATAAAAGTTAGCTGCACCCACGAATTTTCTCAATGCATAGTTAGACTCATTGCTGCTTCGCGGGGAACCAATGCCAATGACCTCACCTTTTTTTAAATCAACAAAAAGCCGATCAATCTCTTCATCTGACATTTCTTTGGTCTCGTCGCCAACTGATCGCAAAGGAGTCCTTACACGCTCTTCACCGTTTACATACTCCCAACCAAACCGACCTCGATCGCAGATAAAGTAACCGTTTACCTCACTGTTATATCGATTCACAACGCGGCGCAAACTGCCATAGCGTTCGCCCGGCGTGATGTTGCACCCTGTTGAGCACCCAGCACAAATGCTTGGAGCGGTCTGAAGGTCCCATTTACGCGTGTAAGCTTGAGAAAATACTTTATCCGTAAAAACCCCTGTTGGGCATACCTCCACCAAATTACCGCTGAATTCATTTTCCAGCGTACCTTCCTCGTGACGGCCAAAATAGGTATGGTGATGAAACGCCTGCGCAGATAGATACTGCGGTCTAAAAAGTTTCGAGTTCACAAAATAATTGCTGCCGTGAGTCACTCTCAAACTGTAAGGAAACATGTCGAGCAGAACGACGGGAACCAT
>PBHS01000050.1 GCA_002719575.1 Gammaproteobacteria bacterium | reverse complement strand
TATTTATTTGAAAAAGATTTTAGATTACGAGCTAGCTTACATAATCGTTGAAGGTGAACCGCACGAACGATTACAGCAAGTCGCGGACTACTTTGAATAAAAATAATAACTTTGCTACCATCTATTAAAGTCATTGTGACTAATTCCTGAGGGGTGGCTTCGGCCTGAGACTTTACCCTTTGAACCTGATCCAGATTATACTGGCGTAGGGATAGGAAGACTCCCTCCTTAAGAAGGTTTCCTTCCCGCGTTGCGTAAATCTATATCTTGATAGATATCGGAGCGTTGCTATGCGTAGAATTTTCATAGTTTTTTTTTGCTTCTACCTTCCCTTTGATTCAGTTCTAGCGATTGATGAAGACGCCCTAGCTGTCGAGGAGATTATCGTTCGTGCTGATTATCGGCTGTCGGAGCTCAATGATATTCCGAGTAGCTTAATAGTTTTGGACGAAAATCTAATTCAAAATAGGAATGCGCAACATCTAGAAGAGGTGTTGCTTAACGCGCCTAATGTCAACTTCTCTTCCGGCAGTTCTCGATCGAGATTTTACCAGATTAGAGGTATCGGCGAGAGAGGCCAGTTCTCGGAACCTTTAAATTCCTCAGTCGGAGTAATTATTGACGGGATCGACTTCAGCGGCATCGGAAATGCTGCAATGCTTTATGACATTGATCAAGTCGAGGTTTTTCTTGGTCCGCAAGGAACTCGTTATGGTTCGAACGCATTAGCTGGGCTCATTAATTTACAAAGTAGGGCTCCAACTCCTGACTTAAGCTATGGTTTGAAATTTGAGACAGCAGATTACAACAGTAACGGTCTCGGGGGCTATATTTCTGGGCCACTGTCGGAACGATTCAACTACCGATTTTCCGCCCAAAAAATAAGTTCAGATGGTTTCAGTGTGAATCAGTTTTTAGATGATGAGACAAACGCTCGAGACGAAAGGGTAATTCGGGGCAAAATCAGCGGCGAATTATTTAATGATGTGGAACTAGAATTAACTGCCAGTAAGATAAAACTTAGTAACGGATATGACGCTTTTTCACTCGACAATGAGCGCGAAACCCAATCAGATGAACCTGGTTCAGATAAGCAAGATTCTGAGTTGCTCAGCGCAAACATCGAGATTTCTCGCTTCGAAAAGTTTACTTTCAATACTTTGCTTGGTTACGGGGATTCACGAACGCAATATTCGTATGATGAGGATTGGGTTTTCGATGGATTCCATCCATGGGGATATTCTTCCACTGACGAATATAATAGAGACAGAAGGACAGGAAGCACTGAATTTAGAATTACCTCATCTGAAGCAGGAAGGATTTTTTCTGACACTACGGATTGGGTTTTCGGGCTCTATTCTCTTAGGCAAGAGGTTAATTTGGAGCGGATATATACATTCCTATCTGAAAACTTTACGAGTAGATATAATACAAGACGTTTTGCGGTCTACGGCGAGACAGAAACGCGACTTAACGATAATTGGAGTCTGACCCTTGGAATGCGCGGTGAAAGATTCTCTGCAGATTATCAGGACTCTCGCGCAGTGAATTTTAGCCCTACTGAGAATCTTGTAGGTGGAAAAATTACGCTAACCCATAATCCAGGCCCAAATTCTCTAATCTATACAACTATCTCGCGCGGCTACAAAACTGGCGGTTTCAATACCGATGGTACGCTGGATAGTGACTTGCGAGATTTTAATTCCGAAGGGCTGATTAATTATGAACTCGGTTTTAAGGGGATGCTCATGGAAAACCGAATGCAAACCCAACTGGCCTTGTTCTTCATGGACAGGGACGATGTTCAAGTTTCAAGTTCGGTGGTCCGAACTCGACCTGATGGCAGTTCAGAATTTATTGATTACATCGGCAATGCGGCTACTGGCTCTAACTATGGATTGGAGTTTTCAGGTGATTTTAGGGCATCAGAGAGAACCAGTTTCTACGCTTCACTCGGCCTTCTAAAAACACGATATGACAACTTCATCAATTCTGCGGGAGATAACCTAGATGGTAGAGAGCAGGCGCATGCGCCGTCCTATCAATATTCTCTTGGGATGGATCTGCAGCTTTGGGAAAACACTGAGTTCGGCTTAAATGTGCTTGGAAAAGATAGTTTCTATTTCTCGGATAGTCATGGAATCCAGTCTGATGCTTTTAATTTAATCAACACCCATCTCAGTTATTCATGGGAAGATTGGAAGCTGATACTTTGGGGGAGAAATATAAGCAATGAGGACTATTTTGTGCGCGGATTTTATTTTGGGAATGATCCGAGGGATAACTATCTCTCGAAGGGTTATACCCAGCTTGGAGAGCCGGCACGTCTTGGCGTAACTTTAAACTTCAATTTTTAGACTAAGATAAAACAGATTGAGAAACCTAGTCCACCTTGACCTATAAAGACTGGTTTCAAGTGTTCATTCTCAACGCTTTTCGCTCAAATCATGTACCGCCTAAATGTTATCCTTTCCACTTTAGTTAATATCTGGGCCGGGCATTTCTCGTTGAATGAATGCTTTTGCTTTTTCCTCAGTGAATTCTCATATCGACAAATTAACGATAGCCCGGTTGGAAGGTTCGAAAATTAAAACCGCTTTAATGTTATATGGCTTTAGGAAGAAGTGAGGTCCGCTAAGTGACCAGCAAACATACCTATCAATTTAATTGTCTTATTTTAGTTTAAATCCGATTCCAACTGTCCCAAAGCTTGATGGCATTTAATGCCTGCAATAATAGCTTAAGCATTCCTTAGCTTTCTATTCCAACATTTTTCAAATGCTCGCCTTTTGGGGAATCGTTCCGCGTCGTAAGGTCAGTTTCAGCGCCACCTTTCAGTTCGTAATTCACGAAAATGGGTTCCTCTTGAATCAAACAATCGTTGCTCATCAAAGAATCCTATTCTTTCCCTGAACTCATGCTAACCCTTATTAAAAATATTCTTCTCCCGTATTAAGAGCCAGAGTCTGAGCAGAGACACAATCTTCGCAGCGACACAGCGCGAGCAGCGACACAGCAGGAGAAAAGGTGTCTGATGCGTGTTTTTGTGCTCCACTCATCTTTATAGCCGACCTAACTAGCGTTGGGTTTTAAAAATAAGTCAGAAGTATCACGCATCATGAGATGAGTTAAGTCGGTGGGGGAGGCGCCTTCGAGCCCACAAAAAATTAAGAATTATTGACAACGCTTGAAAGATAGGCCCTATTTCCAGCGGCGCAATTAGGAGGAGGGGGTGAACTTATCTACCTCAACGCATCCTCATTCACTCTAGCCTCAGTTCTAAAAAATTTGAAGAAGCACCAAGTGGATAACGCCGTCATCACATGCCAGATGGCATGTGGTTGAATCCAAGAGTCCGGACGGCATAGATATTGATCAGGATATCCTTGCAGCCAAACGATAAAAGCGGCTAGAAAAATCAACATACCAGCGAAAAACCAAGGAGTATGTACTCGAGAACTGGAAGGCGCGTTGCCGGCGAAGATTGAGGGTATCCAGAAAAGTATTACCCACCAATACTCATGCGGATTCGTGAGAATTTCATTGGGAAAAATCCCGAAAATCGAAGCAACTGCAAAACCCACAAAACCGGACAACCACCGGAACGTAGGCGACCAAAATTTGTACAAAGTTTCCGAAATAACCCAAAGAGCTATAGAAAGTCCGAAAAGATCCAATCCTATTCCAAGTCGTCCTCCTAAAAACCACCTCGCAAGAGAGTAAAGAATCACAATAAGAAAATAGGTACTGAGAAATCGCTGCTCACTCCATCGCCCCATCTCTTTCAGGTTATAAAGCCAAGGAAAGATGATGTACATAATCATGCTTTGATTGTCCGCCCATCCGCCCCAGGGAGTGTGGGTCCCATGCATTAGCCACGATCCAGGGCCGAGATATATTACAACGAGCGCATAAAGACAGCTTATTTTGTTTATCCCGAAGAAACTGTTTGCTGATAATTTTTCATTTGAGAGAATTCTGAGCATGATAAGCCCGGAAATCATAAAACTTATGTTGCTCAAGGTATTCACGGGCTCTCGAAAGATGCCACCACTGACTCTTTCACACCAACCGGAAACCTCGCCGATTTCCTCTCCAGTTTCAAATTGAAAAATGACCCCAATTTCCGCAAGAAAAACATAGGAGACAACGAAAATGATACAAGCCATCGAAGCTGTGTAAAAAACTTGCAAGGAATTTGTCCAAGTTTTCATATTGAAATCCAATTAGAAGATTTAACTACTAAAAGAAACATCTTTTGGCAAAAGGGGCCTTTGAAGGCGCAAGAATAGCATGTAGCTGCTATACCTTTTCACCTTCAAGTAAATCTTAAAGATATTAGTACTAATGCTCCACAAGGCTTGCGCATGGGTATTGCTTCGCGTTGGAGTGTGGAGACTTACAAGATATGGAGGCCATACCTCAAGAAGATGACTACCAGTATTTGGATTGATTCTTTTATGTAAATTTGAGAAGAATTGTTTTCGTCTAAACTCCATGCTGATATTTACTAAGTTAATTGGACTCATAAGTCCGACCGACCTTTTTAGAAAGTCCTTGGTGTGGAGTATGATTGGACTGATCAATCGACAGTATGGGTATCGCTATCACCTCATTAGTCATAATACTTGTCACATTAGGCACAGCATTTTTGTCTTCAGTGTTAGGCATGCTCGGCGGTCTTATATTGATAGGTCTACTTGTTTTTCTGATGCCGATTCAGCAAGCAATGATATTGCACGGACTGATACAGCTTACATCCAACGGCTTTCGCGCATGGCTTAACAGAAAGTACATTAGCTGGAAAATCGTTTATATGATACTCATTGGGAATCTATGTGCGCTTATTGGCTTTTTTTCAATAAATTTTGTGCCTGACAAGATAACTGTAATCTTAGTACTAGGCTCATTGCCCTACATAGCTTGGGCACTTCCAAAAGATTCTGTCCTTGACATAACAAAAAAGCCAATTGGGATTTTAGCTGGGGCTTCCGTGGTTGGAAGCAACATTATATCTGGTACCGGAGGCCTCGTCCTTGATACCTTCTTTCAGCGCGTAAGGATGACTCGTCATCAAGTGGTCGCTACCAAAGCAGTGGCACAAAGCTTAGGCCATATCGCTAAAATAATGTTCTTTGGCTTCCTTATGACGCCGACGCTGACTATCTGGCCAAGCCCTTTGCTAATCACTTTCGCCATACTATCTTCAGTTGTCGGTACTACTTTAGGAAAAAAAATTCTTGATAGGATTGATGATGGAAAATTTTTTTTATGGACACAGAGGATAATACTGGTTCTTGGTGCTTTATTCATAGGCTATGCAATCTATATGTTGAAGTTATCAAAATAATACTTTGGAAGACCGCTCACGCGATATAATTCACCTGAGCACAACCTTTACCGAGCAGTACGTTTCTTCTAATGCTTCATCGCATATTTTTTAGTCACACCACTCTGACCTGGATGCCCAAGAAAAGCTAAATATTGCGGGTCATGGGGCTGGAGACCTAATTGATTCGTAGAAATCCGTAAGTATTTCACTCTTGTTAAAGTTTTCTACTAACCTAATTTTTAGGTCTTCAAATTTGCCATTCCATGAATCTCCTTCAAGCCGAGGGGCATCAATCAATGAGGATTCACCCCATCTCGGATTTTTAAGAACTGCGAAGACAACTAAATCAAAAAGTGAGCGGCTACTTCTTGATGTATCGCTAAACAAATCGACTGAATAATCACCGAAGGTGGAAAAGAAACCCCCGTTTCGCCCAAGAACTGGTGCGGTTTTAGGACCTAGTCCGGCCATGATTCGCTGAATTTCATCAACATCAACAGAAACCGCCGCGGATCCTGTGGGCTTACCATAACGTACGGTTACCATCGTGAAGTCGGCGCCACTGAGAATTATCGAGTTGTAAGCAGACGCGTCATGCATAAGATTATGTTCGCCGTCATATCCGTCCTGGCCATCGTAGTTTCCACCTAGCCAAACTATTTTTACCTTATTTACGATGCTAGGGTCTTTTTCCAGAGCCAGAGCTACGTTAGTAAGTTTACCAATCGGGGCGATAACGAGACGCTCATCTCCTTGCGAGTGAGCTTTTTGAATAATGAAGTCAATGGCCTGGTGACCCTCATGCTCCGGCATCTTGAGCTGGTCACAAAGTTTTTCGTACGTACCATTATCAACTCCTTCAATCAGTGGGAACTCACCCCAGACGCCACTTAACTGCATTACTCGTTTGGCCTCTTCAAAATCATCATTAATTGAGCCAACCGCAGTATGATTTATGGTAATGCCCTTAATATCGAATACGTCCTGGTTAAAAAAAGCATAAGCAAGTGCATGCTGATCATCAAGCTCATTATTTGCGTCAGTATCAATAATTATCGGAATTCTCTCTAAAGCAAAAGAATGCTGAGTAGTCATCAGAAGAATAAGTAGGAGCGTTTTGGCTAGCTGATTTTTCATAATTCAGATCCGTTCAAAGGAGGCTCAACACCTGTTAGGCCTCTAAGAATAATATCAAGCTTGCCTAAATTCGGTAGACATTTTTTTGAATTTAAATAACGCAAGCTTTTTAGAACCAGGGTCTGAGTCAGGTGTATTTGAAAATCTTGTCGGAGCTGTGTTACTCGGCCTCATGGGCATCTTAGTAAATGTTTCTGCTTTAGAAGGTCTGCCTCATCTTAAAAGGAATCATACAGATTGAGGTGGTAGATGGAGAATTTCCAGAGCCCATAATCGGATTTCTTCGCGAGTGTTATTGATGATGAAAGCGCGATCCTAAAATCTGACAAACCAAAGGTATTAAGGAGACATAAAACTGCGTGAAATAAAGAATAAGAATAAGCATCCGATAGGGTTAATATAGAGAATGAAGCTTATAGATAGCCTACTTTTCTTACTCCCTTGATGATTGTAAAAACTGTGAGCGGCATCGCCTTTATGTGGGTTGAAGGGGTGTCGCTTTTTTAATTATCTAGCGATAAAAATTGTTGGGGAATTTCTTTAAAGCCGATTTAGTCATAATGCTCCACTTTTCTTTTCGTTTTGAATGCCATTTCGTTTCGAGCTTTTAGCAAGTTCGGGATGAATTCAAAATTTGGGAAGGGATATCGTGTATGTCTCGCCAGTAGCCGTTATTCTCGGAGCATTTTTAGACTGCATTTCAGTTGATCGCTGCTACTTCAGTCACGGAAGCGGAGTAACATTCGCTTTGTGATCACAGATAAATTGTTATTCGAAGTTTTCTGCATCGGACTGCGGAATATCAGCTTACTGACTCGTAAAAATTTTCGAGATAGTGAGTTCTTCGCTCGGTAATAAACCTTCATAGGAAAGATTATAATTCCGTATTTTTGAATAGAATGAACTCAAACTCATTGCAAATATTTCCGCAAATGTGGTTTTCCAATTATCTAAATTCGGTCCAGCTTGAAAGAAATCTCTCATTATCATTCTGTAAGCCTTAGACTCGCTAAACCCTTGCCTCTGCAACTCCTCTGCCAAGATAAGCGTTAGAAAAACTGATCCAGAATAATTGCCATCTGATTCGCCCGATTCAGTAAACGACTCGTACAACGAAGGGCTTTCCAAAACAAGCTCTGATAGGAATGGGGCTTGGGCTTCCGAGAAATAGTCTATGCCATAATGTTCTTGAACGTAGATTGACTCTAGGGTTGCTGCAGGTCCTTCCATCAACCATTTCAACCCCGATAAATCAGCATGGCTAATCTGATATACATGAAAATATTCGTGAGGCACTACGCTATACCTATGGACATTGTCGTTTTCAATTTCCCATTCAGATATTTCAAGACTCATCCAATCGTAAGCGCCGCCATCACCCCCGCCGCAAATACATGCACCGCTGATGAAAGGTAAGGGCGGCTCTGCATCACTTCTCCACGCAAATACCGGCATACTGAACCAGCTAGGTTTTGCGAATATTGGTATATCTCGCTGCAGATTCGCCATGATCTGCTCAAATTCATTTCGCCATTCGATCGGTAGCGATTCGTCTAAAACATATCTGAACTTGAAATCTGACAAGCCTGCAGCTATCGACTCAGAATATTCAAATCCGAGCACAGAATCGATCTTGATCACGACGTCTTTAAGCTCAATTGAATTGTCGGGAGTCGTTATATACGAAATCGTGAGTTCCTGATTCCTCATATCGAAAAAATCTAATTCTGCTGGCCAGGGTGAAGGATGAATAACGGGTGGCCAAGAGGTACCTGTGCTAATCACTTCGTTAAAAGTGATCCTAACATTAGTTGCGTAGATGGATTCTGTTTGACTGGAACCATCCCCTGCAAGCACATGGGATAAGGTAATTGTGTTTGTACTTGGATCGAAGACGGAATCGGCTAATATCGTATTGGTGACCAATAGCCAGGGGAAGCCTAGACGAAAAAGAATCTTCAGATACATTTTTTCGCTCTTAGTCGGACGATCAAGAAATCGATTTTCTCAGGAAGACTGAGCGCTGCTTTCTTAGGTACGGCAGTCACACAATTCTTATCAACCCGATAAGGATTATTCTTTGGTGGCTTTTAATCCGGCTATCTCTGATGGTGACGCTCGCAGTGCGGCTGCCACATGATCAAAAAATTCCAGCTCAGGATATCTGATTGACTCATCGGCCTTCAGTAGCTTAGAAAGGCAATCAAGAATCTCTGCTCTGTTTTCGGAACTGAGTTTCCCTGAGGCCTTCGCAAGTGTTCGTTCAAGGGATTGAGTCTCGAATAATTCAGAAGATGCAGCAGTGAGTATCTCCGCTTCAGAGAAATCCGCCTTTGTAATCTCTTTTACGGCCTTTTGGACATGCTGTATTTCAATTGAATCAACATTAGAATCAACACGAGAAGCTCTTGCGAGAACTAGTAGTAAAACTTCTTTGAACAGCTCGTCCGTGTTATTGTCGTCGCCACGACCTGAAATCATATTTTTTAGTGAGCTGAAACTTATAAGTGCCATGATTTATCCATAGTTATTGGGCATCTAACAGACGCTTGAAATGTGTTGGTGCAGAGCAGTCCAGACTTAACTTACTGATCGATAACACGCATAGTAGTGTATGGTTTACCTTGAGTAAATCCCTTGGTCCAACTAACCAAAAAGTCGACAAGCGCCGAACCATGGTATTCAGCGTCAGCTGCAGATAATGAGATAACGATTTCTTTGCAAGGATAGCGTTTTAAAAATCAGCAGTTTTCCCTATATCTTCCACTCATCAATATATTATTGGCATACATTTGACATAAATTTCTTTAGCTTTTTCGGCTTCTTCAAGTTCATCACGCACGTGCGGGCTTTGCGATATCATAAAGCCAAATTAATGTATTTTATGTCTGCTTCGTTCTAGTCAACTATTCCTCCATTACGCCAAGGATAAATTTAATTGATTAACATTAACGATAGCGGCTCTGAGCGGCCAGAGAAACTGATACATGAAGCACTGCAGTGGAAAAATCTGCTTATTTACTAATTCATGGCTCATATCAAACCTCGAATGCACGAGGCACTCCTCGTGGAGTGACACAAGGTTTGATCAACCGATCTTGGTAGGCTTGTACCCCTGCAGACTTGGTTATGGACCGTTAAGCCCCGGCAAGTTGCTTCACCGCACACACCACCGAAATCATTATTCCCAATGAATTAAGAGTTTTTAGCAATTAGTTGTTAGTTCACGTACCGCCTTCGGGGACCGAGAACAGCGGATCTGAGTCTGGCTCTTTGTGAAGACCCATTTGAGCGATAGCATAATGTGTCCGAGTCATTCTCTTATTTATCCAAGAGCGAAGAAGACTTGATTTCTGATACGATATCGACTTGATGTGTTTATCTATGAAGCTGCTAAATACTTATCGGGCTGTTGGAAAACAGACATATTAAAAGCTTATCTTTAATGCCATTGAGTAACCAAGCGAGTGTAGCTTTGACTAAACATACGCTCATATACGAAATTTATCGTCACTCCAAGGGACTTTCTCGAATTTCCAGAGCCGTGGTATTCCAGAATCTCGTTCAGATCTGTAAGCGAATAAGGAAGATTTTTCTTCTTGGGCTTTTAGTCACTGCTACTTTTGACTCCAGTGCACAGTCGAATCGGTTTGAGGCGGGAATAGCTGCTATGAATCGCGGTAGGTTTGCTGTCGCATATAGGTCGTGGCTTCCCCTAGCTGAGGCAGGCATGCCAGAGGCGCAGCTTAATTTAGGCCGGCTCTATCAGAGCGGCCAGGGAGTGGATATTGACGCAGAAAAGGCGTTTTATTGGTATGAGAAGGCTGCTTCTGCAGGCCTAGCTGAGGCACATTTAAATCTGGGCATGATGTATTTTGAGGGACTTAATGTCGAGCAAGACTACACAATCTCGTTCCAAGAATTTCAGTCTGCTTCGATGCAAGGCTTATCTCGCGGTTCTTTTATGTTAGGGAAAATGCTTTTCGAAGGGTTGGGTGTTGAGCAAGATATGCGTAGAGCAAGGGAGCTCTTTTTAGATGCTGCAAAGTCAGGACTCCCGGAGGCCCAGTTCTCCTATGCAGTAGTCGCCCAGACAGGTGATGGCCTTATTCCCGAAAAAAGGCTGTTCTTTTTACCTGAAAAAAAAGATCTGGGGGATCCACTAGTCGCCTACGTCTGGGGCAAGCTTGCATACCTGAACGGGCATCAGACTGAAGACACAGTACAACTCTATGAGGTTGCGGAGATTATGCTTGGCGACAGATTCGACGGGATTGATCGGATCATCTCCCGCTGCTTGGAAACTGATTACGAAGACTGTCCGACTAAATAAAACCCTTGGGCAGGACTATCTCAATTCTTCTGTTCGCTGCACGCCCAGCCTCCGTCTCATTGGTCGAAACGGGCTTCCCGTCACCAAAGCCGGCGATGTAAATTTCCCCGCCATTGCGATACCTCTGCTCAAGAAGGTAGTCAGCAACCGATGCTGCTCGGGCAGATGATAGATCCCAATTGCTTCGATATCGGCCACCGAACGCCAATGGAACGCTATCTGTGTGGCCCTCGATGCGTGCGATTCGTTTCACGGGGATTAGCGCATCTCCAATCCTGTTCAGAAGTGGGAGAAAGCCGGGCCTCAGGGCTGCAGAGCCACTTGAAAAGCCGTTGGTACTTGGCAGAGTAAGGATCACATCTGAACCCTCGCGCTTTATCTCTAGTCGCCCCGCTTCGATGTCCTCATCAAGCGCCAAGAGTAGGTTCTGAAAAATTTTTGGAGTATCGTCCGCCGCAGAACTCTCCTCATATGCATCAGATCGAGGAGAACCACCCAAAACTTCAATCGTAGAACCCGTTTCGGCTTGGGCGGTGACAACCTGGAGATAAAGTTCCAAGAGTTGATCGTTAATCTCGCCTGGAAGCTTGGCTTCTTCATTCAAGTCATCATTTCCGTCGCCAAAATCCTCAGTGACCTCGACTATAATTTTGGCTTCTTCTTCCCTTACTTCAACTGATCCGCGCGCAATCTCTGCTGCGAACCTCTGCTCGACTATTTCCATCGCATTGGTTGCAGCCGTTGCCGTGTTTCTTTTTTGTTTAAGCTTGTCGTCCGGTTGAACTTCGTCTGTTCTATCTTCTTCAATGATGTCAAACACCGTGGGGTCAACTGGGGCAGACGTAAACTGTTTTTTCACCAAGTTCTCAGCTGCTGCCTGATTATAAGCTTCAACCTGAGCTTGAACTCCGGTCTCAAAAGTAGACTCACTTTGCTCTTCGTAGAGGTCTTCGGTCACAATAGCCTGTGCCAATAGCAATACAAAGAACGCCATAAGCAGTATTGCCATATCTGAAAATGTTGCCAGATATAAGGGCGCCACTTGCGGGCATTCTTCGCACTCTTCGAGTTTTTCCTTTACCTTAATCTCTGCTTTTTTTGGCATCTAGCATCCTTCATCGCTAACTCATTTATTTGAAGTCAGCCATCCTTATCTCAATACGCCTGTTTTTTGAACGTCCTTCACTTGTTTCATTGGTAGCTATTGGCACTGTATCTGCAAAACCGAGAACCTCATAGGCGACGTCGCTCAAGCCCTGCTGGGCCATTAAGACAGATGCTACAGAGGATGCTCGCGCCGCAGACAGGTCCCAGTTAGATTGAAATCTTTCTTGAAAAGAGATCGGCATGTTGTCGGTATGTCCCTCGATCGAAATCGACTGCGTCAACCCGGCGATGGAGCGAGCAAGGTCTGCAAGCATGAGCTCGAAGTTAGGTTGCAAATCTGCGCTGCCGGATGCAAAAGAGTCTTCGCTATCCACCCTTATATAAATAGATTCGTTCCGCATCTCGACTTCAAGAATCTCCTCCTCAATTTGCGTCTTAAGGTCTTCTCGCAATATCTGTAACTTATTTAATAACTCGCCTGTTGAGACGCTGTTGGATTCAACAAAGCTATTTTTCGTCGCAACCACATTGATATCACGTGTTATCTCAGACTGGATTTGTGTGACTTTTGCGCTGGCGTTTATAAGTTGTTGGCTGACAACCCCGATCCTTTCTGAGGAGTGGCTAGGTCCGTCTCCAAGCGAAGCAGGGGGGGTTGGCACTTCAACTACAAGCTGCTCATCTACAATTTTTATGTTGACTTCGCCCTTTGATATCTCACTTTCCAGTGCGGCTTCCAAAATTAGGAATTCGCGTTCAATATCGAACTGGTTTTCATAGGTTTCGGTATTGCGTACACGCAGCGTCCCCTCTGTTTCAACCCGTTGCCTAACATCACTGCTAATGTTTCGCGCAGCTTCATTCGGCGAGAAGTTATCGATCATCATTGATTGGGCCTTCGGGATAGGGAAATCCAAATTGATAGATTGCGTTCCAAACGCCAGTCGAATTTGGCCCGTAATCTTCTGCCAAGTCCTCAAGTCGATTTCGGTCATGGAAAGTAGCAACACAAAAAAGGCCATCAACAGAATAGCCATGTCTGAAAAGGTCGCCATGTACAGGGGGGCGCCCACATCGCAAGGGTCACATTTCGGTTTTCTCGCCTTGCTCGATGAAGGAGATGCACCGTCAGGATTGGATTCGCCTTCTAACTCAGACATTTTGACCCTTAATTCGAGTGCATGAGGCTACCTTGAATTAATCGCCAACTTTTGCGCTTCATCTGGGGTAACAAAGGACGCGAGCATGTCTGCGAGCACTCGCGGATTGCCGCCAGTCTGGATAAAAGCTACCCCCTCGATAATTATCTCTCGGTTCAACGCCTCAACCTCGCTTTGTACTCGCATTTTTGCGGCGATCGGAAGAAAAATCATATTTGCAAGCATTGCCCCGTAAAGGGTAGTCAGTAGCGCAGTAGACATGCCCGAGGTAAGTTTTTCTTGGCTAGACATATCCGCAAGCAATGAAACAAGTCCAACAAGAGTGCCTACCATCCCCATCGCTGGAGATACTTCTCCAAGGTAAGACCAGTATGTTGTCCCATGCTTTTCTCGCTGCGATTGTGCGTCTGATTCAGCTTCGAGAGTCTTGGCTATAATTCCTGGTTTTTGACCATCGACCAGAAGTTGTATGGCTTTGGCCATGAAATTGTGATTAATTTGCTGGGACTCAAGGGCTATAAGCCCATTTTTGCGAGCGATGTCTGCAAACTCAACCAACTGATCGATCAATACTCGAGATGGAACGGGGTTCTTGAAGGCTCTGGGGAGTAGGCTCCAAGCCGCTTTGAAATCATTGGTCGAGGATTTCAAAAACGCTGCGCCGAAGGCGCCCCCTACCACGATGGCCAAGCCCGATGATTGAATGTATTGCTCGTAGATATCGATTCCTTTCGCACTTTCCTGGCCCAAGGCAAACCAAACTACCCACACCAGCACCACAGCACCCGCTAGACTCAAGATATTCAACTGGCTACTTCCTTATAGATTCTAAAAATTGCTTTCCGGGTGTCAAAAAACAGTCACTCCGGAGCCCTTGTTCTGAAAATTGCAAGATCTGTACCAATACACGTCATCGAGATGAGGCAAAGTTTTGGTGCAAACGCGATTTTGTTGACATAGCAGACTCGTAAATTGCACTTTTTAAGTGCGAAATTTCAAAGGTATGCACCGATATAGAGCAAATACTAGCAAGGGCTTGGTGCAAGGAACTCCTCGATAAACATGTGAAGCGTAAATTGCTTCTTTTACGTGCAATGACTTGCGAAATACCCTCAATTGCATTTCAGCACGATAGTGGCTTTTGTTAAGATGTGGAAGGCGATCGGACAAAAGCCTGATATCAACTTTGGAATTCGTCAGGCCAGCTACGAAATACGAGTTGAAATCCCAAAAGATGGATCTGCTCGAGACTTACTCATCACCCGTAATTTTGATCGATTTCTGATAGCAACTCAAGAGCGTCGAGCCGCGTGGTGTTTCCACCCAAAGTCTAACTGGACACTTAATCAGAATTCTTAAATTACCTTATCAAAAAAAGAAACTTACGTTCAGCAACGAAAAAATATATTCATGAACAAGTTTGAAACAGTTATTTATTGGAGCATCCATGTCTGATTATTCCGAGCCAGTAGTTTGGAACAACATAAAAATTGAATATGTGGGCCCTCTCGCTCTTGACTACGCGTTAGATAGCAAAGACCGCAATGCAATAATTAAACTGACGAATGTTGGAGACGCCCAATTAAACGACATATTCTATCAGGTCGCCATACAAGGAATCGGCGATTATCCGGCTACGACAGGTGACGGTGGTTTTGCTGTATTTCCAAATGGCGGAAATATCGATCTGGCTCCAGGCGAATCTTTTTTGGCGCAAAACTGGCTTCAAGGCGTTTACGAAACGCGGTACAGCAACATCCCACCAGCATCGGGTGAAACAAAAGAATATAGCTTTGAGTTTTTGATTTCATTTTCGATCGATTCTTGGCGTCAACCCAACCCTACCTCCGACCCTGCTGCGGTGGGAAAACTGTCACAAGCTATTTCATTTACTAACACTCCGGACACTTCACTTCCTAGCGGCTCTCAAATTCTTTCTGGCAGGATCGCGGCCTCAGATGACTTGTCGAATTTACGTGTAGAGGTTTCAACGCCCTACAGTAAGTGGTTTGAAGTTGATCTAAAGGATCTAGGAGATTCCTCGAGCTTTTCTGTATCAGTGCCAGAGAGGGACGATTGGCTCATCCGTGTTTCAGCGGGAAACAAACAATCTCAGACCTTTTCTTCAGTCGAGCTTGGAAGTACAGATATCATCAATCTTGCACCAGTCGACGGACTCGATTTCGGGTTTAGTGTCAAAACCAGCGCTTNAACCCCGACGGGATTTTGGCGAGGGAGTGTCAGTGAATCTGAGCAATCNTTTGTGCTGTTCCCGGGCCAAGAGAACTGGACCGATCNNAGCGATACCGCGNTGAGAGCGACATCTCTGATTCAAAAATACTCCTTTGNCGGTGAATTACTTTGGGAGTATTCACCCGGTTGGGAGACTTGGGGCGGCGGTATGANTTNGGATGGCTCTANNGTTGTGTTTCTNAGAAACCCCGATATTACTCAATACGGAGCGGGTTCGTGGCAGCTCGGTGTGCTCAATGGCTCAACTGGAGACTTGCTCTGGGAAGTTTCAGGCTCTGATCAATACCTAGAGGGGTTAGAGGCAGCAGTTAGCCCGGACGGGGCCTATGTTGCTGCTGGATCCACAAATGGGGCACTCGGTCTTTTAAATGGAGCGACCGGACAGTTACTTTGGCAAAAAGACAATGGGACGTTCGGGCAGGTAAGAAAGCTTGTCTTTACCGATCAATATTTATACGTCGGATCAGGCGACGGTTTTCTGGTCAAGACGAATATCCAAGACGGCTCTGAGGTGTGGAAGAGTTATGTAGGCGGCTGGCCATTTGTTTTGGGGTTCTCTATCAACGAAGAGTCCGGAATAATTGCGGTAGGGACTAAATCAAAGGATACGTCGGTCCTGGATGCTGACACTGGACAAGTTCTTTGGCTTAGACAAACAGGTTCCCTGGACGCTGTAATCTCACCTGACGGAAATTATGTAGCAAATTTCTATGGAGATATCTTTGAGGCACGAACTGGAAAGTTGATTGGGCAAACAGGTATTCAAGCAATCGCTATGTTCAGCAGTGACAGCAAATATCTGATTCAAGCTGATCGAGGTCAAGTGAGTACCAGTGATCTGACTGGTAAATTACTCTCTCAATCAGAAGATAATTCGGACCAAGAATATGGCTCGGGCGAGCAATCACAATGGGCCTATCTATCTTCCAACGGCGAAGTTTTGCTTGTGGCTAGCCGTGACATGGATTCTCCTGGCGAACGAGGGATCACCATTTGGTCAAAGGGTGAGCCAACACCCGTGAGTCAGAGCAGCCAGGGATCCACCGGTGGGCCAATCAATCAAGGCGGGAGCCCTCAAGCTGGTCCTAGTCGAACAACTGACGGGGATGACACGTTCGACCTTCCCGGAAACAATGAAACAATAGATGGCGGGTTAGGTATTGACACGATTGTCTACAATATGAGTTCCGAATCCTTCAATCTCGATCACGTAAACAACACGCTCACGATAACTGACAAGATGAACGGGTGGTCCCATAATCTTACCAGCGTTGAGCGTGTCCAGTTCTCAAATAAAAACCTTGCATTTGATAGCGTCGGGCATGCCGGCGAGGCAGCAAAAGTGCTTGGAGCTTTTCTCGGAGCAGAGGCAATTCAGGACGCGGCATTAGTCAGCACGGTATTAGGTTTGCTAGATGGTGGCCTATCGTATGATGATCTTTTGCAGACGGCCATATCCTCTGTCTTTGGCGAGAATCCCTCATCGACTGACTTAGTTAATCACTTTCACAATGCCCTCACCGGCACGGCTGCGAGTGAAGAGGTTTTACTGACCTACAGCGAATTACTGGACAACGGCTCACTATCAGCCTTAGAGCTTGCGAGGTCAGCTGCCGAGTATGAGCTGAATCTTCAAAACATCGATTTGGTCGGGATTGCATCACATGGTCTCGAATACTGATTAGTTTTTAATTACGACTTAATTCCGTATCTCAGACGGACNCGAGCCAAAGATCTGCCGCTTAGATGACCCAGATTCCTGATGGAAACTTATTGAGGCAATGCGTTCAAAATCAGCCTCCATTGGTTAACAGTTTTCAAACGTTGCGATNGGCTCGTTAGCGTTATCTTTTTTCCTACAGTGGACGCTGGACTNGTCTGATTGAGCTACTTTAGTTGGTCCATGATATTGATCTTCGGGGGAGTTCAAAAGCCTGGCCCTTTACACGCGTGGTCACGATTCAAATACCGTCTACCCGAATGAACAGAAAAAACTTCAAACTAGCATCAACTATTGACTCCACTTTTGGGTTTTGCCGAGGTTACTTCCGATTTCGCAGCAGCTGGAGGGAATCAAAAGTTTTTTTTTGTGATTCCGCTGAATTGCCTATACTTACCCCAAGAATTAGGGAAATTTTACTGGAAGAATTATGTACGAACCGCAATGGACGGCATTACTGCCACCACTTCTAGCAATAATTCTCGCCATTGCTACAAAGCAAGTTGTTGTATCGCTAGGTATCGGCATCTGGGTTGGCTACTGCATATTTGAGTCGGTCAATCCTCTTCTCGGACTCCCATTGGCGATTGATGGAGTGATTCGCGTGTTCTCAGACCCGGGTGACACGCGGGTTTTGGTTTTTACTTTGGTAATTGGGGGCTTGATTTCCTCTATAGAACGCTTTGGTGGAGTGAGAGGCTTCATTTATCTATTAGAGTCAAGGAGTTGGGTAGATAATCCTCAGAAGGCAAAATGGCTCGCTTACGGGACCGGTCTGGTCATTTTTATAGAATCTAACATCACGTTGCTCGTCGCCGGCTCGATTGCCAGACCGCTATTTGATCGATATCAAATCGCTCGGGAGAAGCTGGCTTACATAATCGATTCTACTTCTGCACCTGTCTGTGTATTGATCCCCCTCAATGCCTGGGGGGCAGTAATCCTGAGCTTGCTCTCTTCTTCGAATATCGAATACCCGATTGATGTTTTCATCAAAGCCATTCCTTTAAACCTTTACCCGCTCGCGGTTCTCAGTACGTCTGCGTTTGTTATTTGGCGTAGTGTCTACATTGGTCCAATGAGATCTGCGCAGTTGCGCACCGAACAAGGGGATATTATGCGGCCCAACGCTGCGCCGATGGCTAACAGTCATGTCTCGGGGCCAACTGATCAATCACGATCTGTAACACCAGACAAAGCGAGCATAATGATAGTTCCCATTGCGGTCATGGTGCTCTCTATGCCGATTTTTCTGTTTGTAACCGGAGAAGGCGACATCAGTGCGGGCTCAGGCTCCACTTCTGTTTTGTGGGCTGTACTGTTGGCGTTGTCAATGTTGTGGCTGCTGGTCTTGTCAAATGGAAGAACACGGCTGGAAGAGTTGATGAATAGTTTTCTGCAGGGNGCCGGTGCNTTCCTCCCTGTATCGATGATTCTGCTTTTTGCATTAGCACTGGGTGACGTAGCCAATCTTCTGGAAACAGGGAGATACGTGGCGCAGATTGCCAGTGAAACCGTACCGAACGTGGTTATGCTGCCGCTGCTCTTTGTAATCAGTGGCTTTATTGCCTTTTCGATTGGATCGAGCTGGGGGACGTTTGCAATTATGATCCCTCTTTCGATGGAGATCGCATTATCTCTCAATCTGTCACCGTCTCTATTTTTAGCTTCGGTCCTTTCAGGTTCCGTTTTTGGTGACCATGCCTCCCCAATTAGTGATACCACCGTTGTATCTTCCCTAGCAGCGTCTACAGACCATATTGATCATGTTCGCACTCAGCTGCCTTATGCGCTTTTTTCTGCGGCGATTGCCACTTTTGGATTCTTGCTAATGGGTATCTTTTTGCTTTGATTAGGCTAACACAGGTTAGGGTTGACGATTGGTTAAGTGTCAATTGAGCAAGCAGACAGTATCAAAGGTCTTGTGATTTATCTGAATCTAGACGAGGCTAAATGCAGGATTTTATTGAAGGCGCGAGGGTAAAATGATCATACAAAGTATTTCAGCTGAGAAAGCGAGAGATTTACTTAAGACAAGGCCTGACATTCAGATAGTGGATATCCGCGATGCACGCTCATTTGAGTCCGCACATATTCCTGGTAGCACACACCTATCGGAGCAAAACATTGAGCAATTTATCAAAGATACACAACCCGATACTGCGTTGATTGTGATGTGCTACCACGGTATTTCAAGCCAAGGCGCCATAGCCTACTTATCGAGTCGGGGATTTACCGAAACTTACAGTATGGACGGCGGATTTGAAGCTTGGAGCCTACTTTGTAAAGAATCACGAGATTGATGAAGGAAGGGTGGCAAACCCGACCCGCAAACTCATTCACGATTTCTCTTCAGCGTCATGCTTGCCTAACTTACGCTTTGCAGTCATGAGATCTGCCATGTAGATCATATTCACCATCGGCCTAACCATTGCCGCAATGCGGCTAAAGGAAGTGCCGCGCTTGCAATCAGTGTGACTAAATCAATAACTCAAATGAGAAAATTCCAGAAAACTATCTGACTCCATTCTGCAGCCTCGGGAAGTCCTGCCGAACATACTCTCACTGCGCTTCGCGATAAGAATAACAGCGGGACAGCGAAGGCGGCAGAAACAGGTAAATATCTTGCATACATATGGCGCCTAGAGAGTAATACTAACTGCATCAAGAGGTCTTGCCCAGAAGAACCCCTGTTGGGCATCATTGGTGGCAGAAACTTAGCTATTGAGGACAACAAGGAATGGTTGATTCACGCGTGCTCAGCGACATTTATGAAAAAGAAGTCAATCTGAAATATCAGCTTTACAACAGTTTGTTCCTGACTCTGCCGTTAGATGCCGTAGAGCAGACCGGCTTACTGTTGCCGCTTTTGGAGCAGGCATGTGATCAGGGTTTGCAATTAGGACAGTCACCAGAGCAAATCATTAGAGATTTCTTTCAAACACATCGGGCGCACTTTACCGAAGCGAAACAGATACAATTCTTGTTTAAGGTAATTCAATATGTCGAAAGACAGGTTGTTTTAATTGATGCCCTGGAAGATGCGGCTTATGCAAAAATCCATCAGACAAAGCAGGGTAACCGGCTACGGCAACTAACCCAGCAAGTCTCGCTCGAAGGTCTTGAAGAAGAGCTTAAAACACTTTTGCGCAAATTCGGTGCGAGGGTAATCCTAACTGCACATCCAACCCAATTCTATCCCGGCCCAGTGTTGGCCATAATTACTGATCTGACTGCCGCAATTAAGCAAAGTGACGTCAATAAAGTCCGTGATCTTCTGCAACAGCTCGGCAATACTCCGTTCTTTCAAAAGTTAAAGCCTTCTCCTTTTGAAGAAGCAACCCAACTAAGCTGGTATCTAGGCAATATTTTCTACACGGCATTTAATGAAATACACGAAGAATTGCTGCAGTACCTAGACAGTAATGAGTTAAGGTCGGGCAGGAGACAGCTCCTCAGTATAGGGTTTTGGCCAGGCGGCGATCGTGACGGTAATCCGTTTGTTACCGTCAGCGAAACAAGACAGGTCGCTGAACGATTGAGGTATATTATTCTTGAATGCTACCGAAACGACATTCGATTGCTAAAACGGCGCCTCAGTTTCCGAGGAGTCTATGAAGCACTAGAAAGTTTAGAGAAAGACTTGCATCGCGAATTAACTGGCGAAGTACAACAAGCCTTTATCGGTGTTGAGGAACTCCTCGTGAAACTTGAGGAAATCAGTAAGCTCATAAAATCGCGCTATCAGGGGCTCTATCTGGATAAACTGGAATCATTTCAGCGCAAGGTCCGAATGTTTGGGTTTCACTTTGCTAGTCTCGATATTAGGCAGGATTCTCGGGTAATTGAGAAGACTCTGGAGAGCACATTAAAAACCATACCGGATGGATGGTACGAAAAATTCAAAAAACTCTCAAACTCAGCGCAAATAGATGAGCTTTTAAGCTTAGACAAAAAAGTCTCACTGGCTTCATTAACCAAACCTGTCGAAAATGACACACTTGAATCAATGAGACTGATTCGGGAAATTCAGGCGAAGAACGGAGAGCTTAGCATCCATCGCTACATAATAAGCAACTGCCGTGGTCCAAAAAACATAGCCCAAGTTATCGCATTATTCAGACTGGCAGGATGGAAAAGCGATCTGAGTGTAGACATAGTGCCTCTGTTCGAGACTATCGACGATTTAAAGACAGCCAACCGAACCATGTCAGAGTTGTATGATAATCCAGCATACTGTCGGCATCTGCGCGGTAGAGATAATCAGCAAACAGTGATGCTCGGTTTCTCAGACGGGACCAAAGATGGTGGCTATTTGATGGCCAATTGGGCGATCTACTGTGCGAAACAAGCGATTACCTCGGTATCTAGAAACGCCGGTGTAAATGTGACCTTTTTCGATGGCAGAGGCGGACCGCCTGCTCGAGGAGGAGGAAACACCTATAAATTTTATGCCGCACTTGGCAAAGAAATCGAAAATACCCAAATTCATCTTACTGTGCAGGGGCAAACAATCAGTTCCTATTACGGAACTGGTACGGCAGCTAGGCATAATCTGAACCAATTACTTGCGGCCGGTTTAGAAAGCAACATGTTTCAATACCCTGAAAGAGAACTCAATAGCAGGCAACGGAAGTTGATTCAAAGATTAGCTAATATCAGCCATGAGAAATATCTCTCCTTTAAGTCGCATCCATTGTTTTTGCCCTATCTGGAGGAAATGAGCACCCTACATTACTACGCACAGTCGAATATTGGCAGCAGACCAGCTAAAAGAGGACAAGCGGATAGCTTGAAATTCGAAGACCTTCGGGCTATTCCATTTGTGGGTGCGTGGGCACAGTTGAAGCAGAATGTGCCAGGATACTTCGGTTTAGGAACTGCGCTAAAAAATATTGAAGAACAGGGTCAGCTTGGTCAATATCAATCACTATACCGTGAGTCAAAATTTTTCGAGGCGATGATCAGCAACAGTATGCAAAGTATGTGCAAAAGCATCTTTAAGCTCACCGCCCACATGGAAAAAAATGAAAGGTTCGGTGAGTTCTGGAGCCTAATCAAGCAGGAATATGAGCTTAGCAAAGAAATGGCGCTAAAGGTGTCAAATCAACAAGAGCTTCTCGAAGACAATCCGACTGGTCAAGCAAGCATAAAACTACGGATGAATGTCGTACTGCCGCTTCTTGTAATTCAGCAGTATGCGCTTACCCGAGTCAACGATCTCGCCAGCTCCGAGATAGCGGAGGATCAGTCAAGACTATTGCAAACATATGAAAAAATGATTGTGAGGAGTCTTTTTGGCAACATCAACGCGTCCCGAAATTCTGCCTAAACTGCGGCTACAGCTTGAATTCCACTGCTGCGCCGGGGCCGAGGGGGATCTCGAAAATTACCCACACCATAGTGATAAAAATACCAGATAAGAGTAGTAGCAACGAATATGGCAGCATGGTAGCTGCCAGACTGCCGAGTCCAAAATCCTTTTGCCATCTCTGACAAAATACAAGAATTAGAGGGAAGTAGGGCATCAAAGGCGTGATTATATTGGTCGCGCCGTCTCCAACCCGATACGCCGCAGTACTCATTTCCGGGCTCAGGCCGATCAACATCAACATCGGCACCAGAACCGGAGCTAATAAGGCCCACTTCGCGCTGGCTGAACCGATAAATAAATTGATCGATGCGCCGAACAAAATGATTAAAGCTAAGAGGAGGGAGTCTGGCAGACTGGAACCTTGAAGTATTCCAGCCCCTTTTATAGCGAATATTAATCCAAGGTTAGACCAATTGAACATTGCGACAAAATGCGCCGCAGCAAAAGCCAGGACCAGATAGTACGAGAGGTCGCTCATGGCCTCACTCATCATTCGAACGACATCGCGATGAGATTGAACGGACCCTGAGGCGGAACCGTAAGCCCAGCCGGTAGCCAGAAACAGGACAAAAAATCCTGCAACCAGAGACCGAAACAGAGGATTTAGACGTGCTTCGGGATTGGCCGCTTGATCTATCAAAGGTGTGCCAGGTATCACACATAGCATAATCCAGATCAAAACTATTACAAAACACGCTAGTCCTGCCCGCTTTAGCCCGCGAATCTCATCGGGCAGAAGCGGTGCTTTAGCCTCTTTTGGGTTCTGTATCGAACGGCCTCCTTCATCTGCTCGACTTACGGCTGACAGACGAGGCTCGATGAGTTTATCAGTAACTAGCCAGATCACCGGCAGGAAAGCGAACGTCATACCAACAATAAAGTAGGCGTTACCAGCAATATTCGCGTCCCATGTCGGCAGAACAGACTCTGCCGCTGCCTCTGTGATACCGAACAGCAAAGCGTCAAGTTGTCCGGGAAGAAGATTAGCTGAGAAGCCTCCCGAGACGCCGGCAAAAGCGGCGGCAATACCAGCGATAGGATGACGTCCAGCCGCAGAAAAAATCACACCGGCCAGCGGAATTAGAACGACATACGCGGCGTCCGCCGCTAGATTTCCGACCATCCCAATCAGGGCAACAACCGGAGTAAGAAGGCTTGTGGGCGCTCGTGTCACGGCCCCAGACATCACAGAGGCAAACAACCCCGTGCGCTCGGCAACTCCCGCGCCCAACATCACCACAAGGACATATCCAAGGGGATGAAATTCGGCAAATGTCTCTGGCATCTCAACCAGTAAGCGCCGAATGTTATCCGTGGACAGAAGGCTCTCTGCGCTAATTGTGATCGCGTTGCCTAAATCGTCGACCTGTGTTGGATGGATCGCTGACACCCCGATGGCCGATAAGACAACGCTGATCACGACGACTGAAGCGATGCAATAAAAAAAAATGAAAACTGGATCTGGAAGCCGATTTCCAGCGCGTTCGATCCATGCCAGTATGCCTTTTATCTCAGATGGCTGTTGATGAAGGGCGTGCATGTTTTAGCTTTCTCCAAATGATTTTAAACAGCGATTCAACGTAATTTTTTATAAAAGTCCCGTAAATCCTTTACGTAAAATTCTGGCTGCTCGAGCGCTGCGAAATGTCCCCCTTTCGGCATTACAGTCCAATGTCTGAGGTCATACGCAGCCTCAACCCAGGCTTTCGGCAGAATATAGATCTCCGCAGGAAATATTGCGGCACCTGTAGGCACATTGATAAATTCGAGCGGTTTCAAAAGAGTATTATTTCGGTTCTCATAGTAGATCCGCATCGAAGAGGTAATGCTGCCGGTAAACCAATAAATTGAAATATTAGTCAGAATCTCATCTTTACTGAAATTGTTGCCCAAATTGCCCTGGCTTCCCTGCGGCAAGTCACTCCATCCGTGAAACTTTTCGACAATCCAGGCAGCCAGCCCCGCGGGGGAGTCATTCAAACCATAGCCAAGGGTCTGCGGCTTGGTGCCTTGTATCTGCTGATAGCCCATTTCGTTTCGCATGAAAGAGCGTCTGGCCTCTACCTTTTCTGCTTCATCAGATGGAACCGCATCCCTCCGCACAGGGTCGGAAGGAGGATTAGCAAGCACCATGTTCGAATGCAAACCGATTAGGCGCTCTGGATAGTGATTCGCGAGATGACGGTTTATGATCGCCCCCCAATCACCACCTGCAAGCGCATAGCGCTCATATCCCAATCGCTCCATCAACGCAGCAAATGTTAGAGCCATCTGTTCAGGACCAAAACCAGGGTTTTTGGGCGCGGACGAAAACCCAAAGCCCGGTAATGACGGGGCAATTACGTGAAAGGCATCAGCCGTGCCACCTCCATGTAGCTCGGGGTTAGTCAATGCTGGGATGATTTTTTGAAACTCGCTGATTGATCCCGGCCAACCATGCAGCAACAGCAGAGGAATAGCGCCGGCATGATCGGACTCTTGATGGATGAAATGAAGGTTTATGGCATCCAGCGTGGTTTTGTATTGGTTAAATTCATTCAGAGCATCTTGCTGCGCGGGCCAGTCAAAGTCAGCTTGCCAGTAGTCAAGGAGCTCTGACAGATAGCTCAGATCGGTGCCGTAGTCCCAGCTGCTCCCCGATATTTTATCTGGTAATCGGGCCAACGCCAAACGTGCTCGCAAATCATCGATTGCAGATTCATCCACCTCTATTTTAAAGGGTCGGATTTCAGTGTTGTTATCAGCTAATTGGCTCAAGCGTCCAGCGTCTTGTAATTCGGTGAAGTCTTGCAGGTTTTCTGATCGCGTTGCTTGCATGATATCCGGAGCTGCAGCAGATTGACATGTCGCTAACGCCAGCAAAAAGGCGAGTAGAAGATCTACCCTAAAGCCCCGAGTTTCGGTATTTTCAAGTCCATGAGATTCGCGAGTCACCCGAAACTCCTCCAATTCAGTAAAAAAAGCCGAGTAGTGATTACTTGGAAGTCGTGGAATCATCGTTCGTTGCTCCCTTAAATTTCGAATGTTAATAAGTTTAGGAAAATATGGACTATCATCTCAGGCGTGATGTGTTGAAAGCAAACCAGAGTTGCCTCTCGAACCGTTGCTAACATGGAGCAGTAACAAAGCTGACTTGAGGCGGAGTCTTAACAAGACACCCCGGTCACGTTGCAATGCATTTAAAAGACTGCTAGCGAAGTGAGGACTCATCAAGGCAATTGCCTTGGACACACAATGCGAGCCGATAAGCGACCTAGCTGATAATCCCTCCATCAGATGGTCCTAATTCAAAAGGAAAGAAGATATGTTTTTTGGCACGAGTAAGAAACCAGTTGAGCTACCTTCTATCGAGACCGCATTGCCCGACCGGGCCTATCCAAACCAGTTTACCCGAGAGCATTTTGTCAACGGGAATCCGATCGAAGAGCCCGTGCCAGCAAATCTGAAAAAGGCAGTGTTTGGCTTGGGCTGTTTTTGGGGCGCAGAACGTCTTTTCTGGGAATTGCATGGGGTATTCAGCACAGCAGTAGGTTATGCAGGGGGGATCACAAAAAACCCAAGCTATGAAGACGTCTGTAGCGGTAAAACAGGTCACACAGAGGTCGTATTGGTTTTTTATGATCCCGAACTCATAACGTATGAACATTTACTCGCAGTATTCTGGCAGGCCCATGATCCCACGCAAGGCATGCGGCAAGGAAATGATTTGGGTACACAATATCGTTCTGCGATATATTGTACAGATGCTGATCAGTCTGACGTTGCCACCGCAAGCCTGAGGCAATTTCAACAGGCGTTACTTGATAAGTCTTTCGGTACTATAACTACAGAAATCAGTGTTTTATGCAACTTTTACTACGCCGAGGATTATCATCAACAGTATCTTGCCAAAAACCCTGGCGGCTACTGCGGCCTAGCTGGCACTGGCGTTTGCTATGAACTCAATTCAAGCTCTTAACTGAAGCGGGGCCCATAGAATTTCAATGCTTTATGAACGGCCCGGTTTCGTGGTGTCAAGGCACTTTGCGGCGCGGTCTGATACACTCCATCCGTTCTGCTGTTGTTGGTGGTTTCCGTGACATTTCCCGATATTGACCCCCTAGTTATAGCGATTTCATCCCGCGCACTCTTTGATCTTGCAGAAAGCCACGCAATATATGAAAAGCAAGGGCTTGCGGCTTACCAGAGGTACCAGATCAAGCATGAAGATGAACCGTTACTGCCAGGCGTGGCTTTTCATCTTGTCGAGAAATTGCTGAACCTGAACAAACTAATTGAAAGATCTCCAGTCGAAGTCATTCTTCTGTCGCGAAACAGCGCTGATACAGGGCTGAGAGTGTTTAATTCAATAGAACATTATAATCTAAACATAACGCGAGCTGCGTTCTGCAGCGGTGACAGCCCGTATCGCTATATTCAGGCTTTTAATAGCCATTTATTTTTGTCTACCGATGGCGCGGATGTACGGCAGGCTCTGGAATTGGGCGTGGCTGCCGCGACGATTCTGCCTTCAGTAAAAACCAACACAGAAGAGCAAATCCTCAAAATCGCGTTCGATGGGGACGCGGTTCTGTTTTCAGACGATTCAGAAAAAATATTTAAGAACCGAGGACTAGAGGCTTTCACTCAAAATGAACGTGACGCCGCGTCTCAGCCACTCGCGGGCGGGCCATTCAAGCCATTTTTGCACGCATTACAGCAGTTTCAGCGGGCCTTTCCATCTGGCGAAACTCCAATCAGAACCTGCCTGGTGACTGCAAGAGCGGCCCCGGCCCACGAGCGGGTGGTGCGCACTTTACGTGCCTGGGATATTAGGATTGACGAGTCTCTTTTTCTTGGGGGGCTGGCAAAAGGTGAGTTTCTTCAAGCCTTTGACGCTGACGTGTTTTTCGATGATCAACAAGGCCACTGTGAATCTGCGCGACATCACGTAGCAACTGGTCATGTTCCGCACGGCGCTGCAAATTCGTGAGATTCGACGGCTTAAATCCCCTTGACGTCGCTGTTAGTAGCGGTTGTACTCACGATCAGCCCTGCGCCAACACAATTAAATTCACGGTGTGACAATGTTCCACGGCGACACACTTGATGTTCCACGTGAAAATGCCGACAATAATTAGTCAGAGACCTCGAGAGTCGAAAGGGCAGGATCACAAATCTTCAGCGCAAGTGCGGGTCTAGTTGGGGAGCCAAGACAAAGGCTTGGCAACGCTGGTTGAATGCAGCGTATTGCATGCCAAAGACTACTGAATCTG